>NZ_JBFAHK010000011.1:0-325402 GCF_040802095.1 Nonomuraea sp. NPDC050783
TCGGACTGATCTCTTCGAAGATCTCCTCAAGGCCCGACTGGGTCGGGACGTCCTTGCGCCCGGCCTGACGAGCCGCCTCTACCCGGGCCTTCCACCTCTCGTTGCCGAGCAGCCAATCGAAGGACTCGGTCTGCACAGCGAGAAGATCAGGAACTTCGAGCGGCTCCTGGATACGCGCGAAAGACACGCGACGGGGACCAGCGGGTACGGCGGAGGCGTTGCGCGAGGCTGCCAACAGATGTCCTTCCGAGGGCTCGCGGCGGACTGACTACACGCACGCCAGACAACCTCGCGATGTGAGCGAGCATCGTGGGTCGCCGAAGAAGGCAGCGTGGAAGCATGAGCGTACTCGCTCTTTCCTCATTTGTCTATGAATCTTTCCACGCTAACGCAGACCCATATCCCTCGGTCGCATTTTCATGATGACGCACGGTGCTCCTCCTGTCAATCTCCCAGTCGGTTGGTGGAGGGTTGCCTCGCTGCCCGGCACGGCTGATGGTCCTGGTGGGGACGGGTGGGCGGGACCGGGGCGCGGGGCGGGAGCCGGGACTGTGACCGGCGTGTCCCCACACCCACCCGACCGCCGCCGGAGCGCGGGGCTACGCCGCTGCTCGTTCTTCCGCGAGCAGCGGCTCGGGCTGGTGGTCGTGCTCGCCGGCCGGTCGTTCGCCGTCGTGCTCGGGGCCCGCCGCGCCGAGGACGCGGACGGCCGGGTGGTCGGTGGCCAGCGCGGAGCGGCGGGCCGGCTGGGTGGCCATGGCCCAGTCTTGGGTCTCCTCGTCGAGGCGGTCGCGCATCTCCTTGCTCATCGAGGTCGCTCCGGCGCCCCGCTCCGGCTTGGTGAAGACGCCGGTGCCCCAGCGCAGGTCGTGGCCCACGGCGCTGGCCTCGATCTCGGGCATGAAGCGGCGCTCACCCTCGGCGCCGAACTCGCGGATGCGCAGCCGGCCGGAGACCACGACCGGCTGCCCGGCCCGTACGGACGTGGCGACGTTGTCACCCAGGGCGCGCCAGCAGCGGACCGTGAAGCAGACGCGCTCGCCGTCGGTCCACTGGCCCGCCTTCCTGTCGAAGTAGCGGTGCGAGGTGAGGACCTTCAGCGAGGTCACCCGGAGGCCGTCCTCGAAGGTGTACTGCCTGGGCTCTGCCGCGACGTTGCCGGTGAGCGTGATGTGGATGTCGTTCATCTCGTGCCTTCCCCTGCGGCCGGCGGGCGGGGTGCCCGCGCTCTGGCAACAAGGTGCCGCAGAAGGCGGTCGGCGCGAGCGGGCGAACGCGATTCTGTGGATGACGGTGTCCGGGCGGGGCGAGCCTGTGGACAAGGGACGGCAAGGGACGGGCAGAGGACGGACAAGGGACGGCAAGGGACGAGCAAAGGGCGGACCAGGGCCAACGAGGCGGACAAGAGGCCGCATCGGGCCCGCGGGCGGGACACGTCGGAGGACAACCCGCGGGCGGGACACCTCAGGACAGCCCGCGGGCGGGGAACCTCAGGACAGCCCGCGGGCGGGGAACCTCAGGAGGACAGGTCGCGCAGGGCCGTGTAGAACGCGTGATGGCGGGTCAGCTCGCGTTCGACCGGCTCGACGACCATCGTGGCCGACACGGCTGCGACGCGGCGGCGCATCTCGCGTTCCAGGCGCTCGCGTTCCCGCGAGGCCCCCAGCTCCACGAAGTTGCGGGACGCGATGCCCGACAGCGCGCCCAGCCCCAGGACCGAGGCCATCATGAGGCCCACCCACGGCAGCGTGGCACTGTCGCCCAGGAGCTCCAGCGACGGCGGCAGCGAGCCGGGCACGAGAAGGCCGGCCGCCAGCCAGACCACCCCCGCCAGGAACATCGCGACCAGCACGTACTGCCACACCTTGAGCGCCCACCACCAGCCGGGCACCCGGTCGAGCCGCGGCGCCACCTCCGCGAGATCCTCGGTCAGCGCCTTGGGCAACTGCTTGGCCTTGGACCTGGCGGCCCGGTGTACGGCCGTGCGCCACACCGGGTGCATGCTCATGGACAGGCCGTCGGCCAAGGCGTGCACCGCGTTGGCGACCTCGGCCGACTGCGCGCTCACCGAGCCGGTCGTGATGCCCCGGATCTCCTGGCGCACGTCGTCCAGGCGCAGGCTCTTGAGCGGATCGGCGCGGAACCTGCCGGCCCAGCGCGGGTAGGGCCATCCGACCCAGCGGGCGGAACGCTCGGCGTAGACGTTCTCCAGGGCGTCGCCCACGGCCGGCACGCCGACCGCGTCGCACAGCGCGTCCGTCAGGCCCATTCTGCGGGCCTCGTCCACGGCGCTCGGCGCGGACAGCGCCTCGCCCAGCGGCATGACCTCGGCGATGCGCTGCTCCAGCCGGTGCAGATCGGCCTCCAGCTTCTGGATGGCGGCGCGGCGGCGGGCGACGGCGGTCGCGATGACGCTCTTGAGGCTCTCGATGCCGCGCCCGGTGACCGGCGAGGTCGGGACCACGCTGGGATGCTCGACGCCCTCGCGGCGCAGCAGGTCGTTGAGGTCGATGAGCAGCTCGGCCAGCTCCTCGGTGGCGAGCTTGTCGGCCTGGTTGAGTGCGAACACGGTCACCGCGTCGTGCCCCGCCAGCTCCGTCACGTAACGCCGGTGCGTGGAGGCGTCGGCGTACTTCTGCGGGTCGAGCACCCACACCACCAGGTCGGCCTGGCCGATGAGCCGGTCGGCCTCGGTGTCGGCGAGCGCCCTGATCGAGTCGTGGTCGGGCAGGTCGAGCAGGATGAGCCCGTTGAGCTGGGTGTCGCCCTTGTCCAGCGCGCTGACCCGGGAGAAGCGGTGCCGCGACTGGACGCGCAGCCAGTCGAGCAGCGGCGCCGAGCCCTCCAGCCCCCACACGCAGGCGTGGGTGCGCCCGGTGGTCGGCCGGCGCACGCCGGTCGGCGACAGCTCCAACCCGGAGATGGCGTTGAACAACGACGACTTGCCGCTGCCCGTGCCGCCCGCGAGGGCCACGACGGTGTGGTCGGGAGAGAGCTTCAGGCGCTCGCCGGCCCGTTGCAGCAGCGCCGTGGCGTCGTCGAGCAGCTTCTGGTCGAGCCGGCCCTGGCCCAGCTCCACCACCTTGGTGAGCGCGGTCAGCCGCGAGGCGAGCCCCGGCCTGGGAGTGGTCGTGGTCGTGGTCATCGGGCGACCTCGAGGTTGTACGCCGCCTGGTAGAGGCGGGTCGCGACGGACTCGTCCGGTACGCCCGCGGAGTCGAGCGCTTGCACGTAACGCATGGCTTCCTCGTCGAACAACATGCTGATCCTGGCCCGCAGGTCGCTCAGCGCCTTGGCGCCGATGCCGCGCAGCGACTCCGCGCCGAGCAGGGCGTTGACCAGGCGGTGCGGCACGCCCTCGCCGTTCGCGCCGCTGAACATCGCCACGGTGAAGATCAGGGAGAGCGAGTCGGGGTCGAACGACACCACCTTGGACACCGACCGCTTGGCCACACCCTCGGTCCGTACGAGCTCGCTCAGGTGATCCTGCCAGGACGCGATGGCCCGGCCGGCGTTGCGCACGAAGTCGTCCGAGGGCCGGTCCAGCCTCTCGCCGAGCTTGCCGCCCAGCTCGGCGCGGTGCCGCCAGCGCGCCACCACCTCCTCGGTGGCCCGGTTGGCGGCGGCGACGATCACCGACTCCAGGCCGGCGCGGATCGCCGCCTTGAACGCGATCACCCGCTCGGGCGCCTGCCTGGCCGACCGGCCCCGCCTGCGGAGCTGCAGCGAGCGCATGAGGTCGCCCGAGCCGGCGAACTCCTGCCACCGGGCCAGCACCTCGCCGTGGAGCAGCGAGCCGCTCTTGGCCGCCTTGTCGATGTCGCTCAGCGCGCCGAAGAAGGCCGCCTCCACGTCCTTGCGCAGCTCCGCCCGGAACGCGACCTGCGCCTCCAGATGTTTGGCCAGCGCCGGTACGCGGATGCGGAAGCTGTTGAGCACGCCGTTCAGCGTCTCGCGGACGGCCTGGGCGCGGCGCTCCTCGTCCACCGACAGCTCGGCCAGCCACAGGCGCAGGTCGGTGACCTCGCTGTCGGGCAGCCTGCCGTCGGTGACCGTCGACTCGTGGATCACGAACCGGTCGATCTCCCCCATGCCGTACTCGGTGAGCATGCGGACGAAGTGCTTCAGCACGACATCGACCGACTTGCGCTGCACGCGGGACAGGACGATGGCCAGCCGGGCACCGCGCTCCTTGGCCAGCTTGAGCAGGCTCCAGGCGGGCGCGTCGGCGTAGCGGGCCGCCGTGGTCACGAAGATCCACAGGTCGGCGGCGTCGAGCATGCGGTGGGCGATCTCATGGTGCTCCTCGACGACCGAGTCGATGTCGGGGGTGTCGAGCAGTGCCACGCCCTGCGGGAGCTTCTCGGTCGAGACGAGGACGAGGCCGTTCATGCCGGTGCCGGGGCCGCCGGTGCCCGCTCCGGCTCCGATCCCTGCTCCGATTCCTGCTCCGGCTCCCGCTCCTGTCGGGACGATCGGGCCGGGGGTGGGCTGGTCGAGGCGTTGCAAGGTGCCGAGCAGCTCGCCCTCGGCGAACCACTCGCGGTCGTCCGGATGACACACCAGGACGGGGGTGCCGGTGGTCGGGCGGCGGATGCCGGTGCGGGAGACGTTGCGCTCGGCGAGGCTGTTGACCAGCGTGGACTTGCCCGCGCCGGTGGAGCCGGCCACCACGATCAGGGCGGGGGCCGTGCTGGTGCGGACCCTCGGGAGGACGTAGTCGTCCAGCTGGGCGAGGAGGTCGAGGCGGGCCTGCCTGGCTTCCTTGACGCCGGGGAGGTCGAGGCCCAGGCGTACGTCGGCGACGCTCTCCCTGAGCTGGTCGAGTGCGGTCGTGAGCGCTTCCACCAGCTCCGGGGGCAGGGCTTCGGCGCGTGGGGGGTCGCCGCCGTCCTGGGGTGATGCGGCCCCAGTGCCGGTCTCGGTGTCGGTGTTGGTCTCGGCGCCGGTGTCGGTGTCGGTGTCGGCGGGTGGAGGGTCCTCGTCGAGGGTGGACTCGCCGTCCGGGGTGGATTCGTCGGCGGGAGTGGCGGAAGCGGGCTTCTCCTGCGGTGTTTCGTCCGGGTCGCCGGCTTCGGCTCGGGGCTCGGGCTCGTCCGTGGGCGGGTCGGCTGGGGACGGGTCGGCTGGGGACGGGTCGGCAGCCGGCGCGTCGGAGGTCAGCTCGGGCTCGGTCTCGCCGGCGTCGGTGGCAGCGGTGGCGGGCTGCTCGGTGTCGGAGGGGGTTTCGTCACCGAAGGCCGGGGGCTGCTCCTGGTCGGCCGGGGGCTCGGGGTCGGCCGGGGGCTCAGGGTCGGCCGGGGGCTCGTCGGTGAGGGGGGCGCTCGGTGAGGCGGGCTTCGTGAAGAGGGAGGGGCCGCCGGTAGCGGTCGGGGCGGCGACGACGGCGGGCCCGGGAGCGTCGGTTGACAGGGGGGCGTCCGCGGGCGCGGGGGCGTCCGTAGGCGCGGGGACGGCTGCGGGGGTGGCGGCGGGTGCGGGGCCGGTCGGGGCGGGGGCTTTCGGCTCGGGGCGGGAGGTGGGAGGGGTCACGGGGGTGCGAGGGGTGAAGAAGTCGAGGTGGTCGGCGGGTTCGCCCGGGTTGTCCCGTGCGACGCGGCCGGGCCGGGTGCCGGAGCGCTTGGGCAGGGGCTCGCGGGCCTCTTCCGGTGCACGGCCGTCCCCCGGCGCGCCGGACGCTTCGGAGACACGCGGCTCTTCGGCGGCACCGGACTCTCCGAAGGCGCGGGGCTCCCCGAAGGCGCGCGGCTCTTCGGCGGCGCGGGGCTCTTCGGAGGCGCGGGGCTCTGAAGGGCGCGGTTCCGGGGCGCGCTGCTTCGGGGTGTGGGGCTGGGGGGACTTCCTGGTGTCGCCGGCGGGGGTGAAGGCGTCGAAGGTGTCGTCGTCGTCGCGTACCGGGGGGAAGCTCAACGTCTGCTCCCCCGGCGATTCCGGCTGCCCGTCATCCATGGCCGTGTTCACGGCAGGCGCTCCGCTCGAACCATCTCGACCTCCTGGCCGACCCTGACGACGTCCCCGACGACGACGATCGCCGGCGGTCGTATCCCAGCCGCGGACACGCGGTCGGCCACGGTGGACAGCGAGGCGGTGACCGCCCGCTGGGTCGGAAGGGTACCGTCCTGCACCACCATTACGGGAGTCTCCGGCGAACGTCCGTCGCGAACCAGCGCCTCGGCCACCTTCGCCAGCCGTTCCATGGCCATCAGCAGCACCAGCGTGCCCTGGGAGCGCGCCAGGGCGGGCCAGTCGACGGTGGATCTGGGGTCGTCGGGCGCGACGTGCACGGAGATCACGTGGAACTCCTGGCTGACCCCCCGATGCGTCACCGGCACCCCGGCCGCCGCGGGGACGGCGACGGCGCTGGTGATGCCGGGAACGACCAGCACGGGGATGCCGGCCTCGGCGCAGGCGATCATCTCCTCGCCGCCCCGCCCGAAGACGAAGGGGTCGCCGCCCTTGAGCCGTACCACGAACTTGCCCTGCCTGGCGCGGTCCACGAGCACGTCGTTGATCGTCTCCTGCGACAGCGAGCGGCCGTAGGGGACCTTGGCGGCGTCGATCAGCTCGACGTCGGGGGCGAGCTCGTCGAGCAGGGGGCGCGGCGCGAGCCGGTCGGCGACGAC
Source organism: Nonomuraea sp. NPDC050783 (assembly GCF_040802095.1). NCBI lineage: Bacteria > Bacillati > Actinomycetota > Actinomycetes > Streptosporangiales > Streptosporangiaceae > Nonomuraea > Nonomuraea sp. NPDC050783. The sequence continues at coordinate 6,624 of NZ_JBFAHK010000011.1, forward strand.
GACGTCGGCCTGCGCCAGCAGCTGGCGCCCGCGTACGGTGATCAGCCCGGGGTCGCCGGGGCCGCCGCCGACGAGGGCGACGCCGACCGGTTTGGTGCGGTTGCGGCGGGCATCGACGGTGCCGTCGCGCAGGGCCTCGACGACGGCGTCGCGGATGCCGGCGGCCCGCCGGGGGTCGCCGCCCGCGGTGACGGCCACGCTGATCTCGTCGACCCGGCCGGCGGCGGGTGTCCAGGCGGCGGAGGCGTCCTTGTCGTCGGCCCGCACGCACCACACGCGCTTGGCCTCCGCTTCGGCGGCGACCGCGGTGTTGACGGACCTGTCGTCGGTGCAGGCCTGGACGAGCCAGGCGCCGTCGCAGTCGCCGACCTCGTACGGCCGGGCGTGCCAGGTGATCCGCCCGGCGGCGATGAGGTCGTCGAGGGCGGGGGTCACGCTGGGGGACACGACGGTGACCTCCGCACCGGCCTCCAGGAGCGCGGGCACGCGCCGCTGCGCGACGTGGCCGCCGCCCACGACGAGCACCCGGCGGCCGGAAAGCCGCAGGCCGAGGAGGTAGGGACCCATGAGGGGAATCTCCCGTTCGCGCAGGTTGTGTTAAGAGGTAAACCTACCGGCTCCGCATCCGTCATTTGCTGCGCACGGGTCAACGACCATCGAGGAGAGGCTGCCTGGGGTCCCAACGTGGGCCGCCCTCGTCGTCCTTGCGGCGTCTGGCCATCGCCGACAGCGCCTCCAGGACGACCCGGTTGCCGAGGTAGGCGGTGATGTCGGCGTGGTCGTAGGGCGGGGCCACCTCCACCAGCTCCATGCCGGCGACGGGCAGCTCGTAGCAGATGCGGCGCACGGCGTCGAGGAGCTGGCGGGCGCTCAGGCCGCCGGGCTCGGGCGTGCCGGTGCCGGGCGCGTGGCCGGGATCGCAGACGTCGATGTCCACGGACAGGAAGACCTGGTCGCACTCGTCGAGCGCGATCCGGAACGACTCGGTCAGCACCTCCTCCAGCCCGCGCGCCACGATCTCGGTCATCTCGTACGAGCGCATCCGCTGACCGGCCATCCACGACAGCGTCTCCGGCTCGGGCCAGTAGCCGCGCAGGCCGATCTGCAGGAACCGGTCGCCGCGGATGGCGCCGGACTCGATGAGCCGCCGCATGGGCTGCCCGTGGCCGTAGAGGTGGCCGAAGGCGATGTCGCCGGTGTCGGCGTGCGCGTCGAAGTGGATCATCGAGGTACGGCCAGGCGCGTACGCCCGGGCGGTGCCCCGCGCGTCGGGCAGCGCGATCGTGTGGTCGCCGCCGAGCACCAGCGGCACCGTCCCGGAGGCGGCGACGCGGTGCACCGCCTCCTCGATGGCCCGCAGCGAGCCCTCGACGTCACCCGAATAGCACTCGACGTCGCCGGCGTCGAGCACGCGCAGGTCCTTCAGCGCGTCCACGCGCAGCGCCAGGCTCGGACGGGAGCCGTCGTGCGGCAGGTAGCACGCCTGCCGCAGCGCCTGCGGCCCGAACCTGGCGCCCGGCCGGTTCGAGGTGCCGCCGTCGAAGGGGGCGCCGAGGATGACGACGTCGGCGCCCGCGTAGGACGCAGGATCGCCGAGGTCGCAGCGCTCGACCCCCAGGAACGTGTAGTCGGGACCGTACATCGCGCCGTATCGGGACACGGCTCACCTCCCATGAGCGACATCCTTACACGGGCTTCTCCGTGACCCCGGCACTGTCGAACGTCGCCACGTCGTGCATGACCCGCACGGCCGCGCACAACATGGGGTGGGCCAGCAGCGCGCCGGTGCCCTCGCCGAGCCGCAGCTCCAGGTCCACCAGGGGGCGCAGCCCGAGGTGGGCGAGGGCGGCGGCGTGGCCGGGCTCGGCCGAGCGGTGGCCGGCCACGCAGTGGTCGAGCGCGGCCGGGTCCAGGGCGGCGGCGGCGAGGGCGGCGGCGCCGGCGATCACGCCGTCCAGCAGCACCGGCACGCGGGCCGCCGCGCCGCCCAGGATGAAGCCGGCGAGGGCGGCGTGCTCGAACCCGCCGACCGCGGCCAGCGCCCGCAGCGCCTCGCTGGCCGAGGAGGTGTCGGCGGGCAGCCCGTTGACGCGCAGCGCCTCGCGGACGATCCGGACCTTCCGCTCGTAGGTCTCGTCGTCGATGCCGGTGCCGCGGCCCGTCACCTCGGCCGGGTCGGCGCCGGTGAAGACGGAGACGAGCGCGGCCGAGGCGGTGGTGTTGGCGATGCCCATGTCGCCGGTGACCAGGCAGCGCGCGCCGCCGGCGACCAGGTCGCGGGCCACCGTGATGCCCGCCTCCAGCGCCCGCACGGCCTGGTCCACGGTCATGGCGGGCCCGCGCGACAGGTCGGCGGTGCCGTAGCCGATCTTCCGCTTGACCAGCGCGGGCGCGTCGGGCAGGTCGGCGGCGACGCCGACGTCCACGACGGTCACCGACACCCCCGCCTGGGCGGCGAAGGCGTTGGCGACCGCGCCGCCGGCCAGGAAGTTGGCCACCATCTGCACGGTGACCTCCTGCGGCCAGGGCGTGACGCCGGCGGCGTGCACGCCGTGGTCGGCGGCGAAGATGGCCAGCGCGGCGGGCGCCGGCAGGGGCGGCGGGCAGGCGCCGGCCGCACCCGCCAGGCGGACCGCGACGTCCTCCAGGACGCCGAGCGAGCCGCGTGGCTTGGTGAGGCGGTCCTGGAGGGCACGGGCCTCGGCGATCGCCGCCTGGTCGGCTGCGCGGATCGCGGCGAGGGTGTCAGCCAGCACGGCGTACCTCCGATGGGTTCAGGTGCTTACGGGACGAGCTGGAGGGCTTCCTCGTAGCGGTCGATCACGACGTCGGCCAGGGTCTCACAGTCGCCGATGACCTCGGCGCAGCGGATGTCGAGGTCGGGGTGCCCCGCGCCGTACGCCAGCGCCTGCGCCCACACGCGCTCCAGCATGCCGCCCGCGAACAGCAGGTACGGCACCACGATCACACGCTTGGCCCCCAGGCGGCGGCAGCGTTCGAGCCCGCCGGGCACGCCGGGCGGCGTGACCGACACGAACGCGGTCTCGACGGTCATGAAGTCGTAGGCGTGGGTCTCCCAGAACAGCCGGGAGACGCGGTGGACCTCGGCGTTGGCCACCGGGTCCGTCGAGCCCTCGCCGACCAGCACGATGCCGGTCTCGCCCGGCTCGACGCGCGGCTCCTCCACGACGAGGGCGTCCACGGCGCGCAGCCGGGGGCGGGCGCCGGCGAGCTCCAGCGGGCGCGGCCTGGAGAGGTCGGCGGCGGCCTCGGCGAGCCGCTCGGCCAGCAGCGAGAGCACGCGCGGGTCGGGGCCGAGCGGGCGGCCGTGGTCGTACATCAGGGTGGGGTGGCGTTGCTGCTCGCGTTCCAGGGCGGCGCCGAAGTCGTCGCCCGTCCTGCCGAGGCTCAGCGGCAGCGCGACCAGGCGGTGGTGGCCCCTGGCGACCAGGGAGGCGACGGACTCGCTCAGTCGCGGCGTGGCGCGCTCCAGGTAGCCGCCCGACACGTCGGCTCCCGTCTGGTCGAGGCGGCAGCGGAGCCGGTGTACGAACCTGCCGAACTCCGCGGCGTAGGCGTCATCGTGCGAGCCCTGCCCGATCAGCAGGAGCGGCGGCTTCATCGTGAGGGATTCTCCGGTGCGGTGGACAAGGACACGCGAGGATAACCGATGCGCACCGGTAGGGAACAGGTCACGAGGAGTGTACGGGCGTCGCGTGCACCACGAAGACGGGGTCACAGGCGGTCATACGGTGGGATCCGTCGGGATTGAGGCTCAGCCCGGAGGCCAGGATCTGGGTGCCCTCGCCCCGGTAGCCGTGCTCGCGCAGCCGGTCGAGCACGGCCGAGACCTGCTCGACGGTACGCAGCGCGCACACCAGGGAGCGCGGGCGGCGCGCGGCGCAGGCCACCACCACGTCGGTGCCGCCGCCGCCGACGAACACCGCGTCGGGGTCGGGCAGGGGCTCCAGCGCGGGCGGGGCCTGCCCGCGGGTGAGCGCCACCTTGACGCCGTGGTGGAGCACGTTGGCGCGCAGCGCGGCGCAGCGGCCCTCGTCGCGCTCGACGGCCACGACGGCCGCGCCGTGCCTGGCGCACTCGACGGCGATCTCGCCGACGCCCGCGCCGACGTCCCACACCATGTCGCCGAGGCGCGGGCCCAGCTTGGCCAGCACGTACGCCCGCACCTCGGACGGCAGGCGCGCCCCGTCGAACGCCAGCGCCCACTCGGCCGGGCCCGGCTGCGCCCCGGCCACCCAGCTCGGCTCCTTGGCCCGGTGGAGCGGGTCGAGGACGAGGACGACGTCCGGGTCCTTCCACGGCCGGGTGGTGGCCTCGCCCATGCGGCTGTGCGTGACCCGCTGGTCGGGGCCGCCGAGGTCCTCGCAGACGATGAGCGCGCGGGGCGTGGTGGGGGCCAGCTCCCTGGCGATCTCGCCGGGGCCGACGCCGGGCGCGACCAGCAGCGCGACCTTGGGGTGGGCGCGGCAGGCGTTGACGACCCGATGGAGCTGGTGGGGGCCGGAGGGGGCGACGACCAGCGCGTCCTCCCAGTTGAGCCCGGCGCAGCCGAAGGCCCGGGTGACCAGCGAGGTCACGGGCAACACGTCCGGTTTGAGGCCGTGTGCCCGGAGAGTGCGTACGACGCCGAAGAAGCCGGGGTCGCCCTCGGCGATCACGACGGCGGGGCCGTCACCGTGTTCGAGGTGGTCGTCCAGGGTCTGCAGCAGCGCCCCGTCGGGCGCGGTCGCCCCGGCGAGCTTGAGCCGGCCGAGCACGGCGTCCGGCCCGACGACGAGCCCGGCCTCGCGCAGCCGTGCCGTCGCCGCCGCCGAGAGCTCCGTCCCGTCCCAGCCGACAACCGTGATCATCCTGCCTCCCGCTCTTTTCCTCAAGGGTGACGGTTGCGGAGGGGTTTCACAAAGGGTGCGAGGGTCAGTCCGGCGTGCCTCCGGGCTACGACGGAACGGCCAGGTCGGACGGGAGGAGGCTGTAGACCACCAGGTCCACGCCGGCGAGGGCGGAGCGGGCCACGCCCTCGCGGGTGAAGCCGGCCTTCTCGGCCACGCGCCGGGAGCGCGGGTTGTCCACGGCCGCGCGCAGCTGGAGCCGGCCGAAGCCCTGCCGCTCGAACAGCCAGCGGGCGACCGCCAGGACGGCCTCGCCGGCGTAGCCGTTGCCACGGGCCCAGGGGGCGGTCATGTAGCCGACCTCGGCGGTGCGGTTGGTCCAGTCGAGGTCGCGCAGGTCCACGTTGACGGCGAAGCGGCCGGTCAGCGTCTCGACGGCCGACCAGGCGATGCCGGCGCCCCGGACGCGCATCCGCTCGGCGCCCTCGATGAAGGCCAGCGCGTGCTCGACGCCGTAGCCGCGCGGCACGCCGGTGCTGGCCTGGGTGAGCGGGTCGGCGCCGGTGGCGGCCAGGTCGGCGGCGTCGGCGGGCTCGGGGGCGCGCAGGAGCAGGCGCGGGGTGCGCAGCTCGGCGCGCGGCAGGGTGGCGGCGGGGGCCCGGCCGTCGCCGCGCAGCAGCCCGAACACCACCAGGTCGTGCGGGCCGTCGTCCTCCATGACCGCGCCGCGCAGCACGCCTTCCCAGGTGAAGCCGGCTTTCTGGGCGACGCGCAGCGACGGGAGGTTGTCCAGGTTGGCCGTCAGGTCGATCCGGCGCAGCCGCGTCGTGCCGAAGACCCACTCCACCAGGCCGCGCACCGCCTCGGTGGCCAGGCCGCGGCGCCGGTAGAGGGGGTGCACGCCGTAGCCGACCTCGGTCGTGCCCGCTTCCCACGAGGTCTTGAACAGGCTGATGGCGCCCACGATGACGCCGTCCACGTCGGTCATGGCCAGGTGCAGGCCCTGCCCGGACCTGCGCAGCTCGTGCGCGCCCCGGGCGAGCCACTGCGCGACGCCGGACGCCTGCGCGGGGGCGCCGGGCGGGAGGAACCGGGCGCCGGACTCCACGATGAACCGGACGCGCGCCGCGTCCCCCGGCCCGAACGGCCGCAGGGTCAGCCGCGCCGTGGCGATGGAGACGTCGGGATCGAACACCCTCGGCAGGGTACACAGCCGCGATGTTTGCCCACGAAAGCGGGGGTAGGGGCGCTGAGGAGAGGAGTGAGAGAACTATGGAACGTGGGAGCGACAAGCACGGACCCCGCCTGGACAGCCAGCAGAAGCACGAGACCGAGGGCCTGGTGCGCGGTGGCGGAACGACGCACGCCCAGGAGTGGAAGGAGCCCGAGTCCATGCCGGCGGTGGGTGAGGAGTCGGTGCGGTCGTACCCGCCCGGTCACGAGCCCGGCGTCCCCGAGGGCATGACGCAGGGTGACGTGGACGTCCGCGCGGACCTGGCCAAGTGGCTGAGCGACACCCACTGGCCCAAGTCCAAGGCGGACCTGCTGCGCCAGGTCGAGGAGTCCGGCGCCCCCGACCGGGTGACGGGCATGGTGCACTCCCTGCCGGAACGCGAGTACACGAACATGGCCGACGTGGGCGAGACGCTCGGCCTCGGCGTGGAGAAGCGGAGGTGGTGAGCCGTGCGGCTCGACTTCATCCGGCCGCTGTACGAGCGGCGGGGCCCGTACGCCTCGGTCTACCTGGGGGCGCTCACCGGCCCGGAGCGTGAGACGCACTGGCACAGCGTCCGCGACCGGCTCGACGGCGTCGACCCGGCGACCGTCGGGGCGCTGGAGGCGGCGGCCGGGCAGGCGGCCGCGGGGCAGGCGCTGTTCGCCACGCACGGCGAGGTGGTGCTGGCCGAGTCGCTGCCGCGGCGGCCGTACGAGCTGGCCACCTGGTCCCCGCTGCCGCACGTCGTGCCGATGCTGCTGGAGCGCGGCGAGAACGTGCCGCACGTGCGGGTGATCGTGGACCACGCGGGGGCGGAGCTGACGGCCTACGGCGGCGGGGCGCCGCGCCGGCAGACGGTGCAGGCCGCGACGTGGCCGCTGCAGAAGACCGCGCAGGGCGGCTGGTCGCAGCGGCGCTACGAGCTGGCCGTGGAGAACGCCTGGGAGAAGAACGCGCAGGCGGTGGCGCAGGAGATCGACGACCAGGTGAGCCGGCTCGGCGCCGAGCTGGTCATCGTGGCCGGCGCGCCGAAGTCCCGCTCGTTCCTGCTGCACCACCTCGGCACCAAGTCGGCCGACCGGGTGGTGATGGTCGAGCACGGCAGCCGCAGCCAGCACGGCCAGTTCGAGGAGGACGCCGAGCGGGCGCTGGACGACTGGCTCGACCGCCGCCGCGCCGAGCTGCTGGAGCGCCACCAGGAGAGCGCCGGCCCGGTGGGCCTGGCGGAGGTCTCGCGGGCCCTGCGCGACGGCCGGGTGCACGCGCTGCTGCTGCCCGGCGAGCTGCCCGAGCAGGTCTGGATCGGCGAGGGCGGCACCCAGCTCTCCCCCGGCGAGGACGAGCTGCGCACCCTGGGCGTCGAGGAGCCGGTCCGCGAGCGCGCGGACGCCGCCCTGGCCAGGGCCGCCGCGATGACGGACGCCGAGCTGTGGTTCACCGACGCCGTCAAGGACGTGGCGGCCGTGGTCAGGTACTGATGATCACTTCGAGGGTGCGGGGGCCGTGGACGCCCTCCACCCGGTTGAGCTCGATGTCGCTGGTGGCCGACGGGCCGCTGATCCAGGTCAGCGGCCTGGACGGGTCGAGCTTGGCGATCGCCTCGGGCACCGAGGAGACGATCTGCTCGGCCCGCACCACGCACAGGTGGTAGTCGGGCACCAGCGTCTGGGCCCGCGTGCCCTGGCCCGGGCCGTGGTCGAGGACGATCGTGCCGGTCAGGGCGATGCCCACCGCGCAGCCGGTGACGACGCCGTCGGCGGTGTGGAGGTCGTCCGTGATGTCCGTGATGGGGAGGGCGCCAGCGGCGTGGAGGGCGTCCCGGCCGTCGTGCCCAGGCAGGCCGAAGCCGTCGGGGACGATCACGCGGCGGCCGGCCGCGCACTCCGCGACCTTGGCGGGCACCTCGGCGGCGGGCAGCACGTGCACGACGGCGCGGTAGTCGTCCACCCGCTCGGCGAACAGCCCGACGAGGTCGTCCGTCACGGCCGTGGTGCGGTAGCCGCGGGGGATCTCCACGTCCTCCGCGCCCGCCACGGCCCTGGCGATCCTGGCGAGGATCTCCTCACGCGCGCTCATTCCGCTCCCACCAGTCTCTGAACGATTCTTCCGGGATCTCCGGGACGTCCCGGGTGTCGGTCCACGCCGACAGCGGCCCCGGCAGCCGCTTCTTCGGCACCAGCCCGCGGACTCTGGTCGCCGCGCGCTGGGCGGCCGCCAGCCGGTGGTGGTCGTCGAGGATCCAGCCGGCGACCTTCATGCCCGCCCGCTCGGCCGCCGCGTGCGGCGCCTTGGCGCGCAGGTCCACCAGGACCTCCGGGATGTCGATGGCGACCGGGCAGACCTCGTAGCAGGCGCCGCACAGGCTGGAGGCGAACGGCAGCGAGGCGTCCAGCTCGGAGCCCATGCCACGTAGCTGCGGAGTGAGGATCGCGCCGATCGGGCCCGGGTAGACCGAGCCGTAGGCGTGGCCGCCCGCGCGCTCGTAGACCGGGCAGACGTTGAGGCAGGCCGAGCAGCGGATGCAGCGCAGCGCCTGGCGGCCGACCTCGTCGGCGAGCACGGCGGTGCGGCCGTTGTCGAGCAGCACGAGGTGGAAGTCCTGGCCCTCGGTGGCGCCGGTCCACATGCTCGTGTAGGGGTTCATCCGCTCGCCCGTGGAGCTTCTGGGCAGGAGCTGGAGGAACACCTCCAGATCCCGCCAGGTGGGCAGGAGCTTCTCGATGCCGACCACGCTGATGAGCGTCTCGGGCAGGGTCAGGCACATGCGGCCGTTGCCCTCGGACTCCAGCACGACCAGCGTGCCGGTCTCGGCCACCATGAAGTTGGCGCCGGAGATCGCGACCTTGCTGCGCAGGAAGCGTTCGCGCAGGTGGAGCCGGGCGGCCTCGGCCAACGCGGGCGGGTCGTCGGTGAGGTCGGCGGGGGCCTCGGGCATCCTGTCCAGGAAGATCTCGCGGATCTCCGAGCGGTTGCGGTGGATGGCGGGGACCAGGATGTGGCTGGGGAGGTCGTCGCCGAGCTGGACGATCAGCTCGGCCAGGTCGGTCTCGTACGCCGTGATGCCCTCGGCGGCGAGCGCCTGATTGAGCTCGATCTCCTGGGTGGCCATCGACTTGACCTTGACCACCTCGCGCTCGCCGGTGGCCTTGACCAGGCCGGCGACGATGCGGTTGGCCTCGGCGGCGTCGCGCGCCCAGTGGACGGTGCCGCCGGCCTCCCGCACGGCCCGCTCCAGCTGCACGAGGTAGCGGTCGAGGTTGCGCAGCGTGTGGTCCTTGATGGCCTTGCCGGCGGCGCGCAGCTCCGGCCAGTCGGGCAGCTCGCCGACGACGTTCGCGCGCTTGCCGCGGATGGTGTGGGTGGCCTTGCGGAGGTTGTAGCGGAGCTGAGAGTTCTGAACGGCCTTCTGCGAGTTTTCCGGGAAATTTCCAGGCATGCCGAGGAATGTCGCGCTCATTGGCTCTCCTCCGTGGACGCCAGGATCTCGGCCAGGTGCATCGTCCGCACCCCGGTCTTCTGCCGGCGCAGCGTGCCGCCGATGTGCATGAGGCACGAGTTGTCGGCCGCGCACAGCACCTCGGCGCCGGTGTCCATGACGCCGCGGGTCTTGTCGGCGCCCATCGCCGCCGAGACCGCCGGGTTCTTCACCGCGAACGTGCCGCCGAAGCCGCAGCACTCCTCGGCCCCCGGCAGCGGCACCAGCTCCAGGCCGCGCACGTTGCGCAGCAGCCGCGTGGGCCGGTCGCCGAGGTGCAGGCCGCGCAGCGAGTGGCAGGTCGGGTGGTAGGTGACGCGGTGCGGGAAGTACGCGCCGACGTCCTCGACCTTCAGCACGTCGACGAGGAACTCCGACAGCTCGTGGACCCGGGGCGCCACCTCGGCGATCGCCGCCGCCCCCTTGCTGCCCGGCCTGGCCAGCTTCGGGTACTGCTCGCGCACCATGGCCGCGCACGAGCCGGACGGGGCCACCACGGCGTCGTACCCGGCGAAGACCTCGGTGAAGCGGCGCGCCAGGCGCACGCCCTCCGCGCGGTAGCCCGTGTTGACGTGCATCTGGCCGCAACACGTCTGGGCGGCCGGGAAGTCCACCTCGCAGCCGAGCCTGCGCAGCAGGGACACCACGGCCTTGCCGGTGCCGGGGAAGAGCGTGTCGTTCACGCACGTGATGAACAGGGCGACTCGCACGGCTCTCCTCTCCAAAGGTATGGTCTGACCACAGTATGGTCAGACCATAGCAGGAGGCCCGGTTGGACGGCAGTGGGTGGCGTCCGGTGAAGCGGACACGGACATTCGAGGACGTTCTCGCTCAGATCGAGCGGCGCATCACCGAGGACGGCCTGACGGCCGGCGACCGCCTGCCCGCCGAGCGCCAGCTCGCCGAGCAGCTCGGCGTCAGCCGCTCCTCGGTCCGCGAGGCCATGCGCGTGCTGGAGACGCTGGGCGTGGTCTCCTCCCAGGTCGGCCGGGGCCCCGACGCGGGCGCGGTGCTGACCGCGCGCCCCGACTCGGCGCTGACCGGCCTGCTCCGGCTGCACCTCGGCCTGGCCACCCTGGAGCCGCGCGAGGTCATCGACACCCGGCACATGATCGAGCAGTGGGCCGCCTCCCGCGCCGCCGCGACCCGGGCGGGCACCGAGGCGCTGGCCACCGCCCTGGCCGGCATGGACGCGGCGCGCACCGCCGAGGAGTTCGTCGAGCACGACATCGCCTTCCACCGGGCGATCGCCGACGCCTCGGGCAACCGGCTCGTCGCCGCCATCATGCGCTCGCTGCGGGACGCGATGCGCAGGTTCTCCGTCGAGGCGGTCGAGCGCCTCGGCGACACCACGGTCCTGCGGGCCGGGCACGTCCGCATCCTGGCCGCCATCGAGGCGGGCGACCCCGGCGAGGCCGCCGCCGCCGTGTCGGACCACCTGGCCGACGCCTACCCCTCGCTGTTCCCGCGCCCCTCGGACTGACGGCCCTCAGGCTGACGGCCCTCAGGCTGACGGCCCTCAGGCTGACGGCCCTCAGGCTGACGGCCCCTCAGGCTGACGCCCCTCCGGCCGGTCGCCCCCGGCCGGTCGCCTCACTGGCGGGCGTCGGCCTGGCGGCAGCTCGCCCCCGAGCAGGCCGCCAGCGCGTCCAGTCGCGCGTCCAGGCTCGCCAGCAGCCCGGCGTCGGCGGTGGCCGCGAGGTTCTGCAACTGGTAGGGGTCCGTCCGCAGGTCGTAGAGCTGCTTCTCGCCGGTGTCGTAGCGGACGTAGGTGTGGTGCTCGGTGCGCAGCGCCTTGTAGCCGGGCACCGGCGTCTGCCGGGCCGAGGCCCGGTTGGCGGGCCGGTTGAACTCGATCAGCGCGTTGTGCCGCCATCGCCCCGGCTTGCGGCCCTTGAGCAGCGGCACCAGCGACCGCCCCTCCGCGAACCCGGGCACCCTGGCCCCGCCCAGCTCGGCGATGGTGGGCGCGAGGTCCACCGTGGCCCCCATCTGCCCGATGGTCGAGCCGGCCCGGACGCCCGGCCCCCGCACCACCAGCGGGATCCTGATCGCCTCCTCGAACGGCGTGGTCTTGCCCTGCGCCAGCCGGTGCGTGCCCAGGTGGAAGCCGTTGTCGGAGGTGAACAGGATGTAGGTGTCGTCGAGGTGGCCGCTCTCGCGCAGCGCCTCGACGACGGCGCCGACCAGGTCGTCCACGCCGAGCATCGCGCGCAGCCGGGCGCGGTGGCGCTCGTCCACCTGGTCGATCTGCTCCTGCGACAGCGGCAGCAGGCTGCGCAGCCACAGCGGCTCGCGGCTGACGTCCACCTGGTTGAACGACGGCGTGCGCGCCGCGGTGACCAGCGGGAACGCCTCCTCGTGCCGCCAGGCGGGATTGGCCGGGTTGTGCGGCGCGATCGGCGTCAGGTAGAGGAAGAAGGGCTTGCCCGAGGCCCGGATGAAGGCGCGGCTCTTGTCGGCCAGCACGTCCGACAGGTAGTCCTCCTGGCTCCAGCCGTGCTCGGTCAGGCGGCCGTTCTCGTTGAGGCGGTAGCCGTACTCGTCGTAGAGGTTGGTCACCGGGACGGCCCACTCGTCCCAGCCGGGCGGCACGTAGGTCTCGGCGACGCCGCGGCCCGGGTAGTGGTTGAGGAACTTGCCCATCAGCGCGGTGCGGTAGCCCGCGGCGCGCATCCAGGTGCCGATCGTGGAACGTTCCAGGCCGAGTGCGTGGAAGCGGTCGAAGCCCCCTTCGGGGGCGGTGTTGGTCAGCACGCCGTGGCTGTGGACGTACTGGGAGCGCAGGATCGACGCCCTGGACGGGCAGCACCAGGAGTTCGTCACGAAGAACCGCTCGAACGAGGCCCCCTGGCGGACGAGCTGCCGGGAGATGTTCGGGAAGTAGGCCAGCGTGCCCGCCTCCAGGTCGTCGGCGACGATGAGGACGATGTTGGGGCGGGACGCGCTCACGGCCACCAAAGGCTCGGCCGCCGGCAACAGCAGAAGCAGGAGGCATGCTACGCGACAGAGACCTTTGACCACGGACTGTGACTTCCCGGAAGATCCTCCATTGACACCCGCCCCTGGCGCCGCCGTAATAGAACTTAATTCCGGAGGTGTCACATGAAGCTCGGGCTCCAGTTGGGCTACTGGCAGCGCAACGCCGACGACGCGACCGCATCCGTGCTGGCGGCCGAGCGCCTCGGCTACGACTCGGTCTGGACGGCCGAGGCGTACGGCAGCGACGCGTTCACCCCGCTGGCCTGGTACGGGGCGCGTACCAGCCGCATCAAGCTCGGCACGTCGGTCGCGCAGCTCTCGGCGCGGCCGCCCGTCACCACCGCCATGACCGCCATGACCCTCGACCACCTGACCGGCGGCCGGCTGCTGCTCGGCGTGGGCGCCTCTGGCCCGCAGGTCGTGGAGGGCTGGTACGGCCAGCCGTTCGCCCGCCCCCTGGCCAGGACCCGCGAGTACGTCGAGATCATGCGCAAGGTCTGGCGCCGCGAGGAGCCGGTCACCGCCGACGGCCCCCACTACCCGCTGCCGCTGCCGGGCGGCCTCGGCAAGCCGCTCAAGCTCATCACCCACCCGCTGCGCCCCGACATCCCGGTCTACCTGGGCGCCGAGGGCCCCAGGAACGTCGCCCTCGCCGCCGAGCTCGGCCAGGGCTGGCTGCCGCTGTTCGCCTTCCCCGAGAAGATCGAGGAGATGTACGGCGACGCGCTGGCCGGCGCTCCCGCGGGCTTCGACGTGGCCGCCATGGTGACGGTCGTGGTCTCCGACGACGTGCGGGCCGCCCTCGACGGCGTGAAGCTGATGCTCACCCTCTACATCGGCGGCATGGGCGCCCGCCACCGCAACTTCCACGCCGACATCATCGGCCGCATGGGCTACGCCGAGGCCGCCGAGCACATCCAGGCGCTCTACCTGGCCGGGCGCAGGGACGAGGCGTTCCGGGCGATCCCCGACGAGCTGGCCGACGGCATCTCGCTCGTCGGCCCGCCCGGCCGCATCAAGGAGCGCCTGGAGCTGTGGCGCAAGAGCCCGGTGACCAGCCTGCTCGTCATGGGCCCACGCGACGAGCCCACGCTGAGACTGGTCCGCGACCTGGTCATGGGCTAACGGAGGGCGCGGGAGCGCGTCGCGGCGGCCGGATCGTCCTTGCTGGTCCTGGACCCTCAACCGGGCGACCGGATCCTGGAGATCGGCACCGGTCGACCGTGTGCACGCCAGAGGAAGCCCTGGCCGTCCGGACGGAGGGAGAGGACGAGTACGCGCTGCACGAGCTGGGAGACCGGCCGGTGTGGGACGAGGCCGTCGACGTCTACTTCCCGCGGGTGCGCCGGGCGGGGCGGTAGATGGTCCCACCCTGCTCCCGCGCGGCCAGCGCCGCCGGCACCCGGCCTGCGACCTGCGCCGACAACCGTCTCACGGCCTCCTCGACGGGCAGGAACGCGACGTCGTCCAGCTCGTCGTCCTGCGGACGGGGCGGCTCGCCGGTCACCACGCCGGCGTCGAACAGCAGATAGAGGATGGGACGCCGCCGGTGGCCGGCGGGCGGCGCCCAGTCCACCACCAGCAGCGGTCCGACGGGGAGCTGCAGCCCGAGCTCCTCGCGGAGTTCGCGGGCACACGCCGTCTCGGGCGGCTCGCCATCGTCGGCCATCCCGCCGGGGATCAGCCAGTGCGGCCGATAGGTCGGCTTGACCAGCAGGATCCCCCCTTGGGGGTTGGTGATGAGCGCGCCAGTGGCGACGTGCACGGATGCCAGCCGGGCGTAGTAGAGCTCGGGCTCGACCCAGGTCCGCGGCTGGGGGTCGTGGGGATGGGTCATGGTTCGGTGAGCGTTTCCCGGGATTGCTCGATGTAGTCGCGCACGCATCGTACGTCCTGGTACGGCCGCAGCCGGCGGTTGATCTCGCGTAGCCGGGCTTCGAGCCGTGCGGAGGTCAGGTACGGGTAGGCGGCCAGGGCGTGTCGCGCGGCCTGGCAGGCGGTGTCGAGGTCACCCCGGCCGGCATGGACGGTGGCGAGCAGCACCTGGTGCAGGGCTCGGGTGCGGACGTTGGCGTGGGGCAGGTCGAGCGCGAGACCGGCCTGCCGGGCGGCCTCGCGATACAGGCCGAGGTCGCGCATGGCGTGCATGACCGACCCGGCGTAGTGCGCCGGGGTGAAGGTCGCCAGCCAGGCGGGGTCGCCGTCCGGGTCGGACCGCTCCATCGCCTGGCCGGCGCGGCGGGTCGCCGCCCGGGTCTCATGGCGGTCGCCGGCCAGCGCCCAGCCGCGCGCTTCGACGACCGCCAGCCGCGCGGCGAGGGTGGCCGAGCAGGCGCGGCCGGCTCCGGAGCGGGCGGCGCGGGCCAGCTGGGCGGCTTCGGCCCCGTGGCCGAGGAACAGCGTCTGCGTGGCCAGGTTGGACAGGACGTGCGCGGCGTAGGCGCGGTCGCCGGCCTGGCGGGCGAGGCTGAGCGCCTGGATGAAGAACCGCTGCGCCGTCCCTTGGCCGTAGGTGTGGTGCTGGTCGAACGCCATCCAACCGGCGAGTTCCGTCAGGGAGGCGACGGCGGCGAACAACTCCCGGCCGACCACCGCGGTGTAGCGGCCGGCCAGCAGGGGGGCGGCTGCCCGGTCGAGGTGGTCGACGAGCCAGGCGAAGGCGTGGCCGCCGCCGTTGGCGCGGTCCAGGGCGACGAACTCGGCGCGAGCCTGGTGGAGACGTTCCACGTCGGTGACGCTCACCGCTCGTCTGCCTTCAGCGCGGCTGGGCGCGCAGTGTGCGGGCGAGAAATGCCAGGCGAAGCCGGCGCCGACCGCGGCGCTGAGGATGAACGCTGAGCCGGCACCGCGCCGCTGGACGACCTGCCGCCACAGACCGGACACGGCCTCGGCCACCTCTTCGCCGCCGGCAGCGACGGTGAGAGCAAGCCGGGAGCGGTCGGTGAACCCGAGGTCATCAACCGCGACGGGCCGCCCCAGCCACTCCTGGAAGATCTCTGACAGGAGGCCGGGCACGGGCGGCTCCGGGACGCGGCCTCGCAGCCACCAGTAGACGCTCGCCTGGTCGTAGCGCAGCTCCACATGGTGACGGCGCGCGGCGAGCAGGTTGACCTTGCGGGTGAGCGCGCCGTGGGAGCGTCCGCAGGCGGCGATGAGCGCCGCCAGGTCGTGGTTGGTGACAGCACGTCCCTGCATCGTGTCCGTCCTCCCGCCTGACGAACCCGCCGTCCTCCAAGCCGCGCCACCACCATAGGAGGTGGTGCCCGCCCTCCGCCGCGAAATGGGATCTGCGCAAGGCCGCGCAAGGGCGCAATGCCGGCGGGCGGGCCGCGCAACCACACGCATCTGCCGCCCGGCGGCGGCGACGGGTCTCCTGGGCCAGGACCGTTCGCGACGAGACGAGGAGAGCGCGAGATGCACGAGACGAGCGAGATCCTGGCCGAGATAGACGCACGGGTGGCGGCCAGGTGGGCGGCCACCCAGGAGGGGGACGGGGCGCCGCTGCGGGCCCCGCTAGTGATGCTGGGCACGATGGAGCGGGTCGGCTCCAACTGGCTGTCGGACACACTGCGCGTGCTCATGGACCAGCACAACGAGCCGCTGCGGCAACAGCTCGCCGCCGATCATCCGCTGTCGCCGCTCAACCCGGCCGGGGCCGGCTTGGGCGAGGCGGGGGCACGGCTGACCCCGTACAGCAGGCATTGGCTGGTGTCGTTCGCCGTGTCGAAGTACAGCCGGACCCGCCAGGTGATCAAGGAGACGAACCTGTTCTTCGCACTGCCGAACGTGCTGGCGCTGTTCCCCGACGCGCCGGTGGTCGTGCTGACGCGCAGCCCGCTCGGCGTCGCCTCCAGCTTCGCCCGCGGGAACCTGTTCGAGCGGTGGGGCTACGGCGACCGCTACCGGCGGCTAGTGACGGCCACGCGGCATGTCGACGCTCCACTGTCGCAGGCGGCGGCTCTGCTGCCGGACGACGACCCCGCCGAGCTGGTCGCGCTGGCCCGCCTGCACACTCTGAACACGGTCCTGATCGCGGCGGCGCTGGACTGCCGGCCCCGCCAGGGCGAGATCGCGTGCGTCCCGTACGAGGCGGCGGTGCGCAGTTCCGCCGGCTGGCGGACGCTGGCGCGGCTGCTGCCCGAGCTGGCCGATGTGATCAGGCCGTCTCTCGCCGCCGGCGGCAGGCCGGCCGCAGCTGAGGACACGTTCGTCACCACGGTGCCGAAGACGGTGTTGACCGCCTACCTGGAGCCAGCGGCGGCCGAGCAGGTGCGTGAGGCGGCGATGTCGAGCCTGGCGACGGCGCAGCAGGTATTCCCGCCTCGCGTCGCCGCGCTGGCGGGCGAATGGCTGGCAGGTGATCATCTGTACGAGCTGGCGCCTCCTCCTACGGTCGGGAGCAGCCGCCGCCCGCGTGCCTCGACCGAGGGGCGGGTGGAGGCCCGGTTCGTGTCCCGCGCCGGCGTGCAGTGGTGCACACTGCTGGTGTCGAACGCCGAATACGCGGGATTCCTCAACGAGCTCGCCGAGCACGGTGTGCACAACACCTGTGGCGGCTCCTACTTGCTGTGCTGCCAGATGCCGCACGAGCGCGGCGGCCGCCTGCACCACGACCCGCGCGACGGCCGGTGGACGGTCAGCCCCGGCTTCGAGGACCATCCGGCGTACTGGGTGACCTGGATCGGCGCCGCCGCCTACGCCGCCCGGCATGGGGCGCGGCTGCCGCTGCTGGAAGAGATGAAGGCCGCGATGGCGGGTGTCACCGCGTCCAACGCCGACTACCTGGTCGGCGACACCGAGCCGGTGGTCCAGCAGGGCCTGGCCGCCGGAGACATCCACCATCTAGTCGGCAACGTGCAGGTGTGGTGCGGCGACGGGCCCGATGAGGAGGGCGCACCGGTGGCCAGATGGCTGACCGGCGCCGCGTGGAACACGCCCGGCTCACCGCGGGAGGTGACGAGGCGGCGGCATCGGCATCTCGCCGGCAGCTCCCGGGGCGTCGGCATCCGGTTGGTGCGCGACGTCGGGCTGCGGGCGGTGCCCGCGCGGGAGCTGGCGGTCCTGCTGGCCGAGTGGATGGACGGCCTGGCCGAGCGGAGCCTGCCGCTGCAGGCGCTGGACTGGCGGCTTATCGACGCGCTGGAGCGGTCACAGGCCGATGTTGGCCTTGGCGCCCATGTAGGAGCCGGCGCCTGGCCAGCCGGCCCGGGCGAGATCGAGGAACCGCTGGGAGAAGCCGAGCGTCGGCAGGTCGGCCAGCCGCACGAAGCAGACGCCGCGAATGGGAGTGGTGTCGGCACCGTCGGCGACCGCGCCCACGGTGCCACCCATCCTGGTGGCCTCGAACGTCATGTGGACGACGTGGACACCGCCACCGGGCAGGTGGTCGCACACGTACAGCAGCCGGCCCACCTGGATGTCGATGCCGGTCTCCTCGCGCATCTCCCGCACCAGCGCGTCACCGATGGGCTCGCCGGGCTCGACTTTGCCGCCGGGCAGCGACCAGGAGCGGCCACTGTCGGTGTCCTGGTCCAGGAGGAGGACGCGACCGTCCTCGATGACCACGCCGGTGACTCGCACGTGCATGGCGGCACCGTATCCCAGCAGCGGTCGGCCCGGGTGGTCATTGCCGCAGGAGGACTAGGGACCCGGGTCGCGTCGTGGACGCGTTACCTGCCGAAGGAATGGCTGCCGGTGGAGGGCCGGCCCGGCATCGCCCATCTGCTGCAGGAGGTTGCCGAGGCAGGGCCGGCGCATGTCGTGGTCGTCTACCACCCGTACTACGAACGGTTCGTGTCGTGGGCGCGCCAGGCGCTGACGCCGGGCGGGCAGATCCGCTACGCGCGGGCGGCGGGTCTGCCCGCGCCCGCCGAGAGCCCGCATGAGGTGCGAATCGACTGGGTGGCGCAGCGGGGCTGCTACGCGGATCTGACGTCGCTGTTCAACGGCGCCGACCACTTCGCCTGCCAGGGCGTGGCCGGCGGCGGTGACCTGTATGTGGCGTTCGGCGACAACCTGTATCTGCCGTGCGCGTCGTACAACGCGTTGGCGGCGTTGCGGCAGGCGCCGGACGGTGTGGCGGTGCTCGGGCGTGATTTTCGGCAGGAGCTCGCCGGTCGACGTGGCGTCATCGTCACCGAGCCCGGCGTGGGAGGCACGCGCATGGTGGACCTGGTGGAGAAGCCGGACCCGGAGGCCACGAGGGCGTTGCAGGCGCGGTACGGGGCGGCGAACCTGATGCTGCTGGAGGGCCGTGCTCGCCTCGACGACGCTTTCGTCGACTTCGCTCGTCGGCAGAGCGCCGGGGCGGGGGGCGAGCCGAAGCTCGCCGTCGCGCTGGGCGAGTGCGCGCGCCACCGGCCGGTGTGGGTGGTGCCGACGCGGGCCCACGTCGTCGACCTGGGCTCGCCGGTCACCGCGTGCCTCGGGATTACGGCCAGCCGCGGCGCCCGGTGATGCGCACCGTGAGCGTCTTCACCCGCTCGTACTTCTCCGCCATGTCGTGGCCGTCGAACGCGGCCCGGCGTCGTCGTTCCTGCACAGCGTGGACGGGTAGGCGCGTTGGCGTTCGGCCCGGGTCGGCCGCGCTCGAACAGGCCCTGGTCACGGACTCCGTGACCAGGGCCTGCACGGTGGCGAGCGGCTACGGCCGGCAGCGGAACGCCCTCAGGTGGCCGGCTTCTTCCTAGTCGGGGCGCGGGGCCGGGTCGGTGGTCACCGACCTGAGCAGCGGCCTGCTCAGCGCGCCCGCCCCGATCACCCCGGCGAAGCCGAGCACCACGCACGCCACCAGCGTGGCGACCCCGGCCACGGAGACCCCGCCGATCATGAACGGCACCGCGCAGAACGCCCCCACCAGGATCGCGCCGCCGCCCATCACGGCGAGCGGGATCAGCGTCTCGGCGCGCCGCGCCCGGTCCAGCACCTCCAGCGGCGTGCCGGCCAGGCGCAGCAGCCCGTACGTCTGCCGCCGGTCCAGCACCGACGAGGCGGCCGTGATGCCCGCGCTGGCGATGGCCACCAGGAACGACACCGACAGCACCACGATCGTGCCCACGCGCACGTCGGCCAGGATCTGCTCGCCGAAGCGTCCCTCGTCGGCCTCGGTCGTCGGGGTGCGCCCGGGGACCAGCCCGGCCAGCGCGGTACGCGCCCGGTCCACCGCCGGGGCGTCCGGCGAGCCGTCCAGGGCGGCCACGACGGTCTGCTTGACGACCGTCACGCGGGCCGGTGCCCCGGCCGCCGCCAGCCGCTCGCGGGCCTGCCCGGCGACCTGCTGGGCCTGCCCGGCGGGCGCGACGACGCGCAGGTGCGCCGGGCCGGTGTCCCCGGTGAACGCGCCCGGGCTGAGCAGGCCGAGGAACCCGGCCACGAACCCGGTCAGCGCCACCCCGCTCACCGTCCGCCAGGCCGAGCGCGGGTCGTCCACCAGCCTGCGCCCGGCCAGCAACGGGGCGGGGCCGCGGGCGGCGCCCGCCGTGATCCTGCCGATGAGGCCCACCACCCACGGGCCGGCCAGGTTGAGGCACAGGAACGCCAGCCCGAGCGCCACGGCCACGATCGCCACGCTCGTCCCCCTGGTCAGCAGCGGGAAGACGGCCAGCGCGGCGAGCAGCGCGAGCACCCGGACGAACCGCATGCCGGGCGGGGTCTCCCGCCTGGCCACCCCGAGCGGGCTCACCACGACCCGCCGCAGCCCCACCACCGCCGACGCGCCCACCAGCAGCGGCACCGCCACCAGCACCCCGGCCAGGACCGCCACGTCCGGCAGCAGGTCCGCGGTGAACCAGCCGCCGCCCTGGATCTCGATCCCCGCCAGCAGCGGCACGGCCAGCGCGAACGCCACGGCCCCGGCCAGCGCCCCGGCCAGCGCCACGAGCACCGCCTCGGCCACCGTCATCCGCACCACCTGGCCCGGCGTCGCACCGACCAGCCGCAGCGCGGCCAGCCGCCGGTCGCGCCTGGCCACCGTGAGCCGGGCCGCCGCGCCCCCGAACACCAGCAGCGGCACGACCATGAGCACGCTCGCGATGACCGCGAGCACCTGGTACGCCTGCGCGTCCTCGCTCGGCGCCCCGGCCAGGCTCGCGACCCGGACCGGCGGCTTGCCGACGATCCAGTCGTCGCTGCGCGGCGCGGTCATCGCCGGCGCGTCCGGCTCGTGGCCGACGACCGCGACCAGCTCGCCGGGGAACACCAGCGCCTCCTCGCCGAGCACGCCCGCCCGGTGCGGG
The DNA here is from genome assembly GCF_040802095.1 of Nonomuraea sp. NPDC050783. Classification (NCBI taxonomy): domain Bacteria; kingdom Bacillati; phylum Actinomycetota; class Actinomycetes; order Streptosporangiales; family Streptosporangiaceae; genus Nonomuraea; species Nonomuraea sp. NPDC050783. Next base: position 27,381 of record NZ_JBFAHK010000011.1, read on the forward strand.
TAGCGCTCGCCCAGCTCGGCGGGGGGCAGCTCGCCGGCCAGGGCGGCGAGGGCGGGCGACAGCCACGTCTCGCCGGGCCTCGGGAAGCGCGGCATGCCCGGCGGCGCGGGCACGCCCTCCTTCAGCGCGGCCAGGTCCACGACGGTGATCACCCGGTCGCGGACGTAGTCGAAGCGGGACGCCTCCACCGCGACCGCGTCCCGCGCGGCGGGGACCGGGTTGCGCCAGGCGCCGCGCTCGGCCCTGGCGTCGAAGGCCACGTTCGCGGCCACGGCGAACAGCAGCAGCGCCGTGGACACGGCCACGGCGCCCAGCGTCAGCCAGGTGCCCAGCAGGCCCTTGCGCCCGCCGCCCCTGAGCAGCCGCCAGGTCAGGTCGAGGTTCACGCCGGCACCGTCCCGTGCGCCATCAGGTGGCCGTCGCGGACCTCGACCGTGCGGTCGCACCAGGCGGCCACGTTCGGGTCGTGGGTGACCACGACGATCGAGGCGCCGTTGTGCCGGGTGGCCTCCACCAGCAGGCGCATCGTGTCCTGGCCGGTGCGCTGGTCGAGCGCCCCGGTCGGCTCGTCGGCGAACACCACGGCCGGCCTGGTCACCAGCGCCCTGGCGATGGCCACCCGCTGCGCCTGCCCGCCGGACAGCTCGCCCGGCCGGCGCGTCTCCATGCCCTGCAGGCCGAGCGGCGCGAACCACTCGCGCGCCTGCCGCACCGCCTGCGCCCGGGGCACGCCGCCCAGCATGAGCGGCAGGGCCACGTTCTCCTCGGCCGGCAGCTCGGGCAGGAGCTGGCCGAACTGGAAGACGAAGCCGAAGCGGGTGCGCCGCAGCGCGCTGCGGGCGCGCTCCCCCAGCGCGTCGATGCGCTGCCCCAGCAGGTGCACCTCGCCCTGGTCCGGCCGCATGATGCCGGCCAGGCAGTGCAGCAGGGTGGACTTGCCGGACCCGCTCGGCCCCATGATGGCCACGGCCTCGCCGGCCCGTACCGCGATGTCCACGCCGCCGAGGGCGACCGTCTGCCCGAACCTCTTGGTCAGGCCCCGTCCAACAAGCACGTCGTTCATGCCCCTCAGCCTTCCGCCCGGCCTCCGGGCGGCGGATCGGCCGAGCGGTCATCCCGCCTCGGCCGAACGGCCGATCTGCCTAGAGTTGGGGCCGTGACTATTCGGGTTCTCATCGCCGACGATCAGCAACTGGTGCGTACCGGCTTTCAGATGATCTTGGACGCGCAGCCGGACATGGAGGTCGTCGCCGCGGTCGCCGACGGCGCCGAGGCGGTGGCGCAGGCGCGGCGGCTGCGCCCCGACGTGTGCCTGCTGGACATCAGGATGCCCAAGCTCGACGGGATCGAGGTGACCCGGCTGCTGGCCGGCCCCGGAGTGGACAATCCGCTGCGGGTGGTCATCGTCACGACGTTCGACCTGGACGAGTACGTCTACGGCGCGCTGCGCTCGGGCGCGACCGGCTTCCTGCTGAAGGACAGCGGCCCCACGCTGCTCATCGAGGCCGTACGGGCGGCCGCCGCCGGTGACGCGCTCGTGTCGCCGTCGGTCACCGTGCGGCTGCTGCAACACCTGGCCCAGCCCCGGCGGGCCGCGCCGCCGCCCGTGAACGACCCGCTGACCGACCGCGAGCTGGACGTCGTGCGCCTGATCGCCAGGGGCCGCACCAACCAGGAGGTGGCCGCCGAGCTGTTCGTCTCGCTGTCGACGGTCAAGACCCACCTGGGGAGCATCTTCGCCAAACTCGGTGTCCGCAATCGGGTTGAAATCGCAGCTTGGGCGTGGGAATCCGGCGTGGTGAGCTGATTAACGGCGGCGCTGCCTGGATACAAGAGAATCAGAACCACAGCGCATGGCCCGGGGGGAGAACATCGTGCGCTACACCCAGGCAGCACCACCGACCAGAGCAGCTTCGGCCGTCCACGTCACGCTCACCGCGCAGGTCCTCTCCCTCGCCGCGCTGGTGATCTTCGAGCAGACCCGGGGGCGGCAGCTCGCCGCCCAGCTCGCCGCGTTCGGCGGCCGGCCGCAGGGGGCCGCCGCGGAGGCGGTCGTGGGGGCGGTCACCGTCTTCGCGGTGCTGATGATGCTGGTGGCGGGCACCTCGATCGCGGCGGGGGCCGCGTACGTGACGTGGCTGGTGCGGGCCAGGCAGGCCAACGACCGCTCGGCCGCGACCGGGCCGGTGGCGGCCGCCTGGCTGATCCCCGGCGTCAACCTGGTGGCGCCCGCGGTGCTGGTGGACGAGATCTGGCGCGGCACCCGGCCGCCCGCGGGGCGGCGCGGCCGGTGGCTGGCGCTGCTGACCGGCTGGTGGCTGAGCTGGCTCGCCACGCTCGCGCTGGTCACGATCCGGCTGCCGCTCGCCTCCTCGGCGGGGGGCCTGACCGGGGTGGGGGTGCCTGAGCTGCTGTTCGCGGCGCTGGCCGCGCTGCTGTGCGCGGGCACCGTCCGCGAGCTGACCCGCCTCCAGCACACCGCCCGCTCCCCGCTCGCCTCCCTCCGCACCCTGCCCGCCGAGCCCGCCCCCGGCTCGACCCCGCTCACCCGCCCCACCTGACCACCACCCTCCCCAGCGAGGTGCCGTGGGGGGGTCAGGCGGCGGTGGGGCCGGAGCTGCCCGGGCTGGCGTGCCACAGGCGGCGCGGCGGGGTGACGACGGCCGGTCCGAGATCGGAGTAGGGCGACAGGCGGAAGCCGTTGGCGTACTCGACGCGCCGCCCGCCGGCCTCTCCCGCCGCGCCCGTGCCGCCCGCCGTCCCCGGTGTCCGGCGCAGCAGGGCGCGGGCCGCGTCGATGCCCCGGGCGCGCCACACGCCCTCCACCACGGTCAGGTCCCAGCAGTCCACGGCCCGCAGCGACACCGCCCGCCCGCCGGTGCGCCGCACCACCCCTCTGGCCAGCATGAGCCACGCCCCGAAGACGGTGGAGGCGCAGTGCCCCTGCACCGACTCGAAGAAGGTCAGGTCGATCGGCCCGGTCGAGTCCTCCAGCGTGGCGAAGACCACCCGCTGCCCGGAGCGCACCGCGGGCGTCTGGGTGGCCACCTTGACCCCCGCCACCAGCACCTCGGAGCCGTTGCGCCGCCGCGGCAGGTCGCGGGCCCGCACCACGCCGAGCAGGCCGAGCAGCTCGGCGTGGAAGCTGATGACGTGCCGGCTGACGTCGATGCCGAGGATCTCCAGCTCCGCCTCGACCATCTCGGCCTCGGTCATCTCGGGCAGCTCGCCGGGCGGCAGGCGCTCGGTGAACCCCAGCGGGAGCTGCGCGCCGGCGGCCGGCGACCGCTCCAGCACGCCGATCCTGGCGATCAGGTCGCGCCGGGTCAGCTCGCCGGGCCGCCAGCGCGGCCCGCCCGGGCGCAGGCCGTGCAGCGCGTCCAGGCCGCCGACCTGGACGATCCGCTCGATGGTGGGCCGCGAGGGCCGGGCCCGGTCCCAGAAGTCGGCCAGCGACGTGTACGGCTGCCCGGCCACCATGCGCTCGACCTCGGCCCCGGTCACCCCTCTGATCGCCGAGAACGGCACCCGCAGCGCGTACCCCTTGCCGATGTCGCCGGCCCGGAACTCCCGCCGCGGCGCCTCCGGGGAGCCGCCGGGCCGCGGCGGCCGCACCCGCACCGGCACGCGCGGCCCGAGCCGCTCCACCCGCCAGTGCTCGCCGGACCTGTTGATGTCGAGCGGCAGGATCCTGACCCCGCACTGCCGGGCCTCGTCGATGACGACCCGCGCCGGGTACATGCCGGGGTCGTGGGTGAGCACCCCGGCGAAGAACGCCGCCGCGTGGTGCCGCTTCAGCCAGGCCGACTGGTAGGTGGGCAGCGCGAACGCCGCCGCGTGCGCCTTGCAGAAGCCGAACCCGCCGAAGGCGTCCAGCACCCGCCAGACCCGCTCCACGTCCGCGTCGGCGAAGCCGTTGGCCCTGGCCAGGGGGACGAACGCGGCGCGCACCCGCTCCCGCCCCTCGGGCGTGGCGAGCGTGCGCCGCAGCGTCTCGGCGAACGACAGGTCGCGCCCGGTCATCACCGAGATGATCTTCAGCACCTGCTCGTGGAACACCACGACGCCGTGCGTCTCGCGCAGCGCCTCCCGCAGCCGCTCGTGGGGGTAGGACGGCTGCCGCCACCCCTGCCGGGCCTCCAGGTAGGGGGTGATCATGTCGGAGTTGACCGGTCCTGGCCGGAACAGCGAGATGTCCACGATCAGGTCGTGCATCGTGCGCGGCTCCAGCTTGGCGACCAGCTCCCGCTGGCCGGGCGACTCGATCTGGAAGCAGCCGATCGTGCGGGCGGCGCGGATCAGGTCGTAGGTGTCCTGGTCGTCGTGGGGGACGTACTGGACGGCGGGGTCGTCGCCGCCGGGGGTGTCCAGCTCGACGGTGACGTCGTCCACCCGCTTGATCTCGCTCAGCGCGTACGCCATCGCCGACTGCATGCGCACGCCGAGCACGTCCAGCTTGAGCAGCCCGGCCTCCTCCACGTCGTCCTTGTCGAACTGCGACATCGGGAACTCCAGCAGGCTGCGCTCGACCGGCGTGCGGTCCAGGAGCCCGGCGTTGCCGACGAGCACGCCGCACGGGTGCAGCGCGACGTGCCGGGGCAGCCCGTCGAGCTTCTCGGCCAGCCGGAACACCCGCTCCAGCCCGGCCTCGCCGAGCCGGCTGTCGCGCAGCTCCGGCAGGTCGTTCAGGGAGGCGGTGATCTGCCCTGCGCGGACGTGCGGGAACGCCTTGGCGATCGTGTCGATCTCGTGCGGCGGCAGGCTCATCGCGGCGGCGACGTCGCGGACGGCGCTGCGTGCCCGGTAGGTCTCCATCATGGACACGCAGGCCACGCGGTCCTCGCCGTACCGCTCGAAGATCGCCCGGTAGCAGTCGAGGCGGCGGGCGGACTCGACGTCCACGTCGATGTCGGGCAGCCCGATGCGGCCCTCGGACAGGAAGCGCTCCATGAGCAGGCCGTGGTCGAGCGGGTTGATCTCGCCGATGCCGAGGAGGTAGGTGACCAGGCTGCCGGCGCCCGAGCCGCGGATGGCGCAGCGCACGCCCATGCCGCGGATCAGGTCGGTGATGCCGGCCACCGCGATGAAGTAGCCGGACAGGCGCCTGCGCTCGATGATCGCCATCTCCTCCCCGAGCCGGCCGCGGGCCGCGGCGTCGCGGCCGAGACCGCGCCGGAGCAGGCCGTCCTCGACGCGGTGGCGCAGCAGCGGCACCGGGTCGCGGCCGATCTCGGGCAGCAGCAGGCGGGGCGGGTCGCCGCGGAGGGCGAGCAGCCGCGCCGGGTCCATCGCGCACGCCTCGGCCAGCCGCCGGGTGGTGTGCAGCAGCCGCGCCACCCGCTCCTGGTCGGCGGCGCAGACCTTGGCCGCCACCCGCCCCATCTCCTCGGTGCTCTTGAGGTAGGCGTGCGAGGTGGTGCCCTCCGGGTGGCGCGGGTGCAGGGGGACGCGCCGGCGGGCCGCGTCGAGCACGTCGCCGACCTGGTGGTCGGCCGGGTCGAGGTAGCGCACCGCGTTGGTGAGCACGGCGGGCACGCCCATGGACTCGGCCAGGCCGAGCATGCGCACGGCGGTGGTGGCGTCGCGGAAGCCGTACTGGTCGACCAGCTCGATCACCGTGCCGGGCACCGCGGCCCGCCACCGGCCGAGCAGCGCGCGGGCGTGCTCGTCGCGCCGCTCGGCCACCGCGCGGCCCACGTCGGAGCGGGGGCCGAGCAGCACCACCAGCCCGTCGTGGGAGCCGAACCCGTGGTCGCCGCCCGGCTCGCCGGCCCACGCGCCGACCAGCTCGCGGGTGACCCTCGGCGCGCCGCGCTCGCCGGCCCGGTGGGCGGCGGTGACCAGGCGGGCCAGGCGCGACCAGCCCTCGCCGCGGGCCAGCACGGTGACGCGGTCGGCGGCGTCCCGGCCGGTGCGGGGGCGCGCGGCGGGCATGCCGGGCGCCGGGCCGGCCGGCGGGGCGTCGAGCGCCAGGCTCACCCCGACGACCGGCGCGATCCCGGCCTCCGCGCACGCCTGGACGTGCTTGACCGCGCCGTAGAGGCCGTCGCGGTCGGCCAGGGCGAGGATGTCCATGCCGTGGTCGGCGGCGCGGCGGGCGAGGGCCCGGGGGAAGGCGGTGCCGTAGCGCATGGAGTAGGCGGAGCACACGTTGAGGTGCGGGAACGGGGGCGCCATCAGTCCCACGCCCTCAGCAGCAGCCAGCCGTCGCTCGCGGTGTCGTAGCGCAGCTCGTAGGAGCCGACCTCGCGGCCGGGGGCCGCCTCCACGCGCCAGAACCAGCGCTCGCCCGGATCGCCCTCGTTCGTCTTCCACCACTCGCGCGCGACCACCCAGTGGTCGAGGACGCGGCGGACCAGGTAGAGCCGGTCGCGCCAGACGAACTGCGTGGGCTCACCGTCCCTCGTCCACACCTCTATCGGATCGCCATAGAGTCTGCTCAAGACGCTTCTCCCCGCGGCTCTGGTCGTTGTTCGTGAGCCACCCGGGGGAAGGCGGGCGCTATGAATCGAACATATGTTCTCCGCGCCCGGAACGCAAGTCGAGAGCCTGCCGCGCGAGCGGGTTCGCGCCGATCGAGTTGCGGATGCTGAAGGCCACGCTGCCTGCGCGGTAGCGGTCGTCGGAGGACTCCACCGGGCGGCCCTCGTGGGTCGTGGTGGTGCGGCGCTGGCGCAGCAGCGGGCTGCCGCGGCGCACCCCCAGCAGGCGGGCGTCCTGGGAGCCGGCGGCCACCGCGTCGATGAGGTGCTCGCCGTAGGCGAACACGAGCCCGATGGCGTCGTACAGGGCCTGGGTGACCGACTCGCAGTCGGCGGGCAGCGCCTCGACGGCGGGGGCCACCCAGGCGGCGTACACCGTCCGCTCGACCAGCACCGGCTCGCCCTCCAGCGTGCGCAGGCGCAGCACCTCCAGCACCTCTCCCCCGCCCAGCCGGGCCGCCTCGGCGGCGCCGGCCCGGCGGCGGCGCTGCTCGATCACCCGGCCGCCGAAGCGGTGGCCGCCCGCGCGCGCCCACTGCGCGAAGCTGTGCAGCTCGGCGAAGCTCTGGCTGCGCGCGGCGCCGGGCGTGCCGCCGGGAGCCGCGCTGGGAGCCGCGTCGGGCATCGTGCCGGGCACCGTGCTCGGCAGCACGACGCGCCGGGCGCCCTGCCGGGAGCCCACCAGGCCCTCGGCGGCCAGCACGGCCACGGCTTGGCGTACGGTGCCGCGTGCCACGCCGTACCGGCCGGCCAGCTCGGCCTCGCTGGGGAGCTGCGAGCCGGCCGGACGCGCGCCGGACAGGATGCCCTCCCGCAGGTCATCGGCGATCAGTTCATAGCGCGCAACCACGCCCGCCCCTTCCCATTCATGAAAGAGCAACATTCGTGCGACTAACTGATGCTCGCTTGTTTGTACAAGTTCGCCTACTTTCATGCCATACCCCCAGCACAGTGGAGGCGTCGTGTTCTCACCTCGCGCCCGCGCGGCCGGAGTCGCCGCGGCCCTGACCCTCGTAACCGCGGCGTGCGGCGCCGCCCCCGGCACCCAGCGGACCGGCCAGACCTCACCCGGCGGGGTGAACGCCGCCACCGCCACCTCCGCCGCCGACTTCGGCGGGCTGGACAAGCTCGTCGAGGCGGCGAAGAAGGAGGGCACGCTGCACGTCATCGCCCTGCCGCCGGACTGGGCGAACTACGGCGAGATCATCGAGAAGTTCCAGGCCAAGTACGGCATCAAGATCGAGAGCGAGACCCCGGACGCGTCCAGCGCCGACGAGATCAACGCCGTCAAGACCCGCAAGGGCCAGGACCGCGCCCCCGACGTGCTCGACCTCGGCCAGTCGTTCGCGCTCAGCGGGGCGGGCGAGGGACTGTTCGCGCCCTACAAGGTGCAGGGCTTCGACAGGATCCCCGAGGGCCAGAAGGAGCCGACCGGCCTCTGGGTCAACGACTACGGCGGCTACGTGTCCATCGGCTGCGACGCCAAGAAGATCACCACCTGCCCCACCAGTTACAAGGACCTGCTCAAGCCCGAGTACAAGGGCAAGGTCGCGATGAACGGCAACCCCACCAAGGCGGGCTCGGCCTTCGCCGGCGTGTACGCCGCCGCCCTGGCCAACGGCGGCTCCTTCGACGACATCCAGCCCGGCATCGACTTCTTCAAGAAGCTCAAGGACGCCGGCAACTACAACCCCGTCGAGACCACCCCGGCCACCATCGAGAAGGGCGAGACCCAGATCAGCATCGACTGGGACTACAACAACGCCGCCTACGCCCCCCAGATGGCCGGCAAGGGCATCGACTGGAAGGTGAACGTCCCCACCGACGGCAAGTACTTCCAGATGTACGCCCAGGCCATCAACAAGGACGCCCCGCACCCGGCCGCCGCCCGGCTGTGGCAGGAGTACCTCTACAGCGCCGAGGGCCAGAACCTGTTCCTCAAGGGCTTCGCGCGGCCCGTGCTGCTGCCCGCCATGACCGCCGACGGGACCGTGGACAAGGCGCTGGCGGGCAAGCTGCCCCAGGTGGAGGGCGAGCCCACGTTCCCCACCAGCCGGCAGGTGGACGCGGCCAAGGCCAAGCTGGCCGGCGGCTGGGACGCCGCGATCTCGGGATGAGCCGCCCCCGATCGAGCGGCCGGTCTGGCGGCTGGCTGGGCGCGCTGCCCCTGCTGGTGTTCTTCGCGCTCGTCTTCGGCGTGCCCGCCGTGGCGCTGGTGGCGGGGGCGTTCACCGCGCAGGGCCGGCCGAGCCTCGACAACCTGGCGCTGAGCCTGCGGGGCGGCTACCTGACCGCCCTGCTCGGCAGCGTGAAGCTGTCGGCCGTGGTGGCGCTGTCGGGGGCCGTGCTCGGCACGTTCCTCGCCCACGCCGTCGTGACCTCCCGCTTCCGGCTGCTGCGCGAGGCGGTGCTGACCGCCTCCGGCGTGCTGGCCAACTTCGGCGGGGTGCCGCTGGCCTTCTTCTGGATCGCCACGCTCGGCAACTCCGGCGTGGTCAGCGGGCCGGCCGGGCTGCCGTCGGGCGCGCTGTACACGTTCTGGGGCCTCGCCGTGGTCTACCTGTACTTCTCGATCCCGCTCATGGTGCTGGTCATGGCGCCGGCGCTGGACGGGCTGCGGCCGCAGTGGCGGGAGGCGGCGGCCAACAGCGGCGCCACCGCCTGGCACTACTGGCGCTACGTGGCGCTGCCGGTGCTGGCCCCGGCCATGCTGGGCGGGGTGGTGCTGCTGTTCGGCTCGGCCTTCTCCGCCTACGCCACCGCCAACGCCATGGTCGGCACCGTCGTGCCCCTCGTCACCCTGAAGATCGCCGCCGCGCTCACCGGCGACGTGCTGATCGGCTACGAGAACATCGCGCTGGCCCTCAGCCTCGACATGATCGTGGTGGCCGGCCTGGTGATGGCGGTCTACCTGCCGCTGCAGAGGAGGACGTCCCGATGGTTGCACTGACCGGGCTGGAGCCCGCCGCCCCCACGGCTCCCGCCGCCCCCGCCGCCAGGGCTCGGGTGTGGCGCGGCGTGGTGTTCCTGCTGGCCGCGCTCTACTTCCTCGTCCCGCTCGGGGCCTCGCTGTGGTACACGCTCTACACGCCCGCGGCCGGGGTGTCGTTCGCGCCCTACGGCGAGCTGCTGGCGGCCGAGGGCTTCGCCCGCTCGCTGCTGCTGTCGCTGGGCCTCGCGGCGGCCACGATCGCCGTGGTGCTGCTGCTGGCGCTGCCGGCGATGCTGGCCGTGCGGCTGTTCGCGCCGCGGCTGCGGCCGGTCATGGAGGTGCTGTGCACGTTGCCGCTGGTGGTGCCGCCGATCACGTTCGTGGCGGGGCTGGCCACGTCGTTGCGGGCCGGGACCGACGTGCTCGCGCCGACGCCGTTCTGGGCCACGATCATCGCGGTGCAGGACCCGGGGTTCCCGGTCGTGCTGGTGCTGGCGTACGTGGTGCTGGTGCTGCCGTTCGTGTACCGGTCGCTGGACGCCGGGCTGCGCACGATGGACGTGCGGACGCTGGTGGAGGCGGCCCGTAACCTGGGGGCCTCGTGGCCGTACGTGCTGCTCCGGGTCGTCGTGCCCAACCTGCGCCCGGCCCTGGCCAGCGCGTCGTTCCTGACGCTGGCGCTGGTGCTGGGCGAGTACACCGTGGCGAGCCTGCTGGGCTACCAGCCGTTCGCGGTGTGGATCGTGACCGTCTCCGGGTCGAGGGGGCAGCTCTCGGTGGCCGTCTCGATCCTCAGCCTGCTGATCATCTGGCTGCTGTTGCTGGCCGTGTCCACCGTCTTCGGTAGGGAGAGGAAATCATGACCGCTCCGGCTGCTGGGCCGGCCTCCGGGCCGGCTCCCGGGTCGGCCTCCGTGGAGTTCCGGGGGCTGCGGCGCGCGTTCGGCAGGACGGTCGCGCTGGACGGCCTCGACCTGGTCGTCGCGCCCGGCGAGCTCGTCGCCCTGCTCGGGCCGTCGGGCTGCGGCAAGACGACCGCGCTGCGGTGCGTGGCCGGCTTCGAGCGGCCCGACTCGGGCGCGGTGCTCGTGGACGGCGAGGACGTCACCGCCGTGCCCGCCAACAAGCGCGACGCCGGCATGGTGTTCCAGTCGTACTCGCTGTTCCCCAACCTCAACGCCCGCGACAACGTCTCCTTCGGCCTGCGCGTGCGCAAGGTGCCCGCCGCCACCCGGCGGGCCCGCGCCGACGAGCTGCTGGAGCTGGTCGGCCTCCCCCAGCACGCCGACCGCTACCCCCACCAGCTCTCCGGCGGCCAGCAGCAGCGGGTCGCGCTGGCCCGCGCGCTCGCCCTGGAGCCGCGCGTGCTGCTGCTGGACGAGCCGCTGTCGGCGCTGGACGCCAAGGTACGCCTCACGCTGCGCGAGGAGATCCGGCGGCTCCAGCTCGACCTCGGCATCACCACCATCTTCGTCACCCACGACCAGGAGGAGGCGCTGTCGATCGCCGACCGGGTGGCGGTGCTGCGGGACGGGCGGCTGGAGCAGGTGGGCGCGCCCGCCGAGGTGTACGACCGGCCCGCGACGCCGTTCGTGGCGGAGTTCGTCGGCACCATGAACCATCTGGCCGGGCGGCTCGACGGCGACCGGGTGAGCGTGCTGGGCCGGCTCCTGCCCGTGGACGGGCCCGTCCCCGCCACCGGCGAGAGGGACGTGGACGTGCTGGTCCGGCCGGAGGCCGTCCGGGTGTCGCCCGCCGGGGACGGCGCCGCCGGGGAAGGGCCCGCCGGGGAAGGGGTCGCCGAGGTGGTCGCGGCGTCCTTCCGCGGCGCCTCCGTCCGGCTGCGGCTCGCCGTGGACGGCGGCGAGGTGCTGGCCGACGTGCCCGGCCACGAGGCGGCCCGGCTGGGGCCGGGGACGCGGGTCACGGTGCGGCTGGTGGAGCGGCCCGTGCTGGTGGCGGCCCGTACGGCCCCGGTGCCCGCCCCCGTCGTGGCCGCCGATGCGCTCTGACCCCGACGCCGTCCTGCTGGACCTGGACGGGACCCTGGTGGACACCGAGGGGTTGTGGTGGGAGGCGGTCGCGGCCGTGGCCGGGCGGCTCGGGCGGCGGCTCGGACCGGACGACGTCCCGCACGTCCGCGGCCGCACCGCCATCGACACCGCCGCCCACCTCCTCCACACCACTCCCACTCCTCCCGCCACCGCCCTCCCCCCGGACACCGCTCCTCCCGCCACCGCTCCCCTGCCGGACGCCAAGGCGCCGGACGGCGGGGCGCCGGACGACAGGGTGCCGGTCGAGTGTCTGGCCGGTCGGCTGGTCGACGCCTTCGCCGAACGCCTCGCCCGGGACGTGCCCGTGCTGCCCGGCGCCCGCGAGCTCCTCGCCGGGCTGGCCGCCGCGTCCATCCCGACGGCCCTGGTCACCGCCTCCCCGCGCCGCGTGGTCGACCTGGTGCTCCCCCGCCTGCGCCACTCGTTCCACCTGGTCATCGCCGACGGGGACACGGCGCGCGGCAAGCCGTACCCGGACCCGTACCTGGAGGCGGCCCGCCGTCTCGGCACCTCACCCGCACGCTGCGTGGCCGTCGAGGACAGCCCGGCGGGCATCGCGGCCGCCACGTCGGCGGGCTGCCGCGTCCTGGCGGTGACCCCGCGAAGCGGCCTCCCCTCAGCTCACCACGTACGCACTTTCGCGTCCCCCCGCGGAGAAACTCTTCGTTAGAGGACCTGAAAGTGTAGGATCCGAGCAGGATCCATGCGAGGAGAGAACATGTGGCTACGCTTCAGGGTCGCCAATCATCGGTCGATCCAGGACGAGCAGACGCTCTCCCTGGTCGCCGTTCCCCGCCGTGGAGAGCCGAGGGGAACGGCACCGTTGCGAGTGGCCGGGATCTACGGCGCCAACGCCTCGGGAAAGTCCAACGTCCTCGATGCGCTCCACTGGATGATCGACGCGATCCGGTCGTCCCACACCACGTGGAGCCCCAACGGAGGGGTGCCGAGGGCTCCCTTCAAGCTGTCCGCGTCCGGGTCCGGCAGCCCGTCGTTCTTCGAGCTGGATTTCCTGCACGAGGACGTGCGCTACTCGTACGGCTTCGAGGTGGACGACATGCAGGTGACGGGCGAGTGGCTGAACTCCTTCCCCAAGGGGCGCGCGAAGCGGCTCTTCGAGCGTGACGGGCCGGCCGACATGGTCTTCGGACGCGGCCTCACCGGTGAAGTCCAGCGCATTCGCCGGCTCACCCGTCCCAACTCGCTCTTCCTCTCCTGCGCGGCGTCCAACAACCATCCGCTGCTGAGCTCTCTCTACAAGCACCTGACGCGGAGAATCCTTTTCGCCCGTCTCGGCGAGGAGGACGAGGGCTTCCGGCTCAACCTCACCAAGTACCTGCTGGGAGAGGAGAGCATGGCTCCGATTCTCAACGGGCTGCTGCGGATCGCCGATCTGGGGATCGACCGGGCAGAGGTCGTGGAGGCGCCGCCGGAGGCTCCCCATGCCACCATGTCCGATCTGCCGCCGGAGACCCTTGACGACCCCACGAGCAAGGCCGCCCTAGAGATCATGATGGCCAAGCTCATCCTCAGCAGACCCGGAGACCTCACCCCACTGAGCTTGGAAGAGGAGAGTGCGGGGACGAGATCCTGGCTCTCCCTGCTTGGTTACGCCCTGTTCGCCTTCTCGGTGGGCGGGGTCCTGGTGTCCGACGAGATCGATTCCAGCCTGCACCCGCTGCTGAGCTCGACACTGATCCGGATGTTCAAGGACCCCGACATCAACCCGCGCGGCGCGCAACTGGTCTTCGCCTCTCACGACACCACGCTCCTCGGCCCCCTTCTCGAAGAGGAGATTCTGGCCAGGGACGAAGTGTGGTTCACGGAGAAGGACGCCTCCGGCGCCACGAGCCTCTACTCGCTCGCCGAGTTCCATCCCCGCCGGGACGAGAACGTCGAACGCGGCTACCTGCAGGGTCGTTACGGAGCGGTGCCTTATCTGAACTTCGAGAACGTCCGGGACATCTTCCTGGAGAGGATCCCTGAAAGATCATGAGCCCCAGGCGTAGTCCCCCACGCCTCGACCGCCCCACCAACCGGCGTGCCCCGAAGAGACGGGTGCTCATCGTCTGCGAGGGCGAGGTCACGGAGATCGAATACTTTGCGGGCATCCGCGATCATTTCCGCTCCCTCCCCGTGGAAATTCGTGACTGCAAGCTCATCGGCCTCGGACGCGACCCGGCCGCCATCGTCGGATACGCCGTCCGCGAGCGCGACAGGAAGAACAGGGAGGCGCGCTCTCAGCGGGACGCCGCCATCGCCTACGACGAGGTGTGGTGTGTCGTGGACGTCGATGACCACAAGACGCTCGACCAGGCCTTGACGACGGCGCACAGGGAACGAGTCGATCTCGTCGTCTCCACGCCCTGCTTCGAGTTGTGGATCCTCTACCACTTCGAGGAGTACGCCGCCGCCTGTGACCAGGAGAGAGTCCGGCGCAGGCTGGGGCGGCACATCAAGGACTACGACAAGCACCTGGGGCGCGATTTCCCTTTCTCCCGCCATGAGCTCGCCCGCGAACGGGCCGAACGCATGGATCCTGACCACTATGAGCCCAACCGGAAGGGCCGCAATCCGTCCACCAATGTCTGGCTGGTCGTGGACGCCATCCGGCGATCGGGAAGAGACCGCTGATTCCGTACGCCGCGGCTCCGGGACGCGAGGCCGGTCCCATGCCCGGAGTCACAGGACTCCGGCGCGGGCCGCGGCCAGGGCGGCGTCGGCGGCGCGGTCGGCGTCGCGTTCGCTGACCGGCTCGTGGGTCACGAACAGCCGGTAGTAGACCGGGGCGACCGCGATCCTGATCACCTCCCTGGCGTCGACCGGGCCGGGCAGCTCGCCGCGGGTGACCGCCCGCCGGACGACCTCGGCCGACTGGTCGTGCCTGGCGACGAAGAACTCGTGCAGTGCCCGCGCCGCCGCCTCGTTCTGCACGGCGGCCGCCACGAACGCCGACGACACCGGGCCCAGCTCCGGGTCGGCGAAGCCGGAGCGGACGAGCTGGACGATGCCCCGCAGGTCGCCCTCGATCGTCCCGGTGTCGGGGATGGGCCACGGCTCGTCCCTGGCCAGCTCCAGCGCGTCGGAGATGAGGCCCTCCACGTTGCCCCAGCGCCGGTAGACGGTCGTCTTGTGGACGCCGGACCGCTCGGCCACCCGCTCGACCGTCAGCCCGGCGTAGCCGTGCTCGGCCAGCTCGGCCAGCGTGGCCCGGCGTACGGCGTCGCGTACCCGGGCGCTGCGCCCCCCGGGGCGCTTGCTCTCGCCCGCTTCCAAAAACTACTCCAGTTGCGTTTGTGTCTTCGAGTGTGGCAGACTAAAGCTACAACAGTTGCGATTGGAGTTCCATCCTGATTCACCTGCACGGCGTTTCCAAGTCGTACGGCGAGCTGGTCGTCCTCGACGACGTGACCGTGTCCGTGAAGGCGGGCGAGCGCGCGGGCGTCGTCGGCGAGAACGGCTCGGGCAAGTCCACCCTTCTCCGGCTCCTGGCGGGCGTCGAGCGTCCCGACGACGGTGAGATCACCGTAGGCCCGGGCGGCGAGGCCGGTCACCCGGGGCACCTGGACGTGGGCTACCTCGGCCAGACCCTCGGCCTGCCGCCCACCTGCACCGTCCAGGAGGCCGTCGATGCCGCCCTGGCCGGGCTGCGCGCCATCGAGCGTCGCCTGCGCGACCTGGAGGCGTCCCTGGCGTCCGCGGACGGCCGGGACACCGCCGCCACGACCGAGGCCCTGGCCGAGTACGGCGAGTTGCAGACCCTCTACGAGTCCCGCGGCGGCTACGAGGCGGACGCGCGCGTGGACAAGTCCTTCCACGGCCTCGGCCTGGCCCACGTCACCCGCGACCGCACCCTGGGCAGCCTGTCCGGGGGCGAGCAGGCCCGGCTCGGCCTGGCCTGCGTCCTGGCCGCCGCGCCCCGCCTGCTGCTCCTCGACGAGCCCACCAACCACCTCGACGAGTCGGCCCTGACCTGGCTGGAGGGCCGGCTCCGCGAGCACCGCGGCACGCTCGTCGCGGTCTCCCACGACCGCGTCTTCCTCGACCGCGTCGCCACCGCCGTCCTGGAGGTCGGCGACGGCGCCGTCACCCGCTTCGGCGGCGGCTACCGCGGCTTCCTCGCCGCCAAGGCCGCGGCCAGGGCCCGCTGGGAGCAGTCCTACGCGGCCTGGTGCGAGGAGGTCCGCCACGTACGCGAGCACGCCACCACGACCGCCCACCGCGTGGCCGCGGGCGGCCGGATGCGCGACAACAACAAGGTGGCCTACGACCGCGACGCGGGGCGCGTCCAGAGCTCGGTCTCCAGCCGCGTCCGCAACGCCCGCGAGCGCCTGCGCCGGCTCCTTGACGATCCGGTCCCGCGCCCGCCGTCCCCGCTCCGCTTCCGCGGCACGTTCGCCACGGGCACCGCCGGCACCGCCGGCGGGGCGGGCGCGATCGAGCTGCGGGACGTCCGGGTCGGTGACGGCCGCCTGCGCGTCGATCGCCTGGCCCTCGCGCCGGGCGACCGGCTCCTGGTGCGCGGGCCCAACGGCGCGGGCAAGTCCACGCTGCTGGGCGTCCTCGCCGAGCACGCCTCCGGCGCCGGCCTCCGGGTCGGCCACCTGGCGCAGGAGGTGGCGTTCGATCCCGGCCTGACCGTACTGGCCGCCTACGGGCACGGCTACCCGGACGAGCGCGAGGCCGCCCTCCTGGACACCGGCCTCTTCGCCCCGCACACGCTCACGCAGAAGGTCGGCGAGCTGTCGGTCGGGCAGCGGCGCAGGCTGGCGCTGGCCCGGCTGCTGGCCGGCGAGCACGACCTGCTGCTCCTCGACGAGCCCACCAACCACCTCTCGCCGCTCCTGTCGGAGGAGCTGGAGCGGGCACTCGACCACTACCACGGCACGCTCGTCGTGGTCTCGCACGACCGGGCGCTGACACGGCGCTTCCGGGGCAGGCACCTGCACCTCACGGGGGGACGCACATGTTGACCATGATCGACGCCGGCGCGCCGTACGGCATCGCCACCGGCCCGGACGGAGCGCTCTGGTTCACCCTCGTGCACCAGGGCCGCATCGGGCGGCTGGAGCCCGGCCGCGCCCCGGAGATCCACCAGCTCGACCCGGCCGACGGCCAGCCGACCGTGATCACGCCCGGCCCGGACGGAGCCATGTGGTTCACGGAGGGCAAGGGCGGCCGGGTCGGCCGCATCACCGCCGACGGCCGGGTGACCGCCTACGCGGCGGACTCCCCGTTCGGCATCGCCGCGGGCCCCGACGGAGCCATGTGGTTCACCGAGATGCGGTCCGGACGCGTCGGCCGCATCGCTCCCGACGGCGGCCGTTCCGCGTTCGAGGTCTCCCCGGCCGGCGGCATGCCCGCCTTCATCGCCCCGGGGCCGGACGACGCCCTCTGGTTCACCCTCAACCAGGGCAACGCCATCGGCCGCGTCTCCTTGGCCGGCGAGGTGACCGTCCACCCGCTGCCCACGGAGGGCGCCGCGCCCGTGGGCATCACCCGCGGGCCCGACGACGCCCTGTGGTTCGTGGAGATCGGCGCCGGCCAGATCGGCCGCATCGACACCACCGGCAAGATCGACGAGTACCCGCTGCCCGACCGCGCCGCGCGCCCGCACGCGATCGTCGCCGGCCCGGACGGCGCGCTGTGGTTCACGCTGTGGGGCACCGGCCGCGTCGGCCGCGTCACCGTGGACGGCGCCATCGGGGAGTTCCCGCTCCCGGCTCCCGCGCCGCGTGCGGGCACCGAGTCCTGGAAGGCGGAGCCGCACGGGCTGGCGGTGGGGCCGGACGGCGCGATCTGGGTCGCGCTCGAAGCGGGCGCGCTGGCCCGCCTCGACGCGGGACCCGCCTCGTGACCGCCCGCGCGCGCCGCTCCGGCGCGGGACCCGTCTCGTGACCGCCCGCGCGCACCGCTCCGGCGGGGGGTGGGTGGCGGTGAGGGTTTCCGGCGGAGTTGACTAGAGGCATGCATGCCATCATCGTCTCCGCCCAGGGCGGCCCCGAGGTTCTCGAGTACGTCGAGCGTCCCGACCCCACGCCTGGTGACGGCGAGGTCGTGGTCGACGTCGCCGCCGGCGGGGTCAACTTCATCGACATCTACCACCGTTCCGGCGCCTACCCCCTCGACCTGCCGGCGGTCATCGGCTCCGAGGGGGCGGGCACCGTCGCGGCCGTCGGGGCCGGGGTGGAGGGCGTCGCCGTCGGGGACACCGTGGCCTGGGCCAACGTGCTCGGCAGCTACGCGGAGAAGGCCGTCGTGCCGGCCGGGCGGCTGGTGCCGGTGCCGGACGGCGTGCCGGCCGAGCTGGCGGCCGCGACGATGTTGCAGGGCATGACGGCCCACTACCTGACGCACTCGACGTTCGAGGTGAAGGAGGGCGACCGCGTCCTGGTGCACGCCGGGGCGGGCGGCATGGGCCAGCTGCTGATCCAGCTCGCCAAGCTGCGGGGCGCCACGGTGTACGCGACGGTGTCCACCCCCGAGAAGGAGAAGCTGGCCCGCGAGGCCGGCGCGGACGAGGTGCTGCGTTACGACGACTTCGCCGAGGCGCTGCGGGGCACGATCGACGTCGTGTACGACGGGGTGGGCAGGTCCACCTTCGACGGCGGGCTGGACGCGCTGCGCCCGCGCGGCCTCATGGCCCTGTACGGTGCCGCCAGCGGGCCGGTACCGCCCCTCGACCCCCAGACGCTGAACAAGAAGGGCTCGCTCTTCCTCACCCGGCCCACCCTCGTGCACTACATCGCCGAGCGCGCGGAGCTGCTCCAGCGGGCGTCCGACCTGTTCGGCTGGATCGCGTCGGGCGAGCTGCGCGTCGCCGTCTCGCACCGCTACCCGCTGGCGCAGGCGCGGCAGGCCCACGAGGACCTGGCCGGCCGCCGCACCACCGGCAAGCTGCTCCTCGTCCCGTGACGTCCTCCGTCCTCCCGCTGGCGGGGCAGCCGGCGGACCTCGGGCGGGCGCTCTGGTCGTTCGCGGCCGTGGTGGCGCTGCTGACCGTGACGCCCGGGCTGGACACGGCGCTCGTCCTGCGTACGTCGCTGCTGGACGGCAGGCGGGCGGCCTGGGGGGTGACCTTCGGCATCCAGCTCGGCACGCTCGCCTGGGGCGTGCTCACGGCGGCGGGGCTGTCGGCGTTGCTGGCGGCCTCGCAGCCGGCCTACACCGCGCTGCGCTGGGCGGGGGCGGCCTACCTGGTGTGGCTGGGGTCGCGCATGCTCCTGGCCCGGCGGCGCCGGGGTGACGCCGGGGACGGCG
This sequence comes from Nonomuraea sp. NPDC050783, assembly GCF_040802095.1. Classification (NCBI taxonomy): domain Bacteria; kingdom Bacillati; phylum Actinomycetota; class Actinomycetes; order Streptosporangiales; family Streptosporangiaceae; genus Nonomuraea; species Nonomuraea sp. NPDC050783. The sequence goes on from NZ_JBFAHK010000011.1 coordinate 46,108, forward strand.
GCGGCGTCCAGGGGCCGTCCGGGCCGGGGCCGGGAGGCGGCGGGTTCTGGCGCGGGCTGCGGCGCGGGGCCACCACCAACCTGCTCAACCCCAAGGTCGGGGCGTTCTACGTGGCGATGCTGCCGCAGTTCATCCCGGACGGCGCGCCGCACGCCGTCACGGGGCTGCTGCTGGCCGGCGTCCACGCGGCGGAAGGGCTGGTGTGGAGCGCGCTGCTGATCGGGTTCGCGGCGCTGATGGGCGGGTTCCTGCGGTCGCCGGCGGTGCGGCGGTTCCTCGACCGGCTGTGCGGGGCGGTGCTCCTGGGGTTCGGGGTGCGGCTGGCGGTGGCCGGCGACTGAGGCCCGCTCGCCGCCGCCCTCCGGGGGGTTCGCCTCCCTGGGGCCGGGTGCGGGCGGGAAGCCGTTCGGCCAGTCGAGGAGGCGGGCGCCCAGCACCGCCGTCTCCAGGGTGAGGCGCTGGGCCGGGTCGTCCGGGGAGAAGCCGGTCAGGCGGCGGATGCGCTCCAGCCGGTACGTCACCGCGCGCGCCGAGCAGCGGGCTGAGCACGCTGGTCACCAGGTCCTCGATCGCGGTGCGGCCGCGCAGCAGGACGGGGAAGACCGCGCCCGCCTTGCCTTCCGGAATGCGCAAGCCGGTCGTGGTGCTCCCGGCCCGCGAATCGGGCAAGCTGCCCTAATGGAGCGAGGCAGGTACGGAGAGACGGCGTTCGTGCTCGGCGGCGGCGGGGTGCTGGGCGCGCACGAGGTGGGCATGTTGCAGGCGCTGGACGAGGCGGGCATCCGGCCCGGCCTGGTGGTGGGCACCTCGGTGGGGGCGCTCAACGGGGCGGTCGTCGCGGCCGGGCCGGGCGAGGCGGTGTCCAGGCTGACCGGGTTGTGGCGCTCCGACGTCGTACGGGCCGCGTTCGCCGGCTCGTGGATGGCCCGGCTGTCCACGTTGGCCAGGACCGGCACCCACCTGCACCCGATCGGGCCGCTGCGGGACGTCCTGGCCGCCACTGTGCGGGCCGGGCGCATCGAGGAGCTGGAGGTGCCGTTCCAGTGCGTGGCGGCCTCGGTGGAGCGGGCCGCGGCGCACTGGTTCACGGAGGGGCCGCTGGTGGAGGCGGTGCTGGCCTCGTGCGCGGTGCCCGGGCTGCTGCCGCCGGTGGTGGTCGGCGGCGAGCACTTCTACGACGGCGGGCTGGTGCACAGCATCCCGGTCGGCCGGGCGGTGCGGCTCGGCGCCAGGCGCGTGTACGTGCTGCACGTCGGCCGGATCGAGCGGCCGCTGACCGCCCCCCGGCGGTTCTGGGAGGTGGGCATGGTGGCCTTCGAGATCGCCCGCCGGCACCGCTTCGCCGAGGACATGGCCAGCCTGCCGCCGGGCGTCGAGGTGCACGTGCTGCCCACCGGGGCCGCCGAGCCGCTGTCGCCGCTGCGCTACCGGGACGTCTCGCAGGTCTCCGCCTGCATCGACCGGGCCTACGAGGCGTCCTCCCGCTACCTGCGCGAGCACTCTCTGCGCCGGCATGAAGGATGAGGGACTGGGCAGAGATGAGGCCGGACGACCGTAAGGGAGGCCGCGTTGCTCCCCCCACGCATCCTGCGCAGGCTGGTGCTGGCTCCGCTGGTCATCGTGGTGACCGTGGCCATGCTGGTGACGTTGCCGCTGTGGCTGGTCGTCGCGGCCGCCGCCTCGATGCGGCTGCCGCCGCCGCAGCGCCGGGGGCCGCGGTTCGTGTGGTTCGGGGTGGCGTGGCTGACGCTGGAGTCGCTGGTGCTGATCGCCTGCCTGTGGTTGTGGGTGGCGGGCGGGGCCCGCCGCCAGGAGCGGCACTACGGGCTGGTCAGGTGGTTCCTGTCGCGGGTGTACGCGGCCGCGGCGCGCATCTTCCGGCTGGCCGTGGACGTCGAGGGCCCCGCAGGCGGGAGCGCGGCGCCGTCCGGCCCGGTGATCGTGCTGTCCCGGCACGCCGGTCCCGGCGACTCCTTCCTGCTGATCCACCACCTGCTCGTGGCCTGCGACCGGCGGCCCCGCATCGTGATGAAGGCCGCCCTCCAGTACGACCCGATGCTCGACGTGGTGATCAACCGGCTGCCCAACGCCTTCGTGCCCCGCCGCTCCGGGCGCCGGCGCACCGTCGGGGAGATCCGGCGCCTGGCCGCCACGATGGACGGGCGCGACGCCCTGGTGATCTTCCCGGAGGGCGCGAACTTCACCCCGCGCCGCCGCCGGCTGGCGATCCGCCGCCTGGAGGCCAAGGGGCTGACGGAGGAGGCCGGCCGGGCCCGCGGCCTGGAGCACCTGCTGCCGCCCCGCCCGAACGGCGCCCTGGCCGCCATCGCGGCCTGCCCGGCGGCGGACGTGGTGTTCGTGGCGCACACCGGCCTCGACGACCTGATCACGCCGGGCGACGTCTGGCGCAGGCTGCCCCGCGCCGCGCGCGTCACCGCGACGTGGTGGCTGGTGCCGGCCGCGGAGGTGCCGCGCGGCCGGGAGGAGGGGATCGGCTGGCTCTACGACAACTGGGAGCGCATCGACGCCTGGGTCAGCGCCCGGCGGCTCCCGGCGCGAGAAGCGGGACCTCCGGCGGGCCGTCACTGATGAGGCGCAGCAGCGCGCCGGTGTCGAGGTGCCGCTCGACGAGGTCGCCGAGCGCGTCCAGCCGCCGCTCCCGCAGCGCGGCGAAGTCGGTGTCCGGCGCCGGGACGAAGTCGCGCCCGGCGCGGGCGGCCACGTCGGCCAGGAAGGCGCGGCGGAAGCCGTCGTTCTCCAGCGCGCCGTGCCAGGTGGTGCCCCACACGTCGCCGACCCGGCAGCCGTCGAGGAACGGCTCGCCGCCCTCCACGGTGGCCCGCCCGTGGTGGATCTCGTACGCGCGCACGGGCTGCCCGTAGGCCGTGCCCTCGGGCCGGGCCAGGCGCTTGTCGGGCGCGAACGCGACGCGTACCGGCAGCAGGCCGAGCCCTTCGACCCGGCCCGCGCCCGACTCGACCTCGTCCACGATCTCGCGGCCGAGCATCTGGAAGCCGCCGCACACGCCCAGGACCGGGCCCTTCCGCTCGGTGACGGCGGCGGCCAGGCCGGTCCTGCGCAGCCAGTCCAGGTCGCTGACGGTGGCCCGCGAGCCGGGCAGCACCACCAGGTCGGCGTCGTCCAGCTCGGCGGGGGCAGTGACGAAGCGCACGACGACGCCCGGCTCGGCGGCCAGCGCGTCGAGGTCGGTGAAGTTGGAGATGCGCGGCAGCCGGACGACCGCGACGCGCAGGGTCTGCCGGCCGTGCGGGGGGCGGGCGGCCACGCGGCGGGCGTCGAGGGCCAGGGAGTCCTCGACGTCCAGCCAGAGGCCGTCGAGCCAGGGCAGCACGCCGTACACCTGCCGCCCGGTCAGCTCGCGCAGCATGCCGAGGCCCGGCTCCAGCAGCTCCATCGCGCCGCGGAACTTGTTGACCACGAACCCGGCGACGAGTGCCTGGTCGGCGGCGTCCAGCAGGCCGACGGTGCCGTAGAAGGCGGCGAACACGCCGCCCCTGTCGATGTCGCCGACCACGATGACCGGCAGGTTCGCGGCCCTGGCCAGGCCCATGTTGGCGAGGTCGCCGCGGCGCAGGTTGATCTCGGCGGGGCTGCCGGCGCCCTCGCACACCACCACGTCGTACTGCTCGCGCAGCCGGGCCAGGGACTCCAGGGCGGTGGCGCGCAGCAGGTCCTTCAGCTCGCCGTACTCCATCGCGTCCACGTCGGCGACCGGGTGGCCCATGAGGACGACCTGGCTGCGGCGGTCGCTGCCGGGCTTGAGCAGGATCGGGTTCATGTCGGCGACCGGCTCCAGGCCGGCGGCCTGCGCCTGGACGGCCTGGGCGCGGCCGATCTCGGCGCCCCCGGCGGTGACGTACGAGTTGAGCGACATGTTCTGAGCCTTGAACGGCGCCACGCGCACGCCCTGGCGGGCCAGCCAGCGGCAGATGCCGGCGGTGACGACGCTCTTGCCCGCGTCGGACGTGGTGCCCGCGACGAGCAGTCCCCCGGTGACCATGCGATCACCGTACCGGAGCCAACTGCCGGAAATTTCCTGGTAACTCACCATTTACTCAAGGCTGTGACTTGTGCCACTCTGTCTAGAACGTTGCCCTAGAACGCAATTCTAGATTTACCTAGCGAAAGGGTGGGAATGGTCGGGACGTTGGGTTCGCCGCGCACCGGCGCCATCGACGTGACATCCCGGGCGCCGTTCGGCTGGGCGCCGCTGGTCGTCCTGTTCATCGTCGGACTCGTGGACCGCATCGAACACAACCTGCTCTCCGGCGTGCTCCCGGCCATCCAGGCCGAATGGGGCTTCAGCGACACCGCCGCCGGCTCGATCCCCACCGCGGCGGCGCTGGCCGCGGCGGTCGTCTCCCTGCCCGCCGGCTACCTGGCCGACCGGCTCAACCGCACCCGCATCATCACCGTCGTCGTCTTCGTCTGGGCCATCGCCACCCTCGGCAGCGGGCTGGCGACCGGGTTCCTGATCTTCTACCTCATGCGGGTGCTGCTGGCCGCGGCCGAGAACATCGACAACCCGGCCGCCGGCAGCCTGCTCGCCGACTACTACCCGCCGATCAGCCGGGCCAAGGCGTACGGGCTCACCCGGGTCACCACGTACCTCGGCGGCGTCGGCACCCTGCTCGGCGGGGTGCTGGCCGAGGCGTTCGGCTGGCGCACGGCGTTCCTCGTCATGGTGGTGCCCGGCGTGCTCACGGCCCTGCTGGTCTGGCTGCTGCGCGAGCCGCGCCGCGGCGAGCTGGACCGCCTGGTGGCCTCCGGGGCGGCGCCCACGGACCCGCCCGCGCCGGACCGGCCCGCCGGGAAGCCGCCGTTCTGGCGGCAGCTCCGGCAGATCGTCTCCGTCCCCACCCTGGTCTTCGTCTGCATCGGGCTGTCGTTCCTCACCCTGGGCCTGGCGGGGATCTTCTACTGGCTGCCCACGTTCATGGTGCGCACGCTCGGTGTCGGCGTCGGCACGGCCGGATCGCTGAGCGGCCTCATCACGATCGCCGGAACGCTGATCGGCACGCTGGTCGGCTCGTGGCTGGGCCGGCGCTGGCACGGCACCCGCAAGGGCGGGCGGCTGCTGGCCGGCGGCGGCGGCATCACCGCCGGCTCCGTGGTGCTGGCGGGCGCCCTGGCCGTGGAGTCGGCGGGCGCGTTCACCGCCCTGGTGCTGCTGGCCTGCTCGCTGATGTCGATCGCGATCCCCAACATGACCGCCTGCCTGGCCGACGTCATCCCGGCCTCCGCGCGCGGCCTCGGCTTCGCGGTGCTGCAACTGCTCACGACGGCCGGCGGCGCGTTCGGCTCGCTGGTCGTCGGGATCGCCTCCGACCAGCTCGGCTCGCTGCTGGCGGGGATGTACATCCTGGTGGTGCCGATGGTCGTCGGCGGGCTGGTGACGCTGGGGGCCAGGGCGTCCTTCGAGCGGGACGCCGCCAAGGTCCTCGACGCGGCCGCCCGCGGCTGAGCCCCCGCCCCGCTCCGCTCCCTCCCTTCCCGGACGGGAGGAGGGAGCGGGGCATGGGCGCCGTCAGCCGCTCAGCGGGCCGCGGCCGTCGCGCTCGCGTTCGGCGACCGGCGGCTCGACCGGTTGCCCAGTGGTCGGGTGCTCAGTGGCCGGGTGCCCAGTGGCCGGGTGCCCAGTGGTCGGGTGCCCAGTGGTCGGGTGCCCAGTGGCCGGGCGCACGGGTTCCTGGGCGCCCGGGACGTCCCCGCCGCCGTAGCGGCGCTGCACGGCGTCCACGCCCTTCTCGATCTGCTCGTCGTACTTGTGGCCGGTCCGCTCCTTGGCGAACCGCTCGGCCCGGTCCAGCACCTGGTCGGCCTGCTTGGAATGTCCCCGGGCCAGGTTCTCGGCCTTCCGCAGCCATTCACTCATCCGGCTCATCATCCATCTCCCGTATCCGGCTACCCGGTCCCCTTACCCGCCAGCAGGGCGTCCTCACGGCCGGTTGCCGTCCTCGTGGTCGCGCAGGTGGGTCGCGGGAGCCGGGATGGCGGGGAAAGGATTGTCAGGGAGGAGGATGACGCGGCGGGCCTCGCCGCCCTGCAGGGCGGCGTCGAGGTGGAGCAGGGCCGTGCCGATGCCGGCCGCGCCGACCATGTAGCCGGTGTCGGCGCTCACCTCGCCGGGCCTCAGCCGCCGGTACGCCTGGTACCAGCGGAAACCCCGCCCGTCGTGGTCGGTGGCCGCGCCGATGAGGTGGTGGGCCAGCTTGCGGGCGTAGGCGAGGTAGGTGGCGTCACCGCTCTCCGCCCACAGGCCGACGAACAGCTCCAGCAGCCCGGCCGACCCGCAACACTGGCAGGCCACGTTCCAGAAGCCCGGGGTGCGCCGCTCCGGCACGCCGCTGCGGATGATGCCGCCCGCCAGCCGCCGCACCCAGTCCAGGTGCCCCGGGTCGCCCGTCACCCGGTACAGCTCCTGGAACGTGCGCGCCACGCCCGCGGAGCCCGAGCAGAACCCCAGGTAGTGCAGGCCGCGGCCCTGCGGCACGTGGTGGGGCACCAGCGCGCACCGGTCGGTCACGTCGCTGACCTCGCGGACGAAGCCGGCCCCGCGGTTGGCCGCTTCGAGGAAGCCCCGGTCGCCGGTGACGCCGTACAGGCGGGCCAGCAGGAACGCCGTCCCCGCGGTCCCGGCCAGGAAGCCGGGCGTGACCGCGTCCACGGGCAGGTCGGGGCAGTCGCCGAAGCGGTGGCCGGGAACGGCGAGCCCGGCGATGCGCTCCCCGGCCGCCACCGCCACCTCCTCGTAGCGCGGCACGCCGAGGGCGGTGGCGGCGCGCAGCAGCCCGAGCACGATGCCGCCGTCGCCGCGCTGCGCGGGGTCGCCGGTCCAGCCGGGGCCGCCGCCGAACGGCCTGGCGGCCCGCACGACGTGCTCGGCGGCGGCCCTGGCCGCCGACTCCAGCTCCTCGTCGCCGAGCGCCCAGCCGGCCTCGGTCAGCGCCACGACGGTGCCGGTCAGGCCGTGGTGGAGCGTCAGGTCGGCCTGCTCCCGCCAGGTGGCCGCGAGCCGCCGGGCCCCGGCCGCGGCGTCCGCCAGGTACGCCTCGTGCCCGGTGGCGGCGGCCAGCTCCAGGAAGAACAGCACGATGCCGGCGGCTCCCGCGTAGAGGGAGCCGGGCTCGGGGGCGGCCAGCGCGGAACGGCCGCGCGCGTCCGGGTTGGCCTCCCAGGTGCGCCCGGAGGCGTCGTCCCTGGCCGCGGTGCGGATCCACCGGCCCGCCATGATGGCGGCGGTCAGGGGTGTCTCGGCACGCTCGCTCGGCGAGCGGGTCTTGTCCAAACCCATGCTTGAGTATCCCACACTTCCGGTAGGAAAATCAGGCTACTGTTCAAGACCCCCGGAGGAAAACGGTGGCACTGCCCGATTTCCTGATCGCCGGTGTGCCCAAAGCCGGCACCACGGCCCTGCACACAGCTCTGCAACAACATCCGGAACTCTATCTGTCCACGATCAAGGAACCGAAGTTCTTCCTCACCGACGGGCCGCCGCCCGAGCGCGGCGGCCCCGGCGACGCGGAGACCTACCGGGAGCACGTCTGGCGGCGCGAGGAGTACGAGGCGCTGTTCGAGGACGCGCCCCCGGGCACGCTGACCGGCGAGTCCACTCCGTTCTACCTCTACGACGCCGCCGCGCAACGCCGGATCCGGGCCCTGATCCCGGACGTCCGGATCGTCGTCACGTTGCGCGACCCCGTCGAGCGGGCCCACTCCAACTGGACCCACCTCTGGTCGGCCGGGCTGGAGCCGATCGGCGACCTCGTCCGCGCCTGCGAGGCCGAGCCGGAGCGGATCGCCGCCGGCTGGGCGCACTTCTGGCACTACCTGAGCCTCGGCCGTTACGGGGAGCAGCTGGCCCGCCTGTTCGAGCTGTTCCCGCGCGAGCAGGTGCTGATCCTCCGCTACCGGGACATCGTGGACCGGCCCGCCGAGACCCTCGACCTGATCTGCGCCCACCTGGGCGTGCGGCAGGGACTGCTGGCCGAGGTGCCCCGGCAGAACGTGACCGCGCACCCCGACCCGGGTGCCCGGCACGCCGTGCTGTCCACGCTCGCCCGCCGCCTGCCCGCGCTGGCCAAGCCGATCGAGGGCCTGCTCCAGCACCGCGGCCAGGCCCGGCGCCCGCTGTCGTGGGAGCAGCGGCGCCGGCTCATCCCGTACTTCGCCGAGGACGTCGCGCTGCTCCAGCGGGTCACCGGCGAGGACTTCAGCGACTGGCTGCGGCCCCGGGAGCGCTCCGGCGGCCTGGTGGGCTCCCGGCCGCCGGGCCAGCGCCAGGCGCGCAACGGCCGCCGCGACTGAAGCGCCCGCCGGGCCCGCCGCGCCCGAGGCGGCGGGGCCCGGCGGGCGCGGCGGGCGCAGCGGGCACGGTGGCCGCCGCGGCGGGTCAGCGCAGCTCGGTGCGCAGCTCGTGGGCCCCGTCCGGCCGGGTGTACTCGTAGTACAGCCGGGTCCGCCCGCCGGGCAGGTCCACCAGCTCCAGGTAGCGCAGGCCCCGGCCGCGGTGCGGCGACTGCGCGGCGGGCCGCTCGCCCACCGGGGCCAGCGCGGCCGGGTCGGGGCCGGTCGCGACGCCGGTGCGCTCCTCGTAGTTCTCGGCGGCGCTGGCCCGGCCGTCGTAGAAGGCCACCACCCGGTCGCCGTCGAAGCGCACCGCGCTCACCCGGACGCCGCGCGCGTCCCACAGCCCGGGCCGGCCGCTGAGGGCCGTGCCGTGCCAGGTCCACTCCAGGCCGTCGGCGCTGGTGGCGTAGTCGGTGACCATGCGGTCGGCCTCGTCGGGGTCGGCGAGGGGGTGGCAGGAGGCCCACAGGTGCCAGACGCCGCCCCGCCGGACGATCACCGTGTCCTTGACCCCGGTCTTGGGGTCGCCGGGCAGGACGGTGACGCGCGTGCGCGCGTCGAAGGCGGCCGGCTCGGCCGCCTCCAGCACCTCCACCCGCCAGTGCTTGGTGCCGGGCGTGGCGCAGCTCAGGTAGAGCCGCCAGCGCCCGTCGGGCAGGCGGACCAGCGCGGGCCGCTCCAGCGACTCGGCGTCCATCTCCTCGCGGGTGATCGTGGCCAGCGTCTCGAAGCGCTCGCCGTCCGAGGAGCGGGCGACGGCCACCGCGTAGCCGCGGCCCTGGCCGATCGGGCGGCGCAGCCGATAGGCGAGGTAGATCAGCCCGTCGGCGGCGACGGCGCTGGGCGCTCCCGCCCAGTACCCCGCCCCGGGGGACGGCGGCTCGACGGCCACGTGCGCGCGGTCGGGGTCGGGCAGGAAGGCGTTCTCGTCGATCGGCATGGGACCGAGCGTAGGGCCGGGCAGGCTACCGGACATCGCCACTTACCTCTCTTTGAGGTTTTCCTTATTACCTATAGACTTTACATAGATATGTGGCGTCGGGGAGAGGACCGATGAGTCATATGCGTTTCCATTGGTTCCTGCCGACGACCGGCGACGGCCACGACGTGCGCTCGGCCATCACCACCACCGACGCCTTCCGGCCCGCCGACCGCCCCGCGAGCCTCGCCTACCTGGCCCAGGTCGGCCGGGCGGCCGAGCAGGCCGGGTTCGAGGCCGCGCTCACCCCGGTCGGCGCGGGCTGCCCCGACCCGTGGATCGTCTGCGCCGCGCTGGCCCAGCACACCGAGCGGCTGAAGCTGCTCGTGGCCTTCCGCACCGGCTACGCGCTGCCCACCCTGCTCGCGCAGCAGGCGCAGTCCTTCCAGGAGATCTCCGGCGGGCGGCTGCTGCTCAACGTCGTCACCGGCGGCGACCCCGTCGAGCAGCGCGCCTACGGCGACTTCCTCGACCACGACGCCCGCTACGCCAGGACCGGCGAGTTCCTGCACGTGCTGCGCCGCTCCTGGGCGGGCGTGCCCTTCGACCACCACGGCGAGCACTACCACGTGGAGCGCGGCGGGCTGGCCCGCCCGCTCGACCCGGCGCCCGCGCTGTACTTCGGCGGCGCCTCCCCCGCGGCCGAGCGGGTCGCGGCCCGCCACGCCGACGTGGCGCTCATGTGGGGCGAACCGCCGCACGCCGTCGCCGAGCGGATCGCCCGGCTGCGCGCGCTGGCCGGCCCGCTCGGCCGCGAGCTCCGCCACGGCCTGCGCGTGCACGTCATCGCCCGCGACACCGGCGCCGAGGCGTGGGCCGCGGCCGAGCGGCTGCTGGCCGGCATGGACCCGGCCCGCGTCGCGGCGGCCCAGCGCCGCTTCGCCCGCTACGACTCGGTCGGCCAGCGCCGCATGGTGGACCTGCACGGCGGCTCGGCCCGGGACCTGGAGATCCACCCCGGCCTGTGGGCCGGGATCGGGCTGGTGCGCGAGGGCGCGGGCACCGCGCTGGTCGGCTCGTACGCCGAGGTCGCCGCCCTGATCAGGGAGTACGCCGAGGCAGGCGTGTCGGAGTTCGTGCTGTCGGGCTGGCCGCACCTGGAGGAGGCGTACCGGGTGGGCGAGTACGTGCTCCCCCGCCTGGCCCCGGCGCCGGCCGGTCCCGAGCTGTCGCGGGAGGCTCCTACCATACGCGCATGACCCTGCACGGATTCACGCTCACCGCCGAGGGCCCGTTCGACTTCGGCGACTCCCTGCGCTTCGTCGAGGACTGGCCGGCCACCAGCGCGCTGCCCACCGACGGGCGGGCGCTGCGCTTCGCCTACTGCGCGGAGAGCGACTGGCTGCCGATCGGAGTGCGCGTGACGGCGGCGCCCGGCGGGGTCGAGGTGGCCACCACCCGGCCCGCCGGGCCGTCGATCCGCGGCGAGGTGGCGCGCATCTTCTCCCTCGACGTCGACGGCGCCGGCTTCGCCAAGACCGCCGGGGCCGACCCGGTGCTCGACGACCTGCGGCGCCGCCGCCCCGGCCTGCGCCCGGTGTGCTTCTGGAGCCCGTGGGAGGCGGCGTGCTGGGCGGTGATCGTGCAGCGCTCGTCGATGCTCATCGCCGCGCGCATCAAGCAGCGCATCGCCGAGCGCTACGGCACCCGGCTCACCGTGGACGGGCAGCCGTGCCTGGTCTTCCCGCCACCCGTGTCGCTGCTGGAGGCGGGCGGGCTCGGGCTGCCCGCGCAGAAGGAGGAGTGGGTGCGCGGGCTGGCCAGGGCCGCGCTCGACGGCGTGCTGACCACCGAGCACCTGCGCTCGCTCGCCCCCGAGGAGGCGCTGGCGGAGCTGCGCGCGCTGCCGGGCGTGGGGCCGTTCTCCGCGGGGCTCATCCTGATCCGCGGCGCGGGCGCGCCGGACGCCTTCCCCGGCGACGAGCCGCGGCTGTTCGCGATCCTGCGGGAGGCGTACGGGCTGCCCGAGGACACCCCGCCGGCCGCCTACCGCGGGCTGGCCGAGGCGTGGCGGCCCTACCGCTCCTGGGCGTCCTTCCTCTTCCGCGCCACCTCCTACGGCACGCCCGAGGACTGAGGGTCCACCGGCAGCTCGACGGTGATCGACAGGCCGCCCTCCTCGCGCGGCCAGCCCGTCACCGTGCCGCCGTGGGCCTCGGCGATGACCTTGACGATCGACAGGCCGAGCCCGCTGCCCCGGTCCGAGCGCAGCCGGTCGCCGTGCAGCCGGCGGAACGGCTCGAAGATCGTCTCGATCTCGTACGGCGGCACCTGCAGCCCGGTGTTGGCCACGACCAGCTCGACCCGGTCGGCCCTGCGCCGCGTGGAGACCCAGACCTCGCCCTTGGGGTGGTTGTGCCGGATCGCGTTCTCCACCAGGTTCTGCACCAGCCGCTCGACCAGCACCGCCTCGCCGTGGGTCGGGGCGGGGTCGAGCAGCCGGTGAACGGTCACCTCCCGCTCGGCGGCCTCGGCCGCGGCCTGGTCGAGCACGTGCTCGGCCACGTCCGTCAGGTCGAACGGCCGCCGGTCCAGCACCGCCTGCTCGCCCTCGGCCAGCGCCAGCAGGCCGTCGATGAGGCGTTCGTGGCGGGCGTTGACCAGCAGCAGCGACTCGCCGAGGCGCTTGACGTCGTCGGTGGCGTCGGGACGGCGTACGGCGACGTCCACGAGGGTCCTGTTGATGGTCAGCGGGGTGCGCAGCTCGTGCGAGGCGTTGGCGACGAACCTGCGCTGCCCGTCGAAGGCGCGGGCCAGCCGGCCGAGCATGGTGTCGAAGACGTCGGCCAGCTCCTTGACCTCCTCGCGCGGGCCGTCGTAGGCGATGCGCCCGGTCAGGTCGTGGCTCTGGGCGACCTTCCCCGCGGCCTCGGTGACCCGCCTGAGGGGCCGCAGCACCCAGCCGGCCGTCCGCCAGCCGAGCCCGAACGCGCCCGCCGTGGCGGCCAGCACGACGGCCCCGCCGATGGTGCGTACGGCGTCGAGGGTGCCGCGCTGGTAGGCGGCGCGGACCCGCATGGCCTGCCGGCGCGCCACTTCGTAGGTCGTGTCGTTCCTGCAGTACCCGCCCTCGATGCAGCCAGGGGTGAGCAGGTCGGCGCGGTACTCCAGGTTGGCGCGCACGACGAGCCACACGCCGGCCAGCGCCAGCGCCCCCAGGACGAGGAACACCCCGGCGCAGGCCAGGGCGAAGCGCAGGCGCGTGCTCATGGGATGCGGTACCCCGCTCCGGGCACGGTCTCGATGATCTGGGGCTCACCGAGCTTCTTGCGCAGCTTCACCATCGTGGTGCGCACGGTGTTGGTGAACGGGTCGATGTGCTCGTCCCACACCTTCTCCAGCAGCTCCTCGGCGGAGACCACCGCCCCGCGGGCGCGCAGCAGCTCGGCCAGCACGCCGAACTCCTTGCGCGCCAGCGGCACGTACACGCCGTCGCGGAACACCTGCCGGTGGGCCCGGTCCAGCCGCACCCCGGCCCGCTCCAGCATGGGCGGGTCGGCCTTGCGCGCGCGGCGGCCGAGCGCGTGCACCCTGGCCACCAGCTCCTCGAACGCGAACGGCTTGGACAGGTAGTCGTCGGCCCCCAGCGACAGCCCGCTCACCCGGGAGCGCACGTCCCCGGCGGCGGTCAGCATGAGCACCCTGACCAGCCACTCCCGCTCGACCACGGCCCTGCACACCTCGTCGCCGTGCACCTGCGGCAGGTCGCGGTCGAGGATCAGCACGTCGTAGTCGTGCACGCCGAGCCGTTCCAGGGCCGACTCCCCGTCGTAGGCGATGTCCACCGCCAGCGCCTCGCCCCGCAGGCCCTCGGCGATCGAGTCGGCGAGCATCTTCTCGTCCTCGGCCACCAGCACCCGCACGTCCGCCCCCTTGCTCGTTCCATGAACGCCGACGATCCTCGCCGAACCGACATAACGCCGGCATAACCAATTCTGGTGACGATCAGGTTAGCCGCCGACCGCTGGACTGCCTCCCCTACGGCCGGGATCCGCCCGGCCCCGCCGCACGGGAGGACACTTCGTGACTCTCACCCTGCCCCGCGCGGGCGCCCCCGTCGCCGGCCTCCGCACGCCGCCGGGGCACCGGCTGTTCGCCTGCGTGCTCGCCCTGGCCGCCGCGCTGCGCGTGCTGGTCATGCTCGGGTACGACACCGCGCAACTCTACTGGTACGACTCCTTCACGTACCTGGACACGGCGCTGCACCTGCGCCCGCAGGAGGCGTTCCACCCGGCCGGCTACTCCTGGTTCCTGCGGGCGCTGAGCCCCTTCCACAGCGTGGAGGTGGTGGTCGGGGTGCAGCACGCGATGGGCCTGGGCATCGCGGTGATGTCGTACGTCCTGCTGCGCCGCTGGTCGCTGCCCGGCTGGGGGGCGACGCTGGCCACCGTGCCGGTGTTGTTCGCCCCGCCGTTCCTCCGCCTGGAGCACGCGGTGCTGTCCGACCTGCAGGTGATCTTCCTGGTCATGGCCGCGCTGCTGGCCCTGATGTGGCGGCCCGCGGCGATCTCCACCAGGGCCGCCGCGGCGGCCGGCCTGCTGCTCGCGCTGGCCGGGCTGACCCGCACCGCCGCCGTGCCGCTGCTCGGCCTGGCCGCGCTGTACCTGCTGCTGCGCCGCACGCCCTGGCGGCGGGTCGTGGCGCTGGTGCTCGCGGGCGGCCTGCCGCTGCTGGCCTACGCCGGCTGGTACGCCCACCACCACGGCAGGTTCGCCCTCAGCGGCTCCGACGGCGTCGCCCTGTGGGCCCGCACGATGACGTTCGCCGACTGCGCGCGCATCCAGCCGCCGCCCGAGCTGGCCCCGCTGTGCCCGAACGGCACCGTGGTGGACGCCGCCTCCGAGTACGTCTGGGCCCCCGGCGCCGCGATCAACCGCCTGCCCGGCGGCCGGTTCGCCCACAACGACCTGGCCAGGTCGTTCGCCGTGGCCGCGATCACCGCCCAGCCGCTGGACTACCTGCGGGCGGTGGCGGCGGACACCGCGCTGGCCTTCTCCTGGACCCCGGTCGCCCATCCGAAGCGGGTGGTGCCGGCGGTGACCTTCCCCGTCGGGTCGTGGACGCTGCCCGAGGAGCACGCGCTCATCGGGAAGGTCCGCGCCGAGTACGACCGGGACATCCGCGGCATGTCCTCGGTGGAGCCGTACGCGTCGCTCCTGGCGGCCTACCCCTACCCGTGGGCGCTGCACGGCCCGCTGCTCGGGGTGCTGCTGGTGGCCGGCGGGCTGGGCGTGGTGGCCGGGCGCGGGCGGCGGGCGACGCTGCTGCCGTGGTCGTTCGCGGTGTTCCTGCTCGTGGCGCCGGTGGCCGCGCTCGACTTCGACCACCGTTACGTGTTGCCGGCCGTTCCGCCGGCGTGCCTGGCCGCCGCGCTGGCCCTGCGGGGATTGGCCCACAGAATGCGGCATTCGTCCTATTAGGGAGCCTGCCGTAGTCTGGGGGTGATCGACGGGCGGAACCGGCACAGGTCCCGCCTTCCTCAAGATCGGCAGGTGGGTTCGTGCGGCAGATCAAGGATGTGCGGCTCGGCGACCACGTCTGCCTGACGTTCGCCCACGAGACGGAGCAGCGGGCGGTGGCCGGCGCGTTCGTCTCCGACGGCCTTCACCGGGGCGAGCGGGTGATGTACTTCACCGACGAGCCGGCCCCCGACGGGGTGCTCGGCTGGCTGGCGGACGCGGGCGTGGACGTCGCCGGAGCCACCGCCAACGGCCGGCTGGAGGTGCTCACCGCCGCCGGCAGCTACCTGAGCCCCGGCCGCTTCGACCCCGACCTGATGATCGCCCTGCTGCGCGACACGGTCGGCGACAGCCTGGCGGCGGGCTTCACCGGGCTGCGGGTCACCGGGGAGATGAGCTGGGCGCTGCGCGAGGTGCCCGGCGGCGACATGCTGGAGGACTACGAGCGCCGGGTCACCGCGCTGTTCGCCGAAGGTGACTCCGCGGCGCTGTGCCAGTACGACACCCGCCTGTTCCCCGCGCCCCGGCTGGGCGAGCTGACCGTCTGCCATCCGGGCGACGTGGGGATGAACGCCCTGGCCGAGGACGACCGCCTGTGCGTGCTGCCGTCGTACAGGCCGGGCGGGGAGCTGGTCCTGCGCGTCCAGGGCATGATCGACCGCGACAGCGCGCCGGCGTGGCGGGCCGTCCTGGAGCACGCCGCCGGCGCCGGCGGTGACGTGTGGATGGACATAGGGGAGCTGGAGTTCATCGACGTGGCCGGCACGCGCGCGCTCGCGCGGACCGCCGGGCTGGTGGGCGGCGCCGGTCACCGCGTCCGGGTGCGGCATGCGACGCCCCTCTTACGCAGGCTGCTGCGCCTGACGGGCTGGGACGGTGCCGAGGGTCTGAGCATCGAGGAGGACGTCCGTCCATGAGCGCCGCCGCAGCCGACGAGGGAGCGCCGCCGCGGCTGGTGCACCACGCGCTGCTCTACGGCAGTGACGGGGAGTTCCTGTCCGCGACCGAGCCGTTCTGCCGCGAGGGGCTGGCCGCCGGCGACAGGGTCCTGGCCGTGACCACCGCCGCCAACATCGGGCTGCTGCGGGCGGCGCTCGGCGGCGACGCCGACCGGGTCGAGTTCGCCGAGGCCGCCGACTGGTACGACGCGCCGGGCCGCGCCCTGGCCGCCTACGACCGCTACGTGGACGCCCACCGGAACGGGCACGGCCGGATGCGGGTCATCGGCGAGGCGGCCTGGCACGGCCGCAGCGCGGCCGAGGACGCCGAGTGGATCCGGTACGAGTCGGTGCTCAACGCCGCGTTCGCCGGCCGGCCCGCCTGGATCCTGTGCCCGTACGACGAGCGGGCCGTGCCCGGCCACATCGTCGCCGACGCCCGGCGCACCCATCCCGAGCTGCTGACCCCGGGCGGCGACGCCGAGCCCAGCGCCGCCTACGTCGAGCCCGAGCTGTTCGCCTGCGAGCACGACACCCTCCCGCTGCCCCCGCCGCCGGCGCACCCGCTCGCGGACTTCCCCTTCGACGGCGACCTCTACTTCATGCGCCGCGCGGTGCGGAGCGCGCTCGCCCCGCTGGGGACGTCCGAGGAGCGCGTCGGGCTGCTGCTGCTGGCCGTCAACGAGGTGGTCAGCAACGCGGTCGAGCACGGCGGCGGGCACGGCCGCCTGGTGTTGTGGGCCGACGGGCCCGTGGTCGTCTGCGACGTGACCGACCCGGGGCAGATGAAGCGGCTGCTGCCCGGCTACCTGCCGCCCCCGCCCATGTCGGCCCGCGGTCACGGCCTGTGGGTGGTGCGGCGGCTGTGCGAGCTGGTGCAGATCCGCTCCGGCGACCAGGGCACCCAGATCCGCCTCCACATGGCCCGCGGCTGACCCCGCCCTCCTACGCCCCCTCGCGCCCGCCCTGGGCGGTGCGGCCGCGCCCGGCGAAGGCGAACAGGACGCACGCCAGGGCCGCGAGCACGGCGCAGCCCACCAGGGCCGCCCGGTAGCCGAGGGCCTGCGCGGTGGCGCCCGCGGCCACGCCCGACACCAGCGAGCCCGCCGTCGCGGCGTTGGCGAACAGGGTCGTCGCCCGTCCGGCCGCGCCCGGCAGGCGGTCCTGCACGTACGTGATGCCGAGGGCGCCCACGACCGCGATGGCCACGCCGCGCGCGATCTGGGCGAGCACCAGGGCCGTGACGGTGGTGGCGGCCGCCGTGACCGCCAGGTACCCGGCCAGCAGCGCCATCCCGAGCAGGATCAGCCGGCCGTGCCGGGCCCGTCCCGGCAGCAGGACCAGGGCGAGCGCGGCGGGGATCTCCACCAGCGCGCAGACGCTGAACATCAGCCCCACCTCGCTCGCCGGGCGGCCCAGCTCCTCGGTGACGTAGAGCGGCAGGGCCACGGACCCGGCGTACATGGCGGTGTGGAACAACACGAACGCGCCGATGGCCGCCGCCAGCGAGCCGCCCGCGGCGGGCGCGGGCGGCGGGGCCGCGGCGGAGGAGGCGGGCGGGGCCGCGGGCGGCGGCGGGGCGGGCAGGCACAACACGGCCACGACCGTCAGGGCGAAGCCGAGCGCCGTGGCCGGGAACAGGGCGTCGAAGCCCCGCCAGGCCAGCAGCGCGCCGCCCGCCACCGGCCCGGCCGCCCACGCCAGCGACCAGGCCGACCGCAGGACGGGCGTGCCGCTCGCCGGCATCGGCGAGCCGCCGTCCAGGTGGCTGCGGCTCAGCGCGAACACCTGCGGGAACACCGCCTGTCCCGCTCCGAGGAAGAGCACCGCCACGGCCAGCAGCGACCAGTACGCCGTCGCCCCCGTCAGCAGCAGGTAGCCGGTTCCGGCCACCGCCGCGGCCACCAGAGCGGGCCACCGGCCCGGCGCGCGGTCGTAGCGCCGGCCGAGCCACAGGCTGACGGCCATGCCGCTCACCGCCGTCGCCGAGACGAACGTCCCGATCTGGAACGCCGTCAGGTGCGCCCGCTGCGAGCCGAACAGCACGAGGTACGGCCCGGTCATGGACTCGGCGACGCCGAGCAGCAGCACGGCGGCGAGCAGCGGGGGCAGCGGCCCCCGCGGCGCGGCCGTCCGGCCACCACCCGGCGAGGGCCGGCCCGCTTCCGAGGGCCGGCCGTCCGTTTCCGGGGAGCGCACTACGCGGTCACGACCGGCCGGGCCACCCCGCTACGCCGCTGCTCCCGCTCCCGCCGGAACAGGATGGCCCGGGCCGCCACCACCACGCAGACGGTGCCGAGCAGCAGCCCCCAGCTCACGTCGGTGAGGAAGTGCATGCCCCGGTACAGCCGGGAGAAGGCGACGATCAGCGGCGCGGCGATCCCGAGCACCCAGATCACCACCCGCAGCGCCTTGTTGCGCGTGTGCGTGGCGAGCACGAGCGCGAGCCCGCAGTAGAACGCGACGGCCGCGCTGACGTGCCCGGACGGGAAGCTGGAGGTGGGCGGCGCGGGGTCGAGGTGCTGGACCGGCGGCCGGTGCCGCCCGACGACCTCGGTGGTCGCCAGGAAGACCAGCGACTGGCTCCACACGGCCACGATCAGGAAGGCGGACTCCAGCCAGCGCTTCCACGCCAGCCGGAAGGCGATCGCGGCGATCGCGGTGAGGGCGACGATGTAGGGGGTGTCGGACAGACTGCTGCCGTAGTCGGTCAGGGTGTTCCACAGCGAGGTGCGGTCGGCCGCCAGCGTGCGGCTCACCGTCGCCTCGCCGGTGGGCCAGGCGAGGATCGCCTCGCCCACGCCGTAGGTCACCGCGGCCATCAGCAGCAGCGGAGATAACACCGTCATCGCGTAGTACTTCACATGCTCACTCACGGGTCACCTTCACCGACTCGGGTTCCACTCCTTCAGTCACCGGCGAGGCCGGTCTGCGCCCCTGCTCGCGCCGCCACGTCTCGAACGCCGCCGAGGTGGCGGCGATCACCGCCACGCCCAGCACGATCCCGCCGACCACGTCGCTCATCCAGTGCACGCCGAGCGCCACCCGCGTGTACGCCACCGACAGCACCACGAACCACGCCAGCGCCCACGCCAGCCGCCGCCCCCACCGGGGCAGCGAGGGCAGCAGGAGCAGGACGACCACGCCCGCGCCGAGCGTCACGTTGACCGCGTGGCCCGACGGGAAGGAGTCGCCCGGCGCGAGCGCGACGGGGTCCGGCAGGTGCGGCCTGGCCCGCGCCACGACGATCTTGAGCGCGAGGCCGAGCAGTCCGCCCACGGTCACCGTGGTGACCGCCCAGGCGGCCAGCCGGGGCGCGCCCTTGCGGAGCAGCCAGACGGCGTACGCGACGACCGCGACGCGCCACGGCCACGGCCCGAACAGGTCCGTCCAGACGATCAGCAGCCGGGTCACGCCGGGATGGTCGAGCGCGTAGGCGTGCAGGTTCTCGGCGACCTGGCGGTCCAGGTCGTTCAGCGGCATCTTGGCCACCACGAGCAGGAGGGTGAAGGGCACCATGAGCAGCGCCACGGCGAAGCTCGCGACCATGAGCCGCAGCCCCAGGCCGCGTTCGGGATCTTTGAGCAGTGGACGCCTCACGTTCTCCGGCCCTCCCTCGATGCGCGTCCGCCACGGCTACCCCGCACGGGCCGGATGATGCGCCCGGATCATGAAAGCGAAACGTCTGCCTGCCGGCCGCCGGCCGGGGTAGTCGGAGTGGCATGTCCCCCACTGTGGCGGTGATAGCGCACCGCAAGAAGACTTTAGGAGCCGGCCTGGACAGGCTGCGCGTGCTGATCACCGAGGAAGGCGTCTCCGACCTGCTCTGGTACGAGGTGCCGAAGAGCAAGAAGGCCCCCAAGAAGGTCCGCAAGGCGCTCAAGGAGGGCGCCGAGCTGGTGTTCGTCTGGGGCGGCGACGGCATGGTGCAGCGCTGCGCCGACGCGCTCGCCGACACCAAGGTGCCGATGGCCATCCTGCCCGCCGGCACCGCGAACCTGTTCGCCGGCAACCTCGGCATCCCCGTGGACCTGGAGGAGGCCGTGCGGATCGGCTTCCACGGCCGGCGCGAGAAGCTGGACCTGGGCGTGCTGAACGGCGAGCACTTCGCGGTGATGGCGGGCGCCGGGTTCGACGCCGAGATGATCGCCGGGGCCGACGGGGCGGCCAAGCGGCGCCTCGGCAAGCTGAGCTACGTCAAGGCGGCCATCCGCGGGGTCGGCGGCCCGCTGGTGCCCATGAAGATCGACATCGACGGCACGACCTGGTTCGACGGCATGGCGAGCTGCCTGCTGCTGGGCAACGTGAGCACGATCGCGGGCGGCATCGAGGCGTTCGACGACGCCCGGCCGGACGACGGCTGGCTCGACGTCGGGATCTCCACCGCCAAGGGCCCGCTCCAGTGGGCGCGGGTGCTCGGCAGGATGGCGGCCGGGCGCTCCGACGAGTCGCCGCTGGTGCGCATCACCCGGGCGCGGAAGGTGTCGGCGCGCTTCGGCTCGCCCCTGATGTACGAGCTGGACGGCGGCGAACGCGACAAGGTCACCAGCATCGAGGCCGAGGCCGCCCCGGGCGCGCTCACGATCTGCCTGCCCCCCAGGCGGGAGTGACCGGAATCACCTATCAGGGCAGAACTCTCCCGAGTGGCGCTTGGTGACGTGGGTACTGAACGACGCCTGACAGAAGCCGCAAACCCGTCACGGCGTGCGCCGAGGAGATTCCATCGATGAGTGAGTCCAACCCGATCAAGTCCGCGGTCGACAAGGTCGTGGACGCCGTCACCGACCACGGTCACGCGCCGGCGGCCGAGATCCCCGGGGTGCCCAACAGCGCGCCGCCCGCGCTGGAGCAGCCCACCGAGCCAGGGGAGCCGTTGCCGCCCAAGCCCGACCAGACGGGCCCGGACACCTTCTCCCCCACCGGGCAGCCCACCGGCGCGGACCGGGCGGCGACGGCGCAGGGCGGCGCGTACCTGACCACGGCGCAGGGCGTGCGGCTGCGGGACACCGACCACTCGCTCAAGGCCGGCCCGCGCGGCCCGGTGCTGCTGCAGGACCACCACCTGCGCGAGAAGGTCATGCACTTCGACCACGAGCGCATCCCCGAGCGGGTGGTGCACGCCCGGGGCGCCGGCGCGCACGGCGTCTTCCGCTCCTACGGCACCGCCGCGAACATCACCCGCGCGGCCTTCCTCGCCGAGAAGGCGGAGACGCCGGTCTTCGTGCGCTTCTCCACCGTGCTCGGCTCGCGCGGCTCGGCCGACACCGTCCGCGACACGCGCGGCTTCGCGACCAAGTTCTACACCAGCGAGGGCGTGTTCGACCTGGTGGCCAACAACATCCCGGTGTTCTTCATCCAGGACGGCATCAAGTTCCCCGACGTCATCCACGCCGGCAAGCCGCACCCGGACCGGGAGATCCCGCAGGCGCAGAGCGCGCACGACACGTTCTGGGACTTCGTCTCCCTGCACACCGAGGCCACCCACCACACCCTGTGGAACATGTCGGACCGCGGCATCCCGCGCTCCTACCGGATGATGGAGGGCTTCGGCGTCCACACCTTCCGCCTGGTCAACGCGGCGGGCGAGACGACGCTGGTGAAGTTCCACTGGAAGCCCAAGCTCGGCGTGCACTCCCTGACCTGGGAGGAGGCGCAGATGATCGCCGGCGTGGACCCGGACTACCACCGGCGCGACCTCGCCGACGCCATCGAGGCGGGGGCGTACCCGCAGTGGGAGCTGGGCGTCCAGGTCTTCCCGGACAACCCGGAGCAGATGTTCGAGGGCATCGACCTGCTGGACCCGACGAAGATCGTGCCCGAGGAGCTGGCGCCGGTCCAGCCCATCGGCCTGCTGGAGCTGAACCGCAACCCGTCCAACTTCTTCGCCGAGACCGAGCAGGTCGCCTTCCACGTCGGCCACCTGGTGCCCGGCATCGACGTCACCGACGACCCGCTGCTGGCCGCCCGGCTGTTCTCCTACCTCGACACGCAGCTCACCCGGCTGGGCGGACCCAACTTCCCGCAGCTTCCGATCAACCGGCCGCACGCGCCGGTCAACGACATGCAGCGCGACGGCTACCACCAGACCGCGGTGCACCGGGGTGTGGCGCCGTACAAGCCGAACTCGCTGGACGGCGGCTGCCCCTTCCACGCGGGCCTGGGCGAGGGCGCCTTCGTCGAGGTGCCGACCGAGGTGTCCGGGCGCAAGGTGCGCGAGGCGCCGGCGACCTACGCCGACCACTTCAGCCAGCCGCGGCTGTTCTGGCTCAGCCTGTCGCCGACGGAGAAGGAGCACCTCATCGACGCCTTCACCTTCGAGCTGGGCAAGTGCTACGAGCAGGCGGTCAAGGAGCGGCAGCTACGGGTGCTGGCCAACGTGGACCCGGTGTTGTGCCGCGAGGTGGCCCAGGGGCTGGGGCTGCCCGCGCCCGAGCCGTCCGTGCCGCTGGCCGACGCGGCGCCGAGCCCGGCGCTGTCGCAGCTCGGCCGGGAGTGGCCGGCCGACGGGCGGATCATCGGCATCGTCGCCGACGAGTCGTGCGACCTCGGCGTGGTGGACGCGGTGCGGCAGGCCGTGCTCGCCGGCGGCATGGTGCCGCTGCTCGTCGCGCCGAAGGGCGGCATGCTGGGCACGATGCCGGTGCAGCGCACCTTCCTCACCGCGCGCTCGGTCGAGTTCGACGCCCTGCTGCTGGCGGGCGCGCCGCTGCCGGGCAGGGACGCCTACGGGGCGCGCGACGCCAAGGCCGGCAACCGGGCGCCGGACGAGCCCGTGGACCCGCGCGTGGTGCTCATGGTCATGGAGGCGTACCGGCACGCCAAGGCCATCGGCGGCTGGGGGACGGCGGCGCGGGTGCTCGCGCAGGCCGGCGTGCCCGAGCAGGCCCCCGGCGTGGTCGTCGGCGAGGACGGCGAGCAGGTGCTGCGCGGGACGCTCGGGCTGCTGTCCCTGCACCGCGTCTGGGACCGGTTCCCCCCGGCGGCCGACGTCGCCTGAGCCTCACCTCGCCCGATCCTCACCTCGCCCGACCCTCACCTCCTCATGAGGCGCTCCCGTCGGGCGGGAGCAGGGCCCGCAGGGCGAGCTCGGCGATCTCGCTCAGCTCGTCGTGCGGGCGCCCGCCCGCGGCCTGCACCGCGATGCCGTCGGTGATCGTGTGGAGCAGCCGGGCCAGGGTCGCGGGGTCCTGGCCCGGCGGCAGGTCGGGGGCCTGTTCGAGGCGGCGCCGCAGGGCGGTCTCCCCCGCTTTGCGGCAGTCGATCGCCGCCTGCCGCGCCGGGGCCGAGTCGGGGCCGCAGGCGTGCACGCTCTTGACGTTCAGGCAGCCGCCGGGCGTCCCCGGGCCGCTGGTCAGCTCGACCGCGCCGCGGACCAGCCGCTCGGCGACCTCCCGCACGGTGGGGGCCTCCAGCGCCTCGGCGGCGAACGCGCCGGGGCCGCCGACGTAGCGCTCCAGGACCTTGGCGAACAGCTCCTCCTTGTTGCCGAACGTCCCGTACAGGCTGGGGCGGTTGATGCCCATCGCCGTGGTCAGGTCCGACAGCGACGTGCCCTCGTACCCCTGCCGCCAGAAGACCTCCAGCGCCCGGTCGAGTGCGGCGTCGGGGTCGAAGGCCCGGGGCCGGCCGCCTGGCATGCGTACCTCCTCATATTTTTTTACCTATCGGTACATTACCTCTTGATTCCCGGCCCCGTCCCGCCCTAGTTTCATACCGATCGATATGAAACTCAGGGAGGACCTGTGATCGGAGTCGGAGTGATCGGCGCGAGCGGGTGGGCCGCCGGTTCCCACCTGCCCGCGCTGGCCGGGCTGCCCGAGTACCGGATCGCCGCCGTCGCGACGACCCGGCGGGAGAGCGCGGAGCACGTGGCCGCCAGGTTCGGCGCGCCCGCGGCGTTCGCCGACGCGGCGGAGCTGATCGGGCATCCCGGCGTGGACCTGGTCGTCGTCTCGGTACGCGCCCCGCTGCACGCGGAACTGATCAGGGCCGCGCTGGCGGCGGGCAAGCACGTGCTGTCGGAGTGGCCGCTGACAGTGGGCGCGGACGAGGCCGGCGAGCTGGCCCGCGCGGCGTCGGCCGCCGGGGTGGCGCACGCGGTGTGCCTCCAGGGGCACCACTCGCCGGACGTCCGCTTCGTCGCCGACCTGGTGGCGGAGGGGCGGCTCGGCCGGCTGGAGTCGGCCGTCCTGGTGGCCTCCGGCGGGCCGCTGGGCGGCGCCGCCATCGCGCCGGAGCTGGCCTGGGGCACCGAACCGGCGGGCGGGAACACCGTGCTGACCATCATGGGCGGCCACTTCGTGACGACCCTGGAGCGGCTGGCCGGGCCGCTGACCGAGCTGTCGGCGCGGCTGCCCCGCCTGTACGACGAGGTCGAGGTCACCGGCACCGGCCGTACGGTCCCCAACCGGGTGCCCGGCCAGGTCCTCCTGCACGGCACGCTCGACGGCGGCGCCACCGCCTCCGTCACCGTGCACGGCTCGGCCGCGCCGCCCGACGGGTTCCTCGTCAAGCTCGCCGGCTCGCGGGCGGTGCTGACCGCCACGGCGCCCCGGCCGGGCACGTACCTGCACTGGACCGACTGGGACATCCGCATCGACGGGAAGCCGGTGGAGGTGCCGGACTCCTACCGGACCGTCCCGTTCCACCCGAAGGACGGCCCGGTCGCCAACATCGCGGCCCTCTACCGCGACCTGGCCGCGGCCCTCGCGGAGGGCCGCGACCCGCACCCCGACTTCCACGCCGCCGCCCGCCACCACCGGCTGCTCGCGGCCGTCGAGCGCGCCGCCGGGCACGGCGGCAAGGAGGAGATCTCATGAACGTCCTGGTCATCGGCGCCACCGGCTACATCGGCGCGGCCGCGGCCGCCGCCCTCGCGCGGGCCGGGCACGAGGTGGCCGCGCTGCGCCGCCCGGACGGCGGCGCCCCGCCGGACGGCGTGCGGGCCGTGGCCGGCGACCTGGCCGACCCGGCCTCGCTGGCGGGCGCCGCCGAGGGCTTCGACCGCGTGGTCCACGCCGGGCCGCCGCTCGGCGCGGAGATCGACCTGGCGGGCGCGGACGCCCTGGCCGCGACCGGCGTCCCGGTGCTCTGGACGACCGGCGCGGCCGTGCTGGGCGGCGGCCGGGCGGACGAGGACAGCCCGCCCGACCCGCACCCGCTGGTCTCCTGGCGGGCCGAGGTGGAGCGGCGGGTGCTCGCGGCGGGCGGCCAGGTGATCAGGCCCGGCATGGTGTACGGGAACGGCGGCGGCCTCGTCCCCGGGCTGCTGGCCCGCAAGGCCGCCGAGCGGGGCACCGGCGTCTACATCGGCGAGCCGGGCGTGCGCTGGCCGGTCGTGCACGTGGACGACCTGGCCGCCCTGTACGTCGCCGTCCTGGAGCGGGCCGGGCCCGGCACGGTCTGGCACGGCGTCGGCGAGACCGTGCGCCTGGACGCGATCGCGGCGGCCCTGGGTGGGGGCCGGGCCGCCTCCTGGCCGCTGGAGGAGGCGCGGGCCGAGCTGGGCGCGCTGGCCGACCTGTTCACCCGGGACCAGGAGGTCTCCTCGGAGCGGACGCGGAGCCTGCTCGGCTGGCGCCCGGTCCACACCTCCCTGCTGGACCGGCTGGGCGAGCGGAGCGGGGCCGCACCGGTCTGACCTCACCTTTCCCGGCCTTGACCGCCGGAGTGGGCAACCGTGGCGAATACCACTCCGGCGTTTCCGGCCGTCCTGTCAGGGCAAAAGCGGGCCCATGGATCATTCCCAGGCACCGATCTTGCAGGCTATGGAGGCCTACCACGACAGCGGGCAGCTCCCCTTCACCCCGCCCGGGCACAAGCAGGCCCGGGGTGTCGATCCGCGCGTCTCCGCGGTGCTGGGCGAGGCCGTCTTCCGCGACGACGTGCTGGCCACCGGCGGCCTGGACGACCGCTCCTCCTCGGGCGGCGTCCTGGAGAAGGCCGAGCAGCTCATGGCCGACGCCGTGGGCGCGGACCACACCTTCTTCTCCACCTGCGGCAGCTCCCTGTCGGTCAAGGCCGCGATGTTGTCGGTGGCCGGGCCCGGGGAGAAGATCCTGATCGGCAGGGACGCGCACAAGTCGGTGGTGGCGGAGCTGGTGCTGTCCGGCAGCCATCCGGTGTGGGTCGAGCCGCAGTGGGACGCCGAGCGCCACATGGCCCACGCGCCCTCCCCGCAGTCGTTCGCCGAGGCGTTCGACCGGCATCCCGACGCGCTGGGCGCGCTGGTGGTGGCCCCCACCCCGTACGGGACGTGCACCGACCTGGCCACGCTGGTCCGCGTGTGCCACGAGCGCGGCAGGCCGCTGCTCGTGGACGAGGCGTGGGGCGCGCACCTGCCCTTCCACCCCGACCTGCCGACCTGGGCCATGGACGCGGGCGCGGACGTCTGCGTCACCAGCATCCACAAGATGGGCTCGGGCCTGGAGCAGAGCTCGGTCTTCCACCTCCAGGGCGACCTCATCGCGCCGGAGCTGCTGAAGGAACGTTCCGACCTCTTCAGCACCACCAGCCCCTCCGTGCTCATCTACGCGGCCCTGGACGGCTGGCGCCGCCAGATGGTCGAGCACGGCCACGAGATGTACGACCGCGTGCTGAAGCTGGCCCGCGAGGTGCGCGCCGAGATCGCCGCCATCGACGGCCTGCACGTGCACGGCCGTGACGACTTCGTCGGCGGGGGCTACGCCTTCGACGCCGACCCGCTGCAGATCATGGTGGACGTCACCGGCCTCGGCACCGGCGGGTACCAGGTCACCGACTGGATGCGCGAGCACCACCGGATCAACCTCGGCCACTCCGACCACCGCCGGTTCGGCGTCCAGCTCACGCACGCCGACGACGAGGAGACCGCCGGCCGGCTGCTGACCGCGCTGCGCGACCTGGGCGAGCGCGCCGCCGAGCTGCCGCCCGCGCCGGAGCTGGAGATCCCGCCGCCGTCCGGGCTGCGGATGGAGCAGGCCGTGCGGCCCAGGGACGCCTTCTTCGCCAAGGTCGAGCACGTGTCCTGGCAGCGGGCCGCGGGCCGGGTCAGCGCCGAGCTCATCACGCCCTACCCGCCGGGCATCCCCGCCGTGGTCCCGGGCGAGCGCCTGACCGCCGAGGTCGTGCGGTACCTGCGCAGCGGCCTGGCGGGCGGGATGGTCATCCCGGACTCGGCAGACCCGTCCCTGGACACCTTCCGGGTGGTGGCCGAAGACGATTGAGCTGTTCACGTGGCCTTATGGCCGGCGTGGGTAGGGGCCGGGGTGTCCGGACACCCGGCTCCAGAGACGAGACGACGACGAACGGAAGAACGGGGGGAGCGTCATGACGCACCACACGCCCGAGCACGACCCGCACTCGCGCTTCGAGGACGAGGGCATCCCCGACCTGCAGGACGGCACGCCCCAGCAGCAGTGGGCGGTGGACCCGCAGGAGGCGCCGCTGCCCGCCGACCACCCGGTGGCCGTGAACGACTTCGGCACCACGATCGACGAGCAGATCCAGGGCGAGTCGCTGACCGGCCGCCTGGACCGCGAGCTGCCCGAGGAGCAGGCGATGTTCGGGGTGGACGAGTCGGCCACGGCCGACCGCCTGCCCACCGACCAGGACGACGCGCCCGAGGTCGAGCGGGTGACCGAGGAGAGCGGCCTGGGCGTGGGCTCGGACCTGGACACCGGTTACGAGCGCGACGACGACGTGGACCCGGGGTGGGACGCGCAGCCCGAGGAGCCCTCCGGCCAGGTCTGGGACGAGCCGCGGCGGGCCGGCCGGCTGGTCGCCCCCGACGAGGGGGCGCACGGCGACGTCGAGCCCGACGAGATCGCCACCGAGGTCGGCCCCGACATGGGCGGCTACACGGCGGAGGAGGCCGCCATGCGGATCGAGCCCGAATGAGCGACAGGGACCGGCCCGGGACGAGCGAGGAGGCGAAGATGACGGACCAGGAGCGCTCCGACGAGGAGCGCGAGGAGCGCGACAAGCGGCGCGAGCAGGACAAGGGCACGACGTTCGACGCCGAGCTGCACAACATGGGCGGTGACATCGGCCCCGCCTCGATCCGCGGCTCGAACCCGAGCCCGGGGTCGAAGCCGCGCGACGACGCCGAGCCGAAGAGCGGCTACTCCACGCCCATGGGGTTCGTGGCCGGCCGAGACGACGAGTGGTCGGCCACGGCGGGCTCCGGCGAGAAGTCGGTCGCGGCGCGTACCGACGAGATCGAGGGCCACGTGGCCACCTACGGCCCGAGCCCGCACCCGATGCCGCCCGACCAGCTCGAACCGCAGGGCGAGGGCGGCGACCCGGGCTTCCGCGTCCAGGGCCCGGTGGACGAGGCCGAGCACGGCATGATCATCGACGACGACGGCGGCGAGCCGCCGTCCGAGCCGGAGCCCGGCCTGCCCGGCGGCGAGCACATCAACGCGAGCGGCGACTGGGTGGGCTCCGACGAGGAGGACGACCCGGACGGCGGCTCGGGCCGCACCGACAGCAGCGACGGCGGTTACCTGCCCGGTGAAGGGACCGGGCGGCCGTACTGACGAAAGCGGAGGGGTGGAGATGGCGGAGTCGCCGGCGGACCTGCTGACGGGGGACTTCTACGCGTTCGAGGAGCTGCTTCCCGACGAGGAGCGGAAGATCCTGCTGCGGGTGCGGGAGTTCCTGCGCGAGAAGGTCGTGCCCATCGCCAACGACTACTGGGCCCGCGCGGAGTTCCCCACCCATCTGGTGCAGGGGTACGCCGACCTGGGCATCGCCGGGCTGGCCTACGACGAGGTGCCGGGGCCGAAGCCGAGCAGCCTGCTCAGCGGCTTCCTGGCGATGGAGATGGCGCACGCCGACCCGTCGATGGCGACCTTCTTCGGCGTGCACACCGGCCTGGCGATGGGCAGCATCGCGGCCTGCGGCTCGGCCGACCAGCGCGAGCGCTGGCTGCCCGCGATGAGCAGGATGGAGAAGATCGGCGCGTTCGCGCTGACCGAGCCGGACGGCGGCTCCGACGTCTCCGGCGGGATGCGCACCACGGCCCGGCGCGAGGGCGACACGTGGGTGCTGGACGGCGCCAAGCGCTGGATCGGCAACGCCACCTTCGCCGACCTCGTCGTGGTCTGGGCCCGTGACGCCGACGACAAGCACGTCAAGGGCTTCGTGGTGGAGAAGGGCACGCCCGGCTTCACCGCCACCAAGATCGAGAACAAGATGGCGCTGCGGTCGGTCCAGAACGCCGACATCACGCTGGACGGCTGCCGCGTGCCCGAGGCGAACCGGCTGCAGAACGCCCGTTCCTTCCGCGACACGGCCGGGATCCTGCGCCGCACCCGCAGCGGCGTGGCCTGGCAGGCGGTCGGCGTGATGCTGGCCGCCTACGAGATCGCCCTGGCCTACTCCAAGGAGCGCGAGCAGTTCGGCCGGCCCATCGGCAAGTTCCAGCTCGTCCAGGACCTGCTGGTGCGGATGCTGGGCAACGCCACGGCCTCGCTGGGCATGGTGGTGCGGCTGGCCCAGCTCCAGGACGCCGGCACCTACCGCGACGAGCACTCGGCGCTGGCCAAGGCGTACTGCACCACGCGCATGCGCGAGGTCGTCGGGTGGGCGCGCGAGCTGCTGGCCGGCAACGGCATCGTGCTCGACTACGACATCGGCCGCTTCGTGGCCGACGCCGAGGCCCTGTACTCCTACGAGGGCACGCGCGAGATCAACACGCTCATCGTGGGCCGCGCGGTCACCGGGCTCAGCGCCTTCGTGTGACCCGCCGGCGCGGACGGGCGGCCCCCGGGAGGACGGCCGCCCTCGGGGGCCGTCAGCACCAGGACGGCCGCCGACAGGAGGGTCAGCGCGACCACGGCGAGCAGGATGCAGACGAACTGCCGGGTACTCACGTGGCAGGCGAAGCGCTGCGGCCCCTGCCGGCTCAGCGCCTCGATGCGGCGGGTGAAGCGGGGATCGCGGCAGCGCAGGTCGCGCTCGATCTGGGCGAGCAGGCGCCGCTCGCGATCGGAGAGGCTCACCGCCCGCTTTCCGTGCCACTCCCGGGGCCGAGCCTGCCTTCGGGGCCGTCCTCGATCCCGGGGCCGTCCTCGATCTCGGGGCCGTCCTCGATCCCGGGGCCCGCCTGCTCGTCGTCGTCGCGGTGCCGGACGGTGTGCGGGTAGTGCAGGTCGAAGGCGGGCCGCTCGGAGCGGATCATCGGCATGCTGGTGAAGTTGTGCCGGGGCGGCGGGCAGGAGGTGGCCCACTCCAGCGAGTTGGCGTAGCCCCACGGGTCGTCCTGGGTGACGCGGGGCGAGTGCCGGGCGGTCCACCAGACGTTGTAGAGGAACGGCAGCGTGGACAGGCCCAGGATGAACGCCCCGATCGAGGAGATCAGGTGCAGGTCGCTGAAGCCGTCGGCCGAGCTGTAGTCGGCGTAGCGGCGCGGCATCCCGGCCACGCCGAGCCAGTGCTGCACCAGGAACGTGGTGTGGAAGCCGATGAACAGCAGCCAGAAGTGCCACTTGCCGATGTGGTCGTTGAGCATCCTGCCGGTCATCTTCGGCCACCAGAAGTAGAACCCGGCGAACATCGCGAACACCACGGTCCCGAACACCACGTAGTGGAAGTGCGCCACCACGAAGTAGGAGTCGTGCAGGTGGAAGTCCAGCGGCGGCGAGCCGAGGATCACCCCGGTCAGCCCGCCCAGCAGGAACGTGATGAGGAACCCGACGGCGAACAACATCGGCGTCTCGAAGCTCAGATGGCCCCGCCACATCGTGCCGATCCAGTTGAAGAACTTCACCCCGGTCGGCACCGCGATGAGGAACGTCATGAACGAGAAGAACGGCAGCAGCACCTGCCCGGTGGCGAACATGTGGTGCGCCCACACCGCCATCGACAGCCCGGCGATCGCGATCGTGGCCCCGATCAGGCCGACGTAGCCGAAGATCGGCTTACGGCTGAAGACCGGGATGACCTCGGTGATGATGCCGAAGAACGGCAGCGCGATGATGTAGACCTCGGGATGGCCGAAGAACCAGAACAGGTGCTGGTACAACATCGGGCCGCCGTTGGCCGCGTCGTAGATGTGGGTGCCGAGCTTGCGGTCGGCCTCCAGCGCCATCAGCGCCCCGGTCAGCACCGGGAACGCCATCAGCACGAGCATGCTGGTCAGCAGCGTGTTCCAGGTGAAGATCGCCATGCGGAACATGCTCAGGCCCGGCGCGCGCATGCAGATGATGGTGGTGAAGAAGTTCACCGAGCCGAGGATCGTGCCCAGGCCGGACATCGCCAGGCCCATCACCCACAGGTCGCCGCCGATGCCCTGGCTGAAGGTGGCGTGCGACAGCGGCGTGTACGCCGTCCAGCCGAAGTCGGGCGAGCCGAAGTTGGTGAAGATCGCGCTGCACACCATGAGGCCGCCGAACAGGAACAGCCAGTAGCTGACCGCGTTGAGCCGCGGGAAGGCCACGTCGGGCGAGCCGATCTGCAACGGCATGATGACGTTGGCGAACCCGGCGAACAGCGGGGTGGCGAACAGCAGCATCATGATCGTGCCGTGCAGGGTGAAGAGCTGGTTGTAGGCCTGCTGGCTGACGACCTCCATGCCGGGCTGGGCCAGCTCCGCGCGGATGATCAGCGCCATGATCCCGGCCAGGGCGAAGAACAGGAACGCGGTGATCAGGTACAGGTACCCGATCACCTTGTGGTCGGTGGAGGTCAGCCACGACACGATCACCGCGCCCCGGCGGTGATGGCGCGCCGGGGCCAGGGGTGAGGTCAGCGGCTCCTCGCCGGACTTGAACGTCGTCATACCTGCTCTCCGTCATGCGCGCCACGGGTCGAGCATCCGGTACCCGGGCCCCTGACGGGGAACCGCCTGGTTACCGGGCCTGGCCGGAGTCCTTACGACCGGTTGAGGAGTACTCGACCGTTTGCAGGTGATGGGAAAGCCAATCCACCACTTTGGCCACGAAGCTGATCCGGTTGGCGACCCGGCGGATCTCGTGCCCCTCGTCGTCGAAGATCAGGGCCTCGCAGGGCAGGCCGAGCGCGCGGGCGGCGGCGAGGACCTGCTCGGCCTCGTACAGGGGGACGTTGGTGTCCGCGGCCCCGTGCACGACCAGGAGCGGGGCGGCCAGCCGGGACAGCGAGCGCAGCGGCGACAGGGCGCGCAGCAGGTCGCGGTCGCGGTCCGGGTGGCCGTACTCGCTGACGGCCGCCTCGGCGACCCACGGCTCGGTACGGGCGTAGAAGGTCTCGAAGTCGGCGATGCCCGCCACGTCCACGCCCGCGCGGAACAGGCCGGGATGGGTGACCAGGGCGGCCAGGGTGAGGTAGCCGCCGTACGACCAGCCCGTGCAGGCCAGCCGGCCGGGGTCGGCCAGGCCCCGGCGGACCAGCTCGGCGGCGCAGTCGGCGACGTCCTCGACGGCGCGGAAGCGCAGCGGGCCGTCGTCGGCCTGGCGGAAGGCGCGGCCGTGGCCGCCGGAGCCGCGCACGTTCGGGGCGAACACCCCGATCCCGGCCGCCAGCAGGTTCTGGAACAGCGGGTTGAAGGTCGGGCGCTCCTCGTCCTCCGGGCCGCCGTGCAGGTAGAGCGCGTACGGAGCGGGGCCGGTGACGCGCGGCGGCCGGTAGAGCCAGCCGGTCAGCTCCAGCCCGTCGCTGGCGCGGAAGCGCAGGTGCTCGGCCCCCGCCAGCGGCAGCGGGGCGGCGCCCGCGACGCGCCGGTAGCGGCCCGCGTCCAGATCGCACACCAGCACGTGCGAGGGCTCCTCCGGGCTCTCGGCCGCCAGGGCGGCCAGCGTGCCGTGCCAGGCGATGCGGGCCGAGGTGACCACGTCGGCGGGCGGGGGCGGCAGCGGGCGCAGCTCGCCGCCCTCCAGGTCGAGGACGTCCAGCTCGGAGCGGCCGTGCCGGTTCCACACCAGCAGCGCGCGGCGGCCGTCCGCGCTGAGCGCGAACAGGTCCAGCTCGGCGTCCGGCCGCTCGGCCAGCACCACGGCCTCGGCGCCGTGGCGCACCGCCAGCAGCGCGGCGCGGTCGCGGCCGGCGTCGGACACCAGGTAGGCCGTGCCGCCGTCCGGCGACAGGGCGCCGAGGTCGGTGCTGCCGGGCAGGCCGGGCAGCAGCCGCCGCTCCTCGCCGTGCGCCAGGTCCGCCACGTACATCGCGCGGGCGCCGCGCGGGCCGCGCCGCAGCAACATCCGGGCGTGGTCGCGGCTGACCGCGGCCGGCCGCAGCAGGTGGCCGGCGGCGATCGGCCGGCGCGCGCCGGTGACGGCGTCCACCAGCACGGCGGTGGTCAGGCCGTCGGCCGCGGTCTCGGCGGCCAGCAACGTCTCGCCGCGCCCCGTCCAGCGCACCATCGAGGCGCTGCCGCCGGGCGGGGCGGCGAGCGCGCGCAGGTCGCCGCCGTGCGCCTGGACGGCCCACACCTGCGTGTGCTCCCCGCCGCCGGGCGCCACCAGCACGGCCAGGTGCCCGCCCGTGGGCGCCCAGCTCACGTCCACGACGGGCTGCGGCCCGGTGTCCACCGGCCAGGGCTCGGCGTCGCCGTCCAGCGGCTGGATCCAGACGCGGGGCAGGCCGTCCCGGTCGCTGACGTAGGCCACGGCGCTGTCGTCCGGGGCGAGGGCGGGGGCCAGGCAGTTCTCGACGGTCAGGCTCGCGGGCGCGGGAACGCGCGCGAGCCCGTCCAGGGGCGGCGTCATACGCCGCGTCATACCCCGTGGGCCTGCATCCACAGTTCGAGCAGGCCGAGCTGCCAGAGGGTGTTCACGCCGGTCGTGGTGCGGTCGGCCTCGGGGTCGGCGAGCAGCCGGTCCACGTACTCGGGGCGGAACAGGCCGCGCTCGCGCGCCGCCCGGCCGGTCAGCGCGTCGCGCACCAGCTCCAGGAGGGGCCCGTCCACGTGCCGGACGGCGGGCACCGGGAAGTAGCCCTTGGGCCGGTCGATGATCTCGGCGGGCAGCAGGCGGCGGGCGGCGTCCTTGAGCACGCCCTTGCCGCCGTGCGCCAGCTTGAGCTCGGCGGGGCAGGCCGCGGCCAGCTCGACCAGCTCGTGGTCGAGGAACGGGGTACGGGCCTCCAGGCCGTGCGCCATCGTCATGTTGTCCACCCGTTTGACCGGGTCGTCCACCAGCATGGCGGTGGTCTCCAGGCGCAGCACGGCGTCCAGCGCGGTGTCGGCGCCCGGCCGGGCCAGGTGGTCGCGGACGAAGGCGCCGCTGGCGTCGTGGTCCAGCAGGTACTCCGGCGCGACGAGGCCGGCCAGCGCCGCGTGCGGGCGGTCGAAGAACTCGCGGGCGTAGACCTCGGCGGCCCGCTCGCGCGGCACGTCCGCGAGCGGCGGGAACCAGCTGTAGCCGGCGAACACCTCGTCGGCGCCCTGCCCGGACTGCACTACCTTGACGTGCTGGGCGACCTCCTGCGAGAGCAGGTGGAAGGCCACGCAGTCGTGGCTGACCATCGGCTCGCTCATCGCCCTGATCGCCTGCTCCAGCCCCTCGGCCAGCCGGGCGTCGGGGATGCGGATGCGGTGGTGGTCGGTGCCGAAGCGCCGGGCCACCAGGTCGGAGTAGGCGAACTCGTCGCCCTTCTCGCCGCCGGCCGGCTCGAAGCCGATGCTGAACGTGGCCAGCCCCTCCTGCCCCTCCTCGGCCAGCAGCGCCACGATGAGGCTGGAGTCCAGGCCGCCGGACAGCAGCACGCCCACCGGCACGTCGGCCACCATGCGGCGGCGCACCGCCGTGCGCAGGGCGTCCATGACGGCCTGGCGCCACTCGCCGGCGCTCAGGCCGGCGTGCTCGGGCAGCGCGCCCCGGGTGTAGGACGGGTCCCAGTACCGGTGCTCCTTGCTGGTGCCGTCCCGGTCGATCACCCGGACGGTGGCGGCGGGCAGCTTGCGGATCCCGGCCAGGATCGTACGCTCGCCCGGCACCAGCGAGTGGAAGGTCATGTAGTGGTGCAGGGCCACCGGATCGACGGAGGTGTCCACGTCGCCGGCGGCCAGCAGGGCGGGCAGCGAGGAGGCGAAGCGCAGCCGGCGGCCGTCCTCGGCCAGGTACATCGGCTTGATGCCGAGCCGGTCGCGGCCCAGGACCAGCCGGCCGGTGTCGCGCTCGGCGACGGCGAAGGCGAACATGCCCTTGAAGTGCTCGACGCAGGCCACGCCCCACCGGTGGTACGCCTTCAGCAGCACCTCGGTGTCGGAGGTGGAGTAGAAGTCGTAGCCCTCCCGGCGCAGCTCCTCGCGCAGCTCGCCGTAGTTGTACAGGCAGCCGTTGAACACGACCGCGAGCCCCAGCTCGCCGTCCACCATCGGCTGGGCCGCCTTCTCCGACAGATCGATGATCTTGAGACGGCGGTGGCCCAGGGCGATCGGGCCCTGGGACCACAGTCCCGAGCCGTCCGGCCCGCGATCGTGCATCGCCTCCGTCATCCGGTCCACAGCGGCGATGTCCGCCTCTTCACCGTCGAAGCGGATCTCCCCGCTCAGCCCGCACATGCGTACGTCCTCCTCCTCGTCACGCGACCGGCAGGTCACGGTCCCACGCGCGGTCGCGCGTCTCGGTCAGCAACAGGTCCACCACGTCCTCCAGGCGGCCGCGCCGGGCGTGGGCCGCCCGCTGCCGCGCCGCCGAGCTGCCGCGGGCCAGCGCCCGCCGCGCCAGCGCCTCGACCAGCTCCTCGTCGCCCGCCCGCGCGAGCTGGGGGCGCACCCGGTCGAGCAGGCGGGTGACCACCTCCGCCGCCGGGAGCGGCACGCCCTCCACCGGGTCCACCAGCTCGGCCTCCAGCCCGAAGCGGGCCGCCTGCCAGGTGGCCCCGCGCACCGTCTCCAGGTGCACCTCGGGCTCGCGGCCGGGGTGCCGCTCCAGCTCGTCCAGCTCCCTGGCGACCAGCGCCCGGAAGAGCCCGGCGATGAGCACGACGTCCGTCACGCGCGAGCAGGAGTCGCAGATGCGCATCTCGACCGTCGGGACGTGTTGCGACGGCCGGATGTCGAAGTAGATCATCCCGGGGTCGCCGATGACCCCGGAGCGGATCAGCTCCTTGACCATGTGCTGGTAATCGGCCGCCGAGTCGAAGCGCGGCATCGGGCCGGCGGTGGGCCAGCGCTGCCAGATCATGGTCCGGTAGCTGGCGTAGCCGGTGTCGGAGCCGTCCCAGAAGGGGGAGCTGGCGCTGAGGGCCAGCAGCGTCGGCAGCCACGGCGCGAGCCGGTGGGCGACCGCCACGGCGAGGTCCTGGTCGCGGACCTCGGCGTGCACGTGCATGCCGCAGATGAGCTGCTCGCGGGTGAGCACCTGGTAGTCGGTGAGCATGCGCTCGTAACGGGCGTCGGGGTAGATCTTGAGCTGGTCCATGTCCACGAGCTGGGCGCTGCCCGCGGCCAGGATGCCGAGGCCGAGCGCGTCGGCCTCGCCGATCAGCCTGGCGCGCATCTCGCACAGGTCGCGGGCCAGGTCCTCCAGCCGGTGGAAGGGCAGGCTGTTGGTCTCCACCATCGAGCGTTGCAACTCGTGGGTGAAGCGGGCGGCCGGCAGCGAGGCCAGCAGCAGCCCCGAGCGGGCGGCCACGTGCCGCGTACGCAGATCCACCACGTGGAACTCTTCCTCCACTCCGACGCGGATCGGTCCTTCCGGCTCCGGCACCGCCACCACCCCCGACATATAGCGCTAAAAGCGACTACTCCCCCAAAAGCGGCAGGTTTAGCATCGCCCTTTATGGCCTAGACTCCGACGAATGTCCCTGCCCCCTGCCCGGCTCGCCTGGTTGGATGCCCTGCGGGGGCCGGCGGCCCTGGCCGTCACCGCCCATCACGCCGGCTGGACCTACGTTCCCGCCCTCTACACCGCCGTGGACGCGCGCATCGACCTGGGCACGTGGGGCGTGTTCGTGTTCTTCCTGGTCAGCGGCTACATCATCCCCGCCTCGCTGGAGCGCCGCGGCGACCTGCGCGCCTTCTGGACCGGCCGGGCCTTCCGCCTCCTGCCGCTCCTGCTGACCGCCTTCTGCGCGGTGCTGCTGCTGGCCGCCGCCGGAGCCCTCGCGCTGCCCGCCGGGCTCGGCTCGCGCCCGCTCCCCCTGGTCGCGCTCGGGAACGTGACGATGCTCCAGGAGCTGCTCAACCTGCCCGCCGTCGTCAACGTCACCTGGACGCTGTCGTACGAGATGGCCTTCTACCTGATCAGCGTGGCCCTGTACGCGCTGGGCCAGGCCCGCAGGTCCGCGGGGATCTCCCTGTCCCTGGCGGTGCTCGCCGTGCCCCTGGGCCTGCTCTTACCGCGTGCCGCCATCGGCCGCCACGACCTGCTCGCCGCGCTGCTCGGCCTGGCCGTGGTCGCCGCCGTCGCGGTGACCGCCCTGGCGGGCGGCCGGGCCAGGACGGCGGCCGCCGCCGCGGGCGGCCTGCTCGGCCTCGCGCTGGTGGTCCTCGGCAGCCGGGGCGGCACCTGGCAGGGCGTGATCGTCCTGGCGGCCATGTTCGCGGGCACCGCCGTGTACCGGGCCGAGCGCGGCGAGATCCGGTGGCGGGCGGCCGCGCTCGCCGTGGCGGCCGTGCTGTGCTGCGGCGCCCCCGCCAAGGACGACCCCGGCTGGGCGCCGGCACTGGTGCTGGCCTTCGCCGGGTTCGGGCTGGCGTTCGCGCTGCGCGGGCGGGCGTTCCCGCGCTGGCTGACCTGGCTCGGCGTGGTCAGCTTCTCGCTCTACCTGCTGCACCCGATCCTGCTGCACCTGGTGCCCGGCCTCGGGCTCTACTATCTCGTGCTGATCCCGCTCAGCGGGCTGGCGTACCGCGTGGTCGAGGCGCCCGCCCAGCGCCTGGGCCGGCGGCTGCGTACTCCCGAGAACGCCTAGATTGTCCCCATGCCGCTCACCCTCCGCGACCTCAACCGCGCCACGCTGGCCCGGCAGCTCCTGCTGCGCCGCGAGCCCCTGGACGTGGCCGGCGCGGTCCGCCGCCTGGTCGCGCTCCAGGCGCAGGAGCCCGCCTCGCCCTACCTCGCGCTCTGGAACCGGCTGGCCGGCTTCGACCCCGCCGGCCTGGACGCCGCGTTCGCCGCCGGGTCGCTGGTGAAGGCCACGCTCATGCGCATCACCCTGCACGTGGTGCACGCCGGCGACCACCCGGCGATGCGCCTGGCCATGCGGCGGACGCTGCGGGCCTCGCGGCTCGGCGACAAGCGCTTCGCCGCGACCGGGCTCACCCCCGCCGAGGCCGACGCGATGGTGCCGGAGCTGCTGGCCTTCGCCGACCGGCCCAGGACGGCGGCCGAGCTGGAGGCGTGGATCGCCGAGCGGGCGCCGCTGTCGCCCAAGGACGTGCTGCGGACGATGCGCTCGATCGCGCCGCTGCGGCACGCGCCGACCGGCGGCCCGTGGTCCTTCGGCCCGCGCCCGGCCTACCTGGCCGCCCCCGACACCGCACCTCCGGCCACCGCCGACGCGCCCCCGGCCGCCTCCGGCTCCGCACCTCCGGCCGGGGACGCCGACGCCTGCCTGCGGGCGCTCGTCCTGCGCTACCTGGCGGCGTTCGGGCCCGCGTCGGTGCTGGACGTGGCCCAGTTCGCCATGGTCTACCGGCCGCAGGCACGCGCGGCCTTCCAGGCGCTCTCCGGCGAGCTGGAGCGCCTGGAGGGGCCGGACGGCGCGGAGCTGTTCGACCTCCCCGGAGCACCCCGCCCCGACCCGGACACGCCCGCCCCGCCCCGCCTCATGGCCATGTGGGACAACGTGCTGCTGGCCTACGCCGACCGCGCCCGCGTCATCCCGCCCGCCTACCGCAGGCTCGTCATCCGCGCCAACGGCGACGTCCTGCCGACGCTCCTGGTGGACGGCCACGTGGCCGGGGTGTGGCGGCCGGCGGAGGGCGGCATCGAGGCCACTGCCTTCCACCGCCTGCCCGAGGAGGCGTGGCACGGGCTCGCCGTCGAGGCCAAGGAGTTGCTGGCGCTGCTGGCCGGCCGCGAGCCGCGCGTCTACGGCCGCTACGCGAGGTGGTGGGGCGACCTGCCGGCGGCCGAGGTCAGGACGCTGCCCGGCTGATCGCGTTTGACCCGCGCGCGGCGGGGCACCGGACGATCTCTGGGAGGGGACGGATGGCACGCAGGCTGCTGGCGCTGGGCAACCCGGCCGCGGGCGGGGACGACGAGCGCACCCGGCAGGCGGTGCTCGACGTGCTCGCCGGCGGGGCGGACGTGGTGTCCCGCACCATGGAAGGGCCGCAGGACCTGGAACGGGCGCTGGCCGAGCACCCCGGCCACGACCCCGTGGTGCTCGGCGGCGACGGCACGCTGCACCGGGTGGTGGCGGCGCTGCTGGCCCGCGGCGAGCTGGAGCACCGGCCGGTCGGCCTGATCCCGATGGGCACCGGCAACGACCTGGCCCGCACGCTCGGCATCCCGCTGGAGCCCGCCGAGGCCGCCAGGATCGTGCTGCGCGGCACGGCCCGGCCGCTGGACCTGCTCGTCGCGGACGGCGACGGGGACGGGGACGGCCGCGACGGCGACGGGGACGACGGGGATGACGGCGAGGACGGGATCGTGCTCAACGCCGTCCACGTCGGCGTGGGCGCGGTGGCCTCCCAGCAGGCGACCCCGCTCAAGCCGTTCCTGCGCCGCGCCGCCTACGCGGCCGGCGCGCTGATCGCCGGGGTACGCAGCAAGGGCTGGCGGCTGCGGGTGCGGGTGGACGGCGAGCAGGTCGCCGACGGCCGCCGGCGCGTCCTCATGGTGGGCGTCGGCAACGGCGTCTCGATCGGCGGCGGCACCCCCCTGGCGCCCGGCGCGCGGCCGGACGACGGCCTGGCCGACG
This sequence comes from Nonomuraea sp. NPDC050783, assembly GCF_040802095.1. Lineage (NCBI taxonomy): Bacteria > Bacillati > Actinomycetota > Actinomycetes > Streptosporangiales > Streptosporangiaceae > Nonomuraea > Nonomuraea sp. NPDC050783. The sequence goes on from NZ_JBFAHK010000011.1 coordinate 85,630, forward strand.
TCGTCGTCTCCTACGCCGTCTCCCCCTGGGCGCGGCTGGCGTACGGGGTGCTGCTGCGGCTCGGCCGGCACCCCGAGCGGCACGACGTGGCGACGTTCCGGGGCCGCGCGATCGTGGTCGAGGGCGAGCCGGTGCCCGCCAACGCCGACGGCGAGCTGCGCCCGCCCGCGCCCCGCCGCGCCTGGACCCTGCGCCCGGCCGCCTGGAGCGTCATCGCGCCGCCGCCGGAGTGAGGCTCAGACCTCGCGCAGGTCGCGGCGCTGCTCGGCGTACCGGATGGTCTCCACGGCCACCAGCGCGGCGAGCACGAGCGTCAGCAACGCCAGCGCGGCCAGCGGCGGCACCATGATCGCCACCGGCAGCGCGGCCAGCAGCACCCCCACGGCGACCAGCCGGGGCAGGCTGAGCACCGCGTGCATGCGGGCCCCGAACAGCACGTGCCCGCCCAGGTACAGGGCCGCCCCGCCGAACAGCGCCGGCGCGTAGAACCCGCCGAGCGCCGCCCCCTGCTCCGCGCGGGCCAGCACGCCCTCGACGCCGAGCGCGGTGACGACGATGCCGGCGACGATCGGGAAGTGCCCGTAGGTGTAGGCGTCCACGACCATCTTGGCGCGGATCGCGCCGAGCGTACGGACCAGCCGGTGCTCGGCCGCGAGCGCGACCACGTCGAAGTACAGCCACCACAGGCACAGGGCCACCACGACGCCGAGGACGGCGGCGGCCAGCGGCGCGGCCCCGACAGCGCTCCCGACGGCGCTCCCGGCGGCGCCCACGCCGATGGCCGCCACCGACTCCCCGATGGCCAGCAGCACGAACAGGCCGTGCCGCTCGCTCCAGTGCGCGGCGCTGTGCACCCGCCAGTCGCCGTCGCGCGCGGCCAGGTACGTGCCCGCCCAGTCCACGGCCAGCGCCCCGGCGAACAGCAGCGTCTGCGTCCAGCCGCCGAACAGCGCCCCGGCCACCAGCAGCGGCACGCCGGCCAGCAGGGACGCCCACGAGAGCGTGAGCCGGCGGCGCGGCCCCGCGGCGCCCCCGGCCGCCACGCTGTGGACGGTGAGGTGCACGGCCCGCACGAACAGGTACGCGCACACCAGCACGAGCGGCCCGTGCAGCCCGCCGGGCGCGTCGTGCCAGGCTTCCGGGACGGCCAGCGCGACGACGAACACCCCGACGGTTGCCACCGCCATCCCGCCCCGCACCACGCCCTCGTCGGCGCGTGCCTGGTTGCCGAGCCAGGTGTAGGCCTCCCACGTCCACCACAGCAGCGCGAGCAGCAGCAACCCCTGAAGCAGGCCCTGGAAGTCGTGCTCGTGCGCCATGAGGGCGGTGACCCGGGTCGCCGCGAAGACGAAGACCAGGTCGAAGAAGAGCTCGAAGGTCGTCGCCCGGTGGTTCTCCCCCGTGGGGCGCGCCCCGCTCAGTAACCGCGGCCGGCGCCGCGGGCCCTCCTGGTCCGTCATGGCTGGACCCCCCTTCCCCCAGATCGCATGCCGACGGAAGGTTATAGGCGCATATAGCGGGACGTCCTAGGCATTGGCGGTTTTCACGCGTTTCGTTGCCGTCAGACGGTCTTGATGGCGCCGCCGTCGATGACGTAGTCGGCGCCGCTGACGCTGGCGGCGTGCGGCGAGGCCAGCCAGGTCACCAGGGCGGCGACCTCGTCCGGCTCGACGAGCCTGCCGGTGGTCATGCCGGTGCTCGCCGGGAGGCCGGCCAGGAGCTGCCGGTGCTCCAGGCCGAGGGCGGCGGCCAGGGCGGCTCCGTACCCGTCGGGGGACTCCCACAGGGAGGTGCGGACGGCACCGGGCGAGATCGTGTTGACCCGCACCCCCTGCGGGCCGAACTCCTCGGCCAGGGCCTTGCCGAACGCGGTCAGCGCCGCCTTGGCCGTCGTGTACGTCATGGGCCCGGCGTGCGGCAGGCGGGCCCCGTTGGAGGAGATGGTGACCACGGCGCCGCGCCGGCGCAGCAGGCCGGGCATGGCGGCCCTGGTGGCGCGGACGGCGCTGAGGAAGTTCAGCTCGTAGTCGCTCAGCCACTGCTCGTCGGCGAGGCCGAGCAGGCCGCCGAGCCGGTCCGCGCCGCCGTCGCCGCCGCCCACGTTGTTGACCAGCAGGTCCAGCTCACCCAGCTCCTCCTGCGCCCGCCGGATCAGGGTGGCGGGGCCGTCGGGGGTGGACAGGTCGGCCGTCAGCGCGATCGCGCCGGTCTCCTTCAGCTCGGGCGAGATCGTCCGGGCGGCGGCCACCACCCGCATGCCCTCGGCGGCCAGCGCCCGGACGATCGCCAGCCCCAGGCCCCTGCTCGCCCCGGTCACCACGGCGGCCTTGCCCGCGAGTTCCATGTCCATGATCAGTCGGTCCTTCCGAAAATGCTTCCCTCAAGACGCTCAAACCATACGACTTGCAACACTGAAGATGCAACTAATGAACGAGCGGCGTCGATGCCGTACTCTGGACCGATGAACGAGACGACGCCGACCCGGACGCGGGCGCTGAGGTCCGACGCCGAACGCACGGTCCGCACGATCCTGGAGGCGGCCGAACGCGTGCTCAGCCAGAACCCGGCGGCCAGCATGGAGCAGATCGCCGAGGCCGCCGGGGTGGCGCGCACGACCGTGCACCGCCGCTTCGCCTCCCGCGACGCGCTGGTGGCCGCGATGGCGTCGTGGGCCACCCGCCGCTTCGCCGAGGCGGTCGACTCCGCCCACCCCGAGACCACGCCGCCGCTCGTCGCGCTCTACCAGGTCACCGCCAACGTGCTGCGCGTCAAGATCGACTGGGGGTTCGCCATGAGCCGGGCGATGACCGCCGACCGCGACGCGGCCCGGGTGCACGCCGACATCGGGGAGCGCTGCGTGCGGCTGTTCGCCAGGGCCAAGGAGGCCGGCGTGCTGCGTGCCGACGTCGATCCCCTCTGGGCCCAGCGGGTCTACTACGCGCTGATCCACGAGACGGCGCAGTCGCGCGACGGCGACGCCGACGTCCTGGCCGCCCGCCTGGTCGACACCCTGCTCCGCGGCGTGGGCACCGGCCAGACCCTGACCTGACCCCGGGCCGCCGATCGGGCCGGTCACTCCCGCCCGCGCACGCTCCTCGTCCCCATCGGCACCCTGCGAATCAATGGCCCGAAATACCACAAGCCGCCGGCGATCGTCCGGACCGCTCGTCAACCGGCCCTCCCCCGGTCCGCGGAAGCCCCGCGCCACCCCCTCCGGCCTGCGCGAACCCCTCGATCGGCACTGATCGAAAAAGCCCCGCCCTGGCATTCACGAAGATTCTGGTCACAAACATTTCCCGAAATAACCGGTCTATCGCATTGCGATTAACTGGAATTGTTGGAACATATGGTCAGAGTCATCGAGTGAGGTCCAAAGATCGTCCACCGCGAACGGGTGGCGGCGAGGGAAAGGGGCAACGCTCATGCACCAAAGGGCTGTCCGTAACCTGGCCAAGCTCGAAACGACACAAGCGAGAATGACGCGCATCTTCGACGCGGCCGCCGGCGGGAAGAACAACTTCCAGGCGGACAAGGAGATGGTCCGCCATTTCGATCAGGCCGCCCCCGTCCTCACCACCGCAGCCCGCGCCGTCCTGCAGTTCCTGACCCGCGTCGTCCGCCACCTGGCCGCCACCGAGGGCGTCGACCAGTTCATGATCATCGGTAGCGGCGTGCCCAGCGGCCTGCCGCCCGGCCGCCGCCTGCACGACGTGGCCCGCCAGGCCGCCCCCGGCCCCGCCGTCCGCGTCGTGTACGTCGAGAGCAACCCCATGGTCGTCACCATGGCCCAGGCCACCATCGAGCCCTTCTCCGACCTGGTGCGTGTGCTGGACGGCGACATCCGCGAGATCGACGACCTGCTCGGCGACCACGTCGTCCAGACGTTCCTGGACTGGGAGCGGCCCATCGCCGTCCTGCTGCTGTCCTCGCAGAGCCTGGACGACGAGGAGTACGCCCACTACGTCATCAAGCGCCTGCGCCACACGGCCCCGGCCGGCAGCTTCCTCGCCCTGGTGCACACCACGTTCGACGCCGTCCCCCCGGAGCTGCTCCCCGCCGTCCGCGACGTCCTCGCCATGACCCTCCCCCACCTCGCCATCCGGACGAAGGAGGAGGTCGAAGCCCTGCTGGACGGCCTGGACCTCATGCCCCCCGGCCTCGTCTGGGTCCCGCAGTGGCACCCCGCCCTCCCGGACGACGACACCCCGGCCTGCGCCGACCAGCCCTCCTCCTCCGGCAACTACGGCGCCGTGGCCCACATCCCGTGACCGCTGCACGTGCAGACACCGTCAGCGGTGATCGGTGACGGTCCGTACGGATCGGGTCTCGGCCTGTTCCCTCCAGGCCGGATTTTCCGCCGCGACGGACCCCCGAAATGGGGAAATGCCACTCTTTCGCGAAAAAGCATCTTTGCACGTGCATCTGCACCTGCATCACGGCCCAGGAACCGCAATAATGCGGAGCATCGGCGTACCGGCGTCGGAGAACGGCCCTGATGACAGGCGAGGAAAAGATGAACGTTGGGCTGCGCATCGCGCTCTGGTTAGCCGTCGACATGCTCTTCTCGCTGGTGATAGCACTCGTCGCGCTCATCGTGGCGCGGGAGAACGGCCTGCCGATGGCAGGGGCGCTGGGGTGGGGCGGAGGCGCCTTCATCGCCATCGCCGGCCTCGTGACCACGATCATGAGCCATACCGGAGCGTTCGACCGGGGCCACCGGACCCCGTAGGCGCGGAGTGGGCCACTGGAGATGCGGGACGGGTGCGTGCTACAAAGCGGACATCGGGCACTTCTGATGGAGGAACACGCATGAAATTGCCCCCGCGACCGGCAGACCCGCTGAGGAGAGCCCGATGACGTTCGCCGTCCCCGCCGACCCCGAGTCGGTCTTCACCTACGGCGCCCCCGCGCTGAAGTTCGGCCCCGGCGCCGCCGCCGAGATCGGCTTCGACCTCGCCCAGTACGGCGCCCGCCGCGTCCTGGTCGTCACCGACGCCCGGGTGGCCGCCACCGGCGCGCCCGACCGCGTCGCCGCGCGCCTGGCCGATCACGGCATGGAGGCGCGCGTCTACGACGGCGTGCACGTCGAGCCCACCGACGAGAGCCTGGAGGCGGCCGTCGCCCACGCCCGCGACAGCGGCCCGTGGGACGCGTTCGTGGCCGTCGGCGGCGGCTCCAGCATCGACACGGCCAAGGCCGTCAACCTGCTCACCACCAACCCCGGCGCGCTCATCGACTACGTCAACCCGCCCGTGGGCGGCGGCCGGGCCCCGTCGCAGCCGTTCAAGCCGCTGGTCGCGGTGCCGACGACCACCGGCACCGGCTCGGAGTCCACCACGATCTGCGTCCTGGACGTGCTGGAGCTGAAGGTCAAGACGGGCATCAGCCATCCGCGGCTGCGGCCGGTGCTGGCCGTCGTGGACCCGGACCTGACCATGACCCAGCCGGCGAGCGTGACGGCCGCGGCCGGCATGGACATCCTGTGCCACGCCCTGGAGAGCTACACCGCCCGCCCCTACACCTCCTTCGAGCGCAAGCGGCCGGAGGAGCGGGTGCCCTACTGCGGGGCCAACCCGGTCTCCGACATGTGGGCCGAGCAGGCGATGCGGCTGCTGGCGGGCTCGTTCCGCGCGGCGGTGCGCGACGGCGACGACGCCGGCGCGCGGGGGCGGATGGCGCTGGCGGCGACGTTCGCGGGGCTGGGCTTCGGCAACGCCGGCGTGCACATCCCGCACGCCAACGCCTACCCCATCGCCGGCCGGGTCAGGGACTTCCGCCCGGAGGGCTACCCGAAGGACGAGCCGCTGGTGCCGCACGGCATGGCGGTGGCGCTGACGGCGCCGGAGGCGTTCCGCTTCACCTTCGACGCCTGCCCGGAGCGCCACCTGCGGGCCGCCGCGATCCTGGACCCGGCCGCCGGGCAGGAGGGCGACCCGGCGGGCCGGCTGCCGGCGGTGCTGGCGGCGCTGATGCGCGAGATCGGCATCCCCAACGGCATCGGCGGCGTCGGCTACTCGCGGGCGGACGTGCCCGCCCTGGTGGAGGGGGCGATGAAGCAGCAGCGGCTGCTGGCCATCGCCCCGCGCCCGGTGGACGGGGACGACCTGGCGGCGATCCTGACCCGTTCCGTCGAGCTGTGGTGAGGGGCGGGCGGGCGGCGGTCTACGAGCCGTGGGCCCGCGGCCAGGGGCGGCGTCCGCCGAGGCGTTCGACGTCGGTGTTGAAGCGCCGCAGGTAGCCGGCGAACTCGGCCACCTCCCCGGGCGTCCACTCGGCCAGCACCTTCTCCAGGCCCTCGATGTTCCTGGCCCGCTCCTCGTCGAGGTGGCGCTCGCCCGCCTCGGTGAGGCGGAACTTCCTGGCGATCCCGCCCTCGGGGTCGGGGATGCGCTCGGCCAGCCCGGCCCGCACCAGGGCCGAGGTGTGCCGGTTGAGGGTGGACACGTCCAGCCCCAGGGCCTCGCTGAGCTGCCCGATCGTCATCATGCCGGCCACGCGGATGCGGCTGAGCAGGATGTACGCGCTGCGGTCGAGATGGCGGTGCCTGCCGAGCAGCATGGTCTCGTACTCGACCAGGTGCGTGGGCTTGTCCATGGCGACCTGTCTACCACAACCATGTGCAACCTACACAGAACGTGCATGCCGCACGAGACCTGCGGGGCGCACACGGCGCGGGCCGCGCGCCCGCGGGGGACGCGCGGCCCGCGCGAGGTGCGGTGCGGACGTCAGGAGATGAGCATGTCGAAGCCGCCGTCCACCCGGCTCCCGCTGCGCACGCTGATCACCTCGACGGCGATCGTGTTGATCTGCCTGCCGCACTGCTCCGACGGGAAGCGGTAGGCGATGAACGGCAGCCGCCCGACGTGGCGCGGCGTGAGCTGGATCAGCGCCTCGCGGGTGTCGACGTAGTGGGCGACCTGCACGCAGTACTGGCCCGTGCCGGAGCGCCAGGAACGGTAGACGTTCTTCTCGTCGATCAGGGCGCCGTCCGGGTCCACGATCGCCGCCGCCCGGGCGAACGGCGCCCTGATGTCGGCATGCGCGGCGGTGCCGGCTGCGGTGGTGACGAGGCCGGCGGCGGCCAGCGCCAGACAGCCGGCCAGAGCACGACGAAGCATGTTTCCCCCCTGGGTTACACACGGATAGGAGCCATGACAGAACGTAAGTTCGCCGAGGTCCCCGCGGTCCGCGCCACCCCGCGCCGCAACGCCAATCTTTATTGGCGGAGGGCGCACGAACTTCTGGTGCCCGCCAAGCGTCCGCCAGGAAAGGTCAGGGCGTCACGAGGCCCGCGCGGTCGGGCACCACCCGGGGCAGGCCGCGCAGCCAGCCCTCCAGGTCGGCGGGCCACCAGCGGCCCGCCGCCAGCCGTCCCAGCTCGCCGGCGACCGCTCCGGCCACCGGCTGCACCGGCACCACCCGCACGGGCGCGGCCCCGGCCAGCACCCCGAGCCACCAGTGCCGCCAGGTCTCCGTCATGGCGTCGGGGTCGAGCACCAGGTAGTAGTCGGGCAGCACGAGCCGGTCCGCGCGCAGCTCGCCGAGCGCGGCCTCGATCGCGACCTCCAGCGCGCCGACGACGCCCGTGCCGTCGAAGTAGGCCGTCCAGGCCGCCGCCACGCCGGCCAGCGGGTCGGCGTCGTGCACGACGTACGTGGCCGCCGAGCGCGCCGCCAGCTCCGCCACCTCGGCCGGCGAGCGCTCGCCCTTCGGGATGGCCCGCACGTTGTGCAGCCCGTCCAGGCCGGCGACCACCTCGCCGGCCCCGTCCCCCGCCACCACGACCACCGTACTGGTCAATCGCCGCATGACGGGCAGTCTACGACCCTCCGGATGAGCACCGGCGGGCCGGACATGTCCTGAGCATGGCCATGTCATGACCTGCGGCTCGATGGCACAAGACCTCATCCTGTAACCGCGATGCTACGTTCTGCTACATAGCAGCCGCAGTATGTGTTATTGGGAGTTCCTGTGAAGGTCGCCTGCGTCGGCGGAGGGCCCGCCAGCCTGTACTTCTCCATCGTCATGAAGCGGATGAACCCGTCCCACGAGCTCACCGTCTACGAGCGGAACCCGGCCGGCTCGACGTTCGGCTGGGGCGTGACGTACTGGCTGCAACTGCTGGAGAACCTGTACGCCGTCGATCCCGAATCCGCCCGCGCCATCCAGGAGAACTCCGTCCACTGGGACGACTGGGTGGTCAACCTCCAGGACCGGGCGACGCTCACCATGGAGCACGGGGACGACGGCTTCGGCATCGGCCGCCGCCGCCTGCTCGACATCCTCGCCGCGCGCGCCCGCGAGCTGGGCGTGCGGGTCGAGTACGAGCACGAGGTCGCCGGCGAGGACGCGCCCGAGCTGTCCGGGGCCGACCTCGTCGTCGCCGGCGACGGGATCAACAGCGCGCTGCGCGAGCGCCACGCCGGCCACTTCGGCACCGAGGTCTCCGTGGGCCGCAACGTCTACATGTGGCTCGGCACCACCAAGATCTTCGACTCGTTCGTCTTCTCCTTCGTGGAGACCGCGCACGGCTGGATCTGGTGCTACGGCTACCCGTACGGCCACGAGCACAGCACCTGCGTCGTCGAGTGCGCCCCCACGACCTGGACGGGCCTCGGCCTGGACGCGACCAACGAGGCCGACAGCCTGGCCGTGCTGGAGAAGCTGTTCGCCGACGTCCTGGACGGTCACGCGCTGATCGGCCGCGCGCAGCCCGACGGCAGCGCCCACTGGCTCAACTTCCGCACGCTCACCAACCGCACCTGGCACCGCGGCAACCTGGTGCTGCTCGGCGACGCCGCCCACACCACCCATTACTCCATCGGCGCGGGCACCGCCCTCGCGCTGGGGGACGCGGCCGTCCTGGCCGACGCCCTCCACAGGGAGGCCGACCTGGGCGCCGCCCTCGCCGCCTACGAGCGCGAGCGCATGCGCGCCATCCGGCCCACCCAGCGCTCGGCCCGCTACAGCGCCCGCTGGTACGAGAGCCTGCCCCGCTACGTCGACCTGCCGCCGCGGCAGCTCATCACGCTGCTCGGCCAGCGGCACAGCGCACTGCTCCCGCACGTCCCGCCGGGCCTGTACTACCGCTACGGCCAGGTGCTCGACGGCCTGCACCAGGGCGTCCACCGGCTGCGGCGCAAGCTGGGCCGCGGCCCGTCGTGCGAGTGCTGCCGGCCGCCGTCCGGCAGGTAATCAGGACACACCACAACGTAATTTCCGCATGAAGAGGCCGTTCAGGGCCGATCCGTGGGCAGGGGGTGGTTGACCGAGATCGAGCAGGACCAGCACCCCGGAGGACGGTCCATGATGACGACGCCCGGCCCCTTCCGCCCAGAGGACCACCGCCGACCGCCCGTGCCCCAGCAGGAGGCCGCCGAACGCGAGATCGCCCGCATCACCGAGCCGGCCCGCCTGCTGCGCATGAGCGACATGGTGCACATGCTGCTGGACGAGGCCCAGGGCCTGTCGCTGGACGACCGCGCCCGCGACCAGCTCAAGCACATCCACCTGCGGGCGGTCGAGGAGATCGGCGAGTCCGTGGCGCCGGAGCTGCGCGAGGAGCTGGAACGGCTCATGCCCGAGCCCTCCGGCTCCCCCAGCGAGGCGGAGCTGCGCATCATGCAGGGCCAGCTCGTGGGCTGGCTGGACGGCGTCTTCCAGGGCATCAAGGCGGGCCTGGCCCTGCAGCAGGCCGGCGCCCGCGCGCCGCGGCCGCCGGAGGTCCCGGGACGCGGGACGCCGGACCGCCCGTCCGGCTCCGGCCCGTACCTGTAGGCCGCGGCCCGCGCTTCCGGCCCGCCTCCGGCCCGCGCCTCCGGGCAGCGGGCCGGGTCACGGCGGGCCGGGTCAGCCGCGTCTGGCCGGGGCCCAGCCGTGGCCCCAGCCGCCCTGGATCATCGTCTGGAAGCCCCAGCCGTCCTCGGTGCGCACCAGCAGGTCGGCGTAGTGCATCTCCTGCCGCGCGCCCTCGACGGTCATGGTCGCCTCCGTCTCCACCACCACCAGGTTGGGGCTCAGGAAGTGCGGGGTGCGCTTCGAGGTGAGGTCGAGCCCGGCCGTGCCGCCGCCCATGGCCTCGCGCATCGCCTCCAGGTACTCCTCGCGCGTCCACTGCCGCGCCGCCGCGTGGCCGCCGGGCACGTCGGTGACCACGTTCATGGGGAAGACGGCCAGGTCGGCCAGCTTCTCCAGCGCGCCCTGCTCGGCCAGCGCGTCGTACTCGGCGAACCACTCCTCGACGCTCTTCAGGTCCTCGCCGCTGGGCTGATACATGTGTGACTCCTCACCTTCGTCGTACGCCGTACCGTACAACATACGGGAACGACCCGCAAAACGAAGGCGCCCCGCCACCCGTAAGGGAGCCGGGGCGCCTCGCGAAGGGATCAGAGGTGCGACTTGACGCTGAACTCGGTCGAGGTCCCGCAGGAAGGGCCGTTCGGGCCGCCGATGCGGACCGAGTTAAAGAAGTCGCGGTAGGTGCTGAAGAAGTTGCCCTTGTCGCGCGGCGCGGTCACCGCCGTGCAACCGCCGTAATTGGCCTCGGAGTAGAGGTGGATGTAGGAGTCGGTGCGGTTCCAGTCGGATTTGGCCCGGTCGGCCATGCCGTAGAGGGCGAGGTCCGGGGTGCTGGCGTTGAGCTCGACGATGTCCCCGGTGCCGTCGAGGCCGGAGAACAGGCAGTAGGAGCCGTCGTGACAACGGTCGTAGCCGTCGGCGGCGTGCGCGGGAACGGCCAGGAGGGGCAGCGCGAGGGCCGCGATCGGCAGAGTCAGAAGCGGGTGTAACTTCTTGCCCATTTCACCTCTTCGGATGAAAGTTTCTTTCGCCGGTGGCCCGAACATACCTCGCGGATCTTCACCGGGAAAGTCTTGACCTGCGCCGGATTCCGTGCCGCACCCGCGCGGAGCGGGACCCTCGGCGCATGAAGGGTACGACGGAGGGTAATCAGACGGCTACTGGCTCCGGGGGAAGGCCGCACGGCCCGCCGTGCGCGCGTGTGAGGCTGTGATGAGCGATCAGGTGGACGTACGCGCGCTGGCGCGCATGGTGGCGGGGCTGCTCGACGACAGCCACGGCAGCACCCTCGACGACCTGCCCGCCCTGGCCTGCCGCCACGCCGCCGAGATCGGCGTCACCGACGTCCAGATCTACCTGGCCGACCTGCAGCAGCAGAAGCTGCGCCGGCTCAGCGGCGAGGGGCCCGAGGCGGAGTCGGTACGGCACCCGGACGAGCTGCGCATCGAGACGAGCCTGGCCGGCCGCGTCTTCCAGGACGTCCGCCTGCTCCCCCGGCCCGCGACCGACGTCACCCCGGGGCACTGGTGGGTCCCGATCATCGACGGCACCTCCCGGCTCGGCGTGCTGCGCCTGACCACGGACGGCCACCCCCTGGACCACGACGCGGCCCGCCTCTTCGCCACGCTGGTCGCGCTGCTGATCAACAGCATGCACGTCACCAGCGACTCCTACTTCCGGCTGATCCGCACCCGCCCGATGAACGTGGCCGCGGAGATGCAGTGGAAGCTGATGCCGCCGCTGACCTTCGCCAACGAGAGGGTGACGGTGTCGGCGACGCTGGAGCCGGCCTACGAGGTGGGCGGCGACGCCTTCGACTACGCGGTCTCCGGCAGCGTGCTGCACCTGGCGGTCTTCGATGCGATGGGGCACGACATCGCGGCCGGCCTGACCTCGAACCTGGCGGTGGCCGCCTGCCGCAACCACCGCCGCCAGGGCGCCGGCCTCGCCGAGAACAGCGTCGCCATCGAGCACGTCCTGACCGAGGAGTTCGGCCGGGGGCTGCGGTTCGTCACGGCGATCATGGCGGACCTCGACATGGACACGGGCGTGCTGAGCTGGATCAGCCGGGGCCACCACCCGCCGGTGGTGATCAGGAACGGCCGGTGGGTCAGCGTCCTGGAGTGCCCGCCGGCCCACCCGATGGGCCTGGACGTCGGGCTACCGGTGACCCTGTGCCGCGAGCAGCTCCAGCCGGGCGACCGCCTGCTGCTCTACACCGACGGCGTCACCGAGGCGCGCGACGCGAGCGGGCGCGAGTTCGGGCTGCACCGCTTCACCGAGTTCGTCATCCGCCACCACGCCGACGGCCTTCCGGTGCCCGAGACCCTGCGCCGGCTGATGCACGCCGTCCTCTCCTACCACCACGGGAAGCTGCACGACGACGCCACCGTGCTGCTCACGGAGTGGCACGGCAAGCCCGCCACGGAGGGGTGAGCCCGCGCGCGCCGCGGCCACGGCGGCGCGCCGCGCCGGGCTCATCGATCGGCGGTCTCGGACATGCTGCTGGCGATCAGCTCGTGGTGGCGGACCACCTCGGCGATGATGAAGTTCAGGAACCTCTCGGCGAAGACCGGATCGAGCTTCGACTCCTCGGCCAGGCTGCGCAGGCGGCGGATCTGCCGCGCCTCGCGCTCGGGGTCCGCCGGCGGCAGCCGGTGCTCGGCCTTCAGCCGCCCGACCTCCTGCGTGCACTTGAACCGCTCCGCCAGCAGGTGGACCAGTGCGGCGTCGAGGTTGTCGATGCTGGCGCGGAGCCGCTGAAGCTCATCGAGGACGGACGCCTCCGGGCTGGGCTGGGAGTTCTCCATGCCGACAGCCTGCCATCAAAGCCGCGGGCCGCCCGCATCGGGGCCGATCTTCAGTGGTGCCGGAAGGCGGTCATCCGATGTCGGTGACACCGCACACGTCGCACCGGTAGAGAGTGCCACGGCTGTCCTCGCCGAACTCGCTCCACCAGTGGGCGTTGCCGGCCAGGTTGGACGGGTCACCGGAGCAGAACGCGGCGGGGTCAGCGGGAGCCGGGGCGGCCGGGGGCATGGCGTCTCCATAACGAGGGGTCGGAGCCGAGATCGGCTTCTCCAGGGTCTTGACTCCTTACCTCTGCCCTGATAAAGGGATTCAAAACCTTTCGCCTCCCGAGGAGACGCAGGTCACGCCGCCGTCGCCGCCGTCGCCGCCCCCGCCGTCAGGGGTAGGCGATCCGCTCGAAGCGCGCCGAGCAGCCCTCCCCCGCCAGGTCCTGCACCCAGAAACCGACGAACGCGCCGGTGAAGCCGAAGGCGCGGGCCATGCCGTCGCTGAACTCGTCGGCGTACTCGTCGGACAGGATCGTGGCGTCCAGGTCAGGTCCGTGGTTGAAGCGCACCGCCGGCCCGTCGAACTCCACCCTCAGCCGCACCTCGCCCTCGGCCGGGCCGAGCAGCCGCTCGGTACGCACGCCCCGGTCGCTGGTGGTCAGCACCAGCCCGTCGGTGGTCAGGGCGAGGTAGTGCCAGTTGCGCGAGTTGTAGTAGGCGGTGATCCCCGCCGACTGGTGGACCCCTTCGGGGGTGAAGCGCATGACCGCCTCCAGCGAGCACGTCCTGGAGGTGACGCGGCGGGCGACCAGGCTGGGGCTGCGCAGGCCGTACGGTGACTGGCCGCCGCGGACGGTGAGGCCGCCGGGGTCGGCGGTCAGCCAGTCCGGCGTGGCGGGCCGGCGCAGCGTGCTCCAGTCGCGGTCGAGGGCGAAGGAGCCGTCGTCCTGCCACGGGTGCGCGGGCAGCGCCGGCGCCGGCACCTCGACGGCGGGGACGCCGCCCGCCACGCGCGGCCAGCCGTCCTCCCAGACCACGCGCTGCAACGCGCTCTCGCGCCCGAGCACGCACCTGCGGTTCCCGTACGGGCGGGCGGCCAGGTGGGCGAGGTACCACTCGCCGGTCTGCGTGCGCACCAGGCAGCCGTGGCCCGCCTTCTGCAGCTCCAGGCCGGGGTCGTGGCGCGAGGTCAGCATCGGCCCGGCCGGGTCGTCCTCGTACGGGCCGGACATCGAGCGGGAGCGCAGCACCGAGACCCGGTGCTCGTAGCCGGTGCCGCCCTCGGCCACCATCAGGTAGTACCAGCCGTCGATCCTGTAGAGGTGCGGGCCCTCGGTGATCTCGCGGTTGGGCAGGATCAGCTCGGGCTCGCCGCCCTCCAGCGGGCGCAGCTCGATGCCGGAGAAGCCGCGGCCCGGCCTGGAGTCGAAGACCATGTTGAGCAGCCAGCTCCGGCCGTCCTCGTGATAGAGCGAGGCGTCGAAGCCGCGGCCGGGCAGCCGGACCGGGTCCGACCACGGGCCCTCGACGGCGGGCGCGGTGATCAGGTAGTTGGCGACGTCCTTGTAGCCGAGGGCGTAGTCGTCCATCACGCCGTAAACGAGGTGGAACAGGCCGTCGTGGTAGGTCAGGTCGGGGGCCCAGACGCCGCCGGAGTCGGGCACGCCGGACAGGTCGAGCAGCCTGCGCTCGGTCAGGATGCCGCCCAGGGGGCGCCAGTGCACCAGGTCGCGCGAGTGGTGGACGCGGACGCCAGGAAACCACTCGAAGGTCGAGGTGGCCAGGTAGTAGTCCTCCCCCACCCGCACGATCGACGGGTCGGGGTGGAAACCCGGCAGGACGGGGTTGCGGATCATGGGTCATGAGGATAGGGGCGGGACCTACGCGACGGATAGCGCTTTCATAGCGATATGTGCGTTTAGTGGTGGTTCATGACGGTATGGACCTCTTGAGCAGGGAATAAGGAGATCGCCCCGCTTTGGGGGCCTTCCTCGGGAAGGCGAAACAGGCGGTCTCCGCTACCGCGGGGATCGCCGGATCGGGGGAACCCAATGCGCAAGACACTCACCGGACTGGGCCTGGCGTTCTTTCTGACGCTCGCCCCAGCCGCCGCGGCCACGGCCGACACACCGGTCGAGCCCGTGGCTCACAGCCAGGTCACTCCTGCGCCGCAGGACAACAACCGTTCCAACGACGACGGCGGCGGCAAGGCCGGTCTGTGGGGCCTGCCGGGCCTGCTCGGCCTGCTCGGCCTGCTGGGCCTGCGCCGCCACGAGCGGCACGACGTCGGCACCGCCGAAAACGTCGGCAACCGCAACATGCGCCGGTAGAGCACCGGCGTGCCCGGGGCGCGGCGACGGCGCCGCGCCACCACCTGCTCGCCCGGGGCCCGTCGTGAACGGCGGGCCCCGGCCACGCCCGCGCGAACTTTGCCAAGACATATGCCCCAATTGTGGTGATTAGCGAGTGTTGAGGGTATTTGTCCCTTGAATCCAGGACGAACAAACGGGGGAATCGTCGTGGTACTGCAGACAGAGATCCGAAGCCTGTTCGACTGCCACCTCGTGGGATCGGACGGGCAGTCCATCGGCCAGGTCGGCCAGGTATACCTCAACGACCGCACCGGCCAGCCGGAGTGGGTCACCGTCCGGACGGGGATGTTCGGCACGAAGGAGACCTTCGTCCCCCTGAGCGGCTGCCGCCGCACCGGGAACGAGATCCACGTCCCCTTCGACAAGGAGAGGATCAAGGACGCGCCCAACATCGACGTGGACGGCCGCCTGTCCGTCGAGGAGGAGGCCCAGCTCTACCGGCACTACGGCATCCAGCCGCCGACCATCCCGCAGCAGCGCAGCACCTCGCCCACGGGCGAGCGCCCGGTCAGCGACACCATGCCCCGGGACATGCCGTCGCCGAGCGCCGCCGCCGGTGACACCGAACGCCGCGACATGGGCGACATGGAGCGCATGGGCGGCATGACCGGCACGGAGCGCATGGGCGACGAGCGCATGGGCACGGAGCGCATGGGCATGGGCGACGAGCGCGGGTTCGACATGACCGCCTCGGAGGAGCAGCTCCACATCGGCAAGGAGACCGTCGAGGCCGGCCGGGTCCGGCTGCGCAAGTACATCGAGACCGAGAACGTGCAGGAGACGGTCCCGCTCAGCCACGAAGAGGTCGTCATCGAGCGCGAGCCGGCCCGCGAGGGCGAGACGGCCGCCCCGTACGAGATGGGCGAGGACGAGCGGACCATCACCCTGCACGAGGAGCGCGCGGTGGTCGGCAAGGAGACCCGGCCGGTCGAGCACGTGCACGTGCGCAAGCAGACCGTCCAGCACGACGAGACGGTGAGCGGCCAGGTACGCCGGGAGCACGTCGAGGTCGACGAGGACGGGATGGTGACCGACAAGGACGCCGACATGAAGCGGGGTGACAAGCGCCCGCCGCTGTAGGCGGGCACGTGACAGACCCTTCCCGGACGGCGGGCGGACCTCAGCGACGGGGCCCGCCCGCCGGCGTTCCCGGACGGCGCTCCTGGACGGCGCTCCTGGACACCGCTCCCGGACGGCTCGCGGGGCGGGGGCGGCGGTCAGGCGACCTCGACGGCGGGCGTCCGGGGGAAGAGGTCGTCGAACACCGCCGCCCGGTCGAAGCGCAACGCCCGCGCCCTGGCCCGCAGCTCCAGGTCACGGCGCTCGGCGGCGGGCATGTCCAGCACCACCCGGTCCAGGGCCGCCGCCAGGCCGGCGACGTCCTCCGGCCCGACGACGACGGCGGTGTCGCCGACCGCCTCCAGGGTGCCGCCGGTCGGGGTGGTGATGATCGGCCCGCCGCCGGCCAGCATCTTCTCGGCCAGGGCGATGCCGAAGGTCTCGACGAAGTCCGGCTCGGGCTTGGTGGGCAGCGCGTAGGCCGCGCACCCGTGCATGAGCAGCGCCTTCTCCTGGTCGTCCACGTCCGTGAGGAAGACGACGCGGTCGTCACCCGCCGCCGCGGCCCGGACGTCCTCCAGCGCCGGCCCGGTGCCGGCCACCACCAGCTTCACCCGCGAGCGGCAGCGGGCCCGCGCGAAGGCCGTCACCAGCTCGTGGATCCCCTTGGCCCGGGTCACCCGGGACAGGAACAGCACGTACCCGTCGCGCTCCAGCCCGCGGCGGGCGAGCGCGGCGTCCACGTCGGCCTGGTCCAGGTCGAGGAAGGCGGTGGAGTCGATCGGCGGGTAGCTGACGGTCACCCGGCGCCGGCACTGCTCGGCGAAGGCGGTGCCGCAGTGGGCGTCCACCTGCTCGGCCGCGGCGACGATCTCGCGCCTGGTGTAGTCGGAGACCGCGACGACCTCGTCGTTGGCCAGGAACGTGGTGAACAGCACGGTCGCCGCGCCGAAGCGGCCCTCGCGCAGGCACGAGCGGATCACGTTCGTCACGTCGGAGCCGACCGCCTTGGCGACGGTGTGGACGTCCGGCGCGAACCCGGCCGCGCGGGCCGCCGCGACCGCGTCCACGACCACCGAGGTGTGCGGCGCGAGGTACATCGACAGGCAGACGGTGGGCACCGGCTCGGCCAGCAGCTCGACCAGGCGGCCGGTGAGCCCGGACTGGTGGCGCCCGTCCGGCACCCGGTAGTCGCCGACCGGCTCCGGCCGCTCCACGGTGATCCCGGAGCTGTACGGCAGCAGCCGGTCCAGCGGCTTGAGCGGCAGCCCGGCCGCCTGGAGCGCCGGGATCGGCCAGGTCAGCAGCCGCACGTCGGTGAACCCGCGGGTCAGCGCCACCTCGGCGAGGTTGCGTGCCTCGCCGGAGTGACCGCAGATGACCGGGTCGGCCCTGACCACGATGACGAGACGGCGACGCGGGTGGTTCATCGCTCTTCCTCCGGGGACACGGGGGGATCGGAAAGGGACGGCGGCCGGAGGTCCCGGCCCCACGCCGACGGCTCCGGGCCCAGCCGGAGGTGGAGCACGCCACCGCGCCGCACGGTGGCGGCGTCGAGGTGCGTCGCGTGCAGCGGCACGCCGTCGAGGGTCGCCGACTGCACGTACTGGGGAGGCGGGTCGCCGTCGGGGGCGTCCACGCCGATCGGGGTCTCGCGGTGCCCGCTGGTCTCGATGACGAACTCGCCGTCGCCGGTACGCAGCACCGCCCGGGCGAACGCGGGCGCGTTGACCAGGAACAGGCTCTGCCCGGCGACCGGGAACAGCCCCAGCGAGGCCCACACGTACCACGAGCTGAGGCCGCCGGAGTCGTCGTTGCCCGGCAGCCCGCCGGGCCCGGTGCCGAACTGCCAGGTCAGCGCCGCGTGCACCACCTCGCTGGTGCGGTCGGGGCGGCCGGCGTAGTGGTAGGCCCAGGGGGCCTCCATGTCGGGCTCGTTGTTGAGCCCTTCGAACCGGTTGAGCGCGTAGCCGGCCGCCATCTCCGCCGGGCTCGGGGCGCGGCCGGGCTGGCGCACCGGCCGGGCGCCGAAGCCGAAGAAGCGGTCCAGCTTGTCGGCGAACTCCTTGTCGCCGCCGGCCAGGGCGATCCTGGCGGCCATGTCGTGCAGCAGCCGGAAGGAGTAGTTCCACTTGCCGCCCTCGTAGAACTCCGAGTCGCGCAGCAGGCCGGTGGCCGGGTCGAAGGCGTTGACCCACTGGCGGCCGCGCTCCTCCAGGTCGGCGGCGAGGCGGTGGTCGTTGAGCGCACGGGCGACCTTGGCGGTGCAGTGGTGGGCGTAGGCCAGGTCGAGGGTGTGGGTGATGGGGTGGACGACGCCGTGCTCGAAGAAGTCCTCGCCGTACAGGCGGCGCAGGTCGCCGACCATGTGGACCAGCGCCCAGTTCCAGTCGAGCGCCGTGCGGCCGAGGGCGTGGGCGTCGGCCAGCGCGGTGTGGACGAGCGCGCTGGCCTGGCGGAAGAACCGGTCGGCGCCGCGGGCCATCCGGTAGCCGATCGGGAAGTTGCCCTCCTCCTCGCAGACCCGGATCAGCGACTCCAGCAGGTCCGCCGCCCGGTCGGGGACGATGGTGGCCAGCAGCGGGAGCTGGGTCTTGTACATGTCCCACATGGTGCACACGTCGAACGCGAACGGCCCCGGGCTCGGCCAGAACGGGCTCTCGTCGTCGGCGAAGCACGGCTTGACCAGCGCGTGGTAGAGCGCCGTCGCGAACACGGTGCGGCGGGCGGGCGTGCCGCCCTCCACCTGGACGCGGCCCAGGTGGTCGCCCCAGCCGGCGCGGGTGCGCAGGCGCACCGTGTCGAAGGCGGGCCGCGCCTGCCCGCACTCGCGCTCCAGGTTCTGGCGGGCCTGCTCGCAGCCGCGCAGCGAGAACCCGAGCCGCACCTCGACGCTCTGGCCCGCCGCGGCCGGGCCCATGAACACCATGCCGAACGGCCGCAGCGTGGTGTGCCGGATGCTGTCGAAGTCGAGCCGGGTGCCGCCGTGGATGAGCCGGCGGTCGTACCAGAGCATCTGGCGCCAGCCGGGGCTGTCGACCTCCAGGTAGACCGACAGCGGCACGCCCTCCATCACCACCGTGCCCTGGGCCCGGCCGTGCCCCATGCTCTCGGCCTGCGCCCGGACCGGGACGGTGCGGCCCAGGTCGATGTCGAGACCGCCGCAGGACAGGTCCACCACGACGCGGGCGCTGGAGTGCTCGGGGAAGGTGTAGCGGTGCACGGCGACCTTGGCGCCGACGGTCAGCTCGCAGCGGATGCCGGTGCCGAGGGTGGCGGCGTAGTAGCCGGCCGCCGCCACCTCGTCGTGCAGCGGCCACGCCTGGTCGAGGTCGTCCAGCGGCTGCACCATCGGGGTGACCCGGACGTAGTTGTAGTACTTGCGGATCGCGCCGGTGCCGGACTGCTGGAAGTGGGTGAAGCCGGACGCCTGGAGTCGCTCGTGCATCTCCTCCGGCACGCCCTCGGTGTTCTTGGCGTAGCGGCCGTAACCCGTGGGGTACGCGCCGGAGTAGGCGCACGCCGACACCATGCCGAGCGGCGAGGTCGCGCCCGGATGGGTGTTGCCCACCTGGGGTTTCGGCCACCACCAAGTGGCGGCCAGACCGCGGGCGGGGGGCAGGTCGGTGGCCGCTGTGCCGATGAAGGGGTCAACGTTCGCGAGAATGGCGGGAATCTACCCCGGCGGAGGGCGGCCGAAGGTTTCGGCGAGGTGAAATTCTCGTTCAGATCGGGTGAGGGCGGCGGCGCCTGTCAGCGCAGCAGGTCGCTCCCGAACGCGGCGGCGGGCGAGGTCATGCCGATCTGCGCGGGGTGGACGACCTGGGCCCGCGTGGCGGAGGCCCCGTCCGCCGTGCCGTGCACCACGGCCACCATGCCGGCGCCGCCGTTCTTGCCGGGGGCACCGATGATCAGCTCGCCCTTGCCGTCCCCGGTGACGTCGAGGACGGACAGGCCGCGACCGAAGCGGTCCCCGTTCCTGCCCTGCTCGCCGATCGGGTCGCCGGAGGCCGGGCCCGACCACGGGCCGACCCCGTCCTGGCTGACGACCTGCGCACCCGCCAGGACGGGGCCGGTACGGGAGCCGGGAAGGAGCACGACGTCACCCGGCCGGCCCGGGCTGGTCCACCCGTTGCCCGGTCTGCCCAGGACGACCTCGGCGGCGCCGTCGCCGTTGACGTCGCCGACCGCCACGGTGGTGACGTCCCGGGTGAGCCAGGGCTGGTCGCGCGTGGTGAACGAGGGGGCGCCCCGCACTCCCGACGACGCGCCGTACCAGATGTGCAGCACCCCGCGCGCGGGGGTGACCATGACCAGGTCGTCGTAGAGGTCGCCGTTGACGTCGCCCGTCGCCAGCCTCGACTCCGCCTCGGGGCAGACCTGGAGGGCCGGGCAGGTGGAGGACGTGCCGGCGAGGTCGAGGACGGCGGGGTTCTCCCCAGGAGAGTCGATCACGACCAGGTGGTGCTCAGGCCAGAGGTCACCGGTGGCGGAGTCCTCCAGGTACCGGGTCTGGACGACCGCGATCTCCCGGTCGAAGCCGCCGTCGAGGTCGCCGTGCGCGAGGTTGCCGTAGCGCGTCTCGGTCATCCGCACGTCCTGGACGGCGGGCAGGTCCATGGAGCTGTACCACGTCTCGGCGTCGTACCAGCCGCCGGCCTTCCCCTGCCGGTTGCCCTGGCCGGGCTCCAGCACCAGGACGTCGGGCCTCACCTGCCGGTCGAAGGGGCCGACCAGCGCTCCGCCGGACGACAGGACGGGCGACTTGTGCGCCTCCACCGTGGTGATCCCGCCCGGCTTCCAGCCCAGGGCGCGCATCTCGCCCGTGCCGCCCACGTACAGGTCGGTCCGGCCGTCGTGGTCGGAGTCCGCGGCTCCCAGGGTGAGGCCCCAGAACCGGCAGGCGACGGTGCCGCCGCCGCCGTCGAGGCCCGTGCAGCCGGGTTCGGGGGCCAGGAGGGCGTGCCCGGACAGGCCGCCGGGGCCGCCGTACAACACGGCCACCTTGCCGGCGGTGTACCAGTGGGAGTCGGTTCGGTCGTAGTACGGGCTGGCGACGGCGAGGTCGTTGTAGCCGTCGCCGTTGAAGTCGGTGTTCCTGGCCGGGGCCGCCGCCTGCGCGGTCGCGGCCGGGGCCCCGGCGTGAGCGGCGGTGACGGCCAGGCAGGCCGTGAGCGCGAGCAGCGCCACCGGGCGTGTGATCCTTTTCGCGGACATGCCCGCAGCATCGAGGTGATCTCTTGGAACCGGCTTGCGGGTGGATGAGAAGGGCGCCGTCCCCGGGACCGGCAGGGGCGCGGGATTCGCGGGTCCCGGCTCCGGTCCTGAAGGCGCTGATCGCTCTTACCTCCGCGTGGACCGCGGCGTAGTGTTCGATCTCGTGCGGTTGGGAGTCGGGCGGTGGGAAGCCGGGCGGTGGGAAGCCGGGCGGTGGGAAGCCGGGCGGTGGGAAGCCGGGCGGGCCCTGCGCGACCTCAGCCCTCTCGACGTGGAGCGGGTCTGGGGGGTGCGCAACCTGACGCGCTCCCTGATCATGCTCGCGGCGACGGTGTGGGCGGCGCTGTACCTCGTCGTCGTCCAGCGGCCCGCGCCCTGGCAGGTGGTGCTGGCCGTGGCCGGGGCGGCGGGGATCTCGGCGCTCGGGATGGCCGCGCGGATCAAGGCCCAGCGGGACGAGCCTTCCTTCGCCCGCGCCTACGCGGCGCTGGTGGCGGCGGTGCTGGCGCTGGAGGTCTGGGGCGGCTGGACGTGGGCCGTCACGATGATGTGGGCGACGACCGCGTGCGGGTGGAGCCGCCTGCCCCGGGTCCGCGCGCAGCTCGCCGGGCTGTCGGCAGCGGCCGGGCTGGTCGCCGTGGCGCGCGGCCTGGAGGCGGCGCCGGCCGCCGCGCTGGCGGTGTTCGTGCTGCTGCCGGGCGTGTTCTCGGTGCAGGCGCGGCAGACGGCCGAGCTGGTGCGGGAGCTGCGCGAGACCCGGCGGGAGCTGGCCCGGCTGGCGGTCTCCGAGGAGCGCAACCGCATCGCCCGCGACCTGCACGACCTGGTGGGGCACAGCCTGTCGGTGGTCGTGGTCAAGACCGAGCTGGCCCGCAGGCTGGTGCCCGTCGAGCCGGAGCGGGCGGTGCGCGAGCTGGAGGACGTCGAGGGCGTCGTCCGCAGGTCGCTGGCCGAGGTCCGGCAGGCGGTCACGGACTACCGGCGGCCCACGCTCGCGGCCGAGATCGCCGGGGCCGAGTCGGCCGCCCGCTCGGCGGAGATCGCGTGCGCGGTGCGCGTACCCGGCGACTGGGACCTGCCCGCGCCCGTCGAGGCCCTGCTGGCCTGGGCCGTCCGGGAGGGCGTCACCAACGTGCTGCGCCACAGCGCGGCCACGCGCTGCTGGATCACGCTGGAGCAGGACGGGCGGGAGGCGAGTGTGGAGATCCGCGACGACGGCCGCGGCCCCGGCGGCGCCGGCGCCGCCCGGGAGGGGAACGGGCTGGCCGGGCTCGGCGAGCGCGTCGCGGCCCTCGGCGGCCGCGTCGAGGCCGGCCGGCCCGCCGACGGAGGTTTCCGGTTGACCGTGCGAGTGCCCCTGGAGGCGCGGGGATGATCCGAGTGCTGCTGGCCGAGGACCAGACGATGTTCCGCGGTGCCCTGGCCGCGCTGCTGTCGCTGGAGCCCGACATCGAGGTGGTGGGTGACGTGGGCCGCGGCGACGAGGTCGTGGGGGCCTGCCAGGCGTTCCGGCCCGACGTGGCGCTGCTGGACATCGAGATGCCCGGCATCGACGGCCTGGAGGCGGCCCGCCGCCTGGCCGCCGCCGCCCCCGCGACCCGCGTGATGATCGTGACCACGTTCGGCAGGACCGGCTACCTGCACGCCGCCCTGGCCGCCGGCGCCGCGGGCTTCCTGCTCAAGGACGCGCCCGCCCCGGAGCTGGCCGCCGCCATCCGCAAGGTGGCCGCCGGGCAGCGGGTCGTCGATCCCGCGCTGGCCATCGCCGCGCTCAGCGAGGGCTCCTCCCCGCTCACGCCGCGCGAGACCGAGGTGCTGGCGGCCGCCGCCGGGCACGGCACCATCGCCGAGATCGCCAAGGGGCTGCACCTGTCCGCGGGCACCGTCCGCAACCACCTGTCCGCGGCCATCCAGAAGCTCGGCGCCCGCACCCGCGCCGAGGCCATCGACCTCGCGCGCGCCAAGGGCTGGCTGGTGTGACGCCGGCCGAGGTGACGCCGGGGGTGACGCCGGGGGTGACGCCGGGGGTGACAATCGTCAGGGGTCGGATCGCGACGCGCGACACTTATCGCCCGGTCCGCCGCCCCGTAGCGTCAAGGACATGACGAACACCTCCTCCACCCAGCGGACCGACTGGCACCTCTCCCTCATCGGCGGCCTCAAGCGGCGCTACGACCGCGTCCCCGCCCGCACCGTCGTCGTCACCCCCGTCGGCGGCCTCAACGCCGACCTGTCCGGCGCCGGGCTCGCTCCCGAGACGACGCTGACGAAGGTCTCGCTCGCCGGCGGCGTGACGCTGCGCGTCCCCGCCGGCGCGGACGTCCGGGTCACCGGTTTCCACCTGTTCGGCGGGCGCCACGTCCAGCCCGGCAAGCCGGCGGAGGACGCCCCGGTCGTGCACGTCCGGGCCTACGGCCTGTTCGGCGGCGTCGCCGTCACCCGCGCCTGACCCGCGCGGACCCGATCTTCCTCCGGCCCCGCGCGTCTGCTGGAGCGGTGCCTCGGCGCGTACCCGGGGCGAGCTGGTGGCGTACCGCTACCGGATGGCCGGCTCTCGGTCCGCGAGGCCGAGGGCCTGGCGCAGGAGACGATGGTGCGGGCGCGGCCGTCCTCGCCCGGTACGCCGGAGCCGCCGCGCGGTGAGCGGAGCCGGGTTTATATCACTGCTTCGGCTCCGGGGTTTATGGAACCACTTTGCCGTTGTTGAGGCATTTTTGGTTTGGAGCTGACGCCCAGGGTAGCCGCAGGCGACATCAGTCGCACGAGGAGGCATCCATGAGCGAGTATCCGACGGGGACCGGGCGACCGGCTTCCCCACAGGAGGGAACGCTCCAACAGGGCAAGGAAGCCGCGCGCGAGGTCGCCGGCACCGCCAAGGAGGCCGCGCGCGAGGTCGCCGGCACCGCCGTGGAGCGTACGGCCCAGGTCGCGGACGAGGCCAAGGCCCAGACCCGCCGGGCCGTGGACGAGCTGCGCGACCGCGTACGGGCGCAGTCCGAGCACCAGAGCCACCGCGCGGCCCAAAGCCTGCGCCAGTGGTCGGAGGACCTGGCGGTCATGCAGGAGCACGCCAAGCCGGACTCCCCGGTGAGCAACATCGTGCGCCAGGTCGCCGACCAGGGCCAGCGGGCGGCCGACTACCTGGAGCACAACGGCCTGGCCGGCGTCGTCAGCGACGTGCAGCGCTTCGCCCGCCGCCGCCCCGCCGCGTTCCTCGCCGGGGCGCTGGCCGCGGGCTTCCTGGTGGGCCGGATCGTCAAGGCCTCGGGCGAGAGCTCCGGGACGGCGTCCCAGCCGCAGAGCGGCGGCGGCCCGCTGCCCGCCGGCGGCACCCTGCCGAGCGCCCCTGGGCCCTACGTGCCGCCCGAGCCCCTGGAGACCACGACGGCCGGCGACGCGCTCGGCCGCGAGGAGACCAGGCCGGTGACACCGCCGCCCGTCGCCCCGCCCGTCGCCCCGCCCGCCGCTCCCCCGGCCCCGCCCACCTACGGAACCGGGAGCCAGCTGCCATGACCGCGCAACCCGAGGAACCGACGCTCGGCCAGCTGGTCGGCGAGATCGGCGAGGACATCTCCAAACTGTTCCGCCAGGAGGTGGAGCTGGCCAAGGCCGAGCTCCGTCAGGAGGCCGCCAAGGCCGGCAAGGCCGCCGGGATGCTCGGCGGCGCCGGGTTCGCCGGTTACATGACCGCGCTGCTGGTGACCCTGGCCGTCATGTTCGGCCTGGGCAACGTCATGGACCTGGGGTGGGCCGCGCTCATCGTCGCGGTGATCTGGGCGATCGCCGGCGGCGTGATGTTCGCGACCGGACGCAACCGGCTGCGCGAGGTCAACCCCAAGCCCGAGCAGACCATCGAGACGCTCAAGGAGGACGCGCAATGGGCACGCGACCTGAGGAAGTAAGAAGCGAGATCGCGGCCACGCGCGCCGAGCTCGCCGCCGACGTCGACCGGCTGGCCGACCGGACCAGCCCGGCCCGCATCGCGCGGCGGCGGACCGACCGCATGCGGCAGGCGGCGCGCTCGTTCCGCGAGCGCGTGATGGGCACCCCGTCCTACGCCGCCGACCGGGCGCGCGAGGGCGCGCACCGCACCGCCGACACGGTGAGCCACGGCGCTCACCAGGCCGCCCAGACGGTCCGGGAGGGCTCGCAGCAGGCGGCGGAGAGCGTCAAGCACGGCGCGCAGCAGGCCGCCGAGGTCGTGCGGGCCGCGCCGCAGCAGGCGATGCGCGGCGCCCAGGGCAACCCGCTGGCCGCCGGGCTGATCGCGTTCGGCGCCGGGCTGCTGGCCGCCACGCTCATCCCGCGCACGCAGATGGAGGAGCAGGCCGTCGGGCAGCTCCGCGAGCAGGTCGGCGACGCGCTGGAGCCGATCAAGGAAGCCGGCCGCGAGTCCATCCAGCAGCTCGGCCAGGAGGCCAAGGAGGTGGCCGGCCAGGCCGCGCAGCAGGTGCGGCAGACCGCCGCCGAAGCCGCCGGCGCCACCGCCGAGCACGCCCGCGAGCAGGCCCGCCAGGTCGGCGAGCAGGGCCGTGACCAGGCCCGCCAGGTCGGCGAGCAGAGCCGCGGCTTCTGACGTCCGTTCCCCCGCAGCACCCGAAGGAACACCCTCATGGCCGAACGCCCCACCCGGGACACCGCGCGCGAGCCGGACGCGCCGCAGGCCCCTGAAGGACCCACAGAACTGCGCAGCCGTTCCTGGTGGGGCGTGCTGCGGCGGACCGTCAAGGAGTTCCAGGACGACAAGCTGACCGACTGGGCGGCGGCGCTGACGTACTACGCGATGCTGTCGATCTTCCCGGCGCTGCTGGCCGTGGTGTCCCTGCTCGGGGTCTTCGGCCAGTCGGTGACGCAGCCGCTGCTGGACAGCCTGAGCCCGATGGCCCCCGGCCCGGCCCGGGACATCCTCCAGCAGGTCCTGAAGGCGTTGCAGGAGCACCGGCAGGCGGCGGGCGTCGCGATGGTGATCAGCGTCGCCGTCGCCCTGTGGTCGGCCTCCGGTTACGTCGGGGCGTTCATGCGGGCCTCGAACGTCATGTACGAGATGCCCGAGGGCCGCCCGGTGTGGAAGACCCTGCCGCTGCGGCTGGCCATCACCACCGTGCTGGTGATCCTGATGGCCGTCGGCGCGGTCGCCGTGGTGCTCACCGGCGACCTCGCCGGCCAGGCCGGGGCCTTCCTGGGGATCGGCGGGACGGCGCTCACCATCTGGAGCTGGGCCAAGTGGCCCCTGCTGGTGGTGGTGGTCATCGTCGTGCTGGCCCTGCTGTACTGGTCGGCGCCGAACGTGCGGCACCCCGGGTTCCGGTGGATCACGCCCGGCAGCGCGCTGGCCGTGGTGACGTGGATCGTGGTCTCGGCCGCGTTCGCGTTCTACGTCGCGAACTTCGCCTCCTACGGCAAGACGTACGCCGCGCTCGGCGGGGTGATCGTCTTCATGATCTGGCTGTGGTTGTCCAACGTGGCCATCCTGCTCGGGGTGGAGTTCGACGCCGAGCTGGCCAGGGAGCGGGCCATCGACGCCGGGCAGCCGCCGGAGCGGGAGCCGTACGTGGAGCCGCGCGACACCCGGAAGATGGACGAGGACGAGCTGCCCTGACGCCGGGCCCGCCCGCGCCCTGGCGGTCTGCAAGCGGGGGGCAATTCCGGCGCAAGACGCCAACCGTAACGTCGGGGACGTGTTCAGACGACTGCTCCTCGGCACCGCCGCCCTCGCCGCGGCCACCACGACGACACTCACCCTCACCACTCCCGCTTCCACCACTCCTGCTTCGGCTTCCGTTTCCACCTCCACCGCCGCGCCCGGTCTCACCCTCACCTCCGTTTCCACCTCCACCGCCGCGCCCGGTCTCACTCTCACCTCCGTTTCCACCTCCACCGCCGCGCCCGGGGAAGGGGTGGCGAAGGCGCTCTTCCGCGCCTGGCTCGCCACCGACCGCAGGGCCGCGGCGAGGGTCGCCACCCCCTCCGCGGTCAGGGCCCTGTTCGGGTACGCCTACCGCGCGCCCGACCGCTTCGCCGGCTGCTCCGGCCGCGTGTGCCGGTTCGTCCACACCAGCGTCGGCGTGCCCGGCGGGCTGGACGGCCTCGCGATGGTCGTGACCGGCCGGAAGGTCACCAAGGTCTACCTGTCGCGGCACCTCACCAAGCCGCCGGCGGTGGCCCGGCACCTCTTCGCCGCCTGGCAGCGGGCCGACCGGTACAGCGGCCTGGAGGTCGCCACCACGGGCGCGGTCAGGACGCTGTTCAAGGCCAGGTACGACCCGCACGGCGTCGCCTACCACTTCCAGGGCTGCACCAAGGAGCCCCGGGGGTACGCGTGCGCCTACTCGTACGAGGGCGGTGCGATGCTCATGCACGTCCGCGGGTCGAGGACGGCCGGGTACGAGGTCCGCTCGATCAGTTACCTCGCCGACTGAGCGTCCCAGGTGTGAACGCGCCCGCCTGTGGTAGCCGGAACCCGACATCGATGAAGGCGACGACGACATGGAGGGCGGCATGGCCGAGGGGCTTCTGACCGACGAGGAGATCGACACCGCGCTGGTGGCGCTGGAGGGCTGGCGCCGCGACGGCGATGCGCTGGTCAAGGACGTTCCGGTGACGCCGGACAGCCACGGCTGGCTGACCGAGGCGGTGATGAACGAGGCCGGCGTGCTCGACCACCACCCGGACATCGAGCACACCGGGAAGGGCGTGCGCTTCCGGCTGTCCACGCACAGCGCGGGCGGGGTGACGGCGCGGGACGTGGAGCTGGCCGCCCGCATCGATCACGTCCTCGACGGCGCGGCCCGCGACCGCGGCTGACCCGGCCGGACCAGACAGAGCGGTCGTACGCGGAAATTTCGGAATTCGTCCTGGGGAGGTGTCCATCCGCGGCGTGCCCGTCCGTCGTCATTGCGTAGGGTGACTCGATCCCGTGGTCACCTCGACGCGGACACGACAGGAGCACGACCATGAAGTACATGCTGATGATGCAGGCCCCCGCCCCCGCCCCCGGCGCCGCCCCCACCGCCGCCGCCGAGACCAGCTCCCTCCCCGCCGAGGGTTGCGAGGTCTCGGACTGGATGGCCTACGACAAGGCCGTCCAGGAGGCCGGGATCTTCGTCGCCGGGCACTCGCTGGCCGACCTGACCACGGCGACGACGGTGCGGGTCGGGCCGGGCGGCGAGCGTACCGTCACCGACGGGCCGTTCGCCGAGACGCGGGAGGTTCTCGGCGGTTACTACGTCATCGACGTGCCCGACCTCGACGTGGCGATCGACTGGGCGGCCCGCTGCCCGGGCTCACGCGGTGACGGCTGGATCGTGATCCGCCCGGTGGCCGAGTTCTAGCCGGAGCCGCACGTCATGACGGAGGCGGGGACGCCGGGCGCGGGGACGCCGGGCGCGGGGACGCCGGGCGCGGGGACGCCGGGCGCGGGGACGGCGAGTGCGGGGGCCTCGGTGGAGGCGGTCTTCCGGGAGGAGCGGGGGCGGCTCCTGGCGGCCCTCGTCCGGCGCTTCGGCGACCTCGACCTGGCCGAGGAGGTGACCTCGGAAGCCATCGAGGCGGCCCTGGTCCACTGGCCGGTGGACGGCGTACCGGCCAGGCCAGGCGCGTGGCTGATGACGACCGCCCGCCGCCGCGCCGTGGACCGGCTGCGGCGCGACCAGGCGTACGCCGCGCGCCTGGCCGTCCTCCAGGTCGAGGCCGAGCGGGCGGCGCCGGCCCCGCCCGCCGACGCCGGCAGCGGCGGCGGGCTGCCCGACGAGCGGTTGCAGCTCTTCTTCACCTGCGCCCACCCCGCCCTGCCCGCCGAGGACCGCGGCGCGCTCACGCTGCGCTGCCTGGCCGGGCTGACCACCCCGGAGGTCGCACGGGCTTACCTGGTGCCGCCGGCCACCATGGCCAAGCGCATCGTGCGGGCCAAGAAGAAGATCCGCGAGGCCCGCATCCCGTTCCGGGTGCCCGACCAGGACGAGCTGCCCGAGCGGCTGCCGGGCGTGCTCCAGGTCGTCTACTCGATCTTCACCGAGGGGTACGCGGCCAGCTCGGGGCCACGCCTGCAACGGCTGGATCTGGCCGAGGAGGCCATCCGGCTGGCCCGGATCCTGCGCCGGCTGCTGCCCGCCGAGCGCGAGGTCACCGGTCTGCTGGCGCTGATGTTGCTGGTCCACGCCCGGCGGGCGGCCCGCACCGGACCCGGCGGCGAGCCGCTCCTGCTGCACGAGCAGGACCGCGGCCGCTGGGACCGGGCGATGATCGAGGAGGGGCTGGCACTGGTCCCCGCCGCACTGACCGGCACCCCGCCCGGCCCGCCCGGCCCGCCCGGACTACCCGGACTGCCCGGGCCGTACGCGGTGCAGGCCGCGATCGCCGCGCTGCACGACGAGGCGGCGGACGTCGCCACGACCGACTGGCCGCAGATCGTGGCGCTCTACGACGTGCTGCTCGCCCTGGCGCCGTCCCCGGTGGTCGAGCTGAACCGGGCGGCGGCGGTGGCGCTGCGCGACGGGCCGGAGCGGGGGCTGGCCCTGCTCGACGCGCTGGCCGGCGAGCCCCGGCTGCGCGACTACGCGCCGTACCAGACGGCCCGCGCCGACCTGCTGGAACGGCTCGGCCGCCGGGACGAGGCCGCCGTGGCCTACCGGGAGGCGCTGCGGCTGGCGGGCACCGCCCCCGAACGCGCCCGCCTCCGCCATCGCCTGGCCGCCCTCGGCCACCCGACCCCCGACGGCGACTGACCCCGACCGACGACCGGCCGGAACCTACCGACACACGGCCCGCCCGGCGACCGGCCCGACCCGACCCGACCCGACCAGCGAGCAGACCCGCCCAGCGGGCTGGGCCGGTCGCCGGGCTGGGCCGGTCGCCGGGCTGGGCCGGTCGCCGGGCTGGGTCGGGCGGCGAGCGGGGCCGGGCGGCGAGCGGGGCCGGTCGGTGAGCGGGGCCGGGCGGCGGGCTGGGCCGGGCGTCCGCGTGCGCCTGCTGGAGCAGCTCCACCGCCCCGTCGCGCCCCCTCCCGGAGGCGGGTGACGTCACGCGGTTCACCGGCTGACCGCTCGCTTGTACAGCCGCGTGGCCAGCGGCACGAACACCACCAGGAGCAGGACCGACCACAGCAGCGACACCGGCACCGCGTGCCGCAGCGGCCAGGCGTCCGGCACGGGCAGGGCCGGGCTGGTGTTGCCGAACAGGTCCCGTGCGGCCTGGACCATCGTGGAGACCGGGTTCCAGTCGGCGACCGGCCGCAGCGGGCCGGGCAGGCGGGCGCTGTCGACGAAGGCGTTGGACAGGAAGACGATCGGGAACGAGATGATGGTCACCACGTTGTTGAACACCTCGGGCGTGCGCAGGGCCAGCGCCACCGTGGCCGTCACCCAGGAGAAGGCGTAGGAGAACAGGACCAGCATCACGAAGCCGAGCGCGGCCTGCGCCGGGGAGCTGTGGACGCGCCAGCCGACCACCAGCCCGACGAGCGCCATGACGACGATGCTGACCAGGTTGATGATCACGTCGCTGACGGTCTGGCCGGTCAGCACCGCCGAGGGTGACATCGGCAGCGTGCGGAACCGGTCGAAGATGCCCTTCCGCAGGTCCTGGGTGAGGGTGTAGCCGGTGATCTGCGCGCTCATGACGATCGTCATGACGAAGATGCCGGGCAGCAGGTACTCGCCGTACGACATGCCGGGCAGGTCGACCATGCTGCCGAAGATGTAGGTGAACAGCAGCACGAACACGATCGGCAGCAGGACGACGCCGCCCAGCATGTCGGGTGCCCGGCGGATCTTCAGCGCGTTGCGCCTGGCGATCGTCATGCCGTCGGCCAGGGCCACCTGGAGAGTGTTCATCGCGCGTTCTCCTCGATCTTCTCGTCGGTCTCGTGGCCCGTGAGGGTCAGGAACACGTCGTCCAGGGTCGGACGGCGCAGGCCGGCGTCGCGCACGGCGATCCGCTCGGCGGCCAGGTGGCCGAGCGCTCTGGTCAGCGTCGCCGCGCCGTCGGCGACCGGGAACGCCACCCGCAGGGCGGCGGTGTCGACCTGCGGCGGCTCGGCGGCCAGCGGCGCCAGCGCGCGGGCGGCGGCCGCCAGGTCGGCCGCGCTCGTCACCGACAGCTCGACGCGGTCGCCGCCGACCTGGCTCTTCAGCTCGTCGGCGGTGCCGAGCGCGATGACGCGCCCGTGGTCCACCACCGCGACGCGGTCGGCGAGCCGGTCGGCCTCCTCCATGTACTGGGTGGTGAGCAGCACCGTCGTGCCCTCCGCGACCAGCTCGGCGATGACGTCCCACAGGCCCGCCCTGGCCCGCGGGTCGAGGCCGGTCGTGGGCTCGTCGAGGAACAGCACGGGCGGCTCGGCGACCAGCGCGCCGGCCAGGTCGAGCCGCCGCCGCATGCCTCCCGACCAGCCCTGCACCGGGCGGTCGGCGGCGCCGGTCAGGTCGAAGCGCTCCAGCAGCTCGCGGGCGCGCTGCCGGCTGCGCCGGGCGCCGAGGTGGTAGAGGCGGCCGACCATCTCCAGGTTCTCGGCGCCGGTGAGGTGGTCGTCCACGGCGGCGTACTGGCCGGAGGCGCCGATGCGGGCGCGCAGCAGGCGGGCGTCGCGGACGACGTCGAGCCCGGCCACCTCGGCGTGCCCGGCGTCCGGTCTCAGCAATGTGGTCAGGATGCGCACGGTGGTGGTCTTGCCGGCGCCGTTGGGGCCGAGCAGCCCGAAGACCGTCCCCTCGGGGACCGTGAGGTCCATCCCGTCGAGGGCGACCACGTCGCCGTACTTCTTGACCAGGCCGGTGGCCTTGATCGCGTCGGACATGAAAATTCTCCCGGTGGGTCAGGAACGGTGGATGACGATGTCGCCGTAGGCGGTGTGGGCGCGCACCTCGACGACGTGCTCGGCGGGGCCGGGGCCGTCGGTGGGCTCCAGGCCGACGTTTACGTGACCGTAGGTGGAGCTGACGTCCAGCCAGGCGGCGCTGCCCTCGCGGATGCCGAGGCGCAGCCCGCCGCCGGTGGTCTCCATGACGACCGAGCCGGAGACCACCTCGCCGATGCGCACGTTGCCGTACGCGGTCTTGGCGGCGACGCCGGCCAGGGCGCGCTCCACGGTGACGTCGCCGTAGGCGCTGTTGAGGCGCAGCTCGCCGGCCACCTCGCCGAGGCGCAGCTCGCCGTGGGAGGTCTTGACGACCGCCGTGCCGGCGATCTCGCCGACGCGGATGCCGCCGTTGGTGGTGGTGATCTCGGCGTGCCCGGCGGAGCGGGTGACCGAGATGTCGCCGTGGGTGCTCTTCAGCCGCAGCCGGCCGGCCTGCTCGACCTGGATGTCGCCGTAGGAGGTGGTGTGGGCGACCTCGCCGAGCGGCCCCCGGCAGTGGAGGCCGCCGGCCGTCCTGGCCTCGACGTGGGAGCCGGCGGGCAGGTCGATCGCGACCTCGACCGAGCCGCCCAGGCCGAGCAGCGAACGTGCCCAGCTCGCGGGCGACTCGACGAGCTTCCCCAGCGACAGGCCCCAGCCGGGCGCCGGGCCCGCGTCGTCCCGGCCGGCGCGGATCAGGAGCCGGCCGCCGGAGTACTCGACCCGGGTCAGGAGGGCGGCCTGCACGTCGGCGTCGTCGGACCCGTCGGCGGGGCGGACCTCGACGACGGTGTCGGCACGGTCGCTCGCGGTGATCCGGACGGTGGCGGTGGCCAGCTCGATGCTGACGTGGATGGGCTCCGGGGTGTCGAAGACCGGCATCACGTTCTCCCCGTCGTAGGGCGGTGTGGTTCTCATCAGCGCACCCAGCCGCTGTAGCGCTTGCCGGGCTGGGGCGCCGGTGCCGGACGGCCGCCCGCGCGGCGGCCGGGCCCGGCGGAGTCGAGCACGGCGGGGTCGAGCACGGCGGGGTCGAGCACGGCGGAGACGGCGCGGACCAGCCAGGCGTTGACCGACAGGCCGTCGCGGGCGGCCGCCTCCTCGATGCGCGGCTTGAGGTGCTCGGGCACCCGGAGCGAGATCCGGGAGGTGCCGCCGTCGTCGGCCTCGGGCGGTGGCGGTGGCGGTGACGGTGCGGGCGGGGGGATCGTCTCCCTTTCCTCCGCGTACGGACCGCCGCCCGGCGGTGGCGTCACGACGAAGTCGGGGTCGCGGCCGCGCAGGCGCACCTCGACCGAGCCGGGCGCGAGGTCGCGGGTGATCTCGTCCGCGGCGGCGGACAGCGCCTCCAGCAGCGCGAGCCTGGTGGCCGCCTCGACCGCGGCGGACAGGTGCTCGGCCAGCGCCCGGGCCTCCTCGCCGCCCGCGCTCGCGGCGAGGGCCAGCTCACGGCGGAGGCGATCGACATACGGTGCGAGATCCATGACGCCACTATGACATCATCATGGCGCCATCACAACCGCAAAGATGGCGCCGCATGGTGTCATGGAGACGTCGCGGACCGGCGCCCGGCAGAGATATCGGTTGCCCCAGACCGTTCGGGGGCCGAATCATGAGGTCTGTGGTGCGATTGGCGTACGGGGTCACGACGGGGCGGGGCCAGCAGGTCCGCGACGCCTCCGGGCAGGCGGTGGCGGAGCCGTCGCCCGGCAGGCCCGGCGCGCCCGTCGCGGTCGGGCCCGCCGACGCCGACCCCCGGCCCGCCGTCGCCGAGCTGAACCGGTTGCTGGCCGCCGACGGCGGTGATGTCGCGGCGGGCGCCGGGATCGAGCTGGGCGGCGGGTTCGTCTCCGCGCGACTGGAAGGGGCCCCGGGCGACCGGCGCGACGCGGTGCTGGTCGCGCTGCGCGTCCTGGGGCTGGACGGGCTCGCCCGGCTGGGCGAGCGGGCGGGCGTGCTGGTCGCGCTGTTCGGCGTGGAGGCCACCAGGCGGGTCGGCGCCGCCGCGGGGCGTGCCATCGCCGAGGAGCGCTGGGCCGCGTTGCAGCTCGCCTCCGCCGCCAGCGCCCTCCTGGGCGCCGAGCAGCTCGAACACGTCCTCGACCTGGGCAGGGCCGCCCCCTCGCCCGCCGTGGGCCCGGGATCCCGTCCCGCCGCGTCGCCCGTCGCGCCCGAGCCGCACGCCATGCCGTCCGCGCTCGCCGACCACCTGCGGCGGATCCTCGGCCCGCTCCCCCGCCACCGCCGCCTCCCCCTTCTCCTCGACCTCTGGCAGCAGGTCGCGGACCGCCAGGAGGCCGCCCGGCGGACCCGCCGCCACCTCGCCACCCAGGGCAGGCAGAACAGGCTGGAGGAGCTGCGCCGCCGCTACCTCGCCCACGAGGACGACCTCGTCGTCCGGGCGCTCCGTGCGAGCGTGGGCCACGAGCCGACCCTCGCCGACGCCGCCCGCTGGCGCCCGCCGACCTGGTACCACACCCGGCTCATGACGCGCGCGATGCACAACGCGATGGCCGCGACCGTCCTCCTCCGTACCGCCGTGGCCGTCGCCGACCACGGCGTCACCGAAGGGCTCGCCCGCTGCGCCGGCCCGATCCGCGCCGCCGCCGCCCTCATGGACGACGGGGAGGCGGGCGAGGCCGCGCGCCGCGTCCCCGGGCTGACCGGCCTGCCGGCTCGCCCCGGCTGCTACGTCCGCAACCTGGCCGCGCGGCTGGACGCTCCGCCCGAGCAGTACGTCAGGCAGCGGCTCGCCAGGGCGAGCGAGTACGCCCGCGTCGTGCTGGAGGCGATCAGCGACATGGTCTACGACGTCGCCGACGACCTGCGCGACTGGTCGCCGGCCGAGCTGCGCGACTGGCGGGCCGCGGCCGGCTACACCCCGGAGCGCCCGCCGGCCATCTGGTCCCAGCCGCCGCTCGCCGGCGAGGGCCGCCCGCCGCTCTCCGACCGCCTGGCGGCGCGGCCCGGCGTGCCGCCCGAGGAGGTCGAGACCGCCGGCGACCTGCTCTGGTACGCCGAGCTGGCCGACGCCCTGCTCCAGCTCCACGGCGGCGTCCGGGCGGAGGTCACCTTCCAGCACCCGTTCCCGTACGTCAACTGGTGGGCGCCGGACCAGGACGAGGGCCCCGCGCCCGGCCTGGACACGATCTCCTCGGCCCTGGCCGGCGCCGCCCAGCTCGTCTCGCTCGGCGCCCGGCCGTCGCCGCGCCGGTGCGCGAGCTGGCCCGACCTGGTCGGCGGGCTGAGCGCCGAGCTGGAGACCGCGCAGGGGCTCATGGCGGCGTTCCCGGTGCCCGAGCCGCTGGCCGCCGCGGACGGCACGACGATCCCGGGCACGGACCTCCGGGTGGAGTGCGCCCGCGATCCGCGCGTGCTCGCCGGCTGGTCGTCGTACATGGGCAACTGCATCGCGGGCCCTGACTACGTCGAGGAGGCCGCGAAGGGCGAGTGCGCCCTGCTGGCCCTGCGCGGCCCGGACGGCCTCGTCGTGGCCAACGCCGAGATCCGGCCGCGCCGCCTGGGCTGGCAGATCGCCGAGCTGAAGGCCAGGTTCAACGCCGAACCCGACCCGGAGCTGCGGGAGCGGCTGACCCGCTGGGTGGCGGCCCTGCCGGTGCCGCGACCGGCGGGGCCGGAGCCGGAGCCGGAGCCCGACGCCTCCGAGCTGTCCGTACGCGGGCGCCCGCCGGGCCGGCGGGGGCCGCGCCGCGCCGGCCGCGTGTTCGGCGAGCTGCGCGCTCCGCTGGCGGAGCTGGCCGGGCGCGCGCTGGCCCGCCCGGCGGCCGTGGCGGCCCTGGACACGTTACGCGCCCTGGACGCCGCCCGCCGCCTGACGCCCTCCCGTACGCTCTCCCGTACCAGCGCCGGGAGCGCCCGCCCGGTCCGGGACGAGGGCCTGGACGTGCTCACGGCGCTGCGCAGGCTGCCGTACCCGAGCGGGATGGAGCGCGCCTGCCTCGCCGCCCTGCCGGTGACGGGCCTGCCCGCCCTCTGGCAGGCCACGGGCGTGCGCCCGCTCGCCCTCGCCCTCGAAGCACTCGACCCGGAGCTGCGTGCCCGGCTCGGCGACCTGGATCCGCTGCTGGCCGACGCGCCGCTGCCGGGCCGGCTGCGCGAGCTCGCCCGGTACGGCGCGATCGCGCCCGCCCGGTCGATGGAGCTGGTCGCCCGCCGGGTCCGCGCCGCGCTGGGCCGGCTCGCCCGCGCCGCCGACCCGGCCCTGGCCCGCCAGATCGCCCGCCATCCGGACAGGGACGCCCTGTGCGCGCTGGTCATCGCCGTCACCGGCCGCCCGCCGGCCGAGCCGATGTCGCCGATCACCGCGTCTGGCGAGCATGCCGTGCCGGGCCGTCCGCGTTCGGACCTGGACGACCCCGCGGGCCCGTGGCGGCGCGCCCTGCTGGGGGCCGTCGAGCTGGGCGCCGACCTGGACGCCTTCCGCGACCGGGTGGCCGAGGGCGGGCTGCGCGTCCCGGTGTCGTGGCTCGGCGACGGCGGCTGGCCCGCCCTCTGGCAGCGCGCCTGCCGCCCCCACCGCGCCGCGCCTCCTCCCCGCCCCGACCCGTGACGGCGAGCCGCCGCTCCCCCCTACCCCTGCCCGTGGCCGATCCGGGCGGCGAGCCGCCGGCCCAGCCGCTGTCCCGGCAGCTCGACGAAGCGGTGGCTGAGCCAGGCCAGCGGCAGCAGCAGGGCGATCACGAGCACGCCGACACCGACCTGCGCCGCCGTGGGCGCCCAGCGCATCTCCCCGACCAGCTCCATCAGGACCAGCAGCAGCGGCAGGTGCACCAGGTACAACGAGTAGCTGATGACCCCGAGCCGGGTCAGCGCGGCGGGCACCCGCCGTGACCGCAGCGCCATGCCGGCGGCGAACGTGACGCCGGCCAGCACGACGGTCGCGATCCACACCGGCGGCCGCACCCACCACCAGCCGGCGCTGAGCGCCCACGCCGGCGTCGCGGCCACCAGCACCGCAGCGACGACCACCGGCCACAACGGGCCCTGCCCGCGCTCCCACCGCCGGATCGCCGTGCCGGCGAACATGACCGCCACGATCGCCGCCCCGAACCACGGCACCCGGCTGCTGAGCAGCAGCAAGCCCAGCGCCACCACCCCGACCGTCACGCTGGCGGCCCGGACGGCCCGCGCCGCCAGCACGCATCCCAGTCCGGCGGCGAGCACGCCCAGCGACGCCCACGACAGCCAGGCCCCCGACAGCGGCGCCGCCGCCCACGCCGCGCCGGTCACCGCGGCGACCCCGGCGAACAGCACCGGCAGCACGCCCCGCCCGTCGCGCACGCCCAGCACGAACAGCGCCGCCGCCAGCAGGTAGAAGACCATCTCGTACGACAGCGTCCACATGGTGTTGAGCACGCCGCCCACGCCGACCACGTCCAGCAGCATCGTGGCGTGCGCGGCCACCGCCGAGCCGTCGCGGGGCACCTCGTCCCGTACCGCGATCCACGGCGAGAGCGCCAGCGTCACCCCGATGACCGCCAGGTACAGCGGGTACAGCCGGAAGGCGCGCCCGATCCAGAACGTCCGCACGTCCCCGTGCCGCTCCAGCGAGTGCGGGATGATGTAGCCGCTGACCAGGAAGAACACCAGCACCCCGTAGACGCCCAGGTTGACGGCCGTCGGCCGGAGCCAGGGCATGGCCCACGTCGTCAGGTGCTCGCCCACCACCGCCAGCGCCCCGATGCCGCGTAGCGCGTCCAGCCAGCCGAGCCGAGCAGTCCCTTTTAAGGCGATATGAGAGGCGGCGGCGAACATGGGAGCAAACGTAGCGGATTGCGGGCCAAGCGCCCGAGGGTCCGGGTGGCGGCCGGCCGGCGCGAGCGCCCACCCCCTGATGTGCACGCTGCACACGTTGCGTATAGTGCATTCGGATTAACAGGCCATAAGGGGATAAATAGTGCATTCCGCGCCCACCTCGCGCTCTGGCGGCGGCATCGTCAGCGTGCTCGCCGTGGCCGGCATCGTCGGCTCCCTCATGCAGACGCTGGTGGTGCCGCTCGTCGGCGAGCTGCCCCGGCTGCTCGACGCGAGCGCCGCCGACACGTCCTGGGTGATCACCGTGACGTTGCTGGTGGGCGCGGTCGCCACCCCGGTGGTGGGCAAGCTCGGCGACCTGTACGGCAAGCGCCGCCTGATGCTCGCCTGCTCCGTACCGCTGGTCGCCGGGTCGGTGGTGTGCGCGCTGGCCGGCTCGCTGCCGCCGATGATCGCCGGACGCGGCCTCCAGGGACTGGGCGTCGGCATGATCCCGCTCGGCGTGAGCGCGCTGCGCGACCTGCTGCCGCCGCAGCGGATCGGCCCCGCGATCGCGCTGATGAGTTCGTCGATGGGCATCGGCGGCGCGCTCGGCCTGCCGATCTCCGCGGCTGTCGCCGAGTACGCCGACTGGCGGATGTTGTTCTGGGGCTCGGCCGCGCTGAGCCTCCTGGTGGCCGCGCTGATCTGGCTGCTCGTCCCCGCCACGCCCGCCCGCCGCCGCGGCCGGGGCCGCCTGGACCTCGCCGGCGCGGCCGGCCTCGGCGTCGCGCTGGTCTGCCTGCTGCTCGGCGTGTCCAAGGGCGCCGACTGGGGCTGGACGAGCGGCACCACGCTCGGGCTGCTCGGCGCGGCCGTCGTGGTCCTGCTCCTGTGGGGGCTGTGGGAGCTGCGCGCCCGCGACCCGCTGGTGGACCTGCGCACCACCGCCCGGCCGCAGGTCCTGCTCACCAACGCCGCCTCCGTCCTGGTCGGCTTCGCCATGTACGCCCAGTCGCTGGTCGTCATGCAGATCCTCCAGCTCCCCGAGGCCACCGGGTACGGCCTGGGCCAGTCGATGCTGGCCGCCGGGCTGTGGCTGGCCCCGTCCGGGCTGATGATGATGGCGGTCTCCTCGCTCGGCGCCCGGCTGTCGGCCGCCCGCGGGCCCAGGACGACCTTGTTCGTCGGCGCGCTGGTCATCGCCCTCGGGTACGCCTCCGCGTTCGGCCTGATGGGCTGGGCCTGGGGGCTGATGATCGCCGGCAGCGTCGGCAGCATGGGCGTCGGCCTGGCCTACGGCGCGATGCCCGCCCTGATCATGGGCGCCGTCCCGCGGCACGAGACCGCCTCCGCCAACAGCTTCAACACCCTGATGCGCTCCATCGGCACCTCGGTCTCCGCCGCCGTGGTCGGCGCCGTCCTGTCGCAGATGACGGTGACGGCGGGCGGGCACGTGCTGCCGTCGGAGTCCGGGTTCCGTACGGCGCTGCTGGTGGGCTGCGGAGTCGCCCTGGTGGCCGCCCTGGTGACGCTGGCCCTCCCCCGCTCCCGCCCCGCCCCCGCCGAGCCCCCGGCCGTCGCGACGCCGGCCCCTGCGGCCCCGGCCCCTGCGGCCTCGGTGCTCACGACACCGCGCGGCGCCCACCCGGGTCACCGAGAGCACTCAGAGCCCCCCGAGCACCTTGAGCACGCCGAGCGACCCGAACACCCCGACCACCTGGAGCGACCCGAGCGACCCGAACACCCCGACCACCTGGAGCGACCCGAGCGACCCGGACGGCCCGAACACCTGGAGCGACCCGAGCGACCCGTCCACCCTGACCACCCCGCACGCCCCACGCACCCGGAGCACCCGGAGCACCCGGGGCTCGCGGCGCTGGCGGCGCTGGCGGCGCCGCGTGGTGCGCATGCGGCGCCCCGGCCGGAGGGCGACTCGTCCGGCCCGACCACCGCACCGATCCGGCCGCCGTCGTCACCGGCGCCGACCGGGCACGAGGAGCCGGGCTCGTGGCCGGACGCGTTCCGCTCCCCTCCCTGGCGCGGCCGGCCCGCGGACGAGCGCGCCGCTCTCCCGGCGCGACCGCACGCCGAGAACGCCGAGCCACGCACCTCCGACGCCGAGCCACGCACCGCCGGCGCCGAGCCACGCACCGCCGGCGCCGAACTGCTCGCCGAGAACGCCGGCCTGCACAGGCGGAACCAGGAGCTGCGCAGGCTCAACCAGGAGCTGCACGGAGAGAACCACGAGCTGCGCGAGCAGGTCCGGGAGCTGAGCGGGGAGAACCACGGGCTGCGCGCCGAGAACGCCGAGCTGCGCAAGGAGCTCGACGTCCTCATGCAGGGCGTCTCCGCCTGGGTGAAGAGCCTGGCCGGCGGGACGGACTGACCCCGCCCCGCCCGCTGAAGCCCGCGCGCGGCCCGTGCCCGGATCGCGGCCCTGGTCGCCACCGGTGCCCGCGTCACCGCGCGGGCGCCGGGGCGGGGGTGACGCCTACGGCAGGGCGTCGATGACGGCGTCGCGCCAGTCGTAGTTCATCCAGTCGTAGTTCGCCCACATGCCTCCGGTGACGGCGGCCAGCTCGCGGTCGTCCAGCTCGCGGTCGGCCAGGTCGCGCAGGCCGTTGTCGAAGTCGTTCATCTCGGTCGGAACCTTTCCTCGGTGATGTGCCCCCACAAGGTCCCAGGCGGCACTTGTCGCGCTCTTGGCGAACACTTGTGACCGGCTGGTGCCGGAGCCGGCGCGCAGGTGAGGCTCGGGGCCGTTGGTATGTTGGGGGCTGGTGTGCCGGGAAGTCTGGTCGGCGAATCTCTGTCCGTTGAGCGAAAAGGATGAGCTCGTGCGATTCGTTGACCGGTTCGCCGCGTGAGCGTGCTGTCGTGGGTGAGCGTGGCGGTCTTCCTGGCCGCGTACACGCTGATCGCCACCGAGAAGGTCCACCGCGTGGCGGCCGCGCTCGGCGGGGCCGGGATCATGCTGCTGATCCACGCCACCGGGGGCGAGGCCGCGTTCTTCTCCCCGCACACCGGCGTCGACTGGAACGTCGTCTTCCTGCTGCTCGGGATGATGGTCATCGTCGGGGTGCTCAAGGAGACCGGTGTCTTCGAGTACCTCGCCATCTGGGCGGCCAAGCGCGCCCGCGGCCGGCCGTTCCGGCTGATGGTGCTGCTGCTGCTCATCACCGCCTCCGCCTCGGCGTTGCTGGACAACGTCACCACGGTGCTGCTCGTCGCGCCGGTGACGTTCCTGGTGTGCGCGCGGCTGGCGCTGCCCGCCGCGCCCTTCCTCATCGCCGAGGCCATGGCCTCCAACATCGGCGGCGCGGCCACGCTGGTCGGCGACCCGCCGAACATCATCATCGCCAGCCGCGGCGGGCTGACCTTCAACGACTTCCTCCTCCACATGGCCCCGATGGTCGTCGTGCTGATGGTGGTGTTCATCGGATTGTGCTGGGTGATGTTCGGGCGGCGGTTCCGCCACGACCCCGGCCGGGCCGCCGAGATCATGGCGCTGGACGAGCGGGAGGCCATCCGCGACCGGCGGCTGCTGTGGCAGTCGCTGGCGGTGCTGGCGCTGGTGATCGCGGCGTTCGTGCTGCACCCGGTGCTGCACTACGAGCCGTCGGTGGTCGCGCTGCTCGGCGCGGGCGTGCTGGTCGCGGTGACGAGGGTGACCACCGAGCAGGCCATCGCCGAGGTGGAGTGGCCCACGCTGGTGTTCTTCGCCGGGCTGTTCGTCATGGTCGGCGCGCTGGTGGAGACCGGGGTCATCGGCGCGCTGTCGCGGGCGGCCGTGTCGGCCACCGCCGGGCGGCCGGAGCTGACCACGATGGGGCTGCTCGGCGTCTCGGGGGCGCTGTCGGCGGTCGTCGACAACATCCCCTACGTCGCCACGATGAGCCCCATCGTGGAGCAGCTCGTCCACGCCGGCGGCGGCCGGGCGCTGTGGTGGGCGCTGGCCTTCGGCGCCGACCTGGGCGGCAACGCCACCGCCGTCGGCGCCGCGGCCAACGTGGTGGTGCTCGGCATCGCCGCCCGCAACGGCACCCCGATCAGCTTCTGGCAGTTCACCAAGTACGGCCTCGTCGTCACGGTGGTCACCGTCGGCCTGGTCGCGCCCTACCTGTGGCTGCGCTACCTGGGCTGATGCGCGTCAGCCGTTCTCGACCTCCAGCACGAGGCGGGCGAGCTCCAGCCGGTCCACGTTGGGGCCGTAGGCGCCCGCGTTGCCGAGCACGAGCGCGCCGGCCTGGGTGGTGAGGGTGAGCGGCGTGGCCTGCGGCCAGAAGTTGTCCCAGGCGTAGTTGTGCCGGAACACGCCGCGGGTCGTCGCGCCGCCGGTCTCGGTGATGTCGAGGAAGCGGCTGATGACGTCGGTGTTGTACGGGTGCCCGGTGTTGCGGTCGGCGTTGGCGTAGTGCGTCAGCAGGACGTACTCGCCGGGGCCGAACCCGGCCGGGCGGGCGAGGGTCAGGGTGTTGCCCGCGCCGTTGCCGAGGTCGCCCACGTAGGCGCCGCCGGAGGCGTTGGACGCGCTCGTGGCGGGGACGGTGACCGCCTTCGCCGCGCCGGCGAGCCGGGCCTGCTCCGCCTCGACCCGGTGGATCGCGGCGTCGGCCCGCGCGGCCCTGACCGTGGTCAGCTCGCGCAGCTCCAGCCCGGCCGGGCCGCCCACCTCGACCTTGGAGACGCCGGCCGGCAGGTAGACCCGGGCGCGGGAGGCCGCCTCGCCGGGGCGGGTGGCCCGCAGGCCCCGCACCTGGCGGCCGTCGAGCCGGACCCCGAGGTCGCCGGCGGCGCTCGCCTTGTAGGAGAGGGTCAGGTCGTAGTAGCCGTCCTGGCCGGCGGCGACGAAGAAGACGGCGCGGGCGTCGCCGCCGAGGGCGATCGCCGGGCCCTTCCCCTCGCGGGTGATCCGCGCCCCGCCCGACAGCCGCGCCTCGTCGGCCGGGTACGCGGCCCGCTCCGCCCCGGTGACCTCGGTGAGGTCGAACCTGTCGAGCGTGATGTCGCTGCCGGGCAGCCGCGTGGCGCCGTCGGCGCTGGTGCGCAGGGAGAGCTGGTGCGTGCCGGCGGACAGCTCCAGCTCCACGTCGGTGCGCCCGCGGTAGGTCCAGCTCAGGTCGGCCGAGTACTGCACGATCTGGTCGAGCTTGCCGTCCACGAAGAGCGCGTGCCTGCCGGGGGCCTTGTTGGCGCCCTGGTGGACGCCGAGGCGGTAGCGGCCGTCGCGGGGCACGGTGACGGAGAACGTCACGGCCGAGCCGGTCTGGTTCATGGCGCCGACGTCGCGCCTGCCGGAGGTGGCGTAGAGCTGCGGGTTCGCCGTGGTGTCCTGGCTGAACGCCTGGGCGGCGGTGAGGGTGGCCGACTCGGCCTCCACCGACGTGCTCCACGGCACGTCGGGGGCGGGCGCGGCCCCGGTGGAGGGCACGATCGTGACCCGGTAGGCGGCCATCACGTCCCCGCCGGGCAGGTCCACCTGGAGGCGCCCGTCCCGCACGGCGGCGCGCCGGGCGGCGACGACCGGCGGCTTGAGCGCGTCGCCCTCGTAGCCGGTCCACGTCGTCCTGGACACCAGGACGTCCACCTGCCGGCCGAAGACGGCGGTCGCGAGGCCGGAGACGTCGAGGCGGACGGGCTGCGCGCCGCCGCCCACCAGGACGGTGCCGCGCCGGGCGGGCTCGTCGATGGCGGCGACGGCCTGCACGGTGTCGGCCACGTTCAACTGCGGCGGGGTGGTCCTGACCGTCTGCCCGGTCAGGTCGGCGTACCACTTGAGCAGCCACCAGCCGCCGTTGGCCTGGCGGGTGCGCACGGCGTGGTCGTCGAGGT
Source organism: Nonomuraea sp. NPDC050783 (assembly GCF_040802095.1). NCBI lineage: Bacteria > Bacillati > Actinomycetota > Actinomycetes > Streptosporangiales > Streptosporangiaceae > Nonomuraea > Nonomuraea sp. NPDC050783. Next base: position 129,297 of record NZ_JBFAHK010000011.1, read on the forward strand.
TGCCGGCGTAGGTCCAGTAGGCCATGTCGGCGTCCACCTTGGTGTCCTCGAACAGGGAGATCCACTGGATGATCTGCCCGGGGACGGACATGTCGCGGCGGTTGCCGTACTCGTCGATGTTGATGGGCAGCGGGCCGATGCCCAGCTCGCGCTCCATCCGGCGGTAGTCCTCGTAGTGGCCGCGGTAGTCGGCGAGCCGGCTGCGTGACAGCTCGTGCCAGGACATGATGTCGGGCAGGCAGTCGCCCTGCTGGTCGCCGGCGCAGGAGGTGGCCTTGGCCCAGGTGAGGAAGTCGCGGACGCGGCCGGGGTTGTAGTTCGCCTCGTTGGGGCCGACGATGCGGGCGGCGGGGTCGATGGAGCGGATGCGCTCGAACACCGCCTTCCAGTCGCTGAAGAACTTCTGCTTCGAGGCGTTCCAGTCCTGGTACCAGATGCCGTCGGGCTCGTTGAACGGCACCCAGACGAACCTGCCCTTGTCCTTCGGCCGCTCGCGCACGACCTTGCGGACCATCGTGTCCACCTTGGCGAGGTAGTCGTCGATGCCGCGGTTCTCGTAGGGCCACTGGCTGTAGACGTCCTGCATGTAGACGACGATCTCCTCGCCGCCCGCGGCGAAGAAGCCGTCGGCGACGGCGAGCGCGTCGCCGTTGGGGTGCTGGTCACCGTCCGGGGCCTTCTGGGCGATCGTGCGCGGCCGGGCGCCGGCGAGGAGGGAGTCGCCGGGCACGCCGGGGTCCGACAGGCCGTACAACATGCCGGTCGCGCCGCCGTGCACCGCTCCGGTGCGCTGGGCGAAGTCCACGGCGACCACGTCGGGCGCGGCGGCGGCGTGGGCCGGGACGGCCGTCAGTGAGGCGAGAGCCAACGCGGCGGCGGCCGTCGCCGCGCGTGATCGGCGCTGTGATCGGGACATGGCGTCCTCTCTCATGGGGGGCTGGGGGGACGAGCGGGCCGGGCTACTTGACGGCGCCGCCGGTGATGCCGGAGATGATCTTCCGCTGGGCGACGGCGAAGACGACCAGCAGCGGCAGGCTCATGAGGATGATGTAGGCGAAGATCAGGTGCCAGTTGTTGAGGTACAGGCCGGCGTTGGCGACCTGGAACAGGTTCAGCGGCAGTGTGTCGAGCCGGCCGCCGACGACGAAGAAGGCGTAGAAGACGTCGTTCCAGACGTACAGGCAGATGAGAATGGTGGCGGTGGCCAGCACCGGGCGCAGCAGCGGCAGGATGACGGAGAAGAACACCCGCACGGGACCGGCGCCGTCCATGCGGGCGGCCTCCTCCAGCGACAGCGGCACGGTGCGGACGAACCCGGTGACGAAGAAGATCACCGTGGACAGGTAGATGCCGACGTAGACGCCGATCATGCCCACCGGGCTGCCGGCCAGGCCGAGCTGGCGCAGCAGGAGCACGATGGTGACGACGGCGGGCGGCAGCACGATGCCGCTGATGGCCAGCGCGTACAGCACGGCGTTGAGCCGCGTGGCGCGGCGGGCCAGGATCCAGGAGGCCATCGAGCCGAACGCCAGCACCAGCGCGACCGACGGCGCGACGACCAGCACGCTGCCGAGGAACGCCTTGGGCACCTCGCCCTGCTCCCAGACCTGGGCCAGGTTGTCCCAGAGCCGCCAGCGCGAGGGCAGGGACAGGTCCGGCGACAGCGCCTCGCCCTGCGACTTGCCGGCGGTGACCACGACCAGCCACAGCGGCATGCCCATGACGAGCAAGACGAGCGCGACGACGGCGGCGGGCCGCAGCCGCGCGGCCCAGCCGCGGGCGGCCGGCGGGCGGGTGGCGCGGCGGCGCGGCGCGCCGTAGACGGGGGCGGTCACAGGATGTCCTCTCTCTTGCGCAGGACGCGGATGACCGGGAAGGCCAGCAGCGCGACCATGAGGAACAGCACCAGGCTCATGGTGGTGGCCTGGGCGAACAGGCCCTGGCCGAAGGTGCGGTAGATGAAGATGTTGAGGATCTCGGTGCTGCGGGCCGGGCCGCCGCCGGTGAGCGCCTGCACGATGTCGAAGCCGTTCATGGAGCCGAGCAGGGCGGTGGCCACGTTGAAGGTGATCGCGGGGGCCAGCAGCGGGAAGCGCACCGCCCAGAACGCCTGCCGGCCGGTGGCGCCGTCGATGCGGGCGGCCTCGGTGACGTCCTCGGGGACGGTCTTGAGCCCGGCCAGGTAGATGAGCATGGACAGGCCCATCCACTTCCAGGCGTGGATGGCCGCGGCCAGGACGAGCGTCCAGGTGGTGCTGCCCAGCCAGGCGATGTCCACCCGCTGCCCGGTCAGGGCCGACAGCAGGTCGTTGAGGCTGCCGTCGGGCTTGAGCAGGGCCTGGAAGAGGTAGCCGACGGCCAGCGCGGACATCAGCACCGGGACGACGAAGACCAGGCGGGCGGCCCGGTTGAGCCAGGTGTCCTTCTCCAGCAGCACCGCCAGGCCGAAGCCGAACAGGTTCTGGAGCAGCGCGACCAGGGCGGCGTAGACCACGGTGACGCGCAGGGCGCTGAACAGGGTGCCGTCCGACAGCAGGGCGGTGAGGTTGTCGAGGCCGACCGGGCGGATCTCGCTCTTGAAGCTGGACCAGTCGGTGAAGGCGTAGATGAAGTTGAACAGGGTCGGCAGGAAGAAGAACACAAACAGGATCACGAACGCCGGGACGAGGAACCACATCGGGTGGGTGCGGTCGCGCGCGACGCGGCGGGGCGCCGGCCGGGCGGCCGGTGCGCGGCGTGCTGGGCGGGTGAGCGTCTGCCGGCCGGTCGGCACCATCGGCTCCTTGGTGGGTGTGGGGCGGGGCGGGAGGCCGGGGCCGCCTCCCGCCGGTGCGGTCAGAAGCCGGTGGCGCCGGCGGCCTTGGCGAGCTGGGCGAACTGCTTCTGGGTGGCGGCGGCCACCTGCTCGGGCGTCAGGCTGCCGGTGATCATGTCGGCCAGGTTGAGGTACAGGTCCGGATTGGCCACGGCCAGCGACTGCATGGAGCCGACCGACCGGCCGAGCGAGGCGTGCACGTCCCGCAGCGCCTGCGGCACGCCGTCGGGCGTGGGCACGTCCGGGCGCAGCGAGACGGTCTTGCGGTCGGCGACGAACCCGGCGTAGCCGGGCCCCATCCAGTACGCCAGCAACTGCCGCGCCGCGGCCTCCCGCCTGGCGTCGCCGGTGCGGAAGGCGACCAGCGCGTTGGACTGGTCGGGGATGGAGGTGCCGACGTTGCCGCTGGGCGAGATCGGGAAGAAGCCGATTCTCCGGTCCAGCTCGGCGGTGTCGGCCTTGGCCTGGAGCTGGCCGAAGAACGAGTTGACCTGGATCGCCATGGCGGCCTTGCCGGACAGCAGCGCCTCGCCCTGGTCCTCGAACGTGGCGGTCTTGATGTCGGCGTTGAACAGGCCCTCGTCGATGAGCGCCTTGTACTTCTTGATGGCGTCGAGGATGGTCTTGTCCTCGAAGGTCTCCTTGCCGGTGTTGATCCGGTCCCACAGGCCGTTCCTGGCGGCGTCGGCGAGCTGGACCTGCACCCACCATTGGGTGGCCCACTTGTCGCCGGCCATCTCGAAGAACGGGGTGACGCCCTTGCCCTTGAGCGTGCGGGCGACCTCCAGCATCTCGTCGAAGCTCTTGGGCGTCTGCTCGATGCCGTTGGCGGCGAAGACCTGCTTGTTGTAGTAGACGCCCTCGACGGCGGGGCTGGTGACGAGCGCGGCGTAGCGGGTCCCGTCCAGCAGGCCGGTGATGTCGCGCAGCTCCGGCGAGAGCGACGCGACCCAGGGGGCGCCGTCGAGGGGCTGCAGGTTGGCGCGGGCGTTCAGCGCGGTGAGCATGGAGGCGGTCGGCTGCCAGAAGGCCAGGTCGGGCTTGTCGCCGGTGGCGACCTTGGTCTGCACGCCCTGCTCGTACGGGTCGGGGATGGTGACGACCTCGACCTTGGCGCCGGTGGCCCGGGTGAAGGCGTCGGTGACGGCTTTGGGCACGGTGGTGCTGTTCTGGGCGGCCCAGATGGTCAGCGTGACCCCGTCCAGCCGGGCGGTGGGCGACGGCCAGGCGGCCGGGGAGCTGCCGGCGGCCGGCGCGGCGGGCCCGGCGGAGGGATCGCTGCAGGCCGCGACGGCCAGGGCGAGGGTCGCCGCGGCGGCGACACGCTGTACGAGCTTCACGGTTCGGCTTCCTTTATCCATGTTCGACCACCTATGGCATCGAACATCCCTTTAGGGAGGTTAGTGGGGACGAAGGTGCAGAATTCGGGCGGTGGGCGCGGGGGCCGTCGCGGTGACGGTCAGCTCCGCGGTCCGCGGGTTCCAGACGGCGGACCAGCCCTCCCGGCCGGCCGGATAGGCGGCCTCCACGCGCACGTCGCGCCCGGACAGGTGCGGCAGGCGCAGCACGGTGCGCTCCCCGGCTCCCGGCCTGCGCCAGATCCCCAGGTGGGTGACGTGCTCCGTACGCAGGCCGAGGGCGAGCCACGGATCGTCCCAGCCGGGCAGGCCGAGCGGCCAGCACGGCGTGGCGCGCAGCAGGTCCCGGCGCAGGCCCTGGTGGAGCCGCACTCCCTCCCTGACCAGGGCGAGCTGCCCCGGCGCCATCCGGTGCAGGTTGCCCGACAGGTAGAGGCGGCCCAGGATGCCGGTGCACATCGTGAAGGCGATCTCCTCGTCCGTCATCCCGGGCTGGGGGTAGGCCCAGTTGGCGGCCTGCTCGGGCAGCATCGACAGCGGAGCCGCGACCGCGATCGGCGGGTAGCGGAGGAAGTCCTGCTGGTCGCTGGTGGACTGGAGTTGCAGGCGCGAGAGCATCGCGTAGTCCATGCGCATCGCGCCGGAGCCGCAGTTCTCCAGCACCAGGCGCGGGTGGCGGTCCAGCACGCCCTCCAGCCAGGCCAGGTGGGCCCGGTTGTGGGCGAGCAGCCCCGCGCCGACGCTCGTGGCGCCGACGTCGGTGCCGGCGCCGGGGTTGACGTTGTAGTCCAGCTTGAAGTAGCCGATGCCCAGCTCCTCCACCAGGCGGTCCACCACCTGGTCCAGGTGCGCGACGGCGGCCGGGTGGCGCAGGTCCAGGTGGTGGCGGCCGTGCTCGGCCAGGCGCACGCCGCCCCGCTGGAGGAACGCCTCGGCGGGCAGCTTGTCGGCCATCGGGCTGCGCACGCCGATCACCTCCGGCTCCAGCCACAGCCCGGCCGTCATGCCGTGCCCGGCGATCCTGGCCAGCACCTCCTCCAGGCCCCGGGGGAAGCGGGTCTGGGACGGCAGCCACTCCCCCACGCTGTCCCACCAGTCGCCGCCGTCGTCGTACCAGCCGGCGTCCACGCAGAAGACCTCCGCGCCGGCCGCGGCGGCGGCGTCGATGAGCGGCAGCAGCTTGTCCGTCGTCGGGTCGCCCATCAGCGTGTTCATGTAGTCGTTGAACACCACCGGCAGCGCCGGCCGGTCGGGATGGGGGCGCAGCAGCGCCCGGCGGTACGCGGTCAGCGCCGCCGCCGCGCCCTCCACGCCGCCGTCGTCGGAGACGGCGACCCCGACGGGCACGGTGATGAACGACTCGCCGGGCGCCAGCAGCTCGCTCCACTGGTGGTCGGGGTCGGTGGGGCCGGACAGCGCCACGTACGCGCCGTCCAGCCGGTCGCCCGCCTCCCACCGCCACGCGCCGTTGTGCTCGATCTGCCACAGCCAGGTCCGGCCGGTACGCCGCTCGCTCAGCCCGCCCATCGGCACATGCCGCCCGCTCGACCAGGTGCCGGTGCTGGTCAGCGCGAAGACGCCCTTGCCGTGCTGGCCGTGCCCGGGCAGGCCGAGGTCGGCCAGGTGATCGGTGAGCGGCCGGCCGGTCCAGCGGCTCTCGCCCAGCCAGTCGCTGTCGCCGTACAGGACGTCCAGCTCGGCGGCCGGCAGGCCGAGGAAGCCGGCGGCGAAGGAGGTGACGGCCAGCAGGAGCACCGGCTGCTCGCCCACGTTCGTCACCCGCACCGACGCCTGCACGGCCGCCACGCCGTCGGGCGAGCGCAGGGTCAGCTCCGCGGCCAGCCCGGACACCTCGTCCCGCAGCCGCACCCGCAGCTCGTGCCAGCCGTCCGCGCTGGACTGCTCGGCCCCGGCGTAACGCAGCCGGCAGCCCACCGCCGTCTCCGAGAGCCGCTGCGAGGCCCGCGCCCGGCCCTCGCCGGGCACCAGCACCTCCACCACCGGCTGGGAGACCCGCGCCCGCACGGTGACCGGCCCCGCGGCCAGCTCGCGCAGCGCCACCGGGCGATCCGGCTGGACCTCCAGGACGGCGGAGAGGCCGGAGTGGCCCCAGCGCAGGATCTCGACGACGTCAGCAGGCATCAGGGAACTCTCTTTCGTGCGAGGTCCGGGCCGCACAGCTCGGTGTGACCGGTCACAAAGGCAGTGTGAGCGGTCACACCAGCGGGAGGGAAGACCTCTTTGCGGGATCGTTACGCGCGGGTTTCAGCCGCGGCGCGGGCTGCCGGTGGACTCGCGCACCACCAGGCTGGGCGCCACCAGGGCGGGCTCCGGCTGCTCCTGGCCGGTCAGCTCGGCCACGGCCGCGTGGAAGCAGGCCCGCCCCAGCCCGGCGAAGTCCATCCGGACCGTGGTCAGCGCGGGCGTCCAGTACGCCGAGCCCGGGATGTCGTCGAAGCCGACGATGCTCACGTCGCCGGGCACGTCCTTGCCCGCGTCGTACAACGCCCGGCGCACCCCCTGGGCGATGTCGTCGTTGCCGCACAGGATGGCGGTCACGTCCGGCTCGGCGGCCAGCCGCCGCCCGGCGGCGTAGGCCGAGGCGATGTCCCAGCCGCAGTCGAGCACGGCGGGGATCGGCGCGCCCGACTCGCCCAGCGCGTCGCGCCAGCCGGCCAGCCGGCCGCCCGCCCGGCCCTCGGACGGGATGGCCACGTGGTGCACGGTGCGGTGGCCCAGCGCCAGCAGGTGCCGGGTGGCGTCGGCCGCGGCGCGGCGCTCGTCCAGCGCGATCGCCACCCGGCCCCGGTCGGGCGCGGCCGGCTCGGTGGCGGCCACCGCCGGGACGTGCTCAGGCAGCGCCTCCAGCACGGCCACGCCCATCGGGTCGAACGCGATCACCACCACGCCGCCGGCGCTGGCGTCGCTGACGTCGTCGACGGTCTGCTTCACCTCGGCGGGCTCGGCCGACTCCACCACGCGGATCCCCACGGCCAGGCCCGCCGCGCGCGCGGCCTCCTCGATGCCCTGCAAGGTCGCGGCGTAGCCGTACAGGACCGTGTTGGACGTGACCACGGTGATGGAGCCGGCCCGGCCCAGGCTGAGCGCGCGGGCGGCGCGGCTCGGCCGGAAGCCCAGCCGGTCGATGGCCGCCAGCACCGCCGCGCGGGTCTCCGCGCGCACCTTGGGCGAGTCGTTGAGCACCCGCGAGACGGTCTGGTAGGACACCCCGGCGGCCGCCGCGACGTCCCGGATGCTGGGCACGGCGGCGGCGCTCCTGGACGCGCGCCGGGATGTCGAGGTCACGCTCACATGGTAGGCCCGGCCTCCCGGACCGGCCGCCAGGGGCGAGGCGGGCCGCGGCGGCCGGGGCTCAGCGGGTGGCCGCGCCCAGAGAGCGGACGAAGGTGGTGAGCAGGCGGGCGAACTGCTCGCGGTCGGCGGCCGGCCAGTCGCGTACGGCCTCGGCGTACAGCTCCTGGCGGAAGGCGCGGACGCGGGCCGACAGGCGGCGCCCGGCGGGGGTGCGCACCAGCAGGGGGCGGCCGCCGAGCGGGTCCTCGCCGGCGAGGACTACCACCGGACCGTGGACGTGCTGCGGCGCATGGCGGACAACCTGGAGCGCGCCGCCTGACGGTCAGCCGGAGGGCCGGTCGGCGGGCTCCAGGAGCACCGTGCCCGCCGTGCCGTCCACGGTGATCGTCTGCCCGGTCCTGATCGTGTGCGTGGCGCCGCGCACGCAGATGACGGCGGGGATGCCGTACTCGCGGGCCACGGTCGGGCCGTGCGCCACCGGCGAGCCGGTCTCAGTCACCAGGCCGCCCGCGGTCATGAACAGCGGCGTCCACCCCGGGTCCGTGGTGGGCGCCACCAGGATCTCGCCGGGCTCGATCCGCGCGCCGGCCGGGTCGCGGATCACCCGGGCCCGGCCGGTCGCCCGCCCGGTGGCCCCGGGCATCCCGGCCAGCACGCCGTCCCGCGCCGGCGGCGCGGGGGCGAGCGCTTCCACGTCGGTCCCGTCCGACAGCAGGGCGCCGGGCACGACCGGCCGCCGCAGCTCCCGCTCGTACTCCGCGCGCCGCGCGGCGACCAGCCGCCGCTGGTCGGTCCCCTCGTGCGCGGCGGCGGCGCGCGCCTCGTCGAGCGTCAGGAACATGATGTCGTCGGCGCGCTCCAGCCGGCCGCGGGCGGCCAGGTCGGCCCCGGCCAGGAGGAGCTGCCGCCGGGCCGCCTGGATCGCCGGCAGCCAGGCGAACTTGACCAGCTCCCGCAGCCCCGTCAGCTCGCGCGAGCGGCGCATGAGGAAGACCGCCGGCAGGCCGCGCACCGGCCGCCTGCGCAGCGCGCGCCGGGTCAGCGTCCCGATCGTCCGCTCGGCCCTCGCCGCCGCGGCGGCGAACCGCGCGTCGGGCGCCTGCTCGGGGTCGTCCACGCGCAGGTAGTTGGCGATCGTGGCGAACAGCGGCGCCGGGTCGTCCGCCCAGCGCGGCACGCCGACGTCGATCTCGGCCGCGGCGCGCATGCCGTACCGGTCGAGGAAGCCGGCCATGCCGATGTCCGGCAGCTCGCCGGCGACGTAGCGGGCGGCCAGCTCCTCCGGCGGCGTGCCGAGGAACAGCTCGCGGTGCTCGCGGGCCCGCACGGCCAGCCCCCAGAGCCGCAGGTCCATCTCCGTGGTCACGTTGTGCGGCATGCCGCCGAGCACGGCGCCCAGCTCCTCGTCCGTGGCGACGCCCTTGAGCAGGGCGGCCGGCAGCGTGCCGGCGAGCATCCCGGCCACCAGCGGCCCGAGGATGCCGTGCAGGCCGAGGCTCATGATGCCCTTGTGGGAGTCCTCGGCCACCCAGCGCAGCCGCTCGGCGGCCGTGGCGGACGCGTCCGGCGGCTCGATCATCCGCCTGATCCGCGCGGCGCCCCGGTAGGCGCGGGCCCGCGCCAGCGCCGGATCGGCCAGGCTCCACACCACCCCGGCGACCGTCAGGGGCAGCAGCCGCAGCGTGGCCCTGAGCGCGACGCCGACGTCGAACGGCAGGCCGGGCCGCGGCGCGAAGCGCGGATCGTCCAGCATGTGCAGCACGGCGCTCTGCACGCGCGGCCCGTAGACCTCCAGGGAGGGCCCGAGCCGGGCGCGCAGGGCCCTGCTGCGCAGGAAGTCGGTCAGGTCGAAGAAGATCCGGCCGCCGATGGGCACCATCCGGGGCAGCGGGTCCCGCGGGTCGACCCTCGCCCCCGCCGCCTCGAACCACAGGGCGGCGCCCGCCTTCAGCACCGACACCCCCATCGGCGTGCACGGGCGGAGCATGCCCTGCGTGTGGCCGGCCTCCAGGTAGAGCCGGGTGTCGCCGGTGTCGGGCGGCTGCGGGAAGAGCGTGGTGACCGGCCGGGACTGCAGCAGCCACAGCGTGCCCTCGGCGTCGATCGCCCACTCGACGTCCTGCGGCGAGCCGAAGTGCGCCTGCAACCGCGCCCCGGCCGCGCGCAGCTCCTCGAGCTGACCGGCGTCGAGGCAGCCGTCCGGGTTCGGCACGGCGGGCGTCCCCTGCCGCAGCACGTGGTGGTCCGGTACGACCGTGCCCTCGACGACGGCCGTGCCGAGGCCCGGGGCGGCGTCCACGACCGTCTCCACGCGGCAGCCGGTGACCGGGTTGGCGGTGAACAGCACGCCGGCCACGACCGGGTCCACCATGCGCTGCACCACGACGGCCATGGCCGCCTCGGTGACGCCGGCGGCCGCCCGGTAGGCGACGGCGCGCTCGGTGAACAGGGAGTCCCAGCAGCGGCGGATCGCGGCGGCCAGCTCGGCGGCCCCTTCGATGTTGAGATAGGTGTCCTGCTGGCCGGCGAAGCTCGCCTCCGGCAGGTCCTCGGCGGTGGCGCTGGAGCGGACCGCCACCCGGCCGCCGCCGAGCCGCTCGTACGCCTCGGCCAGCTCCTTCTCGGGCAGGTCGCGCGACCGGTAGGGCTCGACCGTCAGGCAGAAGCCGTCAGGGACGCGCTCACCCGCCCTGATCAGCTCCCCGAGCCCGGCGGCCTTGCCGCCCACCAGCTCGATCATGGAAGCGTCGATGTCGGACAGCCAGATCAGGTTCATGGCGCCTTCCCCCGGGCCTGAGACCACGAACACGCCGCCGGTCGAACGTCCCGGCGTCCCCTCGCCCGACGCTAACACCGGCACGGGCCCCGCACCAGGGCACCGTCGGCGCCGAGGTGGGTGAGGAGGCCGGTGGCCAGGTCGGTCGCGTCGTCGCCGGCGCCGTACACGTGGAAGTCCGGGCGGACCAGGACCGCCTCGGCGGCCAGCTCGTCCAGCCAGGCGGTGTAGACGCCGTCGGCGTCCTCGGCGACCGTGACCCCCGGGGTCTCCGGGCCGGACAGGACCACCAGGTCGATGCCCAGGTCGCCCAGCGCGGCGCGCGCCGGGCCGGGCAGCTCGCCGAGCGTGCCGGCGGAGCGGGCGACGAGCGCGCCGGGACCGCCGAACGCGTCGTCGAACCTGGCCGTGACGCCGCGCACCCGCACCCGCCCCTGGCGGGCCAGGCGGCCGCCGGCCGGGCCGGTGTGGACGCCGGGGCCGAGCGGGGGCCGGGGCGGGGCGGGCGGCTTCATCCCGGCGGCCCAGTCGGCGATCATCCGGGCGTCGCGGGCGGCCGCCTCGGCGGGGTCGGAGATGCAGATGACCTTGCCCAGGTCCATGGAGAAGCGGACGAAGGCGATGACGTGCCGCAGGCGCTCGGAGTCGTAGGTGTCCAGGAGCCCGTCGCCGGCCAGGCCGCGCAGCACCGCGTCCAGCTTCCAGCCGAGGTTCATGACGTCGCGGAAACCGGCGCCGAGGCCCTGGCCGGCGAACGGCGGCATCAGGTGCGCCGCGTCCCCGGCCAGCAGGACCCGCCCCTTCCGCCAGCGGGTGGCCCAGCCGGCCTGGAAGGTGTAGACGCTGTGCCGCTCCAGCTCGGCGTTGTCCGGGGTGATGCCGTAGGGGGCCAGCAGCTCCCACGCCTTGGCGGGGCGGTTGAGCTCGTCCTTGCTCTCGTGGGGCAGCCGCATGAACTCCCAGCGCCGCCGGCCCGGGCCGCCGGGGACCATCGTCGAGGGCCGGCGCACGTCGCAGCTCTGCGCCGCCACGTGCGGGAACTCCAGACTGGGGCTCGGCTTCACGTCCACCACGAGCCAGTCGTGGAAGTAGCCCTCGTCGTGCCAGTCGATGCCGGCCCAGCGGCGCACCTGGCTGTTGGCGCCGTCGGCGCCGACCACCCAGCGGGCGGTGACGTCGACCCGCCCGCCGTCACCGGCCGCGCGGAGCCCGACGGTGACCGTGTCGCTGTCCTGAGCCGGGCCGCTGTCCTGAGCCGGGCCGCTGTCCTGAGCCGGGCCGCTGTCCTGGGACAGCCGGACGGCTTCCCAGCCGCGCATCACGCGCACCGCGGACAGCCCGGCGATGACCTCGTCGAGGGCGGCCTCCAGCGCGGGCTGGTGGAAGAAGTAGGTGTTGTACCAGCCGGACTCGCCGCGGCCGCTCCAGTCCACCTCGACCAGGGTGCGGCCGTCGCCGTTGCGCCAGACGTACATGTCGTCGTAGGGCCGGGTGATCTCGGGGATGGTGTCCGGGGCGAGCCCGGCCGACTGCAGGATCCGGGCGAAGTCCGAGCAGTGGGTCACCGCCCGGGGCAGCGGGTAGCCGGCGCGCTGGCGGTCCACGACGACGACGTCATGACCGCGGCGGCCCAGCTGGATGGCGAGCAGCTTGCCCACGGGCCCGAAGCCGACGATCAGCACGTCGGCGGTCAGGGCGGGTGAGGCGGCGTCGGGGTGGTGCACGTCGGGTTCCGTTCTGCGTGGCTGGCCGTCGGCGGACACCGTCGAGGGTCGGCGCGCGGCGCGGCCGATGCCAGCACACCGTCCCGGAATCCGGGACAGTGAGGTTCCGCAGGCCAGGTGGTGTCCCCACGCTGTTGCGAAGCCATCGCGCCATCGGCGCCGACCCTCTGGAGAGGCCATGCACCTGTCGGCATCCGCGCCCCCGCCGCCTGCCGCGGAGACCCGATCGCATCCCGCGGTCATCACGCTCTGCATGATCATAACGGTGATCGAGGGCTTCAACCTGATCGTGTTCGGCTCCGTCGTCCCGCTGCTGCTGGAGGACGCCACGCTCGGGGTCACCGACGAGCAGACCGGCCTCATCGGCGGCCTGGTCTACATCGGGGCCGTCCTCGGCGCCCTGCTCGCCCCGGTGCTGGCCGAGCGCGCCGGGCGCAAGCGGGTCCTGATCCTGGCGATCGGCCTGTTCGCGCTCGGGGCCGTGCTCACCGGCGCGGCCACCGGGGCGTCCATGCTGGCCGTGGCCCGGTTCCTGACCGGCTTCGGCGTCGGCGGCGCGCTCACCACGGCGATGACGGTGGCCCGCAACAGCGCCGCCGCCGGGCGGGCCTCGATCGTCGTGACGGTCACGATGGCCGGGATCCCGCTCGGCGGCGTCGTGGCCTCGCTGCTGGCCATCCCGATCCTGCCGGCCTTCGGCTGGCGCCCGATGTTCTTCGTCGGCGCCGGCACCGCGCTGGCCATCCTGGTGGCCGTGGCCGCCATGAGGATCCCGGACGACACGCCGCAGGAGGTCGCCGGCCGGGAGTGGACCGGCCGGCAGAAGCTGGCCGCGTTGTTCACCGGCCGGGGCGCGGTCGTGGCGCTGGTCGTGGCGGCGTGCGCGATCGCCAACATGGTCGCCTGGCAGGGCCTCAACGTCTGGGCGACCCAGGCGATGGTCTCCCTCGGCCACTCGCTCAGCGCGGCGCTGCTGCTGTCCTTCACCCTGACCGGCGCCGCCGTGCTCGGCTCGTTCGCCTCCGGCTGGGCCGCCGACCGGCACGGCTCGGCGCTGCTGGCGGTCGCCACCGCCGCGTGCACGCTGCTCGGCATGGCCGGGATGCTGGTGCTGCCGGTCTCCGTCCCGGCGACCGTGGTCTGCGTCGCCCTCATGGGCATCGGCGGCCACTCCACGATGAACCTGGTGCACACGACGGCCGCGGACATCTACCCGCTGCCGGTCCGCGCCGCCGCCCTCGGCTGGTCCAACAGCACCTCCTTCGTCGGCTCCTTCCTCGGCCCGACGCTCGGCGGCGCGGCGATCGCCTCCGGCGGCGCGCACGGCCTGTTCACCACGTACGGCGTCGCCGCCGCGATCTGCTTCCTGGCGGTGTCCTCGCTGTTCGCGGCCGACCGCGGCTCCAGCCATGCCGCCTTCCGGCAGCCGGCGGCCGGGTCCGCCACGGCGAGCCACTGACCGCCCGGGCGGGCGGTCACGGGCGGTACTGCTCCAGCCCGTACTGCTCGATCGCGACGTCGGGCTCGACCAGCCGGTTGACCAGGCGCAGCGCCTCGACCGCGAGGGCGGCCTTCGCCCGGAACCGGCGGGTCGGCATGACCACCGCGACCGCCTGCAACGCGCCCGTCGGCCCGCTCATGCCGGTGGCCACCGCGCAGATGCCGATGTCGTGCTCCTCGACGTCCACGGCGACCCGCGAGCGCCGGATCCCGGCCAGCCGCGCCATCAGGGCGTCGTGGCCGGTGACGGTGTTCGGGGTGAAGCGCTCCAGCCGCTCCGGCAGCAGCTCCGCGACCCGCTCGTCGGGGAGCTGCGCGAGCAGCGCGGTGCCGATGCAGCTCGCGTGCAGCGAGAAGCTCCTGCCGACCTTCGTCACGCCCTTGAGCCGCTCCGGCGAGGCGATCTGGTCCACCACGACCACCTCGCGGCCGCTGAAGATGGCCAGCTCCACGTTCTCGCTGACCTCGCGGGCCAGCGTGGCCAGCCGGGCCCGGTTGGCCGCCAGCAGGCGCAGGTGCACGTTCATGCCGAACTTCAGCAGGCCGGGGCCGAGCACGTAGCCGGGGCGCTCGGGCACCCGGACGACGTACAGCTCCTGTTCGAGGGCCTGGACCACCCGGTGCACGGTGGAGCGGGGCAGCCGGGTGCGCGCGGCCAGCTCGGTCAGCGTCAGCGGGCCGCCGCTCTCGGCGATCGCGTCGAGGACGAGGGTGGCCCGGCCGAGGTCGGTCACGTCCCGGCGGTCCAGGTCCTGGTTACGGTCAGCTCGGCGATCGCCCAGCCGGGCTCGTGGACGACCAGCTCGTACTCGCCGAGGGTGTGCAGCACGGGCCCGGGGTCGAAGACCCAGCGGGTGTAGTGGGCGCGGGCCGTCCACGTGCCCGCCGCCCGGCCGGGCAGCACCACGAGGTTGGACACGTCGTGCCGGTGCGGCAGCGGCGAGGCCCACAGGCCGGTGAAGAACGCCGCCGCCCGGTCCGGCCGGTCGAAGCCGCCCGCGGGGAAGGACACGCGGGCGGAGCCGAGCAGCGCCACGGCGGCTTCGACGTCCTTGCGGTCGGCGAGGGCGGTGTAGGTGTGCAGCAGGTTGGCGATGCGGTGGCGGGCCTCGGCGCTCACGGCTGCTCCTGCCCCTGGCGCTCCTGCCACTGGCGGACCCAGGCGCGGCCGTAGTCGTTGCCGTGCGGGGTGCGCAGCACGGTGTGGACGTGGAACGGCTTCGGGGTGTCGTAGTCGAGGAAGACCCCGCAGTGGTGGTCGAGCTCGGCGATGAGCACCGGCGACTGCAGCCGGTAGTAGAAGACGTCGCCGGGCCGGTGGCCGCCGATCCAGCAGAACCAGGTCTCGTCGAGGTGGGCGGCGATCTCGCGCGTCCGGGCGGCGCGCGGGCCCTCCGGCAGCAGCTTGACGAAGCAGCCGGCGAGGTCCAGGGCGTGCTGCCGGGCCTCGGCGGACAGGTCGGCGACGCGGACGCCCTCGACCGGGATGACGCGGTTGTCCTGGAACGCCCCCGCGAGGTGGCGTTCGTCGCCGGGATGCACCCGGCCCTCCGGCATCGCCGGATCGACCATGTGCTCGTAGACGACGGCCCGCCGCCGCTGCTCCTCGGTCATCGCGGCCATCAGCCGCAGGCCCAGCTCCACCCGGTCGGCGAACAGGTCGCGCAGGCCCGCGTGCGCTCCGGCGTCGATCTCGTCCGGCTCGGCGCCGAGGAACACCGGCGACAGCGCCATGCGGCCCTCGACGACCAGGCAGTTGACCGCGCAGTGGTGGCCGTAGAGCTGCCAGCCCCACGGCGCCCGCGGGTCGGGGGTGCCGTAGAGGGCGAGGTTGTAGCTGAACTCGTTGAGCAGGGTCTCCAGGCCGACGACCTCGCCGAGGAAGCCGTTGATCAGCATCATCCCGTGCGTCAGCTCGTAGCCCTCCGGGGAGAGCGAGGCCCGTACGAGGGCCAGCGCCCGCTCGCGGACGAGCTGTGGTTGCAAGTCCAGCCGCAGGCCGGTGTCGAACTGCATGAACTCCGGGTTGGCCCAGGTCTGCCATTCCACGGCGTCCACCGGGTGGGAGACGCGCGCGCGGCCCTCGTCGTCGAGGGCGGCGAGCAGGTCGTCCGCGGCGGCCACCATCGCCGCGACCGGGGCCTCCTCCCCCGGCTCGGCGGGCGCCAGCGGGTGGAGGCCGGCGCGGAGGGTGCCGTTCTCGGTGATGCCGTGGAAGTCGTTCTTGTACAGCGGGGTCCAGCCCTCGATCAGGCCGCCGGTGAACGTGCCGGGCTTCCTGGCGAACTCGCCGTAGGCGTAGGGGTCCAGGCCCCGTATCTCGGCCAGCCTCGGATGGTCGTGCGGGAACAGGTGCTGGCGGTACTCACCGGGCATGACGGCCCTTTCGATCTGTCTCGGGTCTGTCTCAGGCTGTGTCAGGTGGTGGTGTTGTGCCGGGCGACGGCGGCGCGGACCGCGGCCTCGTCGCCGGCGGCGATCGCCTCCACCAGGTCGGCGTGGACCTGGTAGCGCCCGGCGCGGTAACCGGCGGCCGCCGTGCCGTCGCCGGTCCCGCCGTCGTCGCTGAGGTGGGGGGAGGCCGCGCCCAGGTGCCCCAGGGTGCCGGTGTAGACCGCGCGGGCCATCGCGTTGGGGCTGATCGCGGCGATGCGCTCGTGCAGCGCCCAGTTGGCGCGCATGAAGGCGTCCCAGTCCGGCGCGGCGCGCAGCTCTCCCAGCAGGCGGCGCAGGTCGGTGACGTCGTCGGCGGTGCGGTGCCGGGCGGCGCCGACGTCGATGAGCGCTTCGAGGTGGTCGCGCAGCTCGATGGCGTCGGCGACCGTGCCCGGCTCCTCCGCGACGCTCAGTAACGTGTGCCGCAGCCGCACCACCGGCCCGCGGTCGGCCACGAACAGGCCGCCGCCGCGCCCCGGGCGGATCTCCAGCACGCCCCGGTCGCGCAGCAGCCGGACGGCCTCGCTGACCGTGGCGTAGGCGAGGCCGGTCTCGGCGCGCAGCGACTCCAGCGTGCCGACCGGATCGCCGGGCGCCAGCCGGCGCGCGCGGATGCGCTCGTCCAGCGCGGCGGCCAGTTGCTCGGCACGGGTGCGCGCGCCCTGTCCGACGCCGGTCAGGGGTTGTCCGGAGGAGGAGGTCTGCGGCATAGTCCTCATCTAAGCACAAACCTTCTAACCTTTAGAAGGGTTATAAGCTTTCGTCGCGAGGGACGGGGACAGATGAGAATCGTGGGCATCCGCCGCGACGGCGGGCCGGTCGAGGTGGCGGCGCTGTCGCCCGACGGCACCGAGGTCGCGGTGCTGGCCGGGCTGCGGGAGTTCTGGGCCGACCCGCGCGGCGCGCTGGCGCGGGAGCCGTCCGGCGGGACGGCGCCGGCCGCGGCGGTCACCTTCGTGCCGCCGGTGCTGCCGGAGGCCCGGGTGATCTGCATCGGGCTGAACTACCTCAAGCACGTCACCGAGGGCTCCTTCGCCGGGGAGGGCGTCCCGCCGCACCCGACGCTGTTCGCCCGATGGACGCGGTCGCTGACCGTGGACGGCGCCGAGGTGCCGGTCCCCTCCAACGAGGAGGGCCTGGACTGGGAGGGCGAGGTGGTCGCCTACGTCGGCGCGCCGCTGGTGGACGCCTCCCCGGAGGAGGCGCTGGCCGCCGTCGTCGGCTACTCGGCCTTCAACGACCTCACCTCGCGGCGGGCGCAGAAGCTGACCAGCCAGTGGATCCTCGGCAAGAACGGCGACAGCTCCGGCCCGCTCGGCCCGCTGGTGCCCGCCGCCGAGGTCGGCGACCTGCGGGACGGCCTGCGGGTGCGCACCCGGGTCAACGGCGAGGTCGTCCAGGACGGGAGCACCGACGAGATGGTCTACACCGTCGGCGACACCCTGTCGCTCGTCTCGCACACCTTCACGCTGCACCCCGGCGACCTGCTGGCCACCGGCACGCCCTCGGGCGTCGGCTACGCCCGCACTCCCCCGTGGCTGCTGCACCCCGGCGACGTCGTCGAGGTCGAGGTGGAACGGCTCGGCACGCTGCGCAACCCGATCGTCGGCAACGACGCCCGGGTACGCGTCGGCAACGACGCCCGGGCACGCGTCGGCGACGACGCCCGGGCACGCCGGGCATGACCCGGCCGGGCGCCCGCGCGCTGATCGAGGCCACCGTCGATCCCGGCAGCTTCCACTCGTGGGACGAGCCGATCGACCGCACCGGCCTCGACGCCGACTACCGCGCCGCGCTGGAGCGGGCACAGGCGCGGACCGGCGCCGACGAGGCCGTGCTCACCGGGCGGGCCCTGATCCAGGGGCACCCGGCGGCGCTCGTCGTCAGCGAGTTCGGCTTCCTCGGCGGCTCCATCGGGGTGGCCACGGCGGCGCGCGTCGTCGCCGCCGTGCGGCGGGCCACCCGCGAGCGGCTGCCGCTGATCGCCGCGCCGGCCTCGGGCGGCACGCGCATGCAGGAGGGCACGCCGGCGTTCGTCCAGATGGTGGAGATCAGCCGGGCCGTCGTCGCGCACAAGGCCGCCGGCCTGCCCTACCTCGTCTACCTGCGCCATCCCACGACGGGCGGCGTGTTCGCCTCGTGGGGCTCGCTCGGGCACGTCTCGGTCGCCGAGCCCGGGGCGCTCATCGGCTTCCTCGGCCCCGTCGTCTACCGGACCCTGCGCGGGCAGCCGTTCCCTGAGGGCGTGCAGGTGGCCGAGAACCTGGTCGACAAGGGCATCGTGGACGCCGTCGTCCCCGTCGGGGAGCTGGCCGGCGTCGCCGCCCGCGCGCTCGCCCTCCTGTCCGGCAACGCGTCCCGCTCGGCCGCCCATCCGGCTGCCCGCCCGGCTGCCCATCCGGCTGCTCGCCCGGCTGCCCGCTCTGTCGCCCGTCCGGCCGTCCGGGAGGAGCCGCCCGGGAGGGGCCCGGCCGACGGGCGCGACGCCTGGTCCTCGATCCTGCTGACCCGCCGCCCCGACCGGCCCGGCGTGCGGGAGCTGCTCCGCTACGCCGCCGACGACGTGCTGCCGCTCAACGGCACCCAGTCCGGCGAGACCGACGACGCGCTCCTGCTGGCGCTGACGTCCTTCTCCGGCACCCCGTGCGTCCTGGTCGGGCAGGACCGGCGCGCCCAGTCCCAGCACCGCCCCCTCGGGCCGGCCGCGCTGCGCGGCGCCCGCCGCGGCATGCGCATCGCCCAGGAGCTGGGGCTGCCGCTGATCTGCGTCATCGACACCCCGGGGGCCGACCTGTCCGCGGCCGCGGAGGAGGGCGCGCTGGCCGGCGAGATCGCCCGCTGCCTGGCCGAGATGGTGGAGCTCACCGTGCCCACCGTCTCGGTGCTGCTGGGCGAGGGCAGCGGCGGCGGGGCGCTGGCCCTGCTGCCGTCCCGCCGGGTGATCGCGGCCGGCAACGCGTGGTTGTCCCCGCTGCCGCCGGAGGGCGCCAGCGCCATCCTGCACGGCGGCCCCGAGCTGGCGCCGCTGATGGCCCGCCGGCAGCGGGTGCGCGCCGTGGACCTGCTCGCCGACGGCACCGTGCACGCCGTCGTGCCCGAGGAGGTGCCGGCGCACGAGGACCCGGCCGGGTTCGCCCGCCGCGTCGCCGACGAGTGCCTGCGCCAGATCGGCCGCCAGCGCGGCGCCACGGCGGGCGGGCCGACGGGCGGGCCGACGGGCGGGCCGGTCGGTGACCTGATCGGTGACCCGGTCGGCGGGCCGATCGACCCGCCGCCGCGCGTTTGAGGCGCCACGTCCACGGTAGGGGTCTCTAGCAGGGCAAACGGAGACCGCCCCACGGGGGGCGCCTTCCTCGGAAGGCATCGAAGGCGGCTCTCGCAGGCGTGGGAACCGCCGGAACGGGGGACCCGATGCGCAAGACACTCACCGGGCTGGGCCTGGCGTTCTTCCTGACGCTCGCCCCAGCCGCCGCGGCGACGGCCGAGACACCGGTCGCGCCCGTGGCCCACAGCCAGGTCACTCCTGCACCGCAGGACAACAACCGCGACAACGACAACAACAACGGCACGACCGGCCTGTGGGGCCTGGCGGGCCTGCTCGGCCTCCTGGGCCTGCTCGGCATGCGCCGGCGTCACGAGCACCACGGCGTCGGCACCGCCGAGCACCCCGGCGGCCGCACCATGCCCTGACCGCTCGGCCTGACCGCTCGGCCTGACCGCTCGCCCACCGGGTGTGGCACGGCGATGGCCGCGCCACACCCTCGCCACGTGCCCACCGGCGAGGGCGGGCTTCAGCCGTGCCGCTCCTCCTCGGCGGCCCGGGCGAGCAGCACGGCCGCCCGGCGCCGGTGCCGCTCCACGTCGCCGATGCCCAGCGCGGCGGCCTGCTCGTGCAGCGCGGCGGCGCGGCGCGCGGCCCAGGCGGCGCGCCTGGAGCCCGCCTTGGCCTCGATCGCGGCCTGGTCGGCCGCCCGGGCGGCCTCCTCGGTGCGCGCGGCGGAATCCCGCATCCGGCCCGGCGCCGAGGACGACCAGACCTCGCGTGGCCCCGTGGCGAGGTCCTGGGCCCAGCGTCTCAGCTGCTCGGCACGCTCGCCGGCGCGCCCGGCCCGCGCGACGGCCCGCTCGTGCTGCTCCCGGAGCTCTCTGGAGCGCGTGTACAAGTCTTCGGTCATCTCTTCCGCCCCACGCTCTGGCCCGGACTGCGCGGATCGGCGGCCCGCACAGGCCCCGGCGGCCGAGTGCCGCGGCACGGCCCTGGAACGCCCGGTGCGCGCCTTCGAGGATAACGCGCGAGGCGGCCCGCCGGACGGTCGCATCCGGACGGAAACCACGCGAGGAATGGACCCGAAGGCATGGGCCGGAGCGGCCCCATGTGGTTGTCTGGCGATATGACCGGGCTGGGGGACGATCCGATGGCCCCGTTCGAGGGTGCCGCGCTCGTCGGCGGCGCGAGCGGAGCGGAGTTCGCCGTACCCTTCCCGGTGGTGGCGCTGATCGCCTCCGCCGGCGGGATCAACGCGCTGGCCCGGGTGCTGGCGCCGCTGCCCGCCGAGCTGCCCGCGGCCGTCCTGGTCTCCCTGCACCAGAGCCCGGGCAGCCCCGGCCGGCTGGCCGAGATCCTGGCCCGCCGGACCAGGATGGCGGTACGGATCGCCGCCAACGGCGACGGCCTGCGGCCCGGGCAGGTGCTGGTGACCGCGCCGGGCTGGCACCTGCTGGTCACCTCGCAGTCCAGGATCGGGCTGATCAAGGCCGACGACCTGCCGCCGTCCCGGCCGTCGGCCGACCTGCTGCTGGCCACGCTGGCGGTCACCTGCGGGCCTCGCGCGCTGGCCGTCGTCCTGACCGGGATGGGCCACGACGGCCAGGCGGGGGTGCGGGCCGTCGCGCACTGCGGCGGCACCGTCATCGCCCAGGACCAGGCCACCTCCCAGTTCTTCTCGATGCCCTCCGCCGCCATCGACACCGAGCAGGTCAGCCAGGTCCTCGCCCTGGACGACATCGCCACCGCCATCATCGCCCACACGATGGCAGCGACCGGGAACCGCTGACCCCGGCCGGCGCGGCCTCATCAGTCCGGGCCTGACGGTTGACCGCGGTGCCGGTACTGAGGCGCCATAGCGGTATGGATGCCTCCGAGGACGACACCCCGCCCCCGTCCGGACCGGACGGGAGCGCGGCTCTCGAACGAGCGCGCGGTCACGCGGCCTTCGCCGCCCTGGCCCGGCTCAAGGTCCAGGGACGCGTCCGCGACGCCGAGCTGCGCCGCCTGCGGGCCGATGCCGCCCGTGGCTACGCCGACGACGCCGATGACCGGCTGCACCGGTTACGGCGCGAGCGGCGCGACCGTCCCTCGACGCCCACCTGATCGCCGGGCGCGCCGTGCCTCTGGTCCGAGGGTCAGGGGCGCTTGCCCATGGCCTGGCGGATGACGTCCCGCGCGCGGTCCATCATCGCCACCGGCGTGCCGACGAGGACGTTCTTGGTCGCCGACTCCGTGCCCGGGTGCGGGTGCGTGGGGGCCATGGCCTCGGCGGCCTTCACGCCGGCGCCCATCGCGCGGCGCTCGGCCTCGGTGGTGTGCGCCACGATCTTGTTGAACTCGTAGCGCTCCTCGCTGCGCGCGTGCGCCTCGACCGCCGCGCGCAGGGTGAGCAGGTTCTTGAGGAAGTCGGGGTCCTCAGGACCGGCCTGGTCCATCTGCTGGAGCAGCTCCTTGGCCTCGTGCTCCTCGGCCAGGCGGTCGTCCACGACGTCGGCGCCGCCTTCGATCTTGCCGCGGGCGTAGGGGTGGACGATCTCCTCCTCGGCCGTCTCGTGCACGGCCAGCAGCCGCACCAGCCGGGTGAACGCCTCCGCCCGCTGCTCCGCCGTCGCCTGCTCGACCTCGTCGAACAGGTTCCTGATCATGCCGTGCTGGGCCAGCAGCAGCTCGATGACGTCGGTCTCCTCCATCGTCTCCGGCCTGGTGTGCTCATCCGCCATGGTCGTCTCCCTTCGTCACGCCCCCGGCTACCCGGGAAGGCCCGCACCAACCGCGGTTCGGCGGACCACCATGCGCGGGTCAAACCCGGGGCCCAGCCAACCACTAGAAAATGCATACAAAATATGACAAATCCTCCTTTATAGGACTTGGCTGCGGGCAGGAGTGGAAGGACGACGACGCCCTGCCGCAGGCGGGACTCCCGCTCCGGCGACGCCGGGCGCGGCCGGTCGCCGGCTCCCGAGCGAGGAGAGGTTCATGCCCGACACATCCCGGCCCGGCCCGCTCACCATGGGCGTGGAGGAGGAGTTCCTGCTCGTCGATCCCGCCACCGGCCGGACCGTGCCCGCGGCCAGGGAGGCGCTGCGCCACGTCGGCCGGTCGCTGGCCGGCCAGGTCGTCCCCGAGCTGACGCGGTTCCAGATCGAGACCAACAGCGGCGTCCACACCGACCTGTCCGCGCTCGCCCGCGAGTTGCTGGACCTGCGTACCACCACCGCCTGGGCCGCCGAGGCCGTCGGCGCGAGCCTGATCGCCTGCGGCGCCGCCCCGCTGGGCGGCACGGGCGTGCCGCCGCTGACGCCCGCGCCCCGCTACCGGCACATGCACCGCCACTACCGCGCCCTGCTGTACGGCCAGGGCGTGTGCGGCTGCCACGTCCACGTCGGGATCCCCGACCGGGAGGAGGCGATCCAGGTCGCCAACCACGTCCGCCCCTGGCTGCCGCTGTTGCAGGCCCTCAGCGCCAACTCCCCCATCGCCGGCGGCGCCGACACCGGCTACGCGAGCTGGCGGGCGGTGTTGTGGTCGCGCTGGCCCAGCAGCGGCCCGCCCCCGCTGTTCGCCTCGGCCGCGCACTACGACGCCCTCGTCGAGTCCCTGATCGCCTCCGGCGCCATCCTGGACCGCGCGATGGTCTACTGGCTGGTACGGCCCTCCCACCACCTGCCCACCCTGGAGTTCCGCGCCGCCGACACCTGCGCCACGGTGGAGGAGGCGGTCCTGCTGGCCGCGCTGGCCCGCGCGCTGGCCACCACCGGGCTGGCGGAGGTCCGGGCGGGGCTGCCGGCTCCTCCGGTCGAGCAGTGCGTGCTGGAGGCGGCCTGCTGGCGCGCGGCCCGCGACGGGCTGGAGGGCCACGCCGTCGATCCCTTCACCGGCCGCTCGGCGCCGGCCTGGGCCCTCATGGGGCGGCTGCTGGAGTACCTGCGGCCCGCCCTGGAGGCCGACGGCGACCTGCCGACGGTGATCGCGGCGCTGCGCCGGCTGCGGCGCGACGGGTCCGGCGCGGCCCGCCAGCGTGCCGCCCACCGCCGCCGCCACCACCTGCCGGACGTGATCGCCCTGCTCCTCCGGCAGGCCCGCACCGCTCCCCGGGCCGCGCGGTCCCGTCCCGTCGTGGTGGCGTGACGGGCCGTCGCGGCGCCAGGGATGATCCCGGCGGCCGGCGGGCGCGCGTCCCCCGTGGCCACGTGGCTAAACTGCGGGCTATGACCGCGGAGTCGTCCCCTCTGACCATCGCACAGCTCGCCGAGCTGGCCGGGGTCTCCACCGCCACCGTCTCCAAGGTCGTCAACGGCCGCTCCGAGGTCTCCCCCGAGACGCGCGCCGCCGTGGAGGAGCTGATCCGCCGCCACGGTTACCGCAGGCAGCGGCGGCGCTCCGCGCCGGCCGGCGTGGTGGAGGTGGTCTTCCACGCCCTGGAGGGCGACTACCCGATCGAGATCATCAAGGGCGTCGAGAAGGTGGCGCGCGAGCACCAGCTCACGGTGGGGATCTCCGAGCTGCAGCGGCCCGAGTCGGAGCAGGGCTGGCTGGAAGGGGTGCTGCGCCGCCGCCCGACCGGGATCGGGGTGATCGCGGTGTTCTCCAGCCTGAGCGAGGCGCAGCGCGAGCAGCTGGCCCGCCGCGAGATCCCGCTCGTGCTGGTCGATCCGGCCGACGACCCCGGCAGGGGTGTCCCGTCGGTGAGCGCGGGCAACTGGAACGGCGGCCTCACCGCCACCCGTCACCTGCTGGAGCTGGGGCACCGCCGCATCGCGATCATCACGGGCCCCGACTACGCCCTGTCCAGCCGGGCCCGGCTGGACGGCTACCGCACCGCGCTCGACATGGCGGGCGTGCCCGCCGACCCCGGCCTCGTCGTCCGCGGCGACTTCCTCATCGAGGGCGGCATGGCGGCCGCCCTCCGCCTGCTGGAGCTGCCCGATCCGCCCACCGCCGTCTTCGCCACCAACGACGGCCAGGCCATCGGCGTCTACCACGCGGCCCGCCGGCTCGGCCTGCGCGTCCCCGAGGACCTGAGCGTGATCGGGTTCGACGACCTGCCGCCGATGCGGTGGGCCATCCCGCCGCTCACCACGGTGCGCCAGCCGCTCACCGCGATGGCCGCCGCGGCCACCACCATGCTGCTGACGCTCGCCGGCGGCGGCTCCCCGCCGCAGAGCCGCATCGAGCTGGCCACCGAGCTGGTCCTCCGCGAGAGCACCGCCGCCCCCCGTTCCCGGTGACAGGGGGCGGCGGCCGTTCCTAGGGCGTCATGGCGTGGTCAGCGCGAAGCGGCTCACCGTGACCGAGCCGCCGAGGGCCTGGGTGGCGTAGTTGAAGATGCCGAAGCGGTAGCCCATGAAGAACTGCCAGGCGTTGTTGAGCGTGAACGCCGGGCCGAGCGCCGTGAACGTGGTGCCGTCGGTGCTGTAGGAGAAGCGGGCCTGCCGGCCGGAGCCGGGACGGATGTCGGCGTTGGCCCGCAGCCAGATCCTGCCTCCGGACACGGCCGCGCTCGCGGCCTCGGTGCCGGTGGAGGTCGTCTGCCAGCTGCTGTTCATGGCCAGGCCGTTGGTCATGACCACCCTGGTGGCGCCGTTGTCGCGCCGGACGCCGATCCACGCCGACGAGTCGCGCAGCATGGCCAGCCCGGCCCGGTCGCCGTCACGCATCGTGGAGTAGTCGAGCTCGATGGTGGCGGTGGAGCTCGGCCCCTGGATGCGGTGGGTGAGTGTGTTGCGTGCCGCGTAGAGGTCGCCGGTGACGGTGGCGGTCTGCAGCCGCAGGCCGTTGCCCGAGGACCACTTGCTGTCGTCGGGGTTGTGGTTCCACTCCCACTGCGGGCCGAGCGCGCTCGTGGTGAACGTGTCGGTGCCGGTCATCGGCTTCACGGTCCGGGTGGTCTGGATGTTCGGCTTGGGGTAGGTGGTGCCCCAGGCGCCGTTGACGGTCTGCAGGCTGGGCCAGCCGTCGGAGGTCCAGGTGATCGGCGCGAGGGCCGGCATCCGGCCGCCGGGGTAGGCGTCGACGAAGGCCATGTAGTACCAGTCGCCGTTCTGGGTCTGCACGAGGCCGCCCTGGTGCGGCACCCCGCCGCCGGAGATCGGCCCGGGCAGGTTCAGCAGGACCTGGCGCATCTCGTACGGGCCCCACGGCGAGGTGGAGCGGAGCACGTACTGGCCGTTGGCCGGGCGGGTGAGCCAGATGTAGTAGTAGCCGTTGCGCTTGTAGAAGCGGGAGCCTTCGAGGGTGCCGACGCTGCTCGGGGTCTGGAACACCTGCTGGGCGCGCACCTGGCCGAGCCCGTCGGCGGTGAGCTGCGCGACGCTGATGGTGGTGTTGCCGTAGGCGACGTACATGGTGTCGTTGTCGTCGATGAGCAGGCCGGCGTCGTAGTAGCAGTTGTTGATCTGCGACCGCTTGGTCCAGGTGCCGTCCACCGCCGAGGCGGTGTAGACGTAGGTGCGGTTGAACTCGACGCAGCCCAGCCAGTAGTAGGTGCTGTTGCTCTTGCGGTAGTTGAGGGTGGAGGCCCAGATGCCCTTGACGTACGCGCGCCCGCCGTTGAGGTCGTAGGCGTTCGAGCCGAAGTCCAGCCTGGGCACCGAGTGGCCGGCGTACTCCCAGTTCACCAGGTCGTAGGAGCGCAGGATCGGCGCGCCCGGCGAGTAGTGCATCGTCGAGGCCGAGTAGTAGTAGGCGTCGCCGACCCGGATGATGTCGCCGTCGGCGAAGTCCTGCCAGATCACCGGGTTGGTGTAGGTGCCGGTTCCGGGGTCGCCGCCACCGTTGACCTTGACGAGCTGCCACTGCTGGTTGGCGCCGCCCCAGTCGTCGTACTGCACGATGTTGGCGCCGTCGGCGGTGGAGGCGCCCTGCACCTCCAGGGCCTTGTTGCTGTTGCGGTTGACGAGCCGGACGTAGCCGCCGTCGGAGTCGGCCAGGCGCCACTGCTGGTTGGTGCCGTTGCCGTCGGCCCACTGGACGATCGCGCCGCCGTTGGCGGTGGAGAAGTTGTAGACGTCCAGGACCTTGCCCGAGTGGCGGGACTTGACGCGGTAGTAGCCGCCGCCGGAGTCCACGAACTGCCACTGCTGCTGGTTCTGGTCGTTGCGGGTCCACTGGGTGATCCGGCCGCCGTCGGCGGTGGAGAGGTTGTAGACGTCCAGGGCCTTGCCGCTGTTGCGGTTGACCAGGACGTACCAGGCGTTGGTGTCCACGGTCGCGGCGGCGGCCGGGGGCTGGTCGAGGGCGACCGTCATGCCGGCGAGGAGGGTTGTCACGAGGGCCGCGATCGTCGCGGCCCACCGGCGGCGGTGCCGTGCTGTTACAGCCATCGGAGCGCTCCTTCGGGGGTCGTACGCGGTCTTGTTAGCGCTAACATTCCGAAACGTACGCCAGATCTTGCCTTAAGATTCTGGCGGGTTTGGGACTGGAGCTAACCCGACGGGACGCTCGCGCGTCAAGACCCCGCGTCACACCACCCGGCGATCCCAGCTACAGGCGGGCGCGGCCGTGAAACGTTCACGGATTTTCCCTTGACGAGGCGGCCGCAGGGCGCCGTAGGTTACGGGCCCCATCGGAAGCCGTGCGACCGCCGCCTGGCGCCCTTCAGGCCCGCACCCGCACCACCGCGGTCCTGGCGTGGCCGCGGCTGCCGCCGACCTCCGCCCTGACCGACTTCCCGGCCCTGCGCACGCCGCGGTCGCCCTTCTCGACCGACGTCACCCTCCAGGGCAGCCGGACCGTCACCTCGTCGGCGGTCCTGGACGGGTCGGCGAGCGCGAGCCTGGCCCGCCGGCCGTCGTGGCGGACCAGCAGCGCGCACGGGGCGTCGGCGGCGAGCCGGCCGTGCGCGGTCTCGACGCTCCCCGCGCGCCAGAAGACGGCGGCCAGCAGGTCGCCGCGGGCGATCGCCTGGACCGTCCCGTTGTTGGCGAGGACCTTCAACTGCCCGCCGTAGGCGGCGGTCCGCTCGGCGGTGGCGCCGGGCAGCACGGCGTAGGCGTAGCGCGCCCTGCGTGGATCGACGCCGTGGTCGAGGAGGATCGTCGTGTAGTGGCGGGTGCGGGGGGTGTCGTCTCCGCCCGTGGTGGCGCCCTTGTCGATGTCGCGCCAGCGGCCGGTGCGCCGCTCGCGGACCACCTTCGCCTCGGCCCCGTCGAGCAGCGCGTACCCGGCCACGCCGGACAGGTGGACCCAGCCGTCGCCCCGGCACAGCGGCGGGTGCCCGTCGTGGGTGTTGCGGTTCTCCACGACGGTCTCGACGCGGCGGCCGTCGGAGGCGGTGATGCCGGTGCCGAGCGCGACCACCGCGTCGTCCAGCAGGAACCACGCCTTCTTGGCCCGTAACGAGGAGCCGCCGGCGACCAGCTTCATGGCCGCCACGCCGCACTCGCCGTCGAGCGCCACGCCGCCGGCCCACGGGGTGGGCGGCAGACGGCGCTCACCGTGCCGGAGGTCGGCGCGCCCGCGGGTGTCCACCGTCGTACCCGGCAGCCGGTACGGGTCGATCGTGGGCCACAGGTCGTCGCTCCAGTGGGTGAGATCGTCGGTGTAGAGATAGGTCATGCCGTCGCCGGTGTACCAGCCGTGCAGGTTCTCCTGGTTCATGGCCTCGGCCGCGCCGATGCGCTCCGAGCTCATCGCGATCGCGAAGGCCCAGCCGGGACGGCGGTGCACGACCCGGTCCATGTCGGCGAAGACGTACGTGCCGGTCGTCCGCGGCCCGACCGGCACCGACGGGTCGGCCAGCAGGGCGCCGGCCTTCTCGACGCTCGCCAGCGGCGCGAGCGTGTCGTAGGGGACGGCCTGGTTGCGGGTGAGCCAGCCCTTCACCAGCGGCCGCCAGCGCCGGGCGTGGCGCTCGGGCGCCGACTCCAGCAGGGTGAGGACGGCCTCGACCGCCTTCTGCCCCGAATGGTGGTCGCGGTGGCCCTGCACGGAGATCTGCCGGCCGCGCACGCAGTCCATCATCAGCCCGTCGAAGATGAACGGCACGAAGGAGCGGTCCACGATCTCGTAGATGTTCCCGATGTCGGGGATCTTCCAGGGCGAGTGGGCGAGCATGGCGATCAGCTTGGCCACGCTCTCCAGGTAGTCCACGCCGTAGCTGCCGGTGTAGGGGTACACGTCGTGCTGGATGAACGAGCCGTCGCGGTAGAAGCCGTCCCCCGGGCCCTTGGTCGTGCGCAGCAGGTCGGAGACGGCGTTCCTGGCCCGCTTGACGAGGCGGGCGTCATGGGTGAGCAGGCCGCGCATCGCCACCGCCATCGCCTTGCTCGCCCGGTTGGCGCCGGTCTCGACCACGCCGGGGTGGCTGACGCGGCGCTCCGGGTCGGGGCACCAGCGGCGCAGCGGGCGCAGCCAGCGTCCGAGGCGGTCCTGGGGCAGGCCGTCGTAGAGCAGGGCGCAGGTGTCGGTCAGCGCGCGGGGCACGCCGATCTCCCACCAGTACCAGTTGCTGCCCCGCCGGTCGAGCCCCTCGCGGTAGGCGTGCTCGTACAGGAAGTCCAGCGCCTCGGCCGCGGTCGCGGCGACCTGCGGGCTGCGGTGCATGGCGGTGCCCGGCGTGGCCCAGCCCAGCGCCAGAGTGCGCATGCGGTTGTAGGCGCGGTTGAAGTTGCCCGTCCTGGGGTCGTCCAGCGGCAGGTCCGGCCACAGGCTGGGGCGGCCGGGGGCGGGCCGCAGCTTGCGCAGCACCGCGCCGGCCGAGCGTTCGACCGCCTGCATCTTGTCGGCGTGGATGGGGTCGTACGAGTCGCCGGCCAGCAGGCTCACCCACCGCCGGCGCGCCGCGTCGAACGCGGCCTTCCCGGCCGCCGCACCCGTCGCCACACCGGCCGCCGCACCCGTCGCCGCACCGGTCGCCGCGGCCGGTTCGTCGAGGACGGCGAGACCGGTCACGACCGCCGCGCCCAGCAGGGCGGACCGGCGGCTGAGGGGGAGGGTCATGGGGGCCTTTCACCAAGCGGGCAAAGCATCAGAAAGGATCATATGTCGCTACAGGGAAGGCCCTCACCGACGTCGGCGTCCCGCGGGCCCCCGGAGCCCGGCGGAAGATCGGCTCGGCACCGCCGGAAAAGGCGGGGCAGAAAACCCTCAATAACACCCGCTCGAATAGCCACCACCCCGGCGCGGAAAAAGTAAGCCCCTGACTACAGAGCGTCTGGATAATAAGTTTTTTTCATGTTATGGGAGAGAAATTAGGACTTTTATGGCATCTATGACGCGCTTACGCTCCGGTGGGATCGGGGATGGCCAACGGCGGCGGGGAGACACGTGGTGGGGTTCGTTCTCGCGGTACCGATCAAACTCGATGCATTCTGTCCGGAACGTGACACAGCGGTGGCAGGCCCGTCGGCCGACTTCAGCCTGCTCCCCTATGTCGATCCGGTGACGGGCGCCGACGTGCGAGGGGACGCCCCCTACGTCAGCGAGCAGGTGGTGGCCGTGCCGTTCGAGGACAGCGGCCTGCTGCTGGAGGAGGGCGTCCACCTGCACTGGACGCTGCCGGACGCGCTGACCAGGATGGAGCAGGACGACGGCGTCCCCCGGATGCCCGCCGCGCCCGACCGCTGGCTGGTGACCAGGACGGCCGGCGGGTCGGTCACCGCCCGGTGGGTCGTGGAGAGCGACTACCTGGCCCCGCCCGGCGACGGCGGCGACGGCGTCGTCTTCCCGGCCGACGGGCCCGTGCCGTTCCGGCGGACCGGCCGGAAGCTGCCGTTCGACGGCTGGCAGGAGACAACGGCCGAGCGGCTGGCGGAGCTCACCGCGATCGGGTACGGCGAGCCGTCCTTCGCGGCGTTCTACCCCGACTGCCGCACGGTCTTCGGCCTGCACGACCCGGACGTGACCGGCGTCCCGCCCGAGCACGCCGGCTACGACGTGGTCGGCTGGTACTCCCGGCCGGAGCGGGACCCGCTGGCCGGCGCCACCGACCAGACCTGGCGGGACGTGCTCGCCGCCTTCGGTTGGAGCGTTCCCGACGACGCCTCCCGGCCGGAGCGCACGATCTGCTACGCCCGCCTGACGTTCGACCCGGCCTCCGCCGCGCCCACCCCTTCCGCGCCCGCCCCCGTCCCCTCCGACGGCGGCGACGACGACACCGGCGTGTGGGTGGGCACCACCGCGACCGAGGCACTGGCCGCCCACCTCGGCGCCGAGATCCCCGGCCTGTCGCCCGACGAGACCGAGTCCCTGATCGAGGCGCTGTCGTTCGCCGACGAGCTGGAGGCCAAGCCGCTGGACGTGGGGCCCGACCTCGCCCAGGCCCGGCACGCCGCCGGGTTCCAGGCGCTGCCGTCCGGCACGCTGTGGACGGTGCTGCGCGACGACGGCCCCGCGACCCCCGCGCAGCGGCAGGCCCGCGACCTGCTGACCCTGCCCGGCACCGTCGGCGACGCCCTGAACGCGCTGAACACCGCCCAGGACGCCTACGACCGCGCCCAGGACGAGCTGGCCTCCCGGCGCGAGCGCGTCTTCGCCGACTGGTACAAGTACCAGCTCTGCGTCTACCACGGCGATCCGGCGGACCACGACAGCTATCCCGACCCCGACGACGTGCGCGACTTCATCCTCGGCGAGCTGGGCGCGCTCGCCCAGGCCACCGCCACGGTCACCGACACGCTGGCGGCCGAGCTGGACAGCGCCCGCCAGGCGCTCGACGCCGGCCTCGCGGACCTCAACGCCGTCGCCACCACCACCGCCGCCTCGACGTTCCGGGCCGGCCCGGTCGCCGCGCCGCAGTTCTACCGGCCCGCCGAGCCCGTCGTGCTGCTGACCGGCTCCCGCGCGGCCCCCTCCGACCGGTACGGCACCGACGGCACCGGCACGCCGGACGGCCTGCTCCCCTGCGCGGTGCTGCCCGGCGACCCGGCCCAGCCCGCGGCGCTCCAGCAGGCCCTGGCCGCGCTGGACCTCGGCGCGACCACCTGGCGGCACGACCCGTGGCACCCGGTGCTGCTCCAGTGGGAGGTGGAGTTCTTCCCCGCCGGGGACAACCTGGACCCGTCCGACCGCAACTACAGCACCGGCTTCGTCACCGGCTCCTACACCCTGCCGCCCGGCGAGGTGGAGCTGTGCCCCGACCCCGGCGTCGAGATCCCCGACCAGCGGGCCGACCTCTACAGCGGCACGACGATCCTGGCGTCCACCGCGGGATCCGTCGTGTCCGCCCGGGTGCTGCGCTACCTCGCGGGCACCATCGTCGATCCCTACAACCAGGCCACCGGCGCGACCGTCGAGCCCGAGCAGTTCCAGGACGACCCCGGCACGATCCTGGACTGGTACGCCGCCCACGGCGACGACGACCGCCTCACGACGCTCATCGCGGTCTACCGCCACCTCCAGGCGCACGAGCGCGACAACCTGTCCCAGGCGCTGGGCGGGTTCGACGACGCCCTGCTGATGCGGCGCCTGACCCGCCAGCTCCCCATCGCCGACCCGCTCGGCTTCCCCGACTACCAGACGTTCGCCGCCCGCGTCGCGGTGGCCGTCGGCGACGAGACGGACCACGCGCCCGAGCCGACGAGCGACTTCAACCCGATCCGCGCCGGCGCGATGCGCCTGAGCAGGCTGCGCGTCATCGACAGCTTCGGCCGCTCCCGCGACGTGGACGTCACCGGCGCCGCCACGACCACCCAGTTACGGGTGCCGGGGCACCCGACGTGGGCGGCGATGGCCCCGCGGCTGGCGCAGCCGTCCCGCGTCCAGTTCCGCTGGCTCGACGCCGAGCACGACCTGCGGGAGATGAACGACGTGCCGGCCACCTCGCCGATCTGCGGCTGGATCGTTCCGGACGACCTCGACGCCGGCCTGGCACTCCACGCCGCGGACGGCACCGCCCTCGGCCTGGTCGAAGCCGTCGCCCAGCCGGACGACCCGCTCCTGGCCAGGTGGCGGCCGGCGCCCGGCACCTCGACCACGCCGGACGACATCGGCAACGCGCACCTGCGCGCGGTCGCCGCCCGGCTCCGGCAGCTCGGCGCGGACGGCGTCGCCGGCCTGGTCGCCGGGCTCGGCGCCGCCCTGGACCGGATCGAGCCGGAGGACTACGGCGACAGCCCGCTCTCGGTCCGGCCGCTGGCCGTGGTCCGGGCCGAGCTCGATCTCCAGCTCATGGGCCTGCCCGCCGTCCACCAGGACTGGAACGTGTTCCGGCAGGACATGCAGCGCGGGGTGCGGGAGTCCAGCTCCTTCCCCGAGGTCCTGCTCCCGCTCCGGATCGGCGCGCCGGACCTGCTCGACGACGGCCTGGCCGGCTACTGGACCGAGGACGACGACGGCGTGTCGGGCGACCTGGAGCTGATCACCTCCGACCCCGTCCTGGCCACGTCGCTCGACGGCCCGCCGATCCGGCTCACCCTGCTGGTCGATCCGCGCGCGCCGGTGCACGTCACCTCCGGGATCCTGCCGGTCAAGACCGCCCAGATCCCGTCCGCCCACTACCGCGCCGCCATGACCGGCCTGCGCGTGGCCTTCTTCACCGCGCCCGTCCTCACCGACGACGACGCCCCCTCGATGCCGCTCCCGGACGAGGCGGGCCAGGTGTGGGTCTGGCGCGAGCAGGATCCCACCTCGGCCTGGACCGACACCACGGTGCCCGCCGCCCGCGCCGACGCGGCCTTCCCGGCGGCGGCGACGCTGCGCGAAGGCTGGCTGACCCGCACCCCCGCCCCCGACCCCCAGTAGAGGAAGCAACGATGGACCAGCAGCAGATCAGCCTGTCGCTCACGGTCGCGGAGGCCAACGCCGTCCTCGACGCGCTCGGCCGGCTCCCCTACGTCCAGGTCTACGAGCTGATCGGCACGATCCAGGAGCAGGCCCAGACCCAGCTCCGCCCGAACCTCGCGGAAGCGCGGGAGGAGACCGCGTGAGCCCCACCCTCCTCGTTCACCTGCCGCTGGACGCCTCCACCGCGCAGGGAACGGCCGCCGACGCCTCACCGAACCACTTCGACGCGACCTTCAGCGGCCACCCGATCGGCGTCCTGGACGCCACGCTCGGCGGCTGCGTGCAGTTCGACGGCGTGGCCGACTACGCCACGCTGCCCGGCGGCGACCCGAAGCTGCGGCTCACCACCTACACCATCTCGGCCTGGGTGAAGCTGCGGCCGGGAGACCGTACCGACGTCGTCGGGATCTTCTGGCGCGCCGACTACCGGCAGGACGGCCGGTACTCGTCGCTGGCCCTCGGCGTGCAGCCGGACGGGACCATCTACCACGCCTACTCCGCCGATCCCGCGCGGATGGGCGGGTACCTCACGATCACCCCTCCGTCCACGGCCAAGGTGCCCGACGGCGCCTGGCACCACGTCGCCTGCACCAACGACGGGCAGAACTACCAGGTGTTCCTGGACGGCGTCCAGGTCGTCGCGGGGCCGTTCGGCAGCGGCGTGAAGGGCGGCGACAGCGACTTCCAGCTCGGCCGCACCGGGACCGCCACCGGTTTCCTGCCGGGCCAGCTCGCCCACCTGCGCGTCTACGACAACGCCCAGGACGTGCTGGGCCTGCGCCGCGACATGGCCGCCGACGGGGTGGCGGCCGAGGACCTCGACAGCAGGCCGTTCGACTTCACCCTGCTCAACGACGACCAGCAGGCCGTGCTCTACATCGACGAGGCGGCGACGGGGCAGGCCATGACCCTGCGCCTGACCAACACCTCGAAGTACACGATCGAGTTCCCCGAGATCGGCGCGCCGGACGCCACCACCCACCACTTCGCGCTGCGCCTGCGCAAGGGCACCCTCGCGGCCGGGCTGACCGTCCTGCCGGCCGACCCGTCCACGTGGGCGATGTCGGCCGAGCTCGACGAGACCGCGCTGTACTTCCAGTGGAAGAAGCCCGTGCCGCTGGCCCCCGGCGCCACCCTGGAGCTGCGGCTGACCGGCCTGAACGCCGACGGCGCCGCGGGCACCCGGGGCACCAGGGTCGAGCTGACGTACCAGGGGCTGCACTACTCGGGGGAGACCGACGAGCTGGCCGGCTCCCGGATGCGGCACCTGGACGTCGTCAACAGCCGCGGCCGCCGGGACCTGCCGGTGGACCTGCGGCTGGTCGGCGGCGACCGGGTCCTGTCGGACGGCGCGTCCGCCAGCACGGTGACCCTGCACCTGACGAACGAGCTGCGGGACGGGACGGGCGTCGCGCTGAGCGCCGCGGTCCCGGTCTCGGCGTTCACCGTCTCCTTCGACGTGCAGGAGAGCGACGAGGACCGCCCCTGGGCGCTGACCGACACGGCCAAGGCCGCCGGCGTCACCCTGACGGCCACCGACGCGACCCGCTGGAACGTCCAGCCCGAGCCGCTCGGCCAGCAGGCGATGTGGACCGTCACCCCCAGGTCGGACACCGTGCTGGCCCCCGGCGAGGCGATCGAGCTGACGATGGGGAACATCGTCGCGCTGCCCTCCGAGGGCCACGCCCCGATCGTCGTCGACTACCGCAACGTCCCCGGGTTCGCCGACGGCCTCATGACCGTCCCGGTGGAGCGTTCCCTGCTGATCACCACCTCGACCGGGGTCGGGATCGGCGTCGCCCCCCCGCAGGCGCAGCTCCACGTGGGCGCGCCCGAGTCGCCGCCCACCGACGGGTCGCTGGTCGTCGGCTGGCTGAACACCACCTCGGTCCGGCTCGGCCGGCAGTCCGACCGGGCGTGGATCCAGTCGCACGGCCCGGCCCCGCTCTCGATCAACCCGTACGGCGGCTACCACGTCGGTGTCGGCGACGGCCTGCCGGCCGCCCAGCTCCACGTGCTGACCAGCGGCACGCAGAACCCCGGCGACGCGGCGGCCCTGTGGGTCGGCAGCCAGAGCGGCGCCAAGGTGCAGATCGGCCAGGGCACCGCCACGGGCTGGATCCAGTCGTCCACCGGGCCGCTGGCGCTCAACCCGAACGGCAACTGGGTCGCCGTCGGCAGCGGCACCCCGCAGGGCAAGATGCACATCCTGTCCGACGACCAGGAGCCCACCGGCCCGCCCGCCCTGGTCATCTCCGCCGCCACCGGCCCCGGCCTGCGCCTCGGCCACAACGCGGCCTACTCGTGGGTCCAGTCGCAGAACGGCCCGATGGCGCTCAACCCGACCGGCAACCAGGTGACCGTCGGCCCCAACACCGGCCAGACCCACGCGGGCGAGGGCCGGCTCACCGTCAGCAGCACCGACAAGCACCTGCAGCTGCGGCGCGAGAGCCGGGACGGCGCCGCCGCCGGGCGGCTGCTCTTCCTCGACCTCTTCCAGGACGACACCACCGGCACGCAGGTCACCCATCCGGTCATCAGGTTCGGCCACAGCGGCCACTTCTCCTACCGGATCGAGGTCGCCCCCGACGGGTTCTGGTTCCAGAACGGCGACTTCGGCAGCGAGGACATGGCCGACGTGCACGGCGGGCTGGGCCAGTTCTCCTCCGTCAGCAGCAGCGGGACCGGCACCTTCGGCCAGTTGCGGATCGGCGGCACGGTGATCGGCGAGCACGAGCTGCAGGTCCTGCTCAAGCTGGCCGCCGGGCAGCTCCAGTTCGATCTCTACAACGCCTACCAGGACGAGTACGCCTACGCCGCCGACTACCACCCGTACGACGACGACCGTCGTTACGTCTGGACCTGGCGTCCCAAGGGGACGATCAGCCAGGGTGTCTGGCGCATCGACAACCCGAGGTGGTGACCATGCCCAAGAACCCCCGCAAGCGCACTGCCGACGACGACGGGTCCGACACCAAGGACCTCATGAGCAACAAGACGCCCAAGCTGCCCGTGGAGACGGCGCTCGACAAGAAGAACACCCAGGCGTTACAGAGCAGGATCAAGAAGGCCAACGATGACCGCGCCGCCCGGGACGCGGAGTGGGCGGCGCTCCATCCGGCGGGCGGCCCGCCGCCGCCGGCCGGCAGCCGGGGCGACGGGACGTTCCGGCTGACCCACCTCAGGATGGGCGCCGGCGACTGCACCATCATGTGCACGCCCGAGGGCCGCGTCGTGCTCGTCGACTGCGGCACCAACGACAGCGAGCAGGCCCCGGCCGACTTCGCCGCGATGGCGGCGGACGTCCTGGAGAGCAAGGAGTACCTGCTCAACTATCCGCGGATCGACGTGGTGATCCTCACCCACCCGGACAAGGACCACTACAACCAGCTCGCGCAGCTCCTCCCGCAGACCGCCATCCCCCGGACGGTCTACCACAGCGACGAGCGCAAGGAGTACGCGAAGGGCGGGTGGCTGAACCGGGTCGAGGGGTACGACGACCTCTGCCGCCGGGTGGAGCTCTCCGCCGACCAGGCCGAGCGGGAGATCTCGGAGAAGAAGGGCAAGAGCCGCGTCACGAAGAAGGTGAAGACGGCCATCGGCTACACCAGGCTGGCCGGCGGCACCATCCCCAGCTCCGGCACGCCCGAGGAGGAGAAGCTGGACGGCGACGGCGGCGGGCTGGTCGTCCTCTACGAGAAGGGCGCATGCAAGATCACCATACTGGCCGGGATGGTGCAGTACGACTACGAGGACGACAAGGACGACGGCACCAACCGGGCCAGCCTGGTCACCCTGGTGGAGGTCTACGACAAGAGCTTCCTGCTGCTCGGCGACGCCACCCGCAGCACCGAGCGCTACCTGGTCAACCAGCGGGCCGCCAAGATCAAGAACGTGGACTACACCACCGCCGGGCACCACGGCAGCAACCGGACCTCGACCGGGCAGTTCTTCGTCGACGCCGTCGACCCGGTGCGGCAGGCGACCGTGAGCGCCGGGAAGAAGGGGCTGGACGCCCACCGCCTGCCCAGCTGGCAGGTCATCGACCGGTACCAGATCCGGCTGAACGCCTCCGGCCGCGGCAAGTACCCCAAGCACACGGTCTCGGCCTGGCCGGACGCGGGGGACGTGGTGGAGAAGCAGGTCGAGGAGGGCGTGTTCACCACCGGCTGCTCCACCAAGGGCGTCCAGATCATCGTCCCGCCCGCCACCCCGCGGCCAGGTCTGTGATGGCGCTCACCCCCGGCCAGCTCAAGGCCCTGGCCCAGCTCACCGGCACCGGGTTCGACCTGCCGGTCTCCGCGCTCGGCTCGGCGGCACTCACCGCGTACCTGGCCCCGTTGCTGCCCGGCGGGTCGCTCGTGCTCACCGGCGCGACGCGCGCCGAGACGGACGGCGGCGTGCGGGTCACCGGCACCGGCTCCGGCGGCGTCCTGGACGGGCTGGCCGTCACCGCCGAGCTCACCGCCGGCCCGGCCGACACCGCCGTGCTCCTCACCGCCACCGCCCCGGGCCCGTGGAGCCCGCTGTCCGCCTTCCCCGTGCTGGCCGGCACGATCTGGGCGGACTGCGCCTTCACCGACGTGGCCCTCACCTTCGACTCGGCCACCCCGCCCGACGACGCCGGGCAGATCCCGTACGCCTTCACCGGCACCCTGGTGATCACGACCCGGCTGGCCGCGCTGGACCTGCTGTTCTCCGGGACCTCCCACACGCTGACCGGCATCCTCGGGATCGTCACGCCGCCCCCCGAGGTCACCGTCCCGATGACCACCGTGCCGCGCATCCTGCTGAGCAGCGGCACCTCCCCCGAGCTGGACCTCGGCCTGGTGACGCTGACCGAGCGGCGTTACTCGCTGCTGGCGCTGCCCGACTACAACTCCGTCCTGGCCGACCTGGACGTCGTCGCGCGGCTGCTCGTCACCACCTCGGTGCCGTTCCGGATCGCCGGCCAGGCGCAGCAGATCGCCTTCTGCGCCGAGCTGTCCGGATGGGACGCCGACCTGCTCCTGCGCGGGATCTTCGACGGGGTGCCCGCCATGGACCTCGCCGACGTCAGCGGCTTCGCCGGGCAGGGCGACGACGGCCTGACGATCCCGATGGACGTCACGATCACCGCCCCGGTGACGGTCACCGACATCACGCTGGCGGTCACGCCCCAGCTCACCATCGGCTACGCGGTCCTGGAGCTGCGGACCCAGGAGGAGTGGACCATCGCCCAGGGCGTCGAGCTCCAGGCGATCGACGTGCTGTTCCGGGTGGACGACCCGCTGGGCGGCCCGAAGCTGCGCGGCACGCTCAGCGGCCTGATCGCGTTCGGCGAGTACGGCACGCTCGTGGCGGAGGTGGACTTCGCCACCAAGGCGCTGGCGGCGTACCTGCGCGACGGCGACGACCCCCTCATGATCCGCGAGGTCTACACCGACCTCACCGGCCAGGACGCCGGGCACCTGCCGGACGTCGAGGTCGACCGGTTCGAGCTGTGGGGGGCGCTCGCCGACGGCGACCAGCCCTTCTCCTTCAGCGCCCAGCTCGACCTGTCCGGCGAGTGGCCGATCACCGGCTCCCTGAGCCTGTACGAGGCCGGCGTGCAGATCGACTACGGCGCGACCGTCACCTTCCGCGCCAGGGGCACCCTGCTCGTCGGCGGCGTGGAGGTCTTCCTGTACGCGGACTACGCGACCGGCACCGGCTGGACCTTCAGCGGGCAGACCGGCGGCCCGCAGGCCATCGCGATCGGCCCGTTCCTCGCCGAGCTGAGCAGCGAGTACGGCGACTTCACCCTCCCCGAGCCGCTCGCCGCCCTGACGATCGAGCGGCTCGCCGCCGAGATCTCCACCGCGCAGGGCCGGCTCGTCGCCACCGCCGAGGCGGCCTTCCCGATCGACGACGTCGACCTCGACCTGACCCTCACGATCGACACCGCCGCCCGCAGCCTGGACGGCCTGCTCACCGTCAGGATCCCCACCGTCCGCGAGCCGGGCTGGAGCGACATCCTCCTCGACTTCGACCTGCACCTCGCCGGCGACCAGGGGGCCACCTCGTACGCCGCCAGCTACACCGCGGGGGACGGCGACGCCGTGCCGGGGATCGACGAGCTGGCCGGGGCGATCTCCTCCGGCCTGGCCGCCCTGGTGCCCGGCGCCCTCGTCGTCGGCATCGGCGAGGTCGTCCTCGGCTCCGCCGCCGGCGCGCGCGTGCTCATGGTGGGCCTGACGGCCACGATCGACCTGGCCGGGCTGCCCGTCGCCGGCGCCCTGCTGCACGGCGACCAGGTCATGGGGATGGATCCGCTGCGGGTGATCGTCACGACCGCGGCGATGCCCGAGGACGCCGTGGCGACGCTGAACGGCCTGCTGCCCGCCGCGGTCGCGCCGCTGCCCGACCAGGACCTGCCCGAGGGGTTCACCTTCGACGGCCGGCTACGGCTCGGCGCGCTGGAGGCCCCGATGAGCCTGCCGGTGGCGCCGGCGCGGCCCCCGGCCTCCGGGCCGGCCCCCGCTCTGGCGCAAAGCGGCGACAACGTGGTGTGGCGCAAGATCGAGCTCTCGATCGGGCCGCTGCACGTGGAGCGGGTGGGCATCTCCTACCTGCACCAGAGCGGCAGGCCGGCCACGCTGGCGGTGCTGGTGGACGCGGCGCTGTCCGTGGGCGGGCTGACCCTCGCGCTGACCGGGCTGTCGGCCGCGCTGGCGCTCGACGATCCCCTCGCGCTGCCCTCCTTCGACCTGGCCGGCCTCGGCGTCGACTACGCCGAGGGGCCGGTGCAGATCAGCGGCGCCTTCCTCAAGGACACCCTCACCTACGAGGGCAAGAGCTACCCCTCCTACAACGGCAAGGCGGTCATCGAGACCGAGGCGTTCAGCGTCGGCGCGCTCGGCTCCTACGCCCAGCTCCCCGACGGCCCCTCGTTGTTCGTCTACGCCTTCCTCGACCACCCGATCGGCGGGCCCGCGTTCTTCTACGTGACCGGGCTGGCCGCCGGCTTCGGCTACGACCGGCGGCTCGTCGCGCCCGACGTGTCGGCCGTGGCGGACTTCCCGCTCGTCGCCGAGGCGCTCGGCACGCTGCCGCCGTCCGACCTGCCCGGCGAGCTGCACCGGCTCGCGGACGTGATCCCGCCCTCGCCCGGCGACTACTTCCTGGCGATCGGCGTGCGCTTCACCTCGTTCAAGATGATCGACTCGTTCCTGCTGCTGACCGTCGGGTTCGGGCAGCGGTGCGAGTTCGACGTCCTCGGGCTGTCCACCCTGGTCCTGCCCGCGCCGGACGAGGCGCGCGGCGACGTCACGCCCGTCGCGCAGCTCCAGCTCGCGCTCAAGGCGTCCTTCGCCCCCGGCGACGGCTACTTCTCGCTGCTCGCCCAGCTCACCCCGGGCTCCTACCTGCTGTCCCGGGACTGCCGGCTGACCGGCGGCTTCGCCTTCGTCACCTGGTTCGGGGAGGAGCACAGCGGCGACTTCGTGCTGACCGTCGGCGGCTACCACCCGCACTTCGCCGTCCCCGCCCACTACCCCTCGGTGCCCCGGCTCGGCTTCAACTGGCAGGTCTCGGAGCAGCTCACGCTCAAGGGCAGCGCCTACTACGCGCTGACGCCCGTCGCGCTGATGGCCGGCGGCAGCCTCTCCGCGACCTGGCAGGACGGCTCGCTGACCGCCTGGTTCGACGCCGGCCTGGACCTGCTCATCGCCTGGCAGCCCTACCACTACGAGGTGTCCCTGCACATCAGCGTCGGCGCCCGCTACAGCTTCACGTTCTTCGGCCGGCACACGATCAGCGTGCACGTCGGCACCGACGTGTCGTTCTGGGGGCCGGAGTTCGGCGGGCAGGCCACGCTGGACCTCGACATCGTGTCCATCACGATCAGGTTCGGCGACCAGCACAGCGCCGCGCCCCAGCCGCTGCCCTGGGACCGGTTCCGCGACGTGCAGCTCCCCCCGGCCGCCGGGATGACGACGATCGTGCTGCGGGGCGGCGGCGTGCTGCCGGGCTCCGACGACGATCTCGGCGTCGTCAACCCGCTGGAGCTGGCGCTCGTCACCGACTCCGCGATCCCGGCCACCGCCGGCCTGGCGCGCACGGCCGCGCTGCCCGGCGGGACGCCGTTCGGGATCGCGCCGTGCGGGATCGCGGGCGGGTTCGCCTCGACCCACACGATCACGATCACCCGGGACGGCGCGCCCGCCGAGGCGTCGTTCGTCTTCACGCCGGTGACCAAGGACCTGCCCGCCGCCCTGTGGGGCGGGGAGCTGACGCCCTCGCTGGCCAAGCCGTCCCTCGTGGCCGGGCTGCTCACCGGATACGTGATCACCGCCGCGCCGCCCGTCGAGGCCGCCCACCCCGCGTCCCTGCCCGCCGGGGCGCTCACCCAGGCCACCCCGGTCTCCGTCGAGCAGGACGCCTTCGACTGGGCCGCGCTGCCGGCCTTCACCGCCACCGGGCAGCCGCTGGACACCGGGCAGGGCGCGCCGGCGCGTGCCGCGATCGCCGGCAAGCTGCTGCCCGGCGTCCCCGTCGACCTGCGCGGCCTCAGCGCCGCCGACTTCCTGGAGGCACCGCAGGTGGCCCATGTCTGAGCTGACCTTCCTCAGCGACATCGTTCCCGGGCTGGAGTCCGGCGACTACACCGTCGTCCTCACCCAGGACGTCGATCTGAACACCGGGAGCTGGACGACGACCCGCACGTTCCAGGTCGCCGGGGAGCGGTTCACCCTGGCGCCGGACCTGATCGGCGCGGTCTTCCCGCCGGCCGGCAGCCTCGGCGACCACGCGCTGGTGCTCCCGCACCTCGTGCTGAACCGGGCCACGCTGCCGTGGGAACGCGAGTCCGGGGCCGGGCCGGGGCTGCCGTGGCTGGTCCTGCTGGTGTTCAGCGGCGACGAGCAGCCCGCGCAGCGGACCGCCGCGCTGGGCACGCTGCCGTTCGCGGCGCCCGAGCCGCCGCACCAGAGCGCCGACGACCCGGTGAACGTCATCGACGTGCCGCGCGACCTGCTGGCCGGCCTGATGCCGCCGGTGGCCGACCTGCCCTACCTCGCGCACGTCCGCAGGACCGGCGACGGCGACCGCGCCGTGGTGATGTCCCGGCGGCTGCCCGCGGCCGGCACGTCCAGCACCGCGCACCTGGTCTCGGTGGAGGGCCGCTACGACGCCTCCGGGTTCGTCCTGGGGGACGGCGACGGCCCGGTGCCGCTCGTCACGCTGGCGAGCTGGACGTTCGCCTGCGACGACGACGCGCAGACCTTCGCCGGGCTCGCGGCGGCGCTGGCCGGCGAGGGCAGCCCGTTCCGGCTGCCCGACAGCGGCGACCCCGGCGCCGACGCCTTCCTCGCCCAGGGGCAGGTGCCGGTCCGGCACCGGCTGCGCCAGGGCGGGCGGACCGTCTCCTGGTACCGGGGGCCGCTCGTCACCGGAGCGCTGTCCGGCGACCCGCCGCCGGTCGTGCGCACCTCCGACCGGCTGCTGCGCTACCACCCGGACGCCGGCATGTTCGAGACCGGCTACGCCGCCGCCTGGCAGCTCGGCCGGCTGATCACCCTGCAGCACACCGCCACCGCGACCGCCCTGTACGGCTGGAAACGGCGCCGCGCCCAGCTCAGCAAGCGCACCGACCCGGCCGGCCACCCGCTGGCGGTGGCCCCCATCGACGACACCCCGCCGGCCGGCGCGCTGGCCCTGCTCCAGGATCTGGCCGTGCTGCGCGGGGTCCCGCTGCGTTACCTGATCCCCGACGAGCGGCTGCTCCCCGTCGAGACCGTCCGCTTCTTCCAGCTCGACCGGTCCTGGGTGGCCGCGCTCCTCGACGGGGCCTCCAGCGTCGGCCGCATCACCGCCGCCGACGCCGAGGCCGACCAGGCGTCCCCGCTCCCGGTGGAGCCGCCGGAGGCGAGCGGCGCCCTCATCCGCTCCGAGCTGGTCTCCGGCTACCCGGACCTGCTGGTCGAGGCGTACGCCACGGACGCCGCGGACCAGCCGCTGCCGCTGCTGCGCGCCGAGCGCCTGGCCCCCACCATCATGGTGTGCCTCTTCGAGGGCGTCATGAGCCGCTTCGACCTGTGCCGGCGCCCGGAGTCCCAGCACTTCGCCGTCGAGGCGGGCCGCGTGCCGGGCGAGTACGCCAAGACGCTGCGCACCGGCACCGGCGACCCCGGCCCGTCGTTGCCCTCGCGCCCGCTCGGGCCTCGCTCCACGATCCCCGTCGCCGCGCTCGCCGCCGAGATGGCCACCGCCCTGGCCGACCCGGCGGACACGTTCGGCTCCGCCCAGTTCGCCCGCCAGATGATCGAGACCGCCGACCGCGTCACCTACCTCCGCGCCGCCCCGCCGCCGCCCTCCTGACGGCTGCCCCGGATCCTGTCCCGGTACCACAGGGCGCTCTGCTCGGGGATGCGGCGCTGGGTGTCGCGCGGAAGGTCATATCGAGAACTCGCCCCTGTTCAGCACGCGCGGCCCGAAGTAGCTGGCCTGCACGCTCGCGTTGGTGTTGTAGGCCGGGTCGATCAGCCACTCCGCCCACACCATGAACCAGGTCCAGCGCGGCTGGGCGTCCAGCAGCGCGGGGCGCGGGGCGCGGCCGACCTCGGCCAGGGCGATCGGCTTGCCGCCCGCCACGCCGAGCATCGCCTGGTAGTCGGCGGCCGACGGCTCCATCTTGACCCAGACGTCGAGGGTGGCCACGTCGGCGTAGCCGGCGCCGGGCCAGTACTGGCCGATCGAGCCCATGTTCAGATCCTTGACGTTCCAGACCCAGACGAGGTTCGTCAGGCCCTGGGCCGTGAAGTAGTCGCGGGTGATCTGGTAGAGCCTGCGGCTGCCGTTCGCGCCGGGCCGCCCGCCCCACCAGGACCACCCGTCGTTCATCTCGTGGACGGGCCGCCACAACACGGGCACGCCCGCGTCCTGGAGCCGGCGCAGGTGGGGGACGGCCTCGGCCAGGCGGCTCTTGAAGGCGTTGTTGAGCGCGGTGCCGTCGGTGACGAGCTGGCTCCACTGGCCGTCGGACAGGTGGCTGAGCACGCCGCTGGAGTCCCAGCCGCAGGTGGGGCCGGTGGTGGGCGGGCACATGTGCCAGGTCAGGGCCACCACCGAGCCGCCCTGCCACTGGCGGATGGCCTCGCTGATCATGGTCGAGCGGGCGGCGACGTCGGCGGCGGAGAACAGGAAGTCGCCGCCCCACAGGCCGGGGGTCTGGCCGGTGATGCCCTGGGCGAGGCGGGTGTACTTGGTGGGGTCGCTGTTGGGCTCGCGGTTGTGCTGGCCGGACAGCGTGTACCGGCCGGAGATCCCGGCCAGGTAGGCGATCAGCGCGGAGCGGGAGGTGGCGGGGAAGGCGTGGGCGGGCGGGGCGAGGCCGGCGACGACGGCCAGGGCGAGCGCGAGGGCCCACCAGCGGGGGGTGCGCATGGGTTCGTCCTCTCTACGAGCCTGCGGGTCTGCGGTCTGCGGGCTGCGGGCTGCGGTCTGCGGTCTGCGGGCTGCGGGGCCTACGGCCCTACGGGCCTGGGTAGGCGGTGACCTGGTCGACGGTGAGCGTGCCGCTGCCCGGGCCGCCGCCGACGTAGATCGACAGTTGTTCGAAGCGGGTCAGGTCGAGCGGGCCCGCGCCGGCCCAGCCCGGATGGTCGAAGTCGGCGAAGGGGATGCGCACGGCGCCGCCGGGGACCGCGTCGAGGGTGTGCTCGAAGTAGACGCCGCCGGTGACGAACTGGACGGTGACCTTCGCGGCCGTGCCGGTCCGGTCGAGCCGCAGCTCCAGGCCCCGCATGCCCCACAGGTCCAGCGCGGCGGGGAAGGTGCGGGTCACGCCGGCGTAGCCGGCCGCGCCGAGCGTGTAGTCCAGCCGCATGGCCTGCCCGGGTTCGAGCCGGGGCACGATCTCGTCGCCGCTGGGGTTGCGCACGTAGGTCCCGGCGAGCTGAGCCGTGGAGGTGTACGACTCG
This sequence comes from Nonomuraea sp. NPDC050783, assembly GCF_040802095.1. NCBI lineage: Bacteria > Bacillati > Actinomycetota > Actinomycetes > Streptosporangiales > Streptosporangiaceae > Nonomuraea > Nonomuraea sp. NPDC050783. Next base: position 174,150 of record NZ_JBFAHK010000011.1, read on the forward strand.
AAGTCGTCCACGACGGCGGGCCCGGCCGGGAGGGGGCGGGTGGCGAAGCTCGCGACGGCGCCGGCGGTCCGGCCGGCCGCGTTGACGGCGGTGACCCGCCAGTAGTAGGTGGTGCCGGGGGCGAGCGGGCCGGACGGCGCGTGGCTCGTCCCGGTGATCGCGGTGGCCGACAACACGGGCTCGCTCAGGTCGGCGTGCTCGGAGACGGTGAGCGTGTAGTAGCCGGCGCCCGCGGCGGGGCTCCAGGTGAACGCGGGCGGGCCCAGCACGTCCCGGGCGCCGGGGGCGGGTGCGAGCGGGGCGGGCGCGGCCGGGGGCGCGGTGACCGGCGCGGGGTCGGCCGACCACAGGGTGGCGCGGGTCAGCCCCGTGCCGCCGCTCCACGACACCCGGACGTGGCCGGCGCCGCCGGTGTCGGCCGTGACCTGGCCGCCGTCGAGGTCGTGGCGCACGGTCCGCCAGGTCGAGCCGTCGGCGGAGACCTGCACCCGCACGCGGCGCCGGCCGGTCACGTCGAAACGCGCCAGGCGCAGGCCGGGGCGGCTCCACGACATCCACGCCTCCCCCTCGGCCAGGGCCGCCGACGGGGTGAGGACGACGTTCGCGTGGCCGTCGGCCAGGTCCGTCGTCTGCAGCGGGTCGGCGAGCACGGTCTGCGCGCGGGTGACGCGCACCGGCTCCGAGCTCTGCCCCCGGCGGCCGTGCCGGTCGACCGGGACGACCCGGTAGGTGACCTCGCCCGGCGGCTCGGGGTCGATCCACGGCGTCCGGTCGTCGGTGAGCAGGCCCTGGTGGGCGGGGTTCCAGCGGCCACGTTGCGAGCGCTCCACGATGTAGCCCACCGCGCCCGCCGCGCCGCGCCAGCGCAGCTCGTTGAGCCCGCCGCGCTTGTCCACCTGGGTGATCAGCGGCGGCCCGACCCGCGCCGGGCGCCCGCCGGACGGGGAGACCCGCTCGGCGAAGGCGAGCTGCGCCTCCACCAAGGCCCGCATCCGCTCGTCGTCGCCCGGGTAGTGCAGGGTGAAGCCGTCGTCGTGCTGGACGAAGCCGTTGCGGTCGCCGTGGCCGAACAACGACCACGACAGCATGCCGGTGACGTCGGGGTTCCCGGCCAGCGGGGTGAGCAGCTCGTGGGTGGCGGCGGTGGAGGCGTACTCGCCGGCGAGGTAGACCTTGCCCGCGCCGGTCACCGTGGCCGCGTCGGCGCTCACCCGCTCGGCGGTGGGCGGGTAGTAGTGCACGTCCACGATGTCCACGCCGGGCGCGGCGAGCGTGTCGGGGTCGATGTCGAAGCGGCGGCCGGCCGCGATGAGCTGGCGCGGCGCCCAGCGGCGGAACGCGGCGGCGTTGGCGTTGATCCAGTCGAGGGTCATGCCCTCCAGCTCGTTGCCGAACTCCCAGGCCATGATCGTGGGGTCGGCGTTGTAGGCCCGCCCGGTCAGCGGGTTGACCCGGTGCATGACGTGCTCGACGTACGCCTGGTAGTCGGCGATCACCCGCTCGTCGGTGGAGAAGGCCGCCGACGGCAGCCCGTACGGGTCGGTGAAGTCGCGGTGGCCCCCGTGGTAGTACGCCCACTCGTCGGTCAGCGGCAGGATCAGGCGGAGGCCGATCGACCCGGCGTAGGCGATCGCGTAGTCCACGGTGGCGAACGCCTCGTCGTTGAAGCCCTTCTCCTTGGAGGGCAGGATGGACAGCGCGTTGCCGGTGGAGACCAGCATGTGCGAGCGCACCACGGTCATGCCCATGGCCTTGGCCGTGTCGAGCGCGTCGCGGATGCGGAAGAAGGTCGGGTAGCCGACGCCGCCGACGTTCTCGTCGAGGCCGAGCCAGTAGATGTTGGTGCCGGCGAAGCGGAACGGCTTGCCGTCGAGGCTGAGCCGGGGGCCGGACCGGGTCACGTACCTGGTGTTCGGCGAGGATGACTCCGGCTGGGGCGAGGCGTGGGCCGGCGGGGTCAGGGAGAGCGTCAGGGCGAGCGCGGCGAGGCTGGCCCATCCGATGGATCGCATGCCGGCACCTTTCTCAGGGGGCGCGGAGAGGGCTGAACGGTTGCTTTACCGGATAAGTGACCCTGACCATAGAGCCGTGCGTCAACAGCGTCAACACCTCGGAACTCCCGCGTCAGCCCACGAACTGACCGGTTCAGTGCCCTCTCTCCCGGCCCGGGCCCGCTCCCTGGCCGGAGGACGGGCCGCCACCTGCGGGTTCAACCGTTTACTGAAACGGTCTAGACAGGTTTAGTAGCCATCATCTACCTTGATCGGACGCCAAAGGACATTTGCCCCATTGCCTGATCAAGGAGCACCGGTTGACCAAGCAGATCACGTCACTGGACGCGGGATGGACGCTCCGCCTGGCGGGCGTCCAGGCGCCCGGCGGCCTCGACCGGCTCCTGGACGAGCCCGTGCCCGCCCGGGTGCCCGGCTGCGTGCACGCCGACCTCCTGGCGGCCGGGCTGATCCCCGATCCCTACCGTGACCTCAACGAGCTGGAGGTGGCGTGGGCGGGCCGGGCCGACTGGCGCTACGACACCGCGCTGGCGCGGCCCCCGGCCGGCTTCGAGCGTACGGACCTGGTCTTCGACGGGCTCGACACCGTCGCCCGGGTGCTCCTGGACGGGCGGGAGCTGGGCCGCACCAGGAACATGCACCGCTCGTACCGGTTCGACGTGACCGGGCAGGTACGGGAGGGCTCGGCGCTGTCGGTCCGCTTCACCTCCGCCTACACCGAGGCCGAGGCGCTGAAGGAGCGCCTGGGCGAGCGGCCCAACGAGTACCCCGAGCCGTTCAACTACATCAGGAAGATGGCGGCGAGCTTCGGCTGGGACTGGGGGCCCACCCTCGTCACCGCCGGCATCTGGCGCCCGGTCCGGCTGGAGAGCTGGAGCACCGCCCGGCTGGCCACGGTCCGGCCGCTGGTCACCGTCGCCGGCGGGGACGGCAGGATCGAGGCGCACGTCGAGCTGGAGCGCACCCCGTCCGGCGCGGAGCGCGAGCTGACGCTGACCATCGAGACGGCCGGGCGCGCCGCCGCCCATGCCGTCCCCGCGGGGGCGGGCAGCGCGGTGGCGGTCCTGGAGGTGCCCCGGCCCGCCCTGTGGTGGCCGCGCGGCCACGGCGACCAGCCCTTGTACGACTGCGTCGTCGTCCTGTCCGACGCCGGGACCGGCCAGGTCCTGGACCGCTGGCAACGGCGCGTCGGCTTCCGCACGACAGAGCTGGACCGCTCGCCCGACGAGCACGGCACCGCCTTCACCCTGCGCGTCAACGGCCGGCCGGTCTTCGCCCGCGGCGTCAACTGGATCCCCGACGACGTCCTGCCCGCCCGCCTCACCCCGGAGCGCTACCGGCACCGGCTGCGCCAGGCCGCCGAGGCGGGCGTGGACCTGGTCCGCGTCTGGGGCGGCGGCATCTACGAGGACCACGCCTTCTACGACGCCTGCGACGAGCTCGGCCTCATGGTCTGGCAGGACTTCCTGTTCGCCTGCGCGGCCTACCCCGAGGAGCAGCCGCTGCGCGGCGAGATCGAGGCCGAGGCCCGCGAGAACGTCACCAGGCTCGCCCCGCACGCCAGCCTCGTGCTGTGGTGCGGCAACAACGAGAACCTGTGGGGCTTCCGCGACTGGAACTGGGAGCCGAGGCTGGCCGGCGAGAGCTGGGGCGAGGGTTACTACCTGGGGCTGCTGCCGCGCGTCGTGGCCGAGCTGGACCCCACCCGCCCCTACCAGGCCGGCAGCCCCTGGTCGGGCTCCTGGGACCACCACCCCAACGACCCGGCGCACGGCCCGTCGCACTTCTGGGAGGTGTGGAACCGCCGCGACTACACCGACTACCTCAACGACGTGCCGCGCTTCGCCGCCGAGTTCGGCTGGCAGGCGCCGCCCGCGTACGCGACCCTGCGCGAGTGGCTGGGCGACGACCCCCTCACCCCCTCCTCGCCCGGCATGCTCCACCACCAGAAGGCCGAGGACGGCAACGGCAAGCTCGACCGGGGCCTGGCCCGCCACTTCGCCGTCCCCGGCGACTTCGACCGCTGGCACTACCTCACCCAGGTCAACCAGGCGCGGGCGGTCGCGACCGGCGTCGCGCACTGGCGCTCCCACTGGCCGGTGTGCGCGGGGACCGTCGTCTGGCAGCTCAACGACTGCTGGCCGGTCACCTCGTGGGCGGCGATCGACGGGGCCGCCCGGCCCAAACCGCTCTACCACGAGCTGCGCCGCCTGTACGCCGACCGGCTGCTGACGTTCCAGAGCAGGGACGGCGCCCGCGTGCTCGCCGTGGACAACCAGTCCCCCGCGCCGTGGCGGGACGAGGCGCTGGTCCGCAGGGTCCACGCGGACGGGACGGTCCTGGCGGAGGAGCGGGTGCCGTTCGACGTGCCGCCGCGCTCGGTCGCGCTGCTGCCCCTGACGGTCGCCGAGTTCAAGGAGGCGGGCGAGGAGGTGCTGATCGCCGATGCGGGCGAGCTGCGCGACGTCGTCCTGGGCCGCCCGGACAAGGAGTTCGCCTATCCGCCCGCCGACTTCGACCTGCGCCTGGACGCCTCCGGCGGTACGCTCAAGGTTGTGATCACCGCGCGTTCCCTCGTCCGCGACCTGCTGCTGCAGGCCGACCGGCTCGGCCCCGCGGCCGCGGCCGACCGCGGGCTGGTCACGCTGCTGCCCGGGGAGAGCGTCACGATCACCGTGAGCGGCGCGCCGAGCGGTCCCGGCGCCGGCGAGGAGGCCGTCAGGGCCGCGCTGTTCTGCGTCAACGCGGCGGGAGGGTAGCCCGACCATGAGTGCTGCCGCCCGCGCGGGCGGGAAGGTGACCATCGCCGAGGTCGCCCAGCGGGCCGGGGTGTCCAAGGGCGCGGTGTCGCTGGCGATGAACGACAAGCCGGGCGTGTCCGCCGCCACCCGCGAGAAGGTCCTCAAGGCCGCCCGCGAGCTGGGCTGGCTGCCCAACCAGGCGGCCAGGTCCCTGTCGTCGGCCTCGACGCAGGTCAGCAACGTCGGGCTGGTCATCGCCAGGCCGGCCCGCATGCTCGGGCTGGAGCCGTTCTACATGGAGTTCGTCTCCGGCATCGAGAGCGTGCTGGCCGAGCGGTCGCACTCGCTGCTGCTCCGGCTGGTGCGTGACGTGCGGGAGGAGATCGACGTCCTGGACGGCTGGGGCCGCAGCAAGCAGATCAGCGGCTCCATCATGGTGGACTTCACGCTCGACGATCCCCGCGTGGCCGCGGTCGGAGCGCTCCACCTGCCGGTGATCGCCGTCGGGCACCCCGACCTGACCGGCGGGCTGCCGTCGGTGTGGACCGACGACGGCGCCGCGGTCACCGAGGCGGTGCGCTACCTGGCCGCGCTGGGCCACCGGCGCCTGGCGCGGGTGGGCGGCCCGGCCACGCTGGGGCACAGCGCCATCAGGAGCGAGGCGTTCGCCAAGGCGGTCGCCGACCTCAACCTCGAACCCGGCCGCATCCTGCCCACCGACTTCTCCGGCGAGCAGGGCGCCCGTGCCACCCGCGCGCTGCTCGCCTCCGCGCAGCGGCCCACGGCCATCCTGTACGACAACGACATCATGGCCGTGGCCGGCCTGTCGGTGGCCACGGAGATGGGCGTCTCGGTGCCCGCCGAGCTGTCGCTGCTGGCCTGGGACGACTCGCAGTTGTGCCGGCTCACCCACCCGCCGCTGTCGGCCATGAGCCACGACGTCTTCGCGTTCGGGGCCGAGGTCGCGCGCCGGCTGATGAGCCTCGTGGACGGCGGCGAGGCGGTGGCCGGCGCGGTGCCGACGCCCGTGCTCGTCCCGCGCGGCACCACCGCCAGGGCACGCTGAACCATCCGATCTCGGGTTCCCGCGCGGCCCTCGCGCGCCCTTTGTTGACTAAACCGCTCTAGTAATAGTTTTCGCAGCTAGAACGGCCTGGATTCGCCGTTCACCACCGAATCCCCGGTAACGGTTATGTATCTTCGGCACTTCGTCCCTTTTGCCACTAAACACGGCGTGCCACTGTTCACCGCAACCACGGTGCTTCCCCTAGGAGATGGTGTGAGATGCGCAGACTCGCGCTGACCGGTCTGGCCCTCGCGATGACCACGGCCCTGACCGCCTGCGGTGGCAGCGGGACGACCACGGCACCCGCCACGGCGGCGGCCGACCCGGCGAAGGTCTCCGGCGACATCACGGTGCTGACCAACCGCACCGACCTGGTGAACGACGGGACGATGAAGAAGTACGCCGACGAGTTCGCCAAGGTCTACCCGAACGTGCGGGTCACGTTCGAGGCCATCACCGACTACGAGGGCGAAGTCAAGATCCGCATGAACACCGAGAACTACGGTGACGTGCTGCTCATCCCCAACGCGATCGCCAAGGGCGACTACCCGAAGTTCTTCGCCCCGCTCGGCTCCACCGGCGAGCTGTCGCGCAAGTACCAGTTCATCGGCGCCGGCACGGTCAACGACCAGGTCTACGGCCTCGTCTCCTTCGCCGCGGCCAACGGTTTCGTCTACAACAAGGACCTGTGGGCCAAGGCCGGGGTGAGCGCATGGCCCAGGACGCCCGAGGAGTTCCTGTCCGGGCTCAAGGCCGTCAAGGACAAGACCGGCGCCACCCCGCTCTACACCAACTACAAGGACGGCTGGCCGCTCACCAACTGGACCAACGCCAACGGCTCGGTCACCTGCGACCCCAAGGCCGAGAGGGTGCTGGTCACCGAGGACCCCTGGGCCGCCGGCAAGGACCTGAACGTCATCGACTCCCTGCTCTTCAACGCCGTGCACCAGCAGCTCACCGAGAAGGACCCGGCCACGACCAACTGGGAGGACTCCAAGAAGTTCCTCGCCACCGGCAAGATCGGCGCCATGTGGCTCGGGTCGTGGGCGATCCCGCAGATGCGGGCCGCCGCCACCACGGCCGGCCGGAGCCCGGACTCCATCGCCTTCATGCCCTTCCCCTCGCAGGCCGGCGGCTCGTGGTGCTCGGTGCTCAACCCCGACTACCAGTACGCCGTCAACAACCACTCCAAGAACAAGCCGGCCGCCCGGGCCTGGCTCGACTGGTTCGTCGAGAAGTCCGGGTTCTCCGCCGCCAACCAGGGTGTCTCCAGCGTGAAGTCCGAGCCGCTGCCCTCGGCGCTCAAGCCGTACAGCGACGCGGGCGTCAAGCTCATCGAGCTGGAGACCGACCAGCGGGTCACGGTGGACAACATCGACAAGGAGGCCGAAGTCGGCCTCAAGTCCCCCGACTACCGGCAGAAGCTCATCGACGTCGCGCGCGGCGCCGCCAAGGGCGACCTGAACAGCGTGCTCGCCGACCTGTCCGCCCGGTGGAAGGCAGGACAGCAGGCCGCCGCCTGACACCCCCGTCCCCGGTGCCGGCGCGACGCGCCGGCGCCGGCTCCACCAACGGAAAGGCAGAGATGACACAGACCTCGTCATCCCTGAGGCGCGGCGGCGCGGGAGGCGCCCGGCCGCAGGACGCGGCGCGGCGCTCCCGGCGCAGGCCGCGCCGCCACTGGAGGCAGGGCCTGACCCCGTGGTTGTTCCTGCTCGTGCCGCTGGCCCTGCTGGTGACCTTCTCCTACGTGCCGATCGTCAACATGGTCGTGTACAGCTTCACCGACTGGGACGGCGTCAGCCCCGACTACACCTTCACCGGGCTGGCCAACTACGCCGACATCCTCACCCGCCCCGAGCTGTTCAAGGTCTTCGTCGCCAGCGCCTACTACCTCGGCGCGGCCGTCCTGCAGATCGTGCTGGCGCTGTACTTCGCCACCGTGCTCAGCTTCAACACCCGCTTCCGCAACCTGTTCAAGGGCATCCTGTTCTTCCCCTACCTGATCAACGGGGTGGCCATCGGCTTCGTCTTCCTCTACTTCTTCCAGGAGGGCGGCACCTTCGACACCGTGCTGCGGCTGTTCGGGATCGGCGGCGAGCACCTGTGGCTCGGCGATCCCGACCTGGTCAACTTCTCGCTGGCCGGCGTGTCGGTGTGGCGCTACATGGGGCTGAACTTCGTGCTCTTCCTCGGCGCCATCCAGTCGATCCCGCCCGAGCTGTACGAGGCCGCCCAGCTCGACGGGGCGAGCCGCTGGCAGCAGTTCCGCTTCATCATCGCGCCCAGCCTGCGGCCGATCATCGGGCTGACCGCGATCCTGGCGGTCTCCGGCAGCCTGTCGGTCTTCGAGATCCCGTACATCATGACCGGCGGCGCCGGCGCGAGCGAGACCTTCGTGATCCAGACCATCAAGCTCGCCTTCCGGTTCAACAAGACCGGGCTGGCCTCGGCCGCGGCGGTGGTCCTGCTCGTCATCATCCTGCTGGTGGCCTGGGTGCAGCGCCGGCTCGTCCCGGAAGAGAGGGTGACCCCGTCATGACGGCCGTCCGCGCCCGGGTGGCGAGCGCGCTCAAGTACCTGTCCCTGATCGCCGCCGCCGTGGTCGTCCTGCTGCCGCTCGGCGTGGTGGCGCTCACCTCGCTGAAGACCTCCGACGAGCTGGCCACCGGCAGCGGCCCGCTGACCCCGCCGCACAACTGGCTGAACCTCGCCAACTACGTCACCGCCTTCGACAAGGGCCGGATGGCCGAGGCCGCGCTCAACACCTTCGTCATCCTGGTGGTGTCGATCGTCGGGACCGTCTTCATCGGCTCGGCCGCCGCCTACGCCATCGACCGCTTCACCTTCCGGCTCAAGAAGCTCGTCGTCGCCCTGTTCCTGTTCGCCACGCTGGTGCCGAGCATCACCACGCAGGTGACGACCTTCCAGGTGGTGGACCAGCTCGGGCTGTTCAACACCCGGCTGGCCCCGATCATGCTCTACCTCGGCACCGACATCGTGGCGATCTACATCTTCCTGCAGTTCATCCGGAGCATCCCGATCTCGGTGGACGAGGCCGCCCGCCTGGACGGCGCCTCCGCGTTCGCCGTCTACTGGAAGATCATCCTGCCGCTGCTCAGGCCCGCGATCGCGACGGTCGTCATCGTCAAGGGCATCGCGGTCTACAACGACTTCTACATCCCCTTCCTCTACCTGCCCGACCAGGATCTCGGCACCATCTCCACGTCGTTGTTCCGCTTCAAGGGGCCCTTCGGCGCGCACTGGGAGAACATCTCGGCGGGCGCCATCCTGGTGATCATCCCGACCCTCGTCGTCTTCCTGCTGCTGCAACGTTTCATCTACAACGGCCTGACCCAGGGCTCGACGAAGTAGGCGAGGATCCACCCTGAGCGGCCTCGTGGCCGGCTTCCGCCTGCCGGGGCTGGGCGCGGTGGGCATCGGGCCGGCCGGCCCGCCCGACGTCCGGGCGGGCACGGTCTCCCCCGTCGACATCCCGGCGTGGCGGGGCTTCCCGCTGGTCCTCCCCGCGCTCACCACCCGGTGACCAGGTCCGCGGCCCTGCGGACGTCGTCGTCCAGCGGGCGGTCGGGGTCGACCGGCGGCACCACCTCGGCCAGGCCGTCGAGCAGCGCCCGGCAGGCCGGAGCCGTGGGGCGGCGCGCGCCGACGTGGGCGGCCTGCCGCAGGCCCACCGCCAGCGAGCCGCACAGCAGCCGCAGCAGGCCGGCCATGTCGTGGGCACGCAGCGCCGCCTGCGTGCCGAAGGGCACCACGTCCTGGTTGTGCAGGTTCGTCGGCAGGCTCTGCATGCCGGCCGGCACGGCGGCGTGGCGCAGCTCGGCGACGAACGCCGTGGTGGCGAGCTGCACCCCCTGCATCCCGTGCTGGCGCCCCGGCCCGGCGGCCAGCATCGGCGGCAGGCCGCCGTTGCGGGCCGGATCGACGAGCAGGTCGAGCTGCCGCTCGGCCAGGTTGCCGAGCTGCGCGGCGACCATCGCCAGGACGTCGGCGGCGAAGGCGGCCGGCTGCCCGAAGAAGTTGCCGCCGTGCACGACCAGGTCGTCGCCGGGGAAGAACAGCGGGTTGTCGCTGACGCCGGACAGGTCGGCCGCGACGACGCCGTCCACGTACCGCAGCGCGTCCTCGGCCGCGCCCAGCAGTTGCGGCGAGCAGCGCAGGCTGTACGGCTCCTGGAGCGCCCGCGTGCCCGACGGGCTGATCCCGGCCAGGGTCTCGCGCATGTCGCGGGCGACGTCCGCCGCGCCCGGATGGCCGTAGGCGTCGAGGAGGCGGGGGTCGAGGAAGCCGGGGTCGCAGCCGAGCAGGTCGGCCATCAGGCAGGTGAGCGCCCGTATCGCGCGGTGGCAGGAGCGTACGCCGTCCAGGGCCAGAGCGGTCGCGGCGGTGGTGAGCGAGGTGCCGTTGACCAGCGCGAGCGCGTCCCGCCCGTCCAGGACCAGCGGGCTCAGCCCGGACCGGCGCAGCGCCTCGGCCGCGGGCATCCGGCACCCGCCGGCGTACGCCTGCCCCCGGCCACGCAGTGCCTGGGCGGCGTAGGCGAGCGGAATCAGGTCGCCGCTGGCGCCGACCGAGCCGTAGCGCGGGATCGCCGGGACGAACGTCGTCGCGAACATCGCGGCCAGGCCGTCCACGACGTGCGCCGACACCCCGGACAGGCCCCGCGCGAGCGACCAGGCGCGCACCAGGATCGCGGCCCGGCCCACCTCGTGGGGCAGGTCCGGCCCCTGCCCGGCGCCGAGGTGGGCCAGGGTGTTGTCGCACTGGTCGGCCTGGTCCGCCCGGCCGGGGAAGCCGACCAGGGCGCCGAAGCCGGTGGTCGCGCCGTAGACCGGGCGCGCCTGCTCGCTCAGCACGTCGCGGAGGAAGCTCCGGCCGCGTTCGACACGGTCGCGGACCGGCGTGCCGACCAGGACGGGCACCGGCGTCGCGGCCCGGCGCAGGTCGGCGGGGCGCAGCGGCGCGCCGAGGTCGATGGGATCTGCGAAGGCGGACATGGCCGGACGATAAGGCGCGTTTTCTCAGAAATCTCTGAGAACTGCTCCCTAGCTTCGAGATCATGGCGCATGACTACCTGATCATCGGGGCCGGGCCGGCCGGGCTGCAGCTCGGCGCGTCGCTGCAACGCAGCGGTCATGACTATGTCGTCCTGGAACGCGGGACCGCTCCCGGAGCCTTCTTCACCCGGTTCCCCCGGCACCGCCGGCTGATCTCCATCAACAAGGTGCACACCGGCTACGAGGACCCGGAGCTGCGCCTGCGCATGGACTGGAACTCGCTGCTGAGCGACGATCCCGGCCTGCTGTTCACCCGCTTCAGCGAGCGGTACTTCCCGCACGCCGACGAGTTCGTCCGGTACCTGTCCGCCTTCGCGGCGGCGACCGGCGTCCAGGTGCGGTACGGCACCGACGTCGTCCGGATCGGCCGGGACGGCGACGGGTTCACCGTCACCGACCGCGACGGGCACTCCTGGCGGGGCCGGCGGCTGGTCATGGCCACCGGCGTCTCCCGCCTGTACGTCCCGCCGATCCCCGGCATCGAGACCGCCGAGCGCTACGACACCTTCGAGACCGACCCGGACTCCTTCACCGACCAGCGGGTGCTGGTGATCGGCAAGGGCAACTCCGGGTTCGAGACCGCCGAATCGCTCATGGAGAGGGCCGCGGTCATCCACGTCGCCGGGCCGCACTCCATCAGGATGGCCTGGCAGTCGCACTACGTCGGCCACCTGCGCGCGATCAACAACACCTTTCTCGACAGCTACCAGCTCAAGTCCCAGAACGCGGTCCTCGACGGCACCGTGGAGGGCATCGAGCGCCGCGAGGCGGGCGGCTACCGGGTGGTGTTCCGCTACGCCCGTACCGTGGAGGCGCTGCGCGAGCTGTTCTACGACCGGGTGATCGTGTGCACCGGCTTCCGGTTCGACGCCTCCGCTTTCGACGACGACTGCCGGCCCGCGCTGGTCATCGACGGCCGCTTCCCCGAGCAGACGCCGGCCTACGAGTCCGTCAACGTGCCCGACCTGTACTTCGCGGGCACCCTCACCCAGCAGCGCGACTTCAAGAAGTCCACCAACGGGTTCATCCACGGCTTCCGGTACAGCGTGCGCGCGCTCCACCGGATCCTGGCCGCCCGCCACCACGGCGAGCCCTGGCCCGCCGAGGAGATCGGGTCCGACCCCGAGGCGATCAGCGACGCCGTGGTCGGCCGGGTCAACCGCTCCTCGGCGCTGTGGCAGCAGTTCGGCGTGCTCGGCGACGTGGTCACCGTGACCGGTGGCACCGCGCTCTACCAGCCGGAGGTCCCGGTGGCCTATGTCGCCGGCGGCGGGCTCGGCCCGGCCCGCCACCGGTTCGTCGTCACCCTGGAGTACGGGGAGGGGCACGACAGCGTCGATCCGTTCGACATCTCGGTCCCGCGGGTCGCGGAGAACGACGCCGAGCACGCCTACGACGCGAGCTACCTGCACCCGGTGGTGCGCTACTACCGCGACGGCGCGCCCGCCGGCGTCCACCACCTGGCGGAGAACCTGGAGAACGAGTGGGACCTGCCGGCGGTGCACCGGCGTCCGCTGGCCGTCTTCGCCAAGGAATGCCTCGCCGATGCCGGGTGACGGCGGTCCGTACCCGCGCGCCGTCCTGGACCTGCTGGCCGCGGCCGGGGAGCGTCCCGTGTTCGAGCACGGGACGCGCGCGGTCACCGGGGCGGGGATGCTCGGCCTCGTCCGGCGGCTCGCGGCCGGGCTGCGCGCGGCGGGCGTCGGCCCCGGGGACGGCCTCGCCCTGATGCTCGGCGTCACCCCCGAGGCGTTCGCCGCGACGGTCGCCGGTTACGTCGTCGGAGCCCGGGTCGCCGGCGTACGTCCCGGGCTGCCCCGCGACCAGCTACGCCACGTGCTGGCCCAGGACCTCGCCGCGATCGTGACCGACTCGACCGACTCGACCGACTCGACCGCCCCGCCCGGGCCCGCTCCTGGGCCCGCTCCTGGGCCCGCTCCTGGGCCCGCGCCGCGGGTGCTGACCGTCGCGGAGTTGCTGGCCGCGCCCGACGACGGCGGCCCGCTGCCGCTGTCCGGCCGGCCGCACGACGTGGCCCGGCTCGTGTACACCAGCGGCAGCACCGGCCTGCCCAAAGCCTGCGCCCAGACCTACGCCGCCCTGGACGCGGCGTGGACGGCCCGCCCGCGGGCGTGGCCGCCGGCGATCAGGGAGCTGGCCTCCCGGCTGGAGCGCTACCTCGTGTTCGGCTCGCTGGGCAGCCAGGTGATGATGGAGTACGGCGTCCTCACGCTCGCCGCGGGCGGCACCATGGTCGTCGCCGACCCGCCGGAGTTCCCCGGCGCGATCGTCCGGCACCGGGCGTCGGCCTCCGTCATCACCGTGCCGCGCCTGTACCGGCTGGTGGCCGGCCAGCGGCGCGCCCCGGCCGACCTGGGCTGCCTGCGGGCGCTCATGGTGTCCGGTTCGCCGGTGGCGGCGTCCCGGCTGCGCGAGGCGCTCGACGTGCTCGGCCCGGTCGTCTTCCACGGCTACGGGCAGAGCGAGACCGGCACGATCTCCATGGCCACGCCGTGGGACGTGCCCGGCTCGGTCGGCTTCCCGCCCGACGTCATCGACGTCGAGATCCGGGACGCGGCCGGCCGGCCGGTCCCGGCCGGCACCGACGGCGAGGTGTACGTCCGCACCCCGGCGCAGGCCGCCGGGTACTGGGCCGACCCCGCCGCGAGCGCGGAGGTGTTCACGGGCGGGTGGGTACGCACCAGGGACCTGGGCCACCTCGACGGCGACGGGCGCCTGTACCTGTCCGGGCGCACGCGGGACGTCGTCATCGTCAACGCGAACCTCCACTACACCGGGCCGATCGAGCGGGTGCTGGCCTCCTCCCCCGACGTCGCGGAGGCGTACGTGGTGGCCGCCCCGGACGAGGACACCGGCGAGGCGGCGCACGCGTTCGTGGTGCCACCGGCCGGCCGTACCCCCGACCCGGACGCGCTGCGCGCCCTGGTGAGGGATCGGCTCGGCACCGCCTGCGTGCCGGCGACCGTCACCGTCATCGACGAGGTCCCGTCGGCACCGAACGGCAAACCCGACAAACGCCTCCTGCTCCCGGCGACGGCCCGTGCCGCCGGCGTTCACGCGAGCGGAAGGACGAAGGAAGGGTCATAGCGCTCGTCGCGCGAACCAGCAGTGCCCGCTGCCCGTGGCGGGCGGTCAGCTTCCCGGGGGGAGGGGGCCGAGGTCGCGGACGACTTCGGCCAGGGCCCGGATGGGCTCGCTCTCCTTCTCGCCGCGCCACACCAGCGCGTACGCCAGCGGCTCCAGGTCGGTGACCGGCAGGTAGGCGATGTCCGGCCGGACCCAGTAGCGGCTCATGTGGGCGGGGAAGAGCACGACCATCCCGTCCATGCTGGCGAACGTCATGGCCTCCTCGGCATCCCGCACCACGGGGCCGCGCTCGATCGGGCGGCCGCGGCGGGTGAGGCGCGGGGCGTAGGTGTCGTACCAGTAGCCGGGCCCGGTGTCGGCGTGCGGGTGCCGGAAGTCGGCGATCGTCTCCAGCGAGACCGACGGGCGCGGCGCGAGCTCGTGGTCGGCGGAGACGGCCAGCACCCGGGGCTCGGCGAACAGGACCGGCCCCACGGTGAGGTCGGGCTCCTCGACGGGCAGCCAGCAGACCAGGATGTCCATGTCCCCGCGGCGCAGCGCGTCGAAGGCGTCGCCGAAGCGGGTGCGCTGGATGCTCAGCCGCCACTGCGGGTGCCGGAGGCGGAAGACGTCCCAGTAAGGGCGCAGCTCGTAGGCGTTGGCGGGCAGCATGCCGACGCGCAGCGTGCCGGTGATGCCCTGGCCGGCCAGCCGGGCGCGCCGCACGCTGTCCTTCAGCCCGGCGTAGAGCGGCTGGAGGTCCTCGCGGAGCTGCCGGCCGACCGGCGTCAGCCGTACCGCGCGGTTGCTGCGCTCGAACAGCAGGGCGCCGATCTGCCGCTCCTGCTTCTGGATGGCCTGGGTGACGCGGGCGGGCGAGACGCACAGCCGGGCGGCGGTGCGGCCGAAGTGCAGCTCCTCGGCCAGGGTCAGGAAGATCTCGATGTCACGCAGCTCCACGCCCGGCCTGCTCCGTTTGCTCCAGATGAATGTGATCTTGAGGCATTTGTCGTTGTTCCGGGGCTCACCGTACTCGATGCTCGACGCGTACGAACCTCCGGTCGATTGAGCAGGTTGATGGACGTCCTGATCTCCGGCGCCGGCGTCGCCGGGCCCGCCCTGGCGTACTGGCTGCGCCACCACGGCTTCACCCCCACCGTGATCGAGCGCGCTCCCCGGGCGCGCGGCGGCGGGTACGCGGTGGACCTGCGCGGCGAGGCGCTGGACGTGCTGGACCGCATGGCCCTGCTGGACCGGGTCGAAGCGGTCAAGACACCCACGCGCGGCATGGCGATGGTGGACCGCGACGGCGACGCGTACGCCTTCCTCCCCGTGGCGGGCGATCCGCGGATCCTCCGGGACGACCTGTCGGGCCTGCTGCACGAGGCCACCCGCCACGAGGTGGAGTACGTCTTCGGCGACTCGATCACCGGCCTGGAACAGGACGCCGGCGGCGTGCGGGCCACCTTCGAGCGCGGCCGGCCGCGCCGCTTCGACCTGGTGGCCGGCGCCGACGGGCTGCACTCGCGCACCCGCCGGCTGGCCTTCGGCCCGGAGCGGCGGTTCGCCCGGCACCTGGGCATCCACACGGCGGTCTTCGGCCTGCCCGACCACCTCGGCCTGCGCGAGACCGGGCTGCTCTACAGCGCGCCCGGCCGGGCGGCGGGCGTCCTCGGCGTCCCCGGCGCCGGGGCGCGGGCGGCGCTGCACTTCGCCTCCGGGCCGCTGGGCCGCGACCGCGGCGACCCCGGGTGGCACAAGCGCGTCGTGGCCGAGCGGTTCGCCGGCGAGGGCTGGCAGATCCCGCGCCTGCTGGCGGAGATGGACAGGGCGGAGGACTTCTTCTTCGACGCCAACGCCCAGATCGAGATGGACCGCTGGTCCGCGGGCCGGGTGGTGCTGCTCGGGGACGCCGGCCACTGCGCGGCGCCGGCCTCGGGCCACGGGCCCTCGCAGGCGCTGATCGGCGCCTACGTCCTGGCCGGCGAGCTGGCCGCCGCCGGCGGCGACCACGCGGTGGCGTTCGCCGCCTACGAGCGGGAGATGCGCGGCTTCGTCGCCGAGCACCAGCAGGCGGGCCGGGAGGGCGCCGACCGGTTCTTCCTGGGCGCGCTCATCCAGCAGGAACCCGGCCCGATCACAGCCGGCCCGATCACAGCCGGCATGGCGCAGCCGCCTCGCACGCGGCTCGTCAGGCTGAAGGACTACGCCCCCGGCCTCACCACGAAACCACGTTGACCCCGCCGCCGCGCGGCGGCGGCCGTATCAGCGGCCGTATCAGCAGCCGTATCAGCGGGCGCGTCAGCCCGGCGGCGGCCCCATGTCAGAACGGTCGGCGAACGTGGTCGTCACGAACGGTCCGGCGACCACGGCCACCGGCCCGACCGGGCCGAACCTTTGACACCAGGAGATTGAGATGGGACAGACCGACAACGGCTTCTCCACGACGGGACTGCGCAGGGTGCGCGAGGCGCTGGCGCGGCACGTCGACTCCGGGCGCATCCCCGGGCTCGTCGCGCTGTTCAGCCGGGGCGAGGAGACGCACGTCGAGGTGCTCGGGACGATGCGCCACGACGGCGGCGCGCCGATGAGCCGGGACACGATCTTCCGGATGGCGTCCACGTCCAAGCCGGTCACGGCGGCGGCGGCGATGGTGCTGCTGGACGAGTGCCGGCTGCGGCTGGACGACACGGTGGACGAGTGGCTGCCGGAGCTGGCCGACCGGCGGGTGCTGGCGCGCTTCGACGGCCCGCTGGACGACACCGTGCCGGCGCGACGGCCGATCACCGTCCGGGACGTGCTGACCTCCACGTTCGGGCTCGGCATGGACATGACGTCGATCGGCACCCCGATCATGAACGCGATCTTCGAGCAGGGGATCACCCCGAACCTGCCGGTGCCGATGCCCGAGCCGGACGAGTGGATGCGCCGCCTCGGCTCGCTCCCGCTGATGCACCAGCCCGGCGAGCGCTGGCAGTACCAGATCAGCAACGACCTGATCGGCGTGCTGGTGTCCCGGGTCACCGGCCGGTCGTTCGAGGACTTCCTGCGCGAGCGCCTCTTCGAGCCGCTGGGCATGAAGGACACCGGCTTCCACGTGCCCGCCGACCAGATCCACCGGCTGCCGCCCCTGTACGCGCCCGACCCGCGGACCGGCGAGTTCCTGGTCTGGGACGAGGCCGAGGGCGGCCGGCACAGCGCGCCCCCGGCGTTCCCGAGCGGCGGCGGCGGCCTGAACTCCACCGCCGACGACTACCACGCCTACTTCCGCATGCTGCTCAACGGCGGCGTCCACCAGGGCGAGCGCATCCTGTCCAGGCCTGCCGTCGAGCTGATGACCACCAACCGCCTCACCCCCGAGCAGCAGGCCGCCCGGCACGCCATGGCGGTCAACAACGTGCACATCTCGCACGGCCAGGGCCAGCACGGCGGCTGGGGCATCGGCATGGCGGTACGCACCTACCGCGGCGACTACGCGCCCGTCGGCCAGTTCGGCTGGGACGGCGGCAGCGGCACCGCCACCTACGCCGATCCGGCCAACCGGCTCACCGGCATCCTGCTCACCCAGGTCGGGGCGTCCGTGCCGGACCCGATGCGGCTCATCCACGACTTCTGGACCACCCTCTACCAGGCGATCGACGCCTGACCCCCGGGCCGGGCCTCACGCCGGTCCGACGAGCCAGTCGTGGAACCGGCGGGACACGACCCACGCTCCGTCCCTCGGCCGGATCCGCCGCCGGTGGCAGGTGATGGCGTAGTCCTGGGCGCGCGGGCGTCCCAGGCGGGTCCACGCGCCGAACGCCTGGCGCAGCCGGTCCACGAGCCGCGGGTCACCGAGGGAACGCAGCATGCCCCGGCCCGCGGCGGCCCAGTCGTCGCCGTCGGCCAGCCCGGGGCCGTACGCCGGTCCAGGGCGCCTGCGCCCACCGTGACGATCACCCTGTCGTAGGGCGGCGCGCCCGGATCGAGCTCGACGGTGTCCACGTGGCCGCGCGGCGTCACCAGGTGGGCGAGCAGCGCGGCGTTGTAGCCGGTGGCCGTGCCGATCTCCAGGACGCGCATGCCGGGCTCCAGGCGCAGCTCCTCCAGCATCCTGGCCATCAGCGACGGGCGGGTCGACGAGCTGGCCGGAAACCCCTGGTCGAGTCGCGTGGCGAGCGCCGTGTCGGAGTAGACGACGGCCAACCGCTCCACGTCGGGCTCGTGCGGGTCGCAGTGCCAGGGCCGCCATCCCTCGGCCGTCGGGGTGTAGCCGTCGCTCACGAACAGGTGCCGCCGTGTCGCGGCGAACGCCTCGGCGACCCGCGGCGACCGGACGGCGCCGGATGCGACGAGCGTCTCCTTGAGCGCCTCGCAGAACTCCGCGGCGGCATCCACGCCGGTCAGCCCGCGCCGATGAGGACGTCGTGGGTCACCGGGCAGGACAGCGGATTTCGTCAAGGGAAAGCCCGCCGGATGGCGCGCTGCGGCGTTTCCGCGCCGCGGCCGAGCGGGAGCGGGACGAGCCGCCGCGGGAGCCGGTCAGCCGGCACGAGGTACCTGGCCGGGCGGTACGCCGACGCCGACGGCCGTCCTGGACGCCCGCGCGGGGCACGAGTTGCTCCGGCGGTGATCCGGGCGCGCGATCAGGACGCCGGGGCGGGGCCCGTCGAGTCGCGGACGCTGAGGGTCGTCGCCAGCTGGATGTGCCGCGAGGCGGGCTGGACGCCGTCGGCCATGCCGAGGACGGTCTCGACGGCCATCCGCCCCATGCCGACGAGCGGCTGCCGGACGGAGGTGAGGCGGGGCGTGGTCCACTCGGTCTGCGGGGTGTCGTCGAACCCGGTGACCGACAGCTCGCCCGGCACGGCGATGCGCAGCTCCTTGGCGGCGGCGAGCACCCCGACGGCGATCTCGTCGTTGCCCGCGACGACCGCGGTCGGCCGCTCGGGGAGCGTGAGGAGGTCGAGGCCGTGCCGGAGCCCGGCCTCGACGGAGAACGCCTCGTGGCGGACCAGCGCGCGGTCGGGCGCGATGCCGGCCGAGTCGAGCGCGGCCTGGTAGCCGTGGAAACGTTCCAGCGAGGGCGCCGAGCCGAGCGGGCCGCCGATCCACGCGATCCTGCGGTGGCCGAGCCTGAGGACGTGCTCGGTCGCCGACCGGCCGCCCGCCCAGTTGGTGGCGCCGATGCTGACCAGCCGCGACTCGGTCGTGTCGATCGGGTCGATGGTCACGACGGGCACCGCGAGGTCCGCCGCGGCGAGCAGCACCGTGTCGGGGACGGCGACGGCGAGCGCGATGACGCCGACGACGCCGGACGCCTTCTGCTCCTCCAGCCAGGTGAGCGCCGCCGTGCGGCTGGTGCTGACCGGCCCGTCGGGCGGCAGGCGCAGCAGCAGCTCGGCCCGGGCGGCGGTGGCGGCCACGAGGATGCCCTGGAGCACCGTCCCGGCGTAGCGGGACTCCACGATGTCGAGCACGGTGACGAGAGTGCGGTCGCGGGGCTGCTCGTGCCGCGCCGCCGTCGGCTTGTAGCCGATCTCGGCCATGATCCCGAGGACGAGCTCCCGCGTCCGCGCCCCGACGTCGCTGCGCCCGTTGAGCACCTTGGAGGCGGTCGTCGGCGAGACTCCGGCCAGCCGGGCGACGTCCGCCAAGGTGGCTCGCTCGGAACGACCTCGTCGCATCAGGGCCCCTTTCGGCTCCGAAATTCTTTCGAACCTACCACGGACCCCCGTACCCGCCCGGCTCCGGAAATCTCCCGAGGGCATCCATTGACACGGCGGGAAGGCGCCGCCTAGGGTCCTGACCACGCCGAATAAGTTTCGAAATATTTTCGGAACCGTTCGGGGCGAGAGGTCCCTCCACGGACGATTGCGAGATCATGACCAGCGACGACACCCCCGGGTCCCGCCTCCTGATCGACGGGAAAAGGTGCGCCGAGAGCCCGCTCCCGCACGTGTGGAGCCGCTGCGTCGGCGCCGGCCGGGCCAACGAGGCGCTGCGCGCCGACTGGCGCGAGCAGTTCACCGAGGTCGCCGCCGCGTTCGGGTTCCGGTACGTCCGGTTCCACGGCCTCTTCCACGACGACATGTTCGTGTACCGGGAGAGCTACGGCGGCGGCTTCGGCCCGGACAGGCCCCTCGACTCCCCTGTCCACACCTTCAGCTACGTGGACAAGGTCTTCGACTTCATCCTGGACCGCGGCGTGCGGCCGTTCGTGGAGCTCGGCTTCATGCCGCGCGAGCTGGCCACGGTGACCGGCACGCTGTTCTGGTGGGGCGCCCACTGCAGCCCGCCCAAGGACATGGCCCGCTGGGTCGAGCTGGTCACCAGCACCGTCGAGCACTGGATCGACCGGTACGGCCGCGCCGAGGTACGGCAGTGGCGCTTCGAGGTGTGGAACGAGCCGAACCTGGTCCCCCACTTCTGGACCGGCACGAAGACCGAGTACTTCGAGCTCTACGAGCACACCGTCCGGGCGATCAAGCGCATCGACCCCGAGCTGAAGGTGGGCGGGCCCTCGACGAGCGTCTTCGTGCCCGACGACCGCTACAAGGGCGAGGTCGAGGACCGCTCCGCCATGTACGAGACGGCCACCGCGGCCGACGTGGACGCGCTCGACTGGCGTCCGGTGTGGATCGAGGACTTCCTCGCCTGGTGCGCCGGGCGCGAGCTGCCGGTCGACTTCGTCTCGACCCACCTCTACCCCACCGACTTCGCCTTCGGCGCCGACGGCGAGACGGTGGAGATCACCCGGTACGCCGACGCGACGTCCGACGACCTGACCCGCCTGCGCGAGCTGGTGCGGAGCAGCGCCTACCCGGACGCGGAGATCCACATCACGGAGTGGTCCACGTCGCCGTCCTCGCGCGACTTCGTCCACGACACGGTGTTCGCGGCCACCTCCATCACGCGGTCGTACCTGAAGTGCGCCACCCTCGCCGACTCGATCTCCTACTGGACCTTCACGGACGTGTTCGAGGAGGGAGGCGCCGGGATCGGCCCGTTCCACGGCGGTTTCGGCCTCGTCACCGAGCACGGCGTCCACAAGCCCACGTTCCACGCGTTCGCCATGCTGGAACGGCTCGGCGACCGGCTGCTCCTCGCCACGCCCCACGGGGTCGTGACCCGGGACAGCCGGACGTCGGCCGTGTCGGCGGTGTTCTTCAACTACCCCGAGGACATGGCGCTCGGCGGCGTCGGCTCGCGGAGCTCCTACCCGGCGGCCCGCGCGCTGGCCGAGGCCGGCCCGGCCCGCAGGATCCGCCACACGATCGGCGGGCTGGAGCCGGGCACCACGTTCCTCGTCGAGATCCTCGACGGGGAGCACGGCAACCCCGCCGAGGCGTGGTACCGGCTCGGGTCCCCGATCAACCCGTCCCGGGCCCAGCTCGCCTACCTCGGCGAGGTCGCCGACTCCCTCCTGCGGTTCACGCTGACCGTGCCCGACGACGGCGTCCTGGACCTCGACGTCGAGCTCGCGCCCTGGGCGGTGATGTCGCTCAGCCGGTGAACTGCCACCAGTTGACGTTGAACAGGTAGCCGCTCCCGCCGGTGTACTTGAAGTACAGGTCGTGGGTGCCCGTCGCGCCGCTCACCGGGCAGGTGACGGACGTCCACGTCTGCCAGCCGCCGGTGCCCGCCACGGTGCACGTCCCCACCAGCGTGCCGTTGACGCCGTCCAGGCGCAGCTCGATGCGGCCGCCGGAGGTGGCGGAGGCCACCCGCGCGGTGAAGGACCTCGCGCCGGAGCCGAAGGCGACGCCCTTGACCTTGATGTTGTCGCCGTTCTCGATCCAGCCGACGTTCATGCCGCCCTCGCTGGCGGGCTCGGTCTCCACGCCGGACTCCCAGGCGATCGTCTCGGCCTCCTGCCTGACGTACGGGTTGAGCGTGCCCACCTGCGGGGCTCCGGCCGTGGTCATGGTGATCGTGGGGATGGTGCCGTCGGCGTTGTAGGCGAACTTCTCCACGGCCACCGAGCGGGTGAAGCCGCCGCCGCCCGGCAGGGCGCCGTTGTGGTAGAAGAAGTACGACCCGCCGTTGAAGTCGACGATGCCGGGATGGTTGGTGAAGCTGCTGCCCTGCGTGGGCATGACCGTCCCGCGGTAGGTCCAGGGGCCGGTGGGGCCGGGGGCCGTCGAGTAGCCGATGAACTCGGAGCAGCACTTCGCCGCGAAGACGTTGTAGTAGAGGCCGTTGCGCTTGTAGACCCAGGGCCCCTCCTCGTAGAGGGTCGGGCGGCTCGTGTTGCCGGTGCGGGTGCCGAAGCCCGCGGTGGTGAGCGGGATCTGGGTGGGGCTGCCCGAGTACGAGATCATGTCGGCGTTGAGCCGGACGTACCACAGGTTGGGGTTGCCCCAGTAGAGGTACGCCTGGCCGTTGTCGTCGATGAAGACCGTGGGGTCGATCTCGCCGTTCCTGACCAGCGGGCGGCCGATGGCGTCGGTGAAGGGCCCGGTGGGGCTGGTGGAGACGCCGACCCCGATCGCCATCTGGCCGCTGGCCCGGTCCTTCACCGGCACGTACCAGTAGAACTTGCCGTTGCGGTAGACGGTCTGGCCGGCCCACGCGTCGGCGCTCGCCCAGCTGAAGGTGGCCACGCTCATCGGCGAGCCGTGGTCGGTCCAGTTCACCATGTCGGCGGACGACCAGACCCGCCACTCCTTCATGGTGAAGTACGTCGAGCCGTCCTCGTCGTGCCCGGTGTAGAGGTACACCCGGCCGTTGTAGACCAAGGGAGCGGGGTCGGCGGTGTAGATCGTCTGGACGATCGGGTTGTCCGCCCTGGCCGTGCCCGGGATCACCGTCATGGCCAGGAGCAGCGTCATGACCAGTAACAGGCCGCGCCTGGCCGTGGCGCCGGGCCGGAGGGTCGATACGACTTTCATGATCACCTTCTGGGGTCTCTCGGACGCGGATCAGGTACGGGTCCAGCGCTGGTTGGCGCCGCCGTGGCAGGTGTAGAGCTGGAGGCGGGTGCCGTTGGCGGTGCCCTGGCCGACCGCGTCCAGGCACAGCCCCGACTGCGTCCCGGTGATGGAGCCGTCGGCGTTCAGCCGCCACTTCTGGTTGGCGCCGCCGTGGCAGGAGTAGATCTGGATCCTGGCGCCGTTGGCGGAGCCGGCCGCGTCGAGGCACCTGTCGCCGTAGACCCTGAGCTCACCGGCCGAGGTGGCCGCCCACTGCTGGTTGACCCGTCCGTTGCAGTCCCACAGCTGCACGGCGGTGCCGTCGGTGGTGGCGGCGTTCGGCACGTCCAGGCAACGCCCGGAGCCCACTCCCTTGATCTGCCCGGCGCCGTCGCCCGGCGTCGGCGTGGACGAGCCGCCGTCCAGGCCGAAGAAGCGGATCGCGTACGCGGCCATCCCCGGCCGCGGCAGGTCGTGACCCGCGCCGGCGATGGTGTACGCCTCGACCTGCCCGGAGCCGAAGACCCGCCGGGTCCATCCGGACTGCGGGCTGTCGGTGGAGGTGGGGGTCTGGCTCAGCCCGTGCACGTCGGTCCACTGGTCGACCTCCTCCTGCAGCATCGAGTACGGCAGCACGGAGTCGGCGGTGCCGTGCCAGGCCGTCACCCGCGGCCGGGGCCCGGTGTAGCCGGGGTAGGCGTTCCTGACCAGATCGCCCCACTGCTTCGGCGTCTTGTCGCCGCAGCCGGCGGGGCCGAGGCAGCCGTAGGGGACGCCCGAGAACGGCGCGCCGGCCTTGAACACGTCCGGGTACGTGGCGAGCAGGTTGTTGGTCTCCATCGCCCCGGAGGAGAAGCCGGTGGCGAAGACCCGCTCCGGGTCGCCGTTGTAGCGCTGGAGCACGTAGCTCGTCATGGAGACGATCGACACCGGGTCGCTGCCGCCGCCGTGGCGCAGGGCCTCGTTCGACCACACGTCGAAGCAGTTCGACATGCCGTTGGCGCTCTTGTTGGCCTGCGGGTAGATGACGATGAAGCCGTACCGGTCGGCCAGTGAGGCGAACTCGGTGCCCTGGTGGAAGCCCGGGGCCCAGCCGTTGCAGCCGTGCATGGCCACCAGGACGCCCGGCCTGGACGCCACCGTGTTGGGGACGTAGAGGTACATCCGCAGCCCGCCGGGGTTGTTCCCGAAGTTCGTCACCTCGGTCAGGGTCGCCGCCGACGCCTGCTGCGGGGCGGTGAGGAACATGGACAGCGCGGTCACCACGACCGCGACCAGGGCCGCCACGCCTGCGTACCCGCTGGGACCCACTTTCATGAGCTGGCCTTCCTCTCCGCGGCCGCTGCTGTTAGCGCTAACAAAACAGCGGCCCTCCCGGAGATCGATAGGAGGTGGTAGCGGGAGGGAGCACATACGAGCCGGAAAGCACTGTCAAGAGAGCGGGCCCGGGGCGGAGCGGAGGCGGCGGCGGCCGAGCGCGCTCACCTCGCACTTCCACCTTCGGCTACGGCCGCCGCGCAGAACGTTTCCGTGAAACTTTCACCCGCCGTCTCCGCCGGGCGGGCGTGGCCGAAACTTTCAGCCAGGCTTCGGAGCGTCTTGCCACTACAGCGCCGCCATAGCGGCAGGTCACTTCCGAAAGTTACGCCCTCGCCACGACAAGTTTTGGTACGTCACCCGTGCCGGGATCACACCGTGCGGCCCGCGCGTGGCTCGTCCAGGCCCCACGAAACGATCTTGGTGGGGTGATCCTGATGATCTCCCGGGCCAGGCCGGGCACGGGCGGCTCGTGATCGGTCAGCGCGACCGCCGTGCCCCGGATCTCGACGCCCCGGGGCGTCCACGGGCCGGTCGCCGCCAGGTCGTCCACGACGAACGCGACCGCGCCGCCCCGCTGGACGTTCCGGAACTTCCTGGTCCCGCCCAGCGCGCCCCCGCCGAGGAAGAAGCTGGTGGGGTTATGGCGAGACGAGACGTTCCGTCTTGACAATGGACCGGCGGACATCCATACTCATCTCTCAGCGAGACGGACCGTCTCGTCTTTAATGAGTAGGGAGAGTGCATGACGATCGGCCGCGTATGGTTCGTCACCGGCGCGTCGCGGGGCCTGGGCAGGGCCTTCGCCGAGGCGGCGCTGGCCGCCGGGGACCGGGTCGTGGCGGCGGCGCGCGACCTCGGCCCGCTCGACGCCCTGGCCGCCGCGCACCCCGACCGCCTCGTCCGGCTGGCGCTGGACGTCCGCGACCGCGCGGCCGTGCGGGCGGTGGTGGACCGGGCGGCGGCCGCGTTCGGGCGGCTCGACGTCGTGGTCAACAACGCCGGCACGATGCTGCTCGGCATGGTGGAGGAGGCGACGGAGGAGCAGGTCCGCGCCCAGTTCGACGTCAACTTCTTCGGCGCGGTCTGGGTGGCCCAGGCCGTGGTGCCGCACCTGCGGGCGCAGGGGTCCGGCCACATCATGCAGGTCACCTCGATGGGGACCGGCGGCGGGTTCGCCTCGACCGGGTTCTACGCGGCGAGCAAGAGCGCGCTCGACTCGTTGAGCCAGGCACTGGCGATGGAGGTGGCACCGTTCGGGATCAAGGTGACGATCGTGCAGCCCGGCGGGTACGGCACGGACCTGTTCACCCGGGGCACCACGGCGACCCGGCCGCTCCCGGAGTACGAGCCGCTGCGCGCCCGGCTCGCCGAGATGTGGGGCGAGGACGCCGGCCCCGAGCCGGGCACCGCGGCCCCGGTGGTCATGGAGCTGGCCGGCCTGGCCGAGCCGCCGCTGCGGCTGATCGTCGGCTCCGCCTCCTACGACCTGCTCCAGCAGATGGACCAGGCCCGCACCGAGGAGTACCGCGCCTGGGAGCACCTCAGCCGCAAGGCTCCGGGCTGACCCCGGCGGCCATTCGTCCCGTCCGTACGGAGAACAGGAGGTGGGGCGCTCTGCGCACCCCTGACCAGCTGACACTCGACCAGATCACCAAGCGTCACGGCACCCGCGTCGTGCTGGACCGGGTGTCGCTCACCGTCAGGCCCGGCGAACGGCTCGGCGTGATCGGTGACAACGGGTCCGGCAAGTCCACGCTGCTCAAGCTGATGGCGGGCACCGAGCGCCCGGACAACGGCGAGCTCGTGACCGTCGCGTCCGACGGCGTCGGCCACCTGCCGCAGTCGCTCGCGCTGCCGCCCCACGCCACCGTCGCCGACGCCGTGAACCTGGCGCTGGCCGGCCTGCGCGAGCTGGAGGCCAGGATGCGGGCGGCCGAACGCGCGCTCGGCACGGCGGAGCACCCGGACCTGGACGCCTACGCGGAGCTGGTGGCGCGGTTCGAGGCGCGGGGCGGCTACGAGGCCGACGTCCGGGTGGAGGTCGCGCTGCACGGGCTCGGGCTGCCCGGGCTCGACCGGAGCCGCCCGCTGGGCACGCTCTCCGGCGGCGAGCGCTCCAGGCTCGCCCTGGCCGCCACGCTGGCGTCCGCTCCCGGGCTGCTGCTGCTCGACGAGCCGACCAACGACCTGGACGACCAGGCCACCGCCTGGCTCGAACAGCGCCTGCGCGCCCACCGGGGCACGGTCGTGGTGATCACGCACGACCGGATGTTCCTGGAGCGGGTGACCACCGCCATCGTGGAGGTGGCCGACGGGCGGGTACGCCGCTACGGCGACGGATACGCCGGCTACCTCACCGCCAAGGCCGCCGAGCGCGCCGCGCGGGCGCGGGCCCACGAGGAGTGGCGGGCGGAGCTGGACCGGCACGCCACGCTGGTGACGGCCAACGCGGGCCGGCTGGCCGCGATCCCTCGCAAGACGGTCAAAGCGGGCATGGGCACCGGCGCCTGGCGGGCGCGCTCGCGTACCCACGGGGCCGCCGGCCGCGTCCGGCAGTCCCGGCAGCGGCTGCGGTGGCTCGCCGATCACCCGGCGCCGCCGCCGCCCGAGCCCCTGCGGTTCGCCGCCGTGCCCGCCACGGCGGGCGCCGCCGCCGGGGACGAGGTGGCCGCGCTCGACGGCGTGGTGGTGGCGGGACGGCTCAGCCTGGAGTCCCTGACCGTCCGCGCCGGTGACCGGCTGCTCGTCACGGGGCCGAACGGCGCGGGCAAGACCACCCTGATGCGGGTGCTCGCCGGCGAGCTGCGACCCGACGCGGGCCGGGTACGCCGCTCCGGCCGCGCCGGGTTCTTCCGCCAGGACGAACAGGACAGGCCGGCGGGGCCGGCGGGACTGACCGGGTTGGCGGGGCCGGCAGGGCCGATGGGGCCGAGCGGGGGCGCGGAGGAGTGGACCGTGTTGCGGGCCTACGCGCACGGGCGGCCCGGGAGCCCGGACGAGCACGCGGACGCGCTGCTCGCCCTGGGCCTGTTCCGGCCGTCCGACCTGGGGCTGCGCCTCGGGGAGCTGTCCTACGGGCAGCGGCGCAGGGTCGAGCTGGCCCGGCTGGTCAGCGAGCCCGTGGACCTGCTCCTGCTGGACGAGCCGACCAACCACCTGTCCCCGATGCTCGCCGAGCAGCTGGAGGAGGCGCTGGCCTCCTACCAGGGCGCGCTGGTCGTCGTCACGCACGACCGGCGCCTGCGTGCCGCGTTCGCCGGCGCCCGCCTCGAACTGGCCGGCGGGAGCGTCACGGCCAGCCGTACACCTTCTTGACGGCGGCGGCGATCTCGGTGACCAGGCCCGCGTTGCTGCCGTTGGCCAGGACGGCGAAGCCCGCGCCGAGCTTCGGGTAGCCGGTGAACAGCGACCTGAAGCCGTAGTTGGAGCCGTCGTGGCTGTAGGAGAGGTCGTCGGTCCCCGCGCCGGCGAGGAACAGGCCGCGGCCCATCCCGGGCTGGGGGCCCTGGCTGAGCAGCGTGCGGACCGAGGCCCTGGTGAGCGGGCCGGCGAGGTCGCCGGAGGCGGTGTAGGCCCGGTTGAGGTAGGACACCAGGCGGCACAGGTCCAGCACGTTGGTGTAGAGGCCGGCGGCGGCCGACTCCGGGTAGCGGTTGCGCCTGCCGGGGATCACCGCGCCGGCGGCGGTGTGGCCGGCGGCCAGCTCGAAGGAGGGGGTGAGGGCGTAGGAGCTGGTGGTCATGCCGAGCGGGGCGAACACCTCCTTGCTCATGTACTGGGCCAGCGTGGTGCCGCTCTGCTCCTCCACCATCCGCTGGAGCAGCACGAAGCCGGCGCCCGAGTAGTGGTACTCGGCGCCCGGCGTGGTGGTCAGCTCGATCCTCGGGGTGTTGCCCTCGCCGTTCATGACCTGCAGCAGCGTGGGCACGGTCACGTCGGGGCCGTAGCCGGGGAAGCCGCCGCCGCCCGCGTCGAACCCGGTGCAGGCGCCCGCCGGGGTGGTGGAGCCGCGGCCGATCACGCCGGCGCGGTGGGCCAGCACCCGGTCGATCGTGGGCACCGCCGTGGAGGTCACGCAGTCGCGCTGGGGCAGGGCCCAGCCGAGGTGGGGGCGGATGTCGTCGCCGAGCGCGATGCCGCGCGTCTGCAGCAGGCGCAGGACGCCGACCGCGGTGACGGCCTTGCTGATGGAGGCGGCCTGGAACGCGGTCTCGGGGTGGGCGGCCGCGGCGCCGCCCGCCTCCAGCCGGCCGTAACCGGTGGACCAGGCGATCTTGTTGCCAGTGACCACCGCGAGCGCGACGCCGGGCGTCTTGTACGCGCTCATCCGCTGCCAGATCGTCGAGCCGCCGACCGCGTTCTCGACCTGGCGCACCTTGTCGGCGGGCAGCGCGGGAGCCTTGCCGCGCGAGGCCAGCGCCCAGCCGCCGGACGGGGAGAAGGCCACGCCGTGCACCTGCCAGCCGCCGCCGGCCAGGGTGTTCATGCGGGCGAAGCAGGCGTCCGGGATGCCGCGGGCGTGGAACTCGTCCTGGGCCACGACGGTCCAGCCGCCGGCGCGGGGGAAGGCGACGCGGGTGACGCGGCGCCCGCCCTGCGTGAGGTTGCGCATCATCTGGAAGCACTCGTCGTCCACGCCCTTGGCGTGGTAGCCGGTGGCGGAGACCACCACCCAGCGGTCGCCGCCGGCCGGCGGGAAGGCGACGTCCACGACCTGCTGCCCGGCCGCGTAGAAGGCGTCGATGCGCTCCCGGCACGCCGCGGGGATGCCCCGCGCCGTCACGCCCCGGTCGGTGGTGATCACCCAGCGGTCGCCGCCCTCGGGCGGGAAGGCCACGCAGTTGATCTTCCTGCCGGCGGTGGAGAGCCTGCCGATCTCGGTGAAGCAGGCGTCGGGGATGCCGCGGGCGAAGTAGCGGCCGTCCTGGGTGACGACGACCCAGCCGCCGGAGGGGGTGAAGGCCAGGGCGGTGATGCCGTACGGGGCCAGCTCGCCCAGCTTGGCGTGCGCCTCGGCGGGGACGCCGCCGTCGTAGCAGGGGTAGCTCGCGGCCCAGGCCGGGGTGACGTGTCCGGTCGCGGCACCGAGCCCGGCGGCGCCTGCCAGAGCCAGGAAACGTCTGCGGTGCATGCGGTCATTCCTCCTTGCGACGGGGCCCGATGATCCTAGACCCCAGCCCGCCGAGGTGCCGCATCCGGCTCCCGCCCGGCGGCTCCCGCCCGGGCACATGAGGGCCACCGCGCGGGCCACCTTATTGTGCCCGCGGAGAACGCCTAACAGGCAAATCATTGGCATTTGCCGTTTTTCATCCCGAGCCATTTAAATTGATTTTTCCGGAAATCCTCTGCCGTATCGATATCGGTCGGCGAAGCTGGACGGGCCACCGGCCCGATGAGAAATTCATCGGGCAACCCATCGCTCTCTCGAAGGGACATCGCATGAAGCGGTACGAGAAGCCCCGTCTGACCACGGCCGGCTCCTTCCGCAAGGTCACCGGCCTGCTCCAGAGGAGCGGCAACGACCGGCTCATCTTCAGCAAGAACTAAGGTCAGTCCCCCGTTGGCACGGCTCATGTCGAGCCGGCCCCACCACGGCGAGGCGTACTTCGTGGTCCTCCCCGACCACGAAGCAGCGCCCGCCGTGGCGGCGGCCCTGCGCACCGCCACCGCTCGCACTGTTCCCCACGCCTCCGGACGGCCCTGGCTGGTCGGGCACTGGTCCGACGAGGAGCTGACGGTGGCCGAGGCCGGCCCGGTCAGGATCGCGATGATCGGCCGCTGCTCGATCGACGCCGCACGGCTCGCCGCCGAGGCGGGCCGGTTGCGCGACGTGGCACACCTCGACCTGCCGGCCGGCGTCCTGCCCGGCAGCTTCCACCTGGTCGCCGCGCTGCACGGCCGCTCGCGCGTCCAGGGCACCGCCTCCGGGCTGCGGCTGGTGTTCCACGTCCGGCTGAACGGCATCACGGTCGCCGCCGACCGCGCCGACGTCCTGGCCGCCCTCACAAACCCGGCGGGCGCCGGAAGAGGTGCCGGGCCCGATCCGCGCCGCCTGGCCACGCGGCTGCTCTGGCCGACGCCGCACCCCCTGCTCGACCTGCCGCTCTGGCCGGAGGTGACCGCCGTCCGGCCCGGCCACGCCCTGATCGTCGGGCCCGACGGCGCCACCGCGGAGCACCGCCGCTGGTGGACGCCTCCCGAGCCGGTCCGCCCGCTGTCCGACGCCGCCGAGGACATCCGGCGCGCGCTCGACGACGCGGTCGGCGCGCGTACCCGGGGCGGCGGCACGGTGAGCTTCGACCTGTCCGGCGGGCTGGACTCCACCTCGCTGTGCTTCCTGGGCGCCGCCCGCCGGGAGGCGCGCGTCGTGACCTCCACCTGGCCGGGCCGCGACCCCGCCGACGACGATCTGGCCTGGGCCCGCCGCGCGGCCGCCCACCTGCGCGACGCCGAGCACGTCGTCTGGCCGGCCGAGGAGTCGCCGCTGGTCTACGAGGACCTCCTGGGCCTCGACGACACCCTGGACGAGCCCACCATAGGCGTCATGGACCGCGCGCGGGTGCTGGCGCACCTGCCGCGGCTGGCCGGCATGGGCAGCAGACTGCACGTGACCGGCATCGGCGGCGACCACGTCGCGTGGTGCTCGGAGGCGAGCTACCACCGGCTGCTGCGCCGGCGGCCGCTGCTGGCCGCCGGGCGGCTGCGCGGGTTCCGGGCGCTGTTCCACTGGCCGCGCGGGCCGATGCTGCGGGCGCTGGCCGACCGCCGCTCCTACCGCCACTGGCTGGCGGGCTCGCTCGCCGACCTGCGGGCCCCTGTGCCGCCGCCGGTCACCAGCGCGCTGGGCTGGGGCGCGCCGCCGCGGGTGTTCCCGTGGATCACGCCGGAGGCCGAGCGCATGGCCGCCGAGGTGATCGCCGAGGCCGTCCCGGACGCCGAGCCGCTGGCCCCCGAGCGGGGGCGGCACGCCGACCTGCACGCCATCCGCGAGACCTGCCGGATCATCCGCCAGTGGGAGCAGATGAGCGGCCGCGCCGGGCTGCCGATGACCTCGCCCTTCCTCGACGACCGGGTGATCGAGGCGTTCCTGTCGGTGCGGCCCGAGGACCGGGTCACGCCGTGGCGGTACAAACCCGCCCTCACGGCCGCGATGCGGGACGTCGTCCCGGCGGAGTGCCTGCGCAGGACCAGCAAGGCCGAGGCTTCGCTCGACGCCGCCGACGGGCTGCGCCGCCACGCCGCCGACCTGCGGGAGCTCTGGTCGGATTCACGGCTGGCCCGGCTCGGGCTGGTGGACGCCGGCATGCTGAAGGAGCTCGCCGGCCACCCGGACGCCCCCGGCCTGCGCGAGGGCATCCTGTACTCGACCATCGGCTGCGAGGTCTGGCTGCGGGCCCTGGAGCCGTCACCCAAGGAGGGCCTGCGATGAGTCTGCGACTGCGTCCCGACGTGTCCACCGCCGAGACCGACTACGGCGTCGTGCTGCTCGACGAGCGCAGCGGCGACTTCTGGCAGCTCAATCCCAGCGGGGCGCTGGCGATGCGCCGGCTGCGGGACGGGGACACCGTCGAGCAGGCCGCCGCCGCCCTGGCGGAGGAGTTCGAGGTCGGGCGGGACGAGGCCCTGGAGGACGTCCTCACCCTGCTGGAGCAGCTGCGCGCGGCCGGGCTGGTGGCGCCGTGACCGTGCCGAGCGCGCTGGGCCGGCCGCGAGGGGTGCCGTGGCGGGCCAGGACGGCGGCGCGGATCGCGGTGGGCGCGGCGTTCGTGCTGGGCCTGCTGCCGCCCCGGCGGCTGCGCGCCGTGCTCGCCGTGGCGTGCCGGGGCGCGCGGGCGGCCACGTACGCCGAGGCCGAAGCCGCCAGGGACGCGGTGCTGGCGGTGAGCCTCACCTGCCTGGGCGGGCACGGCTGCCTCCCCCGCTCCCTGGCCACCGCCCTGCTGTGCCGGATGCGGGGCTCGTGGCCGACGTGGCGGGCGGGCGCCCGGACGCGAGCGCCCTTCGGGGCCCACGCGTGGGTCGAGGCGGAGGGACGCGTGGTGGGCGAATCCACGCCGAAGGGGTATCTCGCCCCCTTGGTGACCGTCGCGCCGCGTTCGTGAGCGGGCCGGCCGGTGCCGGACCGGCCTTCCGGCCGGCCCGGCACCGCCGTCGGGTGCCCTAGCCCTGGGGCTCCTCCGCCGGGCAGCGGGTGCCCTTCGCGGGCACGGTCAGCGAGAGCAGGTAGTCGTCCATGGCGGCCGTGGTGCACTCGGTCATGCCGTAGACGCCGTGACCCCAGCCCTCGTACGTGAGCAGCGTGGCCTTGGGGCCGAGCTGGCGGGCCACGTTGGCCGACCACACGTAAGGGGTGTCGGGGTCGTGCATGGAGGTGGTCACCAGCAGCGGGGCGCTGCCCTTGTACCGCAGCCGGTGCTGCGGGTTGTTGACCGGGTGGCCCTGGCAGATGGGCATGTCGCCCATCGGCATCGGGTTGTACCGCATGTCGGGGGCCACCGCGTTGGAGGCGCGCATCACCTCGGCGTACTCGTCGTAGCCGCGCAGCGACAGGTTCCAGTCCTCGCAGAGGATCGCGGTGGGCAGCTCGGCGAACTTGCCGTCCACGGGCCCGTTGCCGGGCGGGCCGGGCATGTCGTCCGGCACCGGGCCGCCGTCCAGGGCACGCAGCACCTTGGCCTCCTGCCGCCAGGCGGGTGCCTCGTTCATGATCACGCCGAGCCACAGCAGGTTGTGGGCGCTCACCACGCGGCCGTCGCCCGGCCACCGCAGCTCGCCGCGGTCCGCCTTCCGCAGCAGGCCCCTCCACAGCGCCCGCACGTCGCGCCCGTGCAGGACGCACTCGTCGTCGCGCTCGCACCAGGCCACGAACTCGTCGAAGCTGTCCTGGACGGTGGCCGCCTCGGTCACCTGGAACGCCTTGACGTCCAGGCTGTGGTCCATGTTGCTGTCCAGGATCATGGCCCGGATCCGGTTCGGGAACAGCTCGGCGTACATCTGCTGGGCGAGCGTGCCGTAGGAGACGCCGTAGGAGGTCAGCTTGTCCTCGCCGAGCGCGGCGCGGATGGCGTCCATGTCACGCGCCACGTTGACGGAGTCGATGTGGTCGTACAGGGGGCCGGTGAGCCTGCGGCAGTCGGCGCGCAGCCTCCTGTCGAAGGCGACCCACTTGACGTAGTCGGCCTGGCTGGTCATGACCGGGTACGGCATCTGGTTGTAGACCGAGGCCGAGCAGGTCACCGAGCCGCTGCGGGCCACGCCGCGGGGGTCGTAGCTGACGATGTCGAACCGCCGCTGGATCTCCTCGCTGAAGCCGGAGGGGCGCAGGATGTCGTTCACGCCCGAGTTGCCCGGCCCGCCGGGGTTGGTCAGCAGGGACCCGATCCGCGCCGAGGGGTCGGTGGCCTTGCGGCGGGCGAGCACCAGGTTGACGGTGGGCCCGCCGGGCCTGGACCAGTCGATCGGCACGGCCAGGGTGCCGCACTCGACGCTGGGCTCCTCCTCGCACGGCGCCCAGGCGATGCCGCGCTTGCCAATGGCGTCCGTGACGTCGCTCCCGGTCACTGTCGCGTTCGCCGTCTCGGTCAGCGGGGCGGTTAACAGCGTCGCCAGCGCCACGAGGGCGGTGGTGAGCAGGGACGTTCTTCTTGGCACATCGCTCCTATCGTCGATCGGCAGGCCGCGCGAGGACGGGATCGAGGCCCCGCCGCCTTGATCAGAATCCGAATCTAACAGGCGATGCCCACAGGATTGACATCAATTCGTACCAAATGCCGCGCTCGCCGGAGGCCGGCCACCTGACCCGGCCACCTGACCCGGCCACCCGACGAAGCCCTGCCCGCGAGCCGGTCGCGGGCGGCGAGGCCCCCTCCGTCCTCGACGTACAACCACGAATTCAGCCGACGGAGCGTATCCACCGAAACAACACCAAACGCAATAAATAAAACGTACGCCCTTTCCGCCGCCCGGGGTCGTCGTGGATTACCGGCCAAGTGGCAGGCGGCCGGCCGCCTCTTGCGCGATCCTGGAAAGCGAGAAAAGCGGCGACGGACAAGTGCGATGGCGGACCCGTGGAACGGCTGGAATACCGAAAGCTCATCAAAGTGCTGGAGCAGGTGGCCGCGGCCGGGCAGGGAGACCTCTACCCGGTGCTGGCCGAGGCCCTGGCCGTCCATCTCGGCTGGATCGACGCGTTCGTGGCCGAGAACCCCGCCTACCTGGCGCCGGGCGGCGGCGACGACGGCGAGGAGCAGTACCTCACCAGGTTCCGGCCGGACTTCGTGGAGGAGTACGTCGAGCGCTGGCGCTGGGCCAACCCGTTCGCCTCGCACGACGGGGTCGCCCACCTGACCCGCCACGGCGTGGCCACCCTCGGGCGGCTCCGCCAGGGGGCCAGCGGCCCGGAACGTGACTTCGCCGACATGTTCCTGCGCCGCCACGGCATCGACGACATGCTGAAGATCGTCATCAGGTCGCCGGTCACGGGCGCGGTCAGCACGCTGGGGGTGCCGTTCGACGGCGCGCGGCGCGCCATCGAGCCGGGCGACCGGCTGATGGCGGTCACGCTGGCGCCGTTGCTGAGCCCGTACTTCGGCGCCGCCCGCTGAGCCCGCCCGCTGAGCCCGCCCGCTGAGCCCGCCCGGTGGCCAGCCGGGCCGTCAGGTCACCAGGCGCTCGTCCTCACGGTGACCGCCGGGACCAGGTCGTCGCGCAGCGTCTCCAGGAACGTGACGACCTCGGCGGCCACCGAGCGGTGCTGGAGGTCGTTGAGCACGTCGTGGTGGGCGCCGCGCACGACGGCGAGCCGCGCCTTCGGCAGCGTCCCGGCCGCCCGCGCGATCGCGTCGTGGTCCGCCAGCGGGTCGGCCTCCCCGGCCAGCAGCAGGTGCGGGATCGCGGCGGCGCTGCCGTACGCCGCCTCCAGCAGCTCGCGGGGCAGGGCGCCGGCCAGCGCGCCGCGCTCCACGGACGCGTCGCCGGTCAGGACGCCGCGGTGCACCGGGCAGTGGGTGCGGAGGTCGAGCTCGTCCTCCCATCCGCCGCCGGAGCGCGCGCCGACGGCGGGCAGGCCGGCGAGCACGACCCCCTGCGGCCACCAGTCCGCGGCCGGGGAGGCCGTGGCGAGCAGGGCGGCGAGCGCGGCGGCGCCCAGGTCGGCGCCCACCAGCACCAGCGGGCGCGGCAGCCCGCCCGGCGCCTCGGCCGCGATGCCGCCGACGGCCTCCGACAGCCGCCGGGAGAGGGCGTCCAGGAAGGGCGCGACGGCGGCCAGATCGGCGGCCGGACCAGCGGCCGGACCAGCGGCCGGACCGGCGAGCGGACCGGCGGCCGGATCGGCGGCCGGATCGGTGAGCTGGCCGGCGGCCGGCGGGTCCACGACCCGCACCCGGTAGGCGTCGTGGGCGAGCCGCGAGCCGAAGCGCGCGTAGGTCGCGCGGGTCTCGCCGCGACCCGGCACGACGACGACCGTGCCTCTGGTCCGCAGCCCGCCGGGGACGTGGTGGTCGGTGCTCTGTGTCATGTCATGCTCCAGTGGTCCGGGACGGGACGGGACGGGACGGGACGGGACGGGACGGGACGGGACGGCTCATTGCCGGGCGGGGGCGGCGGCGAGGCCGCGCACCTCCTCGCGCAGGGCGCGCCGCAGCTCGGGGTCCGGCGGCTCCTCGTCCCCGATCGACGGCACGGACGACACGAGCAGGCGGGTGTAGGGGTGCCGAGGGGCCAGCAGGACCTCCTCCGTGGTGCCCGTCTCCACGACCTGCCCGTGGTAGAGCACGACGACGCGGTCCGCCACGCCGCCGAGCGAGCCGAGGTCGTGCGTGATCAGCAGCACGCCGAGGTCGCGGGTCTCGCGCAGGCGCAGCAGGAGTTCGAGGATCGTGATGCGGGTCGAGGCGTCGAGGGCGCTGACCGGCTCGTCGCAGATCAGCAGCCGCGGATCGACCGCGATCGCGCGCGCGATCGCCACGCGCTGCCGCTGGCCGCCGGAGAGCTCGCCCGGGTGCCTGGGCAGCAGGTCGGGCGGCAGGGAGACCAGCCGGGCGGCGTCCAGCGCGGCTTCCCGCAGCTCGGCGCGGCTGTACCCGCCGCGCACGACGAGACCTTCCACCAGCGTCTCGAACACCGTGCGTTCGGGGTCGAGGCTGCGCAGCGGGTCCTGGAAGACGTACTGCACGGCGCCGCCGCGGCGGAACTCCCGCAGCGCGCCGCCGCGCAGCCCGCCGACCTCGCGCCCGTCGATCGTGATGCTGCCGCGCTGGGCCCGCGCCAGGCCGAGCACGGCGCGGGCGAGCGTGGTCTTCCCCGAGCCGGTCTCGCCGATCAGGCCGACGATCTCCCCGGGCGCCACCGTGAGGCTCACGCCGTGCAGGATCCCGGCGCGCCCGCGCCCGCGGCCGAGCGCGACGTGCAGCCCGGCGACGTCGAGCAACGCGGTCATGAACGGCTCCTCTGCTCGCGCACCCGGCCGATCCCGAAGCGCTCGTGGTTGTCGATCAGCTCGCGCGTGTACGGATGCCGCGGCGCGCGCAGGACCTGCCGGGTGGGCCCCGCCTCGACCACGCCGCCGTCGCGGAACACGTGGACCGTGTCGCACACCTGCGAGATCACGGCCAGGTCGTGGGAGACGACGACGAGGGTGAGCCCTCTGTCGCGGCGCAGCTCGGCCAGGAGTTCGAGCACCTCGGCCTGCACGGTCACGTCGAGAGCGGTGGTCGCCTCGTCGGCGATCAGCAGCCGGGGCCCGGCGGTGATCGACATGGCGATCAGCACCCGCTGCAACATCCCGCCCGACAGCTCGAAGGGGTACTGCCTGGAGACGTGCTCGGGGTGGCGCAGCCCCATGGCGCCCAGCAGCTCGACGGCCCGGTGCCGCGCCGCCCGGCGGCCCAGCCCGACCTTGACGCGCAGCACCTCGGCGAGCTGCGCCCCGACGGCGATCGACGGGTTCAGGTACGAGGCGGGGTCCTGGAACACGGCCGCGAGGTCGGTGCCGCGCAGGCGCGCTCTCCGGGCGGCCGGCAACGCGGTCAGCTCGGTGCCGTCCAGGGTGATCTCGCCCCCGGTGACCTCGACGCCGGCGGGCAGCAGCCCCAGGACGGCCCGGCAGGTCAGGGTCTTGCCGCTGCCGGACTCGCCGACCAGCCCGACCGCCGAGCCGCGCGGGACGTCCAGGTCCACGCCGTGCAGGACCTCGGAACCGTCGGCGACGCTCACGCGCAGCCCGCGTACCGACAGCAGCGTCTCGCGGGCGGCGGCCCCAGGACCGGCGGCCTCCGCGGCCTCGCGGGCCGCCGTCGCGGGGTCAGGTGAGACGGACACGGCCGGCTCCCGTTCTCCTCAGCGACCGCGCGCGCCCGTGGTCGCCGCCGGTGTCCCTGATCGCGTCGGCGAGCAGGTTGAGCGCGCCGACGGTCGCCATGATGAACAGGGAGGGCAACACCGGCCCGTACGGCCGCTGCGTCAGGTAGCCCAGGTCGCTCGCGACGATGCCGCCCCAGGTGGGCTCGGGCGGCACGACGCCGATGCCGAGGAACGTCAGCGACGAGACCACCAGCAGGCCGCCGGCGGTGGCGTTCGCGGTGGCCACGACGAGCGTCGGCAGGACCTTCGACCACACGTGCGCGCGCAGCACCCACCACGTCGAGGCGCCGAAGAGCTGCGCGGCGGTCACGTACTGCGCGTTGGCGTGGCTGAGGGCGGCGGCCCGGGTGATGCGGTAGAACGACGGCGCGAGCAGGATGCCGACGGCGACCATCGCCTGGTGGACGGCGTTGCCGAGCAGCGCGGCCACCGCGATGGCGAAGATCAGGAACGGCAGCGCGATGAGCCCGTCCATGACCCGCAGGGTGATCCATTCGTAGGCGCGCCCGAGGTGGACAGAGGTGATGCCGGGCACGACGCCGATGACCAGGCCGATGCCGACGGCCTCGAAGGCGGTGAACACCGAGGCCGGCGCGCCGGCCAGGACCCGGCTCAGCACGTCGCGGCCGAGGTAGTCGGTGCCGAACCAGTGCGCCGCGCTGGGCGGCTGGAGGATGTCGGCGCCGTTCCTCAGCGGGTCGTACGGCGCGAGGAGGGGGCCGACCACCGCGAGCAGGAGCACGGCCACCAGCACGGCCGCCGCGACGGCGCCCGCGCGGGTGCGCAGGGCGGCGGTGACGGTCCTCATATCTCCCTCCGGGCGGCGGGGCGCAGCTTGACCAGCAGGACGTTGACGAGCGCGGAGGAGACCAGCACGACACCGATCGTCACGAGCAGGGCCCCTTGCACGACGGGCACGTCACCGCCGAGCGCCGCGGTCTTGGTGAGGTCGCCGATGCCCGGCAGCGCGAACACCGTCTCGACGATGACGGCCCCGCCGATGAGCCGCGGCACGTGCATGCCGAGCACGGCGACCGCGGGGCCGGCGCCGTTGCGCAGCGCGTGGACGAGGACGACCCGCCACCCCGGCAGGCCCCGCACCCGCGCGCCCACGATGTAGTTCTCGTGCAGGGTGTCGGCCATCCCGGTCCGTAGCTGGCGGGCGACGTCCGCCGCGGCGTCCAGGCTCAGCGACACGCTCGGCAGCAGCAGGAAGCTCGCCCAGGTCAGCAGCCCCGCCGACGGGGGCGCCCAGCCGCCCGAGGGCAGCACCGGCACGAGCAGCGAGAACACCGTGATGAGGGCGATCGCGGCGACGAACCCGGGGACGGTCGCCAGCACGGAGGTGACGACCGTGACCGTGCGGTCCAGCCGGCCGCCCTGCCGGACGGCGGCGAGGACGCCGAAGACGCCACCGAGCACGACGGCGATGAGCAGCGCCCCGGCGGCCACGGACAGGCTCACCGGCAGCCGCTCGGCGATGCTCTGCGCCACGGGGATCTTGGTGAACCACGAGGAGCCGAGGTCGCCGTGCAGGGCGCCCCACAACCACGACGCGTAGCGCGACAGCAGCGGCCGGTCGAGCCCGAACGCCTCGCGCATCCGCGCCACGTCGGCGGGGGTCGCGGAGTCGCCGAGCACGGTCGAGGCCGGGTCCTGGTCGGTCAGCCCGCCGAGCATGAAGGTGATGAAGGTGGAGACGAGCAGCACCGGGAGCGCGATCAGCAGGGCGCGGCCGAGGGCGGCGGCGGTCCGCGCGACGGCGGCCGGCACGGGCCCGGGCCTGGGCCCGGGCGAGGCGGGGCCCGCCGGCGTGGCGGGGTCCCGCACCCGGCCGGCCGCGTCGCGCACGTTGAGCGCGGTCATGGCCGTTCCATTACTTCTCTACCCAGACGCCCTCGAAGCGCTGGATGTCCACCCAGTGCTGCAGGCCGTGCACCTTGGGGGTGTGCGCCGTGAAGCGCGTCACCGTGAACAGGAACACGTTGGGCATGTTCGTCACCGCGATCTTGGTGGCCTCCTGGATCGCCGCCGGGTAGGCGGGGTCGGTCAGGGCGTACCCGCTGGCCTTCGCGACCGCCGCGGGCAGCCCGGCGGGGGTGGTCTTGCCCAGGTTCATCAGCCCCTGCGGGCCGAACAGCACCTGCAGCGCCTGCACCGGCGACTGGCGGGCGTTGAACTGGTCGAGCACGAACGGGTACCTGCGGGTGATGTAGTTGTTGACGCCCGGCGTCTGGACCGTGAGCGTCGTGCGGATGCCGGCGGCGTTCAGCTGCTGCTGGATCAGCTCGCCGACGGGGTCGTCCGCCTTGCCCAGCGCGAGCTGGACGTCCACGCCGTCGGGATACCCCGCCTCGGCCAGCAGTCGCCGCGCCTTGTCCACGCTGTGCGGGTGGAGGTTGTCCAGCTCCGGGTTGTAGGCGACGTAGCCCTTGGGGAAGGGCTGCCAGGCCGGCTGGCCGTAGCCGAAGTTGGCCGTCCTGACCAGCGCCTGCCGGTCGATCGCCGTGCTGATCGCCTGGACGACCTTGGGGTTGTCGAACGGCTTGACCGTGTTGTTCACGTCGAGGACGCGGACCGGCAGCACGTCGGTCGTCTCGACCGGGAACCCGGCGGCCTTGACCCCGGCGACCTGCGACGCGGTGAGGTCCGCGACGTCGTACTGGCCCGACTGGAGCCCCGCGACCGCGACGGCCGGGTCGGGCGCCGGCTTGAGCACGAAGTTCGGGACGAGGATCTGGTCCGCGTTCCAGAAGGCGGGGTTCTTCACCAGCCTCGCCTGCGAGCCGGGCACGTAGCTCTTCAGGATGAAGGGCCCGGCGCCGACCGGCTGGGTGGCCAGCTTCGCGGGGTCCTTCGCCGCCGCCGGGCTGACGATCTGGCCGGTCTTGCCCGACAGCAGCAGGGGGATCTGGTAGTCCACCTGGGTGAGGTGCAGCGTCACGTCGGTGGCGCTGTCGGCGGTGACGCGCTCGACGGTGACGAGCTGCGGCGCGATCGTGGAGTCCTTCGCGGTCTTGCCGCGTTCCAGGCTCGCCTTGACGGCGGCCGCGTCGAGCTTCGTGCCGTCGGAGAAGGTCAGGCCGGGCCGCAGGTGGAAGGTGACCGAGCGGCCGTCCTTCGCGTACGTCCACGACCGCGCGAGGCCGGGCTGGACCTCGCCCTTCGCGTTCACCTCGGTGACCCCCTCGTAGACGAGAGTCAGCGCGTGGACGTCGTTGCCGACCGCGGAGGTCACCGGATCCCAGGTCGAGGGCAGCGACCATCCCCAGGTCAGGGTGTCGCCGCGCTGGCCGGCGGAGACCGCGCCGCCGCCGGAGGAGGACACCGCGCTGCCGGACGCCTGGGAGGCGCAGCCCGCGAGCGCGAGCACGAGTGCCGTGGCACCGGCGAGGCCGGCCGTCTTGAAGGCCGGCTTGAAGGCCGTCTTGAAGGCCGGCTTGAAAGCCGTCTTGAAGGTCCTGCCCATGCTCGTCACTTCGCGTCCCGGCCCTGTCCGGCCCCGGCGGCGACGAGGTCCCGCTCGCGGGCGGCCGCGCCGGCGCGCAGCAGCGGGACGAGCTCCTCGCCCCACTCGCGCACGTCCCGCAGCGGGTCGAAGCCGCGGATCAGGAAGTTCCTGACGCCGAGGTCGTAGTACTTCAGCAGCGCCTCGACGACCTGCTGGGGCGTGCCGACCAGGGCGGTGGAGTTGCCGCCGCCGTCGGTGAGCTGGGTGACGCCGAACCAGAGCCGCTCGTCGTGCACGAGCTTCTCCTCCGCCTCGTCCTTCAGCCGTCGCGCGCCGACCGCGGTGTTCTCGCCGCGCCCGATCCGCCATCCTCCGCCGCCACCGCCCTGGGCGAGGTTGTCCTCGAAGGCGCGGCGGATGCCGTCGGCCTTCTCCCAGGCGGCGTCCTCCGTCTCGGCCACGATCGGGCGTACGGACAGGGAGAAGTCGATCTCGCGGCCGTGCCGGGCGGCCTCGGCGCGGATCAGGTCGATGCGCTCGCGCGTCTGCGCCAGGGGCTCGCCCCACAGGGCGTAGACGTCGGCCCAGCGGCCGCCCACCCGGATCGCGTCGTCGGACTGCCCGCCGAAGAAGATCGGCACCGGCCCGCGCGGCTTGACCGAGCTGAACGCGCCCTCGAAGCGGTAGAACTCCCCCTCGTGGTCGAAGGGCTCGTCGGAGGTGAGGGTGCGGCGCAGGACGTCGATGAACTCCCCGGTACGCCGGTAACGCGCGTCCTTGCTCGCGAAGTCCCCGTCGCGCCGCTGGTCGGCGTCGCTCCCGCCGGTGATGTGGTGGATCGCGACGCGGCCCGCGCCGGTGAGGTTGTCCAGCGTGGCCAGCTTCCGCGCGGTCAGGGTGGGCTGGATGAACCCGGGCCGCTGGGCGATGAGCACGCCCAGCCGCTCGGTGGTGTAGAGCACGTGGGCGGCGGCGGCGAAGCCCTCGGGGGAGGTGGCGCTGTGCGCGATGAGCGCGCGGTCGAAGCCGGCCTCCTCGTGGGCGCGGGCGAAGTCGGCGAGGTAGCCGGGGTCGACGACCGGCCCCCGCCAGCCGGCGCTCTCCGAGCCGTAGCTGGTCGAGACCATCCCCAGGATCTGGATCGACAATGTGCGAACCTTTCAAACGTGTGGACTGAGCCGTCCGGAACGGCGAGCTCGATGTGTCAGAGGGCTGATGCGGCCGCGCACGCGGCATCAGCGGCACGGAGGGCACGCCGGCGGCGGCGGACGG
This sequence comes from Nonomuraea sp. NPDC050783, assembly GCF_040802095.1. Classification (NCBI taxonomy): domain Bacteria; kingdom Bacillati; phylum Actinomycetota; class Actinomycetes; order Streptosporangiales; family Streptosporangiaceae; genus Nonomuraea; species Nonomuraea sp. NPDC050783. The sequence goes on from NZ_JBFAHK010000011.1 coordinate 216,433, forward strand.
ATCAGCGGAGGGAGTGCGGCGAAGGGGGTACGCGCGGCGGCGGGCGCTACTTCGCTATCGACATCGTGTCCGATTCGCGGCGGCTGAGTGCTTCACAGCCATCAGCCTGCGGTCTTGCCCGCCGGGCTGTCCAACGACGCTTTGTAATCATGGCCGATCACGTCACGTGATAAATACCCTTACATCAGGTAGGGATAATAGGTATACTGGACCCATGAGCCGTACGCTGGACATCGCCCCGTTGCGCAGCTTCGTCGCCGTCGCCGACGCCGGTGGTTTCCAGCGCGCCGCCGACGCCCTGCACCTCAGCCAGGGGGCGGTGAGCCAGCACGTCCGCAGGCTGGAGTCCGCGATCGGCCGCCCGCTGGTGGAGCGCAGCGGCCGCGGCTCCCGGTTCACCGCCGACGGCGAGAAGCTGCTCAGCCTGGCGCGCGGCCTCCTGGCACTCCACGACGAGGTGCTGCAGAGTTTCGACGACGAGGCCCGGGGGACGATCGTCATCGGCTCCACCGAGCACGCCGCGGCCCAGCTGCTGCCGTGCCTGGCGACCACCCTCGACGCGTCGGCGCCCCGCTACCGCGTCACGTTCAGGATCGACCGGGGGACCAAGCTCCGCGAGAGCTTCGCGGCCGGACGCGTCGACCTGGCCCTGCTCATCGGCCCTGCCGACGACCCGCGCGCCACCCCGGTCGGCGACCTGAGCCTCACCTGGTACGCCGCCCCCGGCTGGCGGCCACCGAGGAAGGGCGAGCCGCTTCCGATCGTCGCCTTCGACAACCCCTGCGCGCTCCGCGAGCGGGCCCTCGGCACCCTGGCGCACCACGCGATCCCGGTCACCGTCGCCGCCGAGGCCAACCAGCTGGCCGGCGTGCAGGCCGCCGTCAGCGCCGGCGCGGGCGTGGCGCTGCTGGCGACCCTCGGACGCACCCCGGAGGGCCTGGTGGCCCGCGACGACCTGCCGAGGCCGAAGCCCCTGCCGCTGGCGTTGTGGACCCGCCCCGGCGTCGCGCCCACCGTGGCCGAGCGGGCCACCGACGCGCTCCGCCGCCTTCTGACCACCCCGGTCCTGACCGGGGTGCCACCGCACGACCTCGTCCTCGCCAAAGGAGCCTGATGCCCGTCCAGCCGTCCGACCCGGCCGGCGGCCTTGTCCGCACGCCCAGCGGCATCCTCGTGCCCGCCGACCTCGACCCGTTCCACCGCACCCTGCACCACGTCGCGCCGGGCGGCCTGATCGGCCACACCACCCAGACCTCGGGGATGAAGCGCCTGGAGGCCGTCAGCGGCAAGACCGTCGGCGCCAGGAGCCTCTGGATGGGCCAGACCCATGTCGCCGCGGCGACGGCGTCCGGCAACCACCACCACGGGGCGTCCGAGACCGCGATCTACGTCGTCTCCGGGCACCCCGTCTTCGTCTTCCTGGACGTCGAGGGCGACGAACCGGCCGAGCGCCGCGTCCAGACCGGTCCCGGCGACTACGTCTTCGTGCCGCCGTTCGTCCCGCACCGCGAGGAGAACCCCGACCCGGAGACCGAAGCCGTCGTCGTCATCGCCCGCACGACCCAGGAGGCGATCGTGGTCAACCTCGACGGGCTCGACTGGTCCGAGGTCAGGATCGGCTGAGCCGGCCGATGCGGACACCCGACACCACCACCGGCACCCCCGCCGAGATCCCCGCCGAGATCCCCGCCGAGCGGGTGCGCGCGCTGCTGCTGAGCCGCGACGAGGTCGTCATCGCCGACGTCCGCGAGGAGGCCGAGTACGCGCGGGGCCATCCGCTGTGGGCGGCCAACTTCCCGCTGTCCCGGCTGGAGCTGGACGCCTGGCGGCGCGTCCCCCGCCGGGACACCCCCATCGTCGTCTACGGCGACGCGGACGCGCCCGCCCGCCGCGCGATCGACGTGCTGCGGCGGCTCGGCTACTCCCGGGCGCACGCGCTGGCGGGCGGGCTCGACGGCTGGGCCGCCTCGGGCGGCGAGCTCTTCCAGGACGTCAACGTGCCCAGCAAGGCGTTCGGCGAGCTGGTCGAGTCGGTCAGCCGCACGCCGTCCCTGAGCGCGCGGCACGTGCAGGCGCTCATCGACTCCGGCCGGCCCCCGGTCATCGTGGACGCGCGCCGCTTCGACGAGTTCCACACCATGAGCATCCCCACCGCCACCAGCGTGCCCGGCGCGGAGCTGGTGCTGCGCATCCGCGAGCTCGCCCCCGACCCCGCCACCCCCGTCGTGGTGAACTGCGCCGGGCGCACCCGCAGCATCATCGGCGCCCAGTCCCTGATCAACGCCGGCCTGCCCAACCCCGTGGCGGCGCTGCGCAACGGCACCATCGGCTGGACCCTCGCCGGGCAGCGCCTCGACCGCGGCGCGACCAGAGCGGCCCCGCGCACCGTGGCGGAGTCGCACCACGCGCTCGCCGTCGCCGGCGCCCGCGCCGCCGCCCGGCGGGCCGGCGTACGGTCCGCCCGCGTGGCCGACCTGCCCGGCCTGCGCGAACCCGGCCGCACCACCTACGTCTTCGACGTGCGCTCGGCGGCCGAGTTCGCCGCCGGGCACCTCGACGGCTCCCGCCACGCCCCCGGCGGGCAGCTCGTCCAGGAGACCGACCACTACGCGCCGGTACGCGGCGCCCGCGTCGTCCTCGTCGACGACGACGGCGTGCGCGCCGCGATGACCGGATCGTGGCTCGCCCAGATGGGCTGGGACACCTGGGCGATCAGCCCCGCCGCCCCCGGGGACCTCACCCGGCGGGGCGAGGAGCGAGACCCCCTCCCGGAGCCGCCCTCGACCGACGCCGTGGACGCGGCGACCCTGCGCGCCTGGCTGGAGGCCGGCCGGCCGCGCACGGCGGTCATCGACGTCGCGCCCAGCCGGGACTACGCCGCCGGGCACGTCCCCGGCGCCTGGTACGCCGTCCGGGCACGGCTGGCCGCCGCCCTCGGCACGATCGGCCCCGCCGACCGGTACGTGGTCACCTCGCCGACCGGCGTGCTGGCCCGCTTCGCCGCCGCCGACCTGCGCGGGCTCACCCCCGCGCCGGTGTCCGTGCTGGACGGCGGCACGGCGGCCTGGCACGCCGTCGCGCCGCTGGAGTCGCACCCGGCGCGCTACGCGGTCGAGGCGGTCGACCGGTACCGGCGGCCGTACGAGGGCACGGACAACGCCAGGACGGCCATGGAGGCGTACCTCGCCTGGGAGTTCGGCCTGGTCGAGCAGCTCGAACGGGACGGCACCCACCACTTCAGGGTGCTCCGGTGAGCCCGGTGCTCAGCCGGAGATCACCTCGTGCAGGCGCCGCGCCTCGTGGACCAGCACGCTGGAGCCCTTGCGCGCGGCCAGCTCCACCAGCCCCGGCACCTCCCCCCGCGCCCCCGCGCGTGCCGCCGCCCGCGCGGCGACCTTGAGCAGCTCGCCCAGCCCCGCCCTGGCCTTCTCCCCGGGCCGGGGCAGCAGCAGCGGGATCGCCCGAGCCAGGGCGGCCCACGTCTCGGCGTGCGCGCCGGCCGCCGCGACCTCGTCGAGGGCGCCGGCGACCCGGTTGAGCTTGACCTGCCCGCCGCGGACCAGGCGGCCCACGGCCCGGCCGAGGTCGGCCGCGGGCAGCTCCCCGCGCGCCGCCAGCGTGATGACCGCGTCGGCGGCCCAGTCCCGCTGGGCGGGAAGGCGGTGCCCCATGCCGAGGACGAGCACGCCGGCGGTCGCGATGCCCGTGGGGCCGTCGCCGTGCGCCAGGGCGGCCACGGCCTCCACCTGGCCGTCGATGCTGTACTCCAGGACCATCGGCAGGCACTCGGCCACGTGCGCGGCCACGGCCTCCCGGTGGGACGGCATGACGGCCGGCCACCACACCAGGTGCCGGGAGTACCCGGGATAGTCGGCGCCGGGGGTCAACGTCCAGAGCTCGGCCTGCCACCCCGAGACCCCTTCCGGCGGCGCGAGCCTGACATGGGTCCCCCGCAGCGGCCGGTGCGGGGCCTCCGGACCGCCGAACGGCTCCCCTGTGACGACGGGGTCGGCCGGGTCCCACGTCACGACGGGGTCGGCCGGCCCCCCGTCGCGCAGGCGGGCCGCCAGCCGCCGGCCCGCCGCCGACCGCAACCTCTCCGCCCACGCGACCGGCCCCGGGTCGATCCGGCGCGGCAGCCGCAGCAGCGCCTGCAGGAAGTCGCAGGCGAGCGGCTCCGTGTCGCCCAGCCGCTCCACGCGCTCGACCAGGGTGGCGGCATCGACGTGCCCGGTGGGCGAGGTGGGCGTGGACAGGAGCACGGGGATCGTCCCGCCCCGCTCGAACAGGGCGAGGACCTCGCGGAAGCGCTGCTGGACGAACCGCTGCGGGGCGGGCTCGAAGCTGGGCCGGCGGCGGCTCTCGTCGGCGAGCAGCGCGGTCAGCGCGCGGCTGTCGGCGGGCGACACGAGGGCCAGCGCGCAGCGTGACAGCAGGAAACAGATGTCCTCGTCGAAGCCGGAGATGCCGTACACGTAGGTGCTCGCCTCGAACGGGTGCCGCCAGTGCGTCCGCCACCAAGGCTGCAACCCCGCCACGAGGGCGGCACGATCCTGGTGGGCCAGCGCGACCAGGGCGGCGAGGATGCGCTCGAACCGCGCCGGATCCTCCGGCCAGAGCGACCGGTCCAGCTCGGCGGCCAGCTCGGCCACCGAGGCGATGGGCGGCTGCAGGGCGGGCAGCGGCGTCACGGCCGGCACGGGAACGGGCTCGGGCTCCTGCGGGGCCTCCTCGACCGGGCCGAAGGCGGCGGCCACCCGCTCGCGCAGCGCGGCGGGCAGCCGGGTGGCCGCCTCGCGGATCGCCTCCCGGCCGGGCCCGTCGGCGTGCGGGGCGAGCTTGACCGCGACGCGTACCGCGCGCTCGCGCAGGCTGGGCGGATCGGCGTCGAGGACGGGCGCCAGCGCGGCCACCGCCCTGCCGCCCCTGGGCGCGGGCGCGGCGGCGATCCACTTCACCGCGGCCGCCAGGCTCTTCTTCTCCGGCCGGTACGCCAGCGCCTCGATCGCCTCGGCGAACAGCTCGTCGCCGAGCGCCCCGGCGGACTCCGCCCGGCGCAGTTCCTCCAGCGCCAGCTCCACGACCGGCGAGGACGCCGACGGCAGCAGCCGGACGAAGTCGGTCACCGGGATCTCGGCCACCTCCGGCCGCAGCTCCCGCCACAGCCTGACGAACGGGCCGGCCTCGGCCGCGTCGCCCCCGGCCAGGAGCCGGCCCGCGCAGCCGTTCAGCAGCGTCGCGCGCGGCACCCGGCCCGCCCTGGCCAGCTCGGCCAGCTCGCCGACGATGCTCCGGCCGTCCTCCCAGGCAGGGGTCCAGCTCCCCAGCGCGCCGGCCACGCCGGCCGCCCGGAACAGGCGCGGCACCATGTGGTCGAGCAGCGGGTCGTCGGCGAGCACCGGCTTTCCGCGGCTCATCCACTGCCGCTCGACCGTCCGCACCATCCACCCGGACACGAACGCGTCGCTCTCCGGCGGCTCGACGCCCGTCTCGACCACCAGCGCGGCCGCCAGGTCCCAGTTCCGCAGGGACTGCGCGCGCCGCCACGCCGAGCCGGCGGGGGCCGGCCGCATCCGCCGCACCAGGCGGACGGCCAGGTCACGGCGCCACTCCACCGGCCGGTCCGCGAGCACGGACATCACCTGCGCGGCGTCGGCCTTCGGCTCCACCCACCTGAACTCCTGCCGGTTGAGCCAGGCCGCCACCTGCTCCGCCCCGCCCATGCAGAACGCCCCGGCCACGCGGTAGAGGGGCGCCAGCTCCCAGATCCGCCGCTCGGCCTCGATCCCGGCACGCCTGCGCTCGCCCAGGTGCGCGGGCAGGTGCCGGGCCACCGCGCGCCTGCCGTCGTCGTCGAGGCTCTGTAAGAACGCCACGAGGCCCGCGACGGAGCCGGCCTCGACGCGGTCGAGCACGTCCCGCACGGGGTTCGTCTTGATCATGGCGCGCAGCCTACGGACCCGCACCGACAATCACGGGAAACAGAAAAGAACGGGCCGGCCGGGTGCGTGCTCGCACCCGGCCGGCCCGTTCCGGCCCGTAAGAACTCAGGGCCGTGCCATGCGCAGGGTCAGGCGGCGACGATGTTCTCCGCCTGCGGGCCCTTCTGGCCCTGGACGATGTCGAAGGACACCTTCTGGCCCTCGTGCAGCTCACGGTAGCCGCCGTTGGCGACGATGTTGGAGAAGTGCGCGAAGACGTCGGCGCCGCCGCCGTCCTGCTCGATGAAGCCGAAGCCCTTTTCGGAGTTGAACCACTTCACGGTTCCGGAAGCCATGACGATCTCCTTCAGAGATGTACCGGGACGCGATCCGCACCGTGCGGATCGCCATGTCGCGCGATGAGCCCATCCGGAGATGACCGGGAACAAAAACGCGCCTGGCACCAAACTCTGCCAGACGCACAAAGTCATAATGGGTAACAGCAACTGCAACGCCTACGAGGCTACCACAGCCTCCGGCGCGCCGCGCCAGAACCACGCCGAACCCCCTCGCTCGCGGCCGGCCGTTCCCTATCAGGTGTTCGCCGGCCCGCCACCTCTCCCTTCGGCCGATCATCGACCGATGACCGCCGATCCGGCGGCCGTGCCGGCATGGGGACGACACGGCCCGTTACCGTCCCAGCCGTGCGGAAACGACAACGGACAGGCTCGGCCTGCGGCGGGAGTTCGACGCGCTGTCCCGCGCGTGATCGGGGACGCCGGCCGCACGGGGGCGGGCCGGCGTCCCCTGAGGGCGGGCCGGAGGTGCGGGGATCAGCCGTAGTAGTCGCGGATCTCCCAGTAGCGCGAGGGGTGACCGTCGCAGGTGTACTGGACGGCTTCGACGTTGTTCTCGGTGCTGACGCCGCCGGCGATGGTCAGGCACTTGCCGGTCTGCACGTTGCGGAACTCGACGTACTGGCCGGCGCGGTTGCCGAGCGCCCAGTAGCGCGAGGGGTGGCTGTCGCAGGTGTACTGCAGGGCGACGACGTTGTTCTCGGTGCTCACGCCGCCGGCGATGGTCAGGCACTTGCCCGTCTGGCGGTTCCTGACCTGGAGGTTCGCGCTGGAGTAGCCCCAGATGTCCCAGCGGCGGGAGGGGTGGCTGTCGCAGGTGTACTGGACCGCGTGGACGTTGTTGTCGGTGCTGACGCCGCCGGCGATGGTCAGGCACTTGCCGGTCTGCCAGTTCACGAGCTGGACGTTCGACGCGGCCCAGACGGCGCGCGCGGAGGCCGGGGTGGAGGCCGAGGCGGGAGGGACGGCGGCCGCCCCGGCGGCGAGGAGGGAGGCGACGACGACTGCCGTCCGGACGGTGACCGCGTGAGGAGTACGTGACTTCATGCGACACAGCGTGCGGGACGCGGGACCGGCGTGACCTGAGTAAGCCGTACTCAATCGCGCCGGGGGGCTGCCGCAATCCGCCTAGAACACCTAAAGTATTGGCGTAGTCACTCTCAGCCATTGGGGTGGTCATGGTCGTGCCGCGTCATGTGGCCTGTGTGATGGACGGCAACGGCCGCTGGGCCGCGCAGCGGTCCCTGCCGCGCACCGCGGGTCACGAGGCCGCCGAGGCCGCCGTGATGGACGTCATCGAGGCGGCCCGCTCCTCCGGGGTCACCTGGCTGAGCCTGTACGCCTTCTCCACGGAGAACTGGCGGCGGCCGGCCGGCGAGGTCGACGTCCTCATGCGGCTCGTCCGCCGCGCCATCCGCAGGCACGCGCCGGTGCTGCACACGCGGGGCATCCGCTGCAGGTTCCTCGGCATGAGCGATCCGCGCATCCCGGCGCCGCTGGTCCAGGACATCACCGACCTGATGACGCTCACCCGCGACAACAGGCGCATGACGCTGACCGTCGCCTTCGACCACGGCGGGCGCCGCGACATCGTGGAGGCCGCGCGGTCGCTGATCCGCTCCGCGACACCGGCCGACCAGGTCACCGAGGCCAGCTTCGCCGCGCACCTGCCCTACCCCGACACCCCCGACGTGGACCTGGTCATCCGCACCTCCGGCGAGCAGCGCATCTCCAACTTCATGCTCTGGCAGGTGGCCTACGCCGAATGGGTCTTCCCCCAGGTGCTCTGGCCCGACTTCCGCGCCCCCCACTTCGGGGAATGCCTCGACTCCTACCTCCGCCGCCAGCGCCGCTTCGGCGACGTACGTCCCGCCACCATGACAGGAGAGAGCCTTCGATGAGCCAGACCACCTCGCAGGCGAGCATCGACGTCCTCGGCCCCGGCTCCATCCTGCGCCGCCTGGTCGGCGAGGCGCGCTGGGGGCTCGCCGTGACCCGGGCCACCCTGCTGGAGGCCGCCCACCCGCAGATCGGCGCCGCGCTGATGGAGAACTCCACGTTCCTCACGCACCCGTGGCGGCGCCTGCGCAACACCACGATGAGCTCGCGGCGGCTCCTCGACCCCGACCCGCGCGTACGCGAGCGCGAGGCGGCCCGGCTCAACCGCCTCCACGCCCGCATCTCCGGCGCCGACGCCCAGGGCCGCCCCTACGACGCCACCGACCACGAGGCGCGCGCCTGGGTGATGGCGACCCTGTTCGAGTCGACGGTGACGATGTGCCGGCTGAGCGGCGACACGCTCGACGCCGAGACGATGCGGCGGCTCTACGACGAGCACCGCGCGGTCCTGGCCCTCATCGACGGCACCAGCGACCACCTCCCCGCGACGCTGCAGGAGTTCTGGCCCTACTACGACGACATCGTCGAGCACCACCTGGAGAACAACGAGGCCGTGAGCGTCATCCTCTACCGGCTCTTCGCCACCGTGCCCGCGCCTCCGCTGCTGCGCGGCCACCCCGCGGTGTGGACCGCGGGCCGGGCCGTGGCGGGACCGCTGGCCACCGCGATCACCATCGCCTCGCTCCCCGAGTCCTTCAGCCGGCGCGTCGCCCTGCCCGACCTGCCGGGCGCCAGGACGCTCATGCAGACCGCCTACCTGAGCGCCGCCCTCGCCACCCGCTACCTCCCGCAGAGCTGGACGCGGGTGGAGTTCTTCATGGGCCTGCTCGACCCGTCCCACGAGGGCACGGGCCCGTGGGAGGCCGTCCGCCGCCGGGCCGGCAAGGCCGCGGCCCTGGTCCGCCTGCTCACCCCCGCCGCCGCCGAGGAGCCTCAGGCGGTCCGGTCGGCCGACCGGTTCTTCGCCGAGGTCCTCGACCAGACCGGCGACGGCTACCTGCGCTGGCCCGACCTCGCCGCCGTGGCCAGGGAGATCGCCACCCGGCTCGACCTGGGCGAGCAGGAGGAGGAGCGGCTGTTCCAGGCGTACGCCGCCTGGTGGCGCGAGCTGCAGAACGCCCTCGACGGCGACGGCGACGGCCGCGTCACCCGCCACGAGTACGCCGCCGCGGCCACCCGCATGCCCAGCACCGGGCTCATCAAGATCGCGGACGTGCTGTTCGACGTCACCGACGTCGACGACGACGAGCGGATCGACGCCGAGGAATACCACGACCTGTTCCGCACGGCCTTCCACCGCGACCTGACCGGCAACGGCAGCGGCGGCGGGGCCGGCGGCGACGGCGGCGGCTACTCGCGCGGCGCCTTCGTCAGGCAGTTCGTCTCCTTCATGTCCGGCCAGCAGCACTCGAACGCCTACACCGCGCTCCTCACCGGCGGGTGACCGGCCCTACGCGCAGGTCTTCGTCTCCGGGGCGCAGAACGTGACCTCCGGGTAGCGCTCCGAGGGCTTGTCCAGCAGGGGCTGCGGCTTCCCCCGCAGGTGCAGGTCGAAGAAGGCCGTGACGTACCTGCGGGTGATGGCCAGGGCGCGGGCGCCGGGCAGTTCGGCGCCGTCCTCGATGCCGACCTGGTCGGCCAGCACGCCGAGGTCGGTGAAGGACATGTGCACGGTCCCGGTCACCAGCAGCCAGCGCTTCCAGCCGTGCAGCCCCGCCCAGACGCCCTCCCAGCTGGCGGCGGGGGGCTTGCCCGGCGTGTACGTGGCGGGCTTGCCCAGCAGCAGGAACGGCCGGGACAGCCCGGCCTCGGGCAGCGGGGTCTCGACGGTGCCGTCCACGTCGATGCCGGCCTTCAGCCGGGAGTCGGCCGCCAGGGCCGCGAGCGCGCTCGCCCCGCCGGCGGACTGGCCGGACATGGCGATCCTGGACGGGTCGATCAGCCGCGCGCCCTTCCACTTGGGGTGCGCGCCGGTCAGCTCGTCGAGCACGAAGGAGACGTCGGCGGCCCGGCCCTTCTCCAGCTTCTGCCAGACGGACGGGTCCTTCTTCATCTCGCACGTGACGCAGGTCGTGACCCGCCCGTCGGGGAAGGTCTGGGCGACGTTCTCGTAGGTGTGGTCGATGGCGGCCACCACGTACCCCTGGCTGGCCAGCTCCTCGGCCAGGCCCGTGAGCTCGGACCTGGGCTTGCTGTGCCCGGGGGAGAGCACGACGAGGGGCAGGCTGTGCGGGGCTCCGGCGGGGCGGGCGTCGGTGAAGGCGTTGGTGCGCACCTTGCTGAGTGTGTCGGCCGGGATGCTGGTGATGTTCCCGTCCTTGAGCAGCAGCTCGGACTCCTTGGGGGTCATGTACCGGGCCCGGTGGCGGCCCGGCGCCTTGGCCGGATACCACAGCGAGACCATCAGCTCGCGGGCCTCGGCGCTGGGGACCCAGGGGTCGGGGCGCGAGGTGTCCTTGAGGTACAGGGACGTGGTGCCGACCGGATGCGGGCCGGTGGGCGCGGGCAGGTACGGCTTGACGGCGGCGCGGGGAGCCGGGGTGGGGGTGGCGGAGGCGGGGCCCGCCTGGCCGAGGCCGGTGGCCGCCAGGACGGTGACGAGCCCGGCGATCGCGGCCGACCGGCCTCGCCGCCGGGTCTCGCGTGGTTCACGGGGGCCGGCCGGGGCCGGGCGGTCGAACATCTGACTCATGCCGAGTGACTATACTCCGAGAATATAGACGCGGTGCATAAACCAGCGGCACGTGAACCAGCGGCACGTGAACCAGCGACGCGTGAGCCGGAGGACGGCTGCGCGGGCCGGCCCCGGGCCCCGGCCCGGGGCCGGCTCCGTGGGCCTCCCGGAGCCCGGCCCTGGGGCCTCCCGGAGCCCGGCCCCGGGGCCTCGGGGGCTCACGCCGGGGCCGGCGCGACCTTCGCCTTCCTGGCCGGCAGGCAGAGCCACCCGGACACGACGCCGCCGACGGCGCACACGCCCCACAGCGCCCACTCGTTGAGCGCGTACACCGCGCCGCCGATGATCGGGCCGACGCCGGTGCCCGCCGTGATGGCGGCCCCGTACAGGCCCTGGTAGCGGCCGCCCATGTCCGGCGGGGCCAGGCCGCCCAGGTAGGCGCTGGCCATGGAGGCGTACAACATCTCCCCCAGCGTCCACAGGACCACGGTGGCCGCCAGCCAGCCCATGTCGGCGAACAGGCCGGTCATGGCCAGCCCGACGCCGGTCAGGACGTTGCCGAGGCCGAGCACGGGCCCGGGTGGCCGGTTGGAGACCAGGCCGGTGATCGGGAGTTCGAGCGCCAGGACCAGCACGCCGTTGAGCCCCATGAGCAGGCCGAAGTCGGCCGGGGACATCCCGTGCGCGTCGGTGTGCAGCGGCAGGCCGACCGTGGACTGGATGTAGACGAACTCGGCGATCAGCGTCATGACCAGGAACCGCCGCAGGCGGCGGTCGGCGAGCGCCTGGCGGTAGCTCGGCTGCGGCACCGCGGCGTCCTCCGTGCCTTCTCCCGTGTCCTCCCCCGCCCTGGCGGGGGCCACGTCCCGCACCATGACGGCCGCGATCAGCGCGAGCAGCAGGCAGGCGATCGCGTTGCCGAGGAACAGCGCCATGTACGAGACCGTGGCGAGGAACCCGCCGAGCACGCCGCCGGCCGCGGCGCCGATGTTCATCGCGAACCGGTGCACCGCGAACGCGGCCAGCCGCTGCCGGTCGGTCGAGGTGGCGTCCACCAGCAGCGCCGCGGCGGCGGGACGGTAGATCTGGGAGGCCGCGCCGGCCAGGAACGCCAGCGCGACGAGCACGGCCAGCTCGTCGAACAGCGGGATGAGCGCCGTCGGCACCGCCGTCGTGACCATCGACACCACGATGGTCCAGCGCCGCCCGATCCGGTCGGCCAGGTAGCCGCCGACCGCGTTGCCGAGCACGTTGCCCAGCCCCGCCGCGCCGAGCACCAGGCCGGCGGCGACCGGGGCGATGCCCCGGTCGGTCAGGTAGAGGACCATGAAGACCGGCAGGAAGTTGCCGACCCGCACCACCAGGATGCCGAAGCTGACGATCCACACCATCGGCGGCAGCCGCCGCACGGTGTCCCGGAAGCGCGGCTCGTTCCCCTGGGCCACGCTCACGAAGCCGCCTCGGTGTGGATGCGGACCGCCGCCGCCAGCCGTTCGGCGTTGGCGGCGGCCTCCTCGGCCGTGTCGCCGCGCGCCAGGACGTGCGCCACGCGCTCCTCGCTCCAGGTGAGCGGCGGCACCTCGTCGCCGGGCTCGACGGAGATGTCCAGCTCGACCAGCGCGGGGTCGTCCCTGATCTCGTCGGCGCCGGTGATCCGCACGACCCTGCCCGGCGGCGGGGTGAGGAACCGGATCGCGGCGCCGGCCCGCGGCCGCGGCGACTCGCGCAGCGGCTCCAGCAGGCCGAACCGCGAGCCCAGCGCGTACCGGTCCATGTCCACGCCGTAGGCGATCTCGGTGAGCTCGTTGATGCGGTCGCCCCCGATGCGGGCGTGGGACTCGACGACCCGCGGGCCGCGGCTGGTGAGCTTGACCTCGGTGTGGCCGGGGCCGTGCCGCAGGCCGACCGCGTCGAGCACGCGCCCGACCAGCTCCCCGACCTCGCACAGCACCGCCTCGGGGAGCCGACTCGGCGAGGAGTGCGCGACCTCCACGAACCCGGGGCCGCCCAGCACCTTGTCGGTGACGCCGACGACGACGTGGTGGCCGTCGAAGCTCAGCGTCTCGACGCTGATCTCGGGCCCGTCCAGGAACTCCTCCATGAGGAACTGGTCGAGGGGGCCGGCCAGGTCCTCCTTGGGGAAGGTGGCCGCGAGCTCGCGGAAGCGGCGCGGGACGCCGGCCAGGTCGGCCTCGTCGCGGACGGCGAACACGCCGATGCTGCCGGCCTCGCGGATCGGCTTCACGAAGACCGGCAGGCCGTGGGCCTCGGCGAACGCGCGCAGGTCCCGCTCGTTCTCGCCGATCGCGGAGGCGACCGGGCTGACGCCCAGCGCGTTGAGGCGCCGGCGCATCTCCCACTTGTCCAGCAGCAGGTCCACCGTCTCCAGGGAGTAGCAGTTCAGCCCCAGCAGCTCGTCCACCTGCGCGGCGGGCCGGACACCGAGCTCGTACAGCGACAACACGCCGTCGAGCGGCTGGGCCTGGTGGACGGCCCACATCAGCGGCAGCAGCCGATCGGTGTCGGTGTAGTCCATGAGCAGCGCCTGGTCCACGTAGGGCCAGTGGCCCCGGTCGTACTGGTTGGGCTGCTGGACGTAGACGACGCTCATGCCGAGCTCGTGGGCCTTGCGCAGGAGCTTGGGCTTGCCACCGATCACGGCTATCCGCGGGCGTCCCGTACGCTGCGACGGGGCATGCGTGACCTCACGTGACATGATCGCTCTCCTCAGGTGGCCGGTGCGTTCACGAACGGGACCTTCGCGAGCGCCCGGCGATCGATTTTTCCTGGACGATTCAGGGGAAGGCGCTCCAACCACACATAGAAACGCGGGACCATGTGGTTGGGCAAGCGATCTCTGAGCCGCTCGGCGACCTCCTCGCCGTCGTGCCCGTCGCCCACCAGGAACGCCACGAGGGCCGCGCCGCCCGGTGCGTCCTCGCGCAGCAGCGCCGCCGCGTCGAGCACCCCGGGGAGCTCCTTGAGCGCGTGCTCCACCTCGCCGATCTCGACGCGGTAGCCGTTGAGCTTGACCTGGTCGTCGATGCGGCCGACGAAGACGTAGGTGCCGTCGGGGGCGCGGCGCACCCGGTCGCCGGTGGCGTACATGCGCTCGCCTGGGGTGCCGGCGAACGGGTCGGGCAGGAACACCGACGCCGTACGGCCGGGCAGCCCGAGGTACCCCCTGGCCACCCCGGCGCCGCCCACGTAGAGCTGGCCCTCCGCGCCGTCGGGGACGGGAGCGAGTTTCTCGTCGAGGACGTACACCCGCACGCCCCGGTGCGGCCGGCCGATCGGCACCCAGGGCGGCGTGTCGCGGTCGCACCGGTGCCACAGCGGCGCGACCGTGGTCTCGGTGGGCCCGTAGCCGTTGAACACGACGACGCGGTCCATCATCTCGCCGAGCCCGGGGGCGTCGAGCTGGGAGCCGCCGGTGATCACCGCCCGCACCCCGGCCTCGGCCAGCCGCGGCAGCAGGACCCGGTGGTACGGCCCGAGCACGGCGGACGGGATCTCCAGCACGGTCGCGCCCAGCGTCCGCACGGCGCGCACCATCCGGTTCGCGGGCAGCTCGCCGCCGTCGGGGACGGCGACGGTGCCGCCGACGCACAGCGGCATCAGCACGTCGTGCATCGTGCTGTCCACGGTGGGGGCCAGCGACCACAACATCACGTCGTCCGGCCTGATCAGGTCCAGCTCCTCGATCGAGGCCGCCATCAGGTTGAGGAGCGCCCGGTGCGGCACGCCCACGGCCTTGGGCCGGCCGGTCGAGCCGGAGGTGGTGATCGCGTACGCCAGGTCGAGCGGATGCGGCACCGGCAGCGGCCCGACCGGCTCGTCGTCCAGCGTGGGGTCGCCGACGAGCTGGGCGTCCGGCAGCCAGTCCGCGGGAGCGGCGGCGAGCACCTGCTCGCAGCCGGCGTCGCCGAGGATCTCCCGGATGCGCTGCGGCGGGTCGGCGGGGTCCACCGGCAGGACCGCCGCGCCGGCGCGCATGACGGCGAGGAAGCCGATGAGCGCCTGCGGGCCGCGCGGGGCGACCACCCCGACGACGGCCCCCGGCCGCACGCCGCGCCGCCCGAGCCGGGCGGCCAGCCGGGCGGTGGCCTGGCCGAGCTCGGCGTAGGTCCACGACCGGTCGGCGGTCCTGATCGCGGTGGCCTCGGGCCGGGTCAGCGTCTGCCGGACGAACAGGTCGCACACCGTGCGGGCGGCGGGATCGACGCGCTGGACGGGAGGGGGTGCCACCGTCACCTCTCCTCGTGGACGTGCCGCCGCAGGCTCAGCGGCCGCAGGTCGGTCCAGGTCGCGTCGATGGAGGCCAGGCAGCGCTCCTTCGGCCCCGCGGGGCCCACGGCGCGCCAGCCCGCCGGCACGTCCAGGCCGACCGGCCAGATCGCGTACTGCTCCTCGTGGTTGATCACGACGTGGAACTCGCCGTCATCCGACATCGCTCGTCCTGTCCTTTCTCAACGCCCATGAGAGGGCTTCGGGAAGCACCGCCTCCCAGGCGGCGTAGGTGTGACCGCCGTCCCCGTACGCGCACCGCACCGCGTGACCGCGGGCGGCCAGCTCCTCCCCGGTGCGCTTCACCGCCTCGACCAGGTTGAGGCCGTCGTCGAGCACGATGTCGGCCTCCTCGCGGCTGGCGTACAGGAACAGCCGGGACGGGGCGGCGCCGTCCGGGCCGAGCCGGTGCTCGCTCAGCGGTCCCGACAGGGCGACCGCGCCGGCGAAGCGGTCCGGGCGGGACAGCGCGGCGCGGACGGCCGCCACCGCGCCGAGGCTCGACCCGACCACCGTGGCCCTGCCCGGCCGCGACCGCGGCCCCAGCCAGTCCCACAGGTACGGGACCAGCTCGTCGGCGAGCAGGTCCGGGTACGTGTCCGCCAGCAGCTCCGCCCGCCGGGCCGACCAGCCGGCCGGGCTGAGGAGGACCGCGGCGGTGGGGCCGATCCCGCCCTCGTGGACGAGCCGGTCCACGACGGCCGGGAGCCGCATGATGTCGGCGAACTCCGAGCCGTCCAGGACCACCAGCACGTTCCCGACCGCGCCCGGCTCCGTCGCGCCCGCCCCGTCCGCGCCCGCCCCCTCCGACAGGTACAGGTCCACCCGCCGCTCGCCGCCCAGGGTGCGGCTGTGCCAGCTCCGCCGCTCCAGGCGGGAGCCGGCGGCGAGGGCGGGCAGGCTCTCGGCCAGCAGGGCGGCGGCGTACCCGGCGGGGGTGCGGTGCCGCGTCATGAGGCGGAGCGGGACCTCGCGGCCGAGCAGGTGCCGGACCGCCGCGGTCGCCCTGGGCACCAGCAGGGAGTGGCCGCCGTGGTCGAAGAAGTCCGCCGTGACCGGCAGCTCGGCGCCCAGCACCGCCGACCAGGTCTCCGCGATCCGGGCCTCCAGGCCGGTCGCGGGCAGCGCCCCGGACGGCTCGGCCCGCGGCGCCGCGGTGACCGGCGGCAGGGCGGCCCGGTCCACCTTGTTGTTGGCCGTCAGCGGGAAGCTCTCGACCACGACGAGGTGGCCGGGCACCATGTACGCGGGCAGCGCCGCGTGCAGGGCCGCGTGCAGGGCGGCCCGCAGCTCCGCCTCGTCCACCGGCCCGCCCGCCGTGACGTACGCGGCCAGGGCCGGCCCGGTCGGCAGCTCGACGCGGAGCACGACCGCCCCGGTGACGGCCGGTTGGCGGAGCAGGACGTGCTCGATCTCGCTGGTCTCGATGCGGTAGCCGCGGATCTTCACCTGGCGGTCGGCGCGGCCCAGGAAGTCGATCACGCCGCCGGGCAGGAGGCGGCCGACGTCGCCGGTGCGGTACATGCGCGTGCCCGGCGGCCCGTAGGGGTCGGGCAGGAACGCCTGCGCGGTCAGCCCGGGGCGCCCGTGGTAGCCGCGGGCCAGCCCGTCCCCGGCCAGGTAGATCTCGCCGCGCATGCCGGGCGGGGCGGGGTTGAGGTCGCGGTCCAGGAGATAGGCGCGGGTGTACGGGATGGCCGCGCCGATGGGCACCCGGCCCTCGCCCGGCACGCCGTCGAAGACGGTGGCCAGCACGGTGGACTCGGTGGGCCCGTACGAGGCCGTGACCCGGCAGCCCGGCAGCCGCTCGCGGGCGGTCCTGAAGCTCCTGGGGTTGACCACGTCGCCGCCCACGATGAGCCGGCGCAGCCCGGCCAGCGCGCCGAGGTCCCGCTCGACGAGCAGGTCGAGCTGCGGCGAGACCAGCTTGAGCGTGGTCACGCCGTGCTCGCGGACGACGGCGCCCAGGTCCTCCAGGAGCGCGCCGGTGCCGGTCACCACCACCCGTCCGCCGTGGCACAGCGGCGCCCACTCCAGCACCGACACGTCGAAGGTCAGCGGCCCCGCCTGCATGAACGTGGTGCCCGGCCCCACGTCCATGTACGCGGGCGCGCCGGCGACGAGCCTGCTCAGCGCCCGGTGCGGGACGGCGACGGCCTTCGGCGTCCCGGTGGAGCCGGACGTCGAGATCAGGTAGGCCAGGTCGTCCGGCCGCGCCGCCAGGGGCGGGTCGCCGCATTCCTGCGGGCCCGGCTCGCCGGGCGGGTGCGGGCTGCCGGACGGGTGCGGGCTGCCGGACGGGTGCGGGGTGCCGGACGGGTGCGGGCTGCCGGGCGGGTCGGGCTCGCCGGGCACCAGCAGCGGTGTCGCGTCCCGCGGCAGGCGGTCGCGCAGGGCCGGGTCGGCGATCGTGAGGGCCGCGCCGGCGTCCGCGAGCATGAAACGTAACCTGTCAGGCGGAAAATCTGGATCAATCGGAAAATAGGCGGCACCACACTTGGCGACTGCCAGGAGGACCACGAACCGCTCGACCGTGGTCTCCAGGCAGACGGCCACCACGCTCTCCCGGCCCACCCCGCGGGCGGCCAGGCGGCGCGCGAGCCGGTTCGCCCGCTCGTTCAGCTCGCCGTACGAGAGCGCGCCCCCGGCCCCGACCACGGCCTCCGCCCCGGGACGGAGCGCGGCCTGCGCCTGGACCAGCTCCACCACCGTGGCCTCCGGCGCCGGATCGGCGGCCCGCGCCGGAACCGCGGCCTCCCCGGCCAGGTCCAGCTCGCGCAGCGGCCTGCCCGGGTCCGCGGCCCCCTGGCCGAGCAGCCTGACGTACCGCTCGGCCAGCGCGGCCACCGTCCGCTCGTCGAACAACGCGGGCCGGTACACGAACGTGGCCCGCAGCCGCCCGTCGATCACCTGGGTGGTGAGCGACAGGTCGAACCGGGCGGTGACCGGCAGCTCCGGGTACCACCACTCCGGCGCCCCCTCGGCCTCCGCCAGCGCGGTACGGTCCCCCGCGTGGTTGACGACGACGTCGAAGATCGGGTTCCGCCCGTCCTCGGTTCCCGCCCGCACCGCCCCCACGATCTGCTCGAACGGCACGTCCTGGTGGGCGTCGGCCGCCATCCACGCGTCGCGGGTGCGTACCACCACGTCGCGGAAGGTCAGCCCGTCGCCGGACAGGTCGGCCCTGAGCACCACGGTGTTGATGAAGAACCCGATCAGGTCCTGGAGCTCGAGCCGCGGCCGGTCGGAGACGACGGCGCCCATGACGACGTCGTCCTGCCCGCTGAACGCGCTCAGCGTGGCCGCCAGCGCGGCGGTCACCACCACGCCCTGGCTCGCCCTGGCCCGCCAGCCGACGGCGGTCATCGCGGCGGTGTCCCGCTCCGACAGCTCCACGACGACGCTCGCGCCCGCGCCGTCGCCGCCGCCGTCGCTCGTGCTCGTGCTCGTGCTCGTGCGCGGCCTGTCGGTGGGCAGCTCCAGGCGCTCGTGGCCGGCCAGCGCGCCTTTCCAGTACTCCAGTTGCGGCCGGAGCCGGCCGGAGTCCAGCAGGGCGCGCTGCCAGCGGGCGAAGTCGCCGTACTGGACCGCCAGCTCGGGCAGGTCCGGCGCCCGGCCCGCCGTCGCGGCGCCGTACAGCTCGAACAGGTCGCGGGCGAACACGTCCATCGACCACCGGTCGGTGACGATGTGGTGCATCGCGACGAAGAGCGCCGGCCCGTCCTCCAGCTCGGCCACGACCGCCCGCAGCAGGGGCGGCCGCGACAGGTCGAACGGCTCGGACGCGGCCCGCTCGACGGCCGCCCGCCACGCGCGGCCCGCCCACAGGACGGGCACCTCCACCTCGTCCACGACCTCCTGCGCGG
The DNA here is from genome assembly GCF_040802095.1 of Nonomuraea sp. NPDC050783. Classification (NCBI taxonomy): domain Bacteria; kingdom Bacillati; phylum Actinomycetota; class Actinomycetes; order Streptosporangiales; family Streptosporangiaceae; genus Nonomuraea; species Nonomuraea sp. NPDC050783. The sequence continues at coordinate 235,436 of NZ_JBFAHK010000011.1, forward strand.
TGGTCCCGTCCGGTAACAGGACGAAACCGGTGCGCAGGACGTGGTGGCGCCGCGTCAGCCCGGCCAGGGCGGTGGCCAGCGCCGAGGGTTCGAGCCCCGGGGGAAACCGCCAGCCTCCGGTGATGTGGTACTGGTCGTGCGACGAATCGAGCTGGCGCAACCACCACAGCCGCTCCTGCCCCGCCGACAGCGGGAAGACGCGGGCCGCGGGGTCGTGCCGCAGTGGGAACGGATTCGTCGGTCGTGGCTCGAACCTCGGCATCTGCCCTTACGCCTTCGTCCCGGACCCGGCCTGCGCGGCGTCGATGGCCGCGGTGATCGTGCTGACCGAGCGGAAGGTGGCCTCCTGCAGCGCCTCCTCCGGCAGCTCGATCTGGAAGGTGTCCTCGATGGCGAGCATGAGGCCCATGCACGACAGCGAGGTCATGCCCAGCGACCACAGGTCGTCGTCGGGGCCGAAGTCGAAGCCGTGGGCGGACAGGTTGAGCTGCTTGTCCACCAGGCGCCGTACCGTCTCCACCACGGAGTCCTGAGAGATGGTCATGATCACGCCTCCTTCGCGCCCGCGCCCACCGGCTGCGAGCCGTTCCGCGAGGTCAGACTGTTGAAGTAGCGGGCGACCCGGCGCGCGCCGAGCAGGCTGCCCTGCGCGTACCAGAGGATGTCGGGGCCGAGGCCGTAGTCGAGGCCCAGCGTCTCGTAGAACTTCACGGCCATGTTGCGGTAGTAGTCGGCGATCTGGGCCGTGGTCATCTGCGGCGCCGCCTCCGCGCCCGGCTCGAACCAGGCGGCGAGGTTGTGCTCGACGTACTCGTTGATCGACCACTCGACCGTCCTGGTCGCGATCGGCGCCCGGGTCGGCTTGAACATCGGGTCGATCGTGCCCTCCTTGCCCTGCAACTCGTTGGCGACGTGCTCGGCCAGCAGCGGCGCGCAGTGGAAGCCGTCCCGGTAGGTGCCGGTCATCAGGTAGAGGCCGGACACCGGCAGCCAGCCGATCAGCGGGAAGCCGTCGAGCGTGACCGGGCGGTTGCCGGCCAGCCACCTGACGACCTCGTGCGAGGCGACCCGCTCGTCGAGCTGCTGCATCGAGTACTGGGCCAGGAAGCGCACGTCGGCCATCCACGTCACGCTGGAGACCTTGTCCACCAAGCGGTTGGTGGCGCCGTAGTACTCCAGGTCACCGGGCCCGGGGACGACGTGCAGGCCGCAGGCGAAGCCCCGGTTGGGCGTGCGCACCACGCTGCGGAACTTCTCCCCGCCGGTCCGCCTGGCCAGCATCGCGAAGCCGAGGCCGGGGAACATCGGCACCATGTCGAGGTCGGCGATCGCCGTCTTCACCAGCGCCTCGCTGCGGGCGCCTGCCGCGACGACCACGGAGCCCGCCTCGATGAAGTGGCCGTTGTCCAGCTCGACGCCGGTCACCTCGCCGTTGTTCCTGACCAGCGTGCGCACCGTCTGGTCCACCAGGACGGTGTCGGTGGCGCGCAGCCGGTTCTCCAGCGCGCCCAGCACGCCGCGCGCGTCCACGGCGCCCTCCGCCGGCAGGTGGACGGCACGCAGGGCGCGGGTGTCCGGGCGGGGCCGGAAGGCGGGGATGTCGTGGGGGTCGATCTCCGCCCACGGCTTGCCGTACTCGTCCAGCGCCTTGATCATGGCGTGGAAGTTGACCGTGTCCAGCTCGGCGCCGATGGAGTTGAGCACCACGTGGCTCTCGGGGGTCACGAGCAGCGGCGAGCCGGTCGTCGAGTACGGCTCCAGCCGCTCGATCACGCCCGGCCAGCGGTCGTGGGCGGTGACGCCCAGCTCGAACCGCTTGCGCGAGGCCTCGGTCCGCAGGGACTCCGAGGTGGTCTCGCCGAAGCAGCCGAGCATGGCCCCGGCGGCCTGGCTCGCGCCGGCCTCGCGGTCGCGCGGGCCCACCACGACGACGGACCCGGCGCCGCGCTCGGCCAGCTCATCGGCGAGGAAGAGGCCGAGGGCCCCGTTGCCGACGATGACGATGTCGGCCCGGGCGGGCAGTGCTACACCATTCGCGTGCTCGTTCGCCATTTAAGGAACCCTTTCAGGGAATAGGCATGACGGAACTACGGATTCACCGGGATTTTTTTGGACGGCACAGATCCCTGGCGCGGCACGAGGATTTCCGCGCTTTCAGGGCAGCCTGAAGAGGCCACGGAGAACTCGCCGCGGACCGGCCAACTCAGGGCAGCGTCAGAAAACCGCGCGACCGATGGACGGCGCAGTGCGAGAGCTCGTGGTATCTACGTTCGTCCGATCTCCATTCCCCCCAGATCGGCCACCCGCCCGCGCATCACCCCGGCGAAACAGCGAATGGCCTTAGATGGACTTTGTAGGAACAGGTCACACTCTAAGCACGCGCCGTCGGAACACGCAAGCTTCTATTTCGGCCGCCACCTAACAGCCGCCATTCCGGGGTGGTGAATAGAAATCGAATAAACTCATGACCAAAACTTAAAAGCGCAGCCCGGAACGTCTGTCAAGCCCGGAGCGGGGCCACGCCGCGGGCGGTCCCGGGGCGGTCCCGGGGCGGTCCCGGGGGCGCGAGGCGTCAGAGACCGGAGCCGGCCATCAGGTCCCGCATGGTGTCGAGCCCCGCGGGCCCGCTGCGGAGCGCGCGGGTGTGGAAGTCCTTCAGGTCGAACGCCGCCCCCTGCCGCGCCCTGGCCTCCTCGCGCAGCTCCAGCCAGAGTTTCTCGCCGACCTTGTACGAGGCCGCCTGCCCCGGCCAGCCGAGATACCGGTTCACCTCGTCGGCCGCCCGTGCCGGGTCCGTCAGCGTCCTGGTGCTCAGGAACTCGATCCCCAGCTCGGGCGTCCACCGCTCCCCCTCGTGGAACCCGGAGCCGTCCGGAATCCCCAACCTGAGATGCAGGCCGATGTCAAGGACCACTCTGGCCGCCCGGAAAAGACTCTTGTTCAGCATCCCCAGCGAAGTGGCGTCGTCGAGATAACCGAACTCGCGCATCAGCCGCTCGGCGTAGAGCGCCCATCCCTCGCCGTGGCCGTCCACGAAGCACGCCAGCCGCTGGAACCGGTTGAGCCCGGGCGTCGCCACCGCCGTGCCGATCTGCAGGTGATGGCCGGGCACGCCCTCGTGGTAGACGGTGCTGGCCTCCCGCCAGGTCGAGAACTCCTCCTTTCCCTCCGGCAGCGACCACCACATCGTCCCCGGCCTGCTGAAGTCCTCGGCGGGATTGGTGTAGTAGGCCCCCGACCCGCCGCCGGGCGGCGCGATCCGGCAGTCCAGCCGCATCAGCTCGTCGGGGATGTCGAAGTGCCGGCCGCGCAGGTCGGCCAGCGCCCGCCCGGACAGCTCGCGCATCCACGCCTGGAAGCCGTCCTGCCCGCGGACGAGATGGCGCGGGTCGGCGTCCAGTGCCGCCGCGGCCTCGGCGGGGCCGGCTCCTGGCCGGATTCGGCCCGAAATTTCGGTCATCTCCTCCTCGACGCGCCGGAACTCCTCCCAGCCCCACGCGTACACCTCGCGCAGGTCCAGCCTGGCGCCGAGGAACGTGCGCGACCACAGCGCGTACAGCTCCTCGCCGACCGCGTCCCCGGCCGCCGCCCGGGGCGCCAGCTCGTCCCGCAGGAACGCCCCCAGCTCGGCGTAGGCGCCGGCCGCCGCCCGGGCCGCCGCTTCGAGCTCGGCCCGCAGCGCCTCGTCCACCCGGGCGGACCCGGGCAGGGCGGCGAAGAACCCGCCGGGCGCCGACCACGCCTCGCACTGGGCGACGACCTCGCGCACCTGCCGTACGGCGGCCACGCGCCCCCGCCCGGCCGCGGCCCGCAACGCCTGCCGGTACCCGCCGAGCGCGGCCGGCACCGCGCGCAGCCGCCTGGCGATGCGCGCCCAGTCCTCGGCGGTCTCCGTGGCCATGAGGTCGAACACCCACCGGATGCTCTGCACCGGGCTGGCGATCACGTTGAGCTCCGCCTCCGGCAGCCCGGCCTCGTGCAGCTCCACCTGCAGCCCGACCCGCTCGGCGAACACCGCCCGCGCGACCCGCTCGCTCTCGTCGGCCGCCCGCGCGGCGGAGATGTCGGCCAGCGCCCTCCTGGCCAGCTCGGCCCGCGCGCGGTGCCCGTCGGGCGACAGGTCGGGAAGCGCGTCGTCGTGACCGCCGATGCCCTGTTCGGAGGCCGCGATGGGATTGAGCCTCGCGTAGTCGTCAACATATGCGTCGCAAATGGCGTGCACTCCTGGACGGCTCATGCCCCGCACCCTACTCAAGAGATCGTTCTCACATCCGCCCTCCGTTCCGGGCGAGGGGCGATAATCCGGTACGAGGGATTTTCGAATTTCCCCACCCGGCGAACGGCGTGGACCAGGCACTGGTAATGCCGGGCGCCGAATCCCCGCACCGCTTGTTACGCCTGTCGCGCTCCTTCCGATAGGGAGGTGTGCGGTGGCGAACGGCGATCGGCCTTCCTCCCGCCTCAGGGAGGGCTTTTCGCCGGCCGGGCTCCGGGAAAACACCTGTCGAACCGGAAGGTTTCCGACCATGAGAATGCCCCTGCTGGCCAGGTTTCCCACGCTCCGCGCGCCGGCGACGTCACAGCCGATCATCCCGCCCGCCGACCGGGCCAACTATCCCGCCCTCGCCGGGGATTTCGAGATGATCGATCGGGAGCTCGTCCCGGTCTTCACCGACTACGACCTCACGGCCCTGCGCGACCAGAACCGCTACCGGCGGCAGCAGTTGGTGATCCTGCTCGGGTCCACGCTCCTGACCGGGCTCGGCGGGCTCCAGGCGGTCTTCCCCGACCAGCGCTGGCCCACGGCCCTGCTGACGGTGATCGGGCTGGCCCTGGCCGCCGGCGCGCGCTACACGAGCGAGAGCGAATCCCTCCAGAGCTACCTGACGGCGCGGGTGAAGGCCGAGCGGTTGCGCGCGCTGTGCTTCCGGTTCCTGGCCAGGAGCGAGCCGTCCGGCCCGGCCGACCGGCTCCTGTACCTGCGCCGTGCCGTCCTGGCCGTCCAGCACGACCGGGAGCCGGAATGACGGGGCGCGAGAGCGAGTTCCGCGAGCTGTACTCCCGCCTGCGCATCGCGGACCAGCGCGGATACTACGAGGAGCGGAGCCGGGAGTACGGCGCCGCCCACCATCAGGTGATCGTGCTGCGCAACCTCCTGCTCTTCGCCGCCGCGCTGGCCGGTCTCGCCGGCCAGTTCACCACGGCCGGCGGGCGGGCGGCCTGCGGCGTGGTGGCGGCCTTCCTGGCCGCGCTGGCGGCGGCGGTCACCGCCTTCGAATCGCTCATCGGCTTCGCCAAGCTGCAGAAGCTCTACGCGGACGCCGCGATGGGCCTGGCGGCCGCGGCGATCGCCTGGGACTCCGCCCCTCCCCACGCGGACATGTCCGCGGAGGTCGAGCGGGTCGAGCAGATCTTCCGCGTGGAGAACGGCCAATGGGGCCAGCTGATGGCGGAGGAGGACCGTCCACCCCGCTCGGCGGCGCCCTCGACGATGATGGACGAGTGACACGCGTACTTCTGGTCAGCGGGCACCTTGTCGACCGTCCCGGCCGGCCCTCCCCCCGCTTCCCGCAGGCCGCCGTCGGGAGGGTGACCGGCGAGATGAGCGCCGTGTTCGACGAATGGGCGATCGGCCCGCACTCCACGCTCATCTGTGGCGGGGCGCGGGGCGCGGACATCATCGGCGCCGAGCTGGGGTTGCGGCGGCGCGCCACCGTGAAGCTCCGCCTGGCGCTCCCCCCTGAGGAGTTCGCCCGGGAGTCCGTCCACCTGCCCGGCACCTCGTGGCTGGACCGGTTCACCTCCCTGCTCCCCCGGGTGGAGGTCGAGGTCCTTCCCGCGGGCGAGCCCGCCGCGGGCGCGTCGGTGTTCGCCCTCGCCAACGCCTGGATGATCGAAACCGCGAGACGCATCGACGGATCCCCCCGGGCCGTCGTCGTGTGGGACGGCCGGCCGGGCGACGCCCCCGGCGGCACGGCCGACTTCGTCGAGCGGCTCGGCTACTCCCCGGGCGACCCTCGGCTCCGGCTGATCGACCCGACGACCGTCCGGCCGAGGGCATCATGAACGGGGCGACCGCGGTGCGCAAGGGCGCCGAGGAAGGGCCGCCTCCCGGACCCGGGTGCTCGCGCGGTCATCCGATCGCGGGCACCGCCGCGCCGACCGTCACCCCGCCGCCGAGTACCGTGCTCACCGACAGCTCGCCGCCCAGTTCCGCGAACCGGCCGCGGGCGGCGCGCAGGCGTTCGACGAGCCGCTTCGGCGGTATCCCGACGCCGTCGCCGCTGACGGTCAGGCGCAGGCCGCGGGCGCCCGCGGTGAGCGCGAAGCCCACGTGCCGCACCGTGCCGTCCGCCGCGAAGCCGTCCAGGACGTCGAGCACCGTGGCCCGGACCAGCTCCGCGAGCGGGGCGGCCAGGGGGTCGCGGGGCAGCGCCCACACCTCCACGGCGATCCCGCTCACGTGGGACCAGCGTTCCAGGTGGTCGCGCAGCTCTCGCGCCGGCGCCAGCCGCTCGTCCGGGCGGAGGCCGTCCAATGTCATGGTCTTCCTTCGGTGGCGCGCAGTGCGGCGGCCATCTCGGTCGAGTCGTGGCCGGGGTCGACACCGTCCACGATGATCAGGTCGCCTTCGAGGTGGGCGGTGCGCAGCGGCTTGATCTCCTGGTAGGCGGCCGAGTCGTAGAAGTCGCGCGCGTGCCGCATCGACGGGAACTCCACGAGCACGACGTCCCCGGGCCACTGCCCCTCCCGGACCTCCAGCGCCCCTCCGTGCACGAGGAACCGGCCCGAGAAGGGGTCCAGCGCCGGCTGGATCCTCTCCAGGTACTCCAGCACCTCGGGGTGCACCTCGGCGGACCTGCGCAGGTGCGCGAGCATGTAAGCGGTCATCATTCCTCCATCGGAACTCGCCGGCCTATCTCTTCCGTGATCGCTCTCAGCCTGGCCGTCCGGCGCCCGGCGAACAACGACAAGTCCGGTACCATGCCATAACCCACCGCTAATCAATCCAAGGGGTGCCGGAGGTGGAGCTTCGCGACATCGAGATCTTCCTGGCACTGGCCGAGGAGCTGCACTTCGGCCGGACGGCCCAGCGGCTGCACGTGACCCAGGCCCGCGTCAGCCAGGCGATCAAGAAGCAGGAACGCCGCATCGGTGCCGCCCTGTTCGACCGCGACAACCGCAACGTGGCCCTGACGCCGATCGGCCGGCAACTCTTCGAGGACCTCCAGCCCATGTACCGGGGCCTGCGCGAGGGCATCGAGCGAGCCGTCCGCACCGCCCAGGGCATGGCCGGGACCCTGCGGCTGGGCATGGTCGGGCACAACCCCCAGGATCTCCGGCCCCTGTTCGACGCCTTCAAGGCCCGCCGTCCCGCATGCGACCTGCAGATCCGCAGCGTGGACTTCGGCGACCCGTTCGGCACCCTGCGCAGGGGGGAGATCGACGTCGCGCTCATCTGGCTCCCCGTCGACGAACCCGACCTCACGGTCGGCCCGGTCGTCTACACCGAGCCCGTCGTGCTCGCGCTCTCGCCCGCGCACCCCCTGGCCGGCAGGGAGTCGGTGTCCTTGGAGGACCTCGCCGACCACACCGTCATGGGCGGCGCCCGCCCCGCCTACTGGCGCGAGGCGCTGGTTCCCACCCACACCCCGAGCGGCCGGCCGATCCCCGTCGGGCCGCACGTCTCCCACTTCATGGAGATGATCCCGGTCATCGCCGGCGGCGAGGCCATGTCACCGGTCCACCTGCACGCCGCCCGCTACATGACGCGCTCCGACATCGCCTACGTCCCGATCCACGACGCCCCGCTCTCCCGCTGGGCCCTCGTCTGGCGCACCGCCGTCGAGACCGACCTCATCCGCGCCCTCGCGCGGACCGCCGAGGACGTCGCCCCCGGCCTGCGGCGCTGAGGGCGGGTCAGTCCGCGGCCAGGCACGCCTCGGCGACCTGGGTGTCCTGCTGGACGTCGCCGCCGGACACCCCGACCGCGCCGACGGTGCGGCCGTGCTCGTCGGTGATCGGCACTCCGCCGCCGAAAGAGACCAGCCCGTCGTTGGTGACCTCGATGCCGTAGCAGGGGCCGCCCGGCTGGGAGAGCTGCCCGATCACCGCGGTCGGCATCCGGAACAGCACCGCGGTCCTGGCCTTCTTCAGCGCGATGTCGATCGAGCCGAGCCATGCCCGGTCCATCCGCACGAAGTGCAGCAGGTGCCCGCCGGCGTCCACGAGCGCGATGTTCACCTCCACTCCCAGCTCGGCGGCCCTGGACATCCCGGCCTCCGCGCGGCGAACGGCGTCCTTGAGCGTCAGCACGGTCATCGCATGCTCCTTGATTCCTCGGGGTCCGTCACGAACGCCACCACTGTGACCCGCCCCCGCCGGCCTCCGGCAGGACCGCTTCCGCCCGGGCCGGACGTTCCAGGGATCACCACACCCAGGCAGAACGGGCCTCACCTGCCCATACTGGTGACCATGAGCGAACTGGGAGACTTCCTCAAGGCCAAACGTGCCGCCCTCACTCCCCAAGACGTCGGGTTATCCGCCGGCCACCGGCTGCGCCGCGTCGCCGGACTGCGCCGCGAGGAGGTGGCGATGCTGGCCGACGTCGGCGTCGACCACTACACCCGGCTTGAGCAAGGCCGCACCACGGGCGTCTCGGAGGCCGTGCTCGCCGGAATCGGCCGGGCCCTGCGCCTGACCGACGACGAGCAGGTCTACCTGAGGACGCTCGCCAGACCCCCCGCCCGGCCCCGCTCCCGGACCGACGCCCAGGACGGCGGCATGCCCGGGATCAGCGCCCCCACCGCGGCCCTGCTCGACAGCCTGGCCGCCGCCGCCGCCCCCGCCCTGGTGCTGGGCCGCCGCATGGACATCCTGGCCTGGAACCCGCCGGCCGCCGCCCTGTTCCTGGACTTCGCCCAACTGCCGGCCGGCCACCGCAACCTGGTGCGCCTGGTGTTCCTGGAGCCCCGCGTCCGCGGCCTGTACGCCCACTGGGAGAGCGTCGCCCGCGACGCCGTCGCCCGCCTGCGCATGGCCGCCGCCGCCCACCCCCACGACGAACGCCTGACCGCGCTGATCGGCGAGTTGTCCGTCCGCGACGAGGACTTCCGCCGCTGGTGGAGCAGCCACACCGTCAAGGCCGCCGACCAGGGCCGCAAGACCTTCCACCACCCCGTGACCGGCCCTGTCGAGCTGGACTGGCAGGCCCTGCGGATCAACGCCCGCCACGACCAGACCCTGGTCGTCTACACCGCCCCGCCCCACTCGCCGGCCGGCCAGGCCCTGCGTTTCCTCCACTCCTGGACGGCCGAGCCCCGGCCCAGCGCCACCTGACCGGTCGCCGGGATCTCACCTCCGGTCCGGCGAGGACCGCCCGTCCCCGCGTGCGGCCTCCTGCCCGTCCCCGCGTGCGGCCTCCTGCCCGCCGCCGGAGCCCGGCAGCCGGGCCGACAGGCCGTCGAGGACGATGCCGAGCTGCCGCTCGAAGCGCCGGTCGCCGTCGTCGCGGAGGTGCCCGGCGGCCTTGACCAGCTCGGCGCCCTCGCCCAGCCAGGCGTCGCGCCCGGCGAGGGAGTAGCGGGCCGGGTCGGCGCCGGCGGACTGGCCGCGCTCCTGCTCCTCGATGACGAAGCCGACCACGAACGCGGTGACCAGATCGACGGCGTCGTCGGCCTCGGCCAGCGAGAACCCGGCGCCGGTCAGGCGCGCGAGCCAGGGCTCCTTCGCCTTGACCACCGCGGGGTCGGACAGGCGCGTGCCGCTGAAGATGCGCGCGCCGTCCCGGTGGAGCAGGTATTCGGAGCGCAGGACGCGGGCGTAGGCGGCCAGGCCGTCACGCCAGCCGGAGCCGGGGGCGATCGCCGCGAGGGCGTCGGTGACGCGGCGCATGACGAACGTGCTCATCTCGTCGAGCAGCTCTTGCTTGTTGCGGACGTGCCAGTAGAGCGCCGGGGCCCCCACGCCGAGCCGGGAGGCCAGCGCGCGGACGGTGAGGGCGTCCATGCCCTGCTCGTTGAGCAGGTCGAGCGCCGCCGCCACGATCCGCTCCCGCGTGATGCCCTTCGCCACGGTTGACAGCTTAACAAAGTTCAGGCACGGTTGATCTCGGCAGAATTGAACTAAGTTCAGGAGCGTGTCATGCGTGCCGCGGTCGTTCACACCCCGGAATCCGTCCCCGTCTGCGCCGACTTCCCCGACCCCGAGCGGCAACCGGGCCGGGAACCACTGAGGCTCGTGGGCGCGGGCCTGCACCACGTCGTCCGCGGGCTGGCCTCCGGCCGCCACTACGGCAGCGGCCAGGTCTACCCGCTCGTGCCCGGCATCGACGCCGTGGCCAGGACCGGCGACGGGCGGCTGGTCTACACCGGCCTGTCCCGGCCGCCGTGGGGCACGATGGCCGAATGGCTGGTCACCCCGTTCGAGGTGGAGGTGCCCGCCGGGGCCGATCCGCTCGCGGTGGCCGCCGGCATGAACCCCGCCGTGGCGGGCTGGATGCCGCTGGTCGGCCACCGCGAGGAGGTGGGCGGGCTGGGCACCGTGCTGGTGCTCGGGGCGACCGGCATGTCGGGCGGCCTGGCCGTGCGGGCGGCGCTGTCCCTCGGCGCGAAGCAGGTCGTCGCGGCCGGGCGTGACCACGAGGCGCTGGAGCGGCTGCGCGGCCTCGGCGCGGTCACCGTCCCGCTCGCGGGCGCGGCACCCGGCGCCGGGGCGGCCGCCCTCGCCGCCGCCGTCGCCGAGACGCGGCCCACGCTCGTGCTCGACTTCGTGTGGGGTCCCGTCGCCGAGGCCGCGTTCGCCGCCCTGGGGAAGGCCGGCGCGGGCGACAAGGGCACGGCGGTCGACTACGTGCAGATCGGCTCGCTCGCCGGGAGCGAGGCGGCGCTGCCCTCGGCGCTGCTGCGCAGCCGGCGGATCCGGATCAGCGGCAGCGGCGCGGGCTCGGTCTCCAAGGCCGAGATGATCGGCGCGTTCCCCGAGCTCATCACCCGGTTCGCTGACGGCACCTTCGACGTGCCGTACACCACCTTCCCGCTCGGCCGCGTCGGCGAGGCATGGGCGCACCAGGGGCGCACCCGCGCCGTCGTCGTCCCGGAATGAAGGGAAGCGTCACCATGCGGAAGCGCGCACTGGTCGTCGGGCTCGGGATCGCCGGGATGGCCGCGGCGATCGGGCTGCGGCAGGCCGGCTGGCAGCCGGTCATCGTCGAGCGCGCCCCCGAGCGCCGGAGGGGCGGCTACTTCGTCGGCCTCATGCCGGACGGCCGGCAGGCCGCCGCCGACCTCGGCATCGCCGGCCACCTGCACACCCGCAACCCGCCCGACGGCGGGAAGGCGTGGTCGCTGACCCGGCGCGGGCGCCTCCAGCCCGGCCTGGGGTTCCTGCACCAGCCGGGCGCTCCCGCGGCGGTGGTCCGCGGGGACATCGAGGACGCGCTCTGGCGGGGCACCCGCGGCGACGGGACGGGCGGGGCCGTCCCCGTGCGGTTCGCGACGCGGCCCGTCGAGATCAGCGACACCGGCGCCGACCTGCGGGTGCTGCTGGAGGACGCCGGCACCGGCGAGCGGTACCCCGAGCGCTTCGACCTGCTCGTCGGCGCCGACGGAATGCGGTCGAGCGTGCGCCGCACGGTCTTCGGCCCGCACGAGGACTACATGACGAGCTGGAACGCGATCATCTGCGCGTTCCAGCTCCAGGAGCAGGTGCCGTCCTTCGAGGAGGCCGACAGCCTCATCAGCGCCCGCGCGGGCCGGGGGGCGTGGGTGTTCGGGTTCGCCGACCGGCCCCCGACCGCCCTGCTGACCTACCGCACCCAGGACGTCGCGGCGGAGTTCGCCGGATCCAGGATCGAGCGGCTGCGCGCCGCGTTCTCCGACATGGACGACCCCGTGGTGCGGCACGCCCTGAGCTCCCTGGAACAGGCGCCGGAGTTCCTGTTCGACTCGGTGCACCAGGTGAGGATGCCCCGGTGGAGCAAAGGGAAGGTCGTGCTCGTGGGCGACGCGGCGTGGTGCCTGAACCTCTACTCGGGCATGGGCGCCACCTTCGCGCTCCAGGGCGGCGCCGGGCTCGGCCGGGCGCTGCGCGAGAGCCCCGGCGACCTCGGCGCCGCGCTGGCCGCCTGGGAGTCGCGGCTGCGCCCGTCCGTCACCAGGCACCAGCACCTCGCCCGGATCAAGAAGCAGCTCTTCGTGCCGTCGAACCGGCCGGCCGAGGCCCTCCGCTCGGTGGTCGTGCGCCTCGCGTGCGCGGCGCGGGAGCGCAGGCTGGCGAGGGCCCGCGCCGCGGCACCGGCGTGAGCCGGGTCAGGAGCGGGGGCGTTCGTCCACGACCTGCAACACCTTCCCGGTACGGGGGTGCAGCACCAGCTCCGAAGGGCGTACCCATTCGATGGTCAGCGGATGGACGCCCCCTTCCGCCACCGTCTGGGGGTACAGCGGCCTGGCCGCGTACACGGCGTCGATGAGCCGCCGCGTCAGCTCGGGCGGCGGCTCCTCCGTGCAGGCCAGCCGCAGCGTCAGCCCGTCCTTGCCGTCCCAGCGGCGCTGGACCATCTGCATCCCCGTCATGGCCCGGTCCGGGTCGGCCGCGGCGAGGACCGCGCGGACGGCCTCCGTGGACATCGACACCGTCTCCACCCTGGCGCCCTCGGCGGACCTGCCGAGCAGCCGGAACCCGCGGCGGTCCGGGCCGGTCCACTCCGCCAGGTCCCCGGCCGGGTAGCGGATGATCGGCATCAGCGTCCTGAACAGGTTGGTGACGATCACCCGGCCGGGCACCCCGGGCTCGGTGATCGGCTCGCCGGTCGTGTCGTCCACCAGCTCCACCAGGGTGCGGTCGGCGAAGGCCTCGTGGACGCGTACGTCGTCGCCCGGCACCGGGGCGCCGACCAGCCCGGCGTCCACCGAGGCGTAGCCGAGCGAGGCGATCGCGGCCCCGGGGAACGCCTTGGCGAGCTGGGGGCGCAGGTCGTCGAAGAGGAAGTCGCCGGCGAACAGCAGCAGCTCCACCGTGTCGGCCACCTGCCCGCGGGCGGTCACCGCGCCGGCCACGGCCGCGAGCTTCATCGGCGGGCCCGCCAGCACGTCCACGCCGAAGTACGCGATCAGGTCGGCGATGGAGTCGTCGGGCGCGTGGCAGGCGATGGGCAGCCGGACGTTCTCCACGGGGGCGTTGTGCAGGGCGTGCTCGATGTAGAGGAAACCCCCGTACATCTCGCCGGCCGAGAACAGGTTCGCCACCCGGTGCCCCGGCTTCAGCCCGGCCCGGACCAGGCCCGCGCCGAACGCGGTCACCGAGTCGGCGTGCTCCGCCCGGGTCCACGGGGAGAACTTCGGCGCGCCGGTGGTGCCGCCCGAGGTGTAGACGCCGGCGTCGGTGAGCGGCCCGGTCAGCAGCCGGTTGTCCGGGTAGACGTTCGCGGCCCAGAAGGCCGTCTGGTCGATGATCGGCAACTGGGCGAGGTCGTCGGCGCCGTCGGGCACGTCGCGGTAGGCCCGCGCGTAGAAGGGCGAGTGGCGCCGGGCGAAGTCGACCAGGTCGCGCAGGGATTTGGCGGGCATGGGTCTCTCCTGGGTCCTCGTGGTGGATCCGGTCCTGGTGGTGGATCCGGTCCTCGTGGTGGATCCGGTCCTGGTGGTCGATCCGGTCCTGGTGGTGGTCACGGGTGCTTGCCGTCGTCGCCCGGCGCCCTGCCGGCGACCGTCACGCTCTGGCCGCGGAACTCCGCGACGACCTCGCCGGCCGGACGGCGCACGGTGACGTCGTAGACGCCGTTCCTGCCGTACCTGACGCGCTCCGTGGCCTCGGCCACCAGCTCGTCGCCGGGCGCGGCCGGGCGCAGGAACGTCACCTGCGCGCTGTGCGCCAGCGTGACGCGGCCGTGGCTGTTGCAGGCGTACGCGAACGCGGCGTCGGCGAGCAGGAACAGGTAGCCGCCGTGGGCGATGCCGTGGCCGTTCACCATCTCGGCGGTGATCCGCATCCGCAGCCGCGCCCGGCCGGCGGCCACCTCCTCCAGCACGATGCCGAGCGAGCGGCAGGCCGGGTCCTCGGCGTTCATGCCGCTCACGCCGGAACCCCGATCCAGGTCCTGGCCAGGCGCTGCACGGCCGACCCGTCGGGGTCGGCGAGCTTGCGCGCCAGGTACGCCGACACCCAGTCGCTGGTGGGGATCCGGAACGGCGGATCGTCCTCGCCCAGCGCGCGCACCACCACCTCGGCCACCTCCCACTTGGACTGGCCGGCCGCCTCCCAGCCCGCGCCGCGCACCCAGTCGAGGTAGGCGTCGAAGGTCGGCGCGTACGGCCCGGAGGCGTCGCGGATGGTCCCCCGGTTGATGTCCGGAAAAATCCCGAACTCGGTGTCCGGGACGAAGCCCGGCACGACCACGCCGACCCGCACCCCGTGCGCGGCCGCCACCGGCGCCAGGCTCTCCATGAACCCCTCGACGGCGCACTTCGCCGCCGCGTACGCCTCGTTGAACGGCTGCCCGACGACGCCGTGCACGCTGCCGATCGTCAGCAGGCGGCCACGGGCGGCGCGCAGCAGCGGCATCGCGACCCGGCTCACGGCGATGACGCCGAAGAAGTTCACCTCCAGGTTGGCCCGCAGGGCCTCCATCGTGGACATCTCCATCGTCGGGTCGAAGTTGGAGACGCCGGCGTTGTTGACCACCGCGTCCAGTCGCCCGTACTCCTCGCGCACGCCCTGGAGGCACGAGGCGATGGACGCGGCGTCGGTGACGTCGAGCCGGCGCACGTCAAGCGCCACCCCGGCCCGGCCGGCCTCCTCGCGCAGCGCGCCGGCCCTGGCCGGGTCGCGCATCGTCGCCACCACGGTGAGCCCGGCCCTGGCGGCGGTGACCGCGGTCGCCAGGCCGATGCCGGACGACGTACCGGTGATCAGCACGATCATGCCGGGCTCCTCTCCAGTGCTCTGGCCCGGTCCAGCAGCGGCTGGATCCCCACGGCGGGCAGGAACGAGAACGCGGCCAGCAGCGTGCCGCCGGCCATGACCACCTTGGCCGCGCCGAGCACGCCCAGCCCGCCGGTCAGCAGGGTGACCGCCGTGCCCCCGGCGAGCGCGGCCAGCGGGATCACCCCCCACGTCACGCTGCGGAACGCCGCGTGCATCACGCCCTGGTTCTCGGCCGCCATCCGCGACTGGCGGATCGGCGCGCTGCAGACGTTGATGCACGACATGAAGAAGCCGTAACAGCCGAACGTCACGCCGATGACGGGCGCGGCGGGCAGTGCGGGCGCGGCGAGGATGCCCAGGCCGACCAGGCAGTGCAGCAGCAGCCCCCAGGCCATCGTCCGGCCGAGGCCCAGCCGGTCGCTGATCCTGGGCGCGACGAGCGCGCCGATCACCGCGCCGCCCGCCCCGGCCGACATCGCCGCCCCGAACACGCCCACCGGGATGCCCAGGCCCTGGTAGGCCAGCACCGGCAGGACCGTGACGAAGACCGGGCCGCCCGAGTTCAGGGTCACGGCCGCCACGACCACCCGGCGCAGCACCGGATCGGCCCAGTTCAGCCGGAACCCCAGCACCAGCCGCGACCACACCGAGCCCTGCTGGACGGTCCTGACCCCCCAGGGCCGCATCGCGCGGAAGCACGCCGCGGAGACCAGGTAGCTGGCCGCGTCCACGAGCAGCGCGGCCACCCCGAGCACGTGGTACAGGCCCGCCGCGATCGACGGCCCGGCCACCTCGGACACCGTGCTGCTGCCCTCCAGGCGCGAGTACGCCCGCACCAGCTTGTCCTCCGGCACCGTGGTGGGCACGGCGACGAGGTAGCCGACGTTGAAGAAGATCGTCGCGCCGCTGATCACCGCCACGCAGACGAACAGCAGCGGGGTGGACAACACCCCGGCCCAGTACGCCACGGGGATCGCCGCCACCGCCACCAGCCGCACGACGTCGCACATCAGCATGGTCAGGCGCTTGTCCCACCGGTCCACCAGCACCCCGGCGACCGGCCCCAGCAGGGGGATGCCGAGGTACTGGGCCATGGCCACGACGCCCACCTCGAACGCGGAGGCGTGCAACACGAAGATCATCAGCGTCGGGATCACGAACACCGTGATCCGGTCGCCGACGAGGCTCACCGTCTGGCCGCCCCAGTACAGGTTGAACTGCCTGCCCAGGGAGCGCGGTGGCCTCACGGCTCCTCCCGCACGACGAAGCCGGCGGTCTTGCCGGTGCGCTCGTTGCTGATCAGCGCGTCCACGGCCCTGACCCGGAAGGCGTGCGGGTCGTGCTGGAACGCCGTGCTGATCGTGAACGTCGCGGACATGAGCTCCCGGCGCAGCCGTTCGGGCAGGTCCGGCGGCGCGTCCCGGCCGGTCAGCAGCAGCACGTCCACCGTGGAGACCCGGCCGCGCTGCTCGGTGATGAGGACCTGCGCCCTGGAGACGCCCGGCTCGCGCTCGGCCCGGGCGACGATGTCGTCCACGTGCAGCCCCAGGCCGCGGACCTGCACCACCGAGTCGCGGCGGCCCAGCAGCCGCAGCGCCCGGCCCTCCCGGCCGCACCCGCACGTCACGAAGCGGCCGGCGTCGCCGGTGCGGTAGCGCAGCACCGGGTTGAGCACGTCCGGGTCGAGCGTGGTGAAGTCCAGCAGCTCGTCGGCGTCGGCGTGGACGAGCTGCGCGGGCAGCGGATGGAAGACGTCCGGCGGGCACTGCGGGGTGTTGGTGCCGACGACCCAGGTCTCCGTGCTGCCGAACATGCCCCAGCGGCGCGCGTCCGGCGCCACCACGGCCAGGTCCTCGTCGAGCTGCGGGTGCCACGCCTCGCCGAGCCAGAGCACCTTGCGCAGCGCGGGCAGGCGCACGCCGGTGGCCCGCGCGTGCGCGAACCACAGCCGCAGCACGCTGGGGGTGCCGCCGAACGCGGTCACGCCCTGGGCGGCGAAGAACTCCAGCCAGTCGCCGTACTCCTCCCTCGCCACCGAGCCCAGCGCGATCACCCGGCAGCCGGACAGGTCGGCGAAGGCGGCGGCCAGGAAGTGGGCGCCCCACATGCGGCCGGCGCCCCAGCCGTTGACGAAGACGTCGTCCGGCTCCAGC
Source organism: Nonomuraea sp. NPDC050783 (assembly GCF_040802095.1). Taxonomy (NCBI): domain Bacteria; kingdom Bacillati; phylum Actinomycetota; class Actinomycetes; order Streptosporangiales; family Streptosporangiaceae; genus Nonomuraea; species Nonomuraea sp. NPDC050783. The sequence continues at coordinate 252,511 of NZ_JBFAHK010000011.1, forward strand.
GGGCGCCACTGCTCGTACACGCCGGCCATGTAGAACCCGGTGGGGGCGTAGCCGACCTTGGGCGCGCCGGTGCTGCCGCCGCTCTGGAAGAGCCAGGTGGCGCCCCGCCCGGCCTTGGGCGCCAGGTGGGCCAGCGCCACGTTCAGGTCGTCCTTCACCAGCGGGGGAAGCGCGGTGACGTCCTCCAGCGTGAGCACCTTGCCGCAGCCGGCGTAGCGCGGCGCGAGCGCGGGCACGCCCTTGAGCCGTTCCAGGGTCCGCCTCGGGACGTGCAGGCGCGGCTCGGCCGCCTCGGGCGGCAACGAGAACGATCCGGTCATTTCTTCACCTGACTTTCGGTCAGCCAGCGGGTGTGGGCGTCGCGGTAGGCCGTCCAGCGGGCCCGGGTGATGTCGCGCTGGAGCGTGCGGTGGGGGTCGCCGAAGTCGGGCGCGATCACCCCGTCGGGTTCGAGCTCGGAGAGCCAGTACCGCTCGCCGTCGAACAGGAAGTCGACGCAGAAGAAGGGGAGGGGCAGCTTCTCGTAGAAGTACGCCGTCGCCTCGGCCAGCTCGGGCGGGACGGGCGGGAACTCCATCGCGCCGCCCCGGCTGGCGTTGGCGACCGGCGAGCCGGGCTCGGGGATGCGCTTCATCACGGCGTACGGCTCGCCGTCGATGACGTAGACCCGGTAGTCCACCGTGCCGTCGCCCAGGTAGGGCTGGATCACGAGCGTGGTGTCGCCGCCCTGCGCCAGGCTGGCCAGGCCGCGGATCTCCTCGGCGTCGCGGGCCAGGTTCACCCCGCCGCCGCCGCACCACCCGGCCGGCTTGACGATGGCCGGGTAGGTCAGGCTCTCCAGCGCCACCTCGTACAGGTGCTTGCTGGTGTCGCGCCCCGTCCCGATGCGGAGCGTGGGCACCGGCGGCACGGGCGAGTCGCGCAGGAGGAGGATCGTGGCCAGCTTGTCGTTGGCGACGGGCGACAGGCCCGGCGGGAACGGCAGGTAGAAGCCGGCCTGCTCCAGCACGGCGTACAGCGCGTACTGGTTGAAGACGTCCATCGACTGGTAGGGCAGGGAGTACAGCGCGGTGATGAAGAGCGTGTCCTCGGGGGTGACGGGCTCGTCGTCCACGTAGACGCGCGGCTTGCCGGGCTCCAGGCCGTCCACCGTCACCGCGTCCGGCGCGTGCCTGCTCCACCTCAGGCCCAGCTCGGCGGCCACGTCGGCGTAGAGGTCCCAGAAGAAGGGATGCCACATCGCGGTGGCCCGGGTGGACTCGCGATCGGGGAAGATCCAGCACATGCGGCGCAGCGTGCTCGGGGTCATGGTCGTCCCTCTCCGCCGGCCCACCAGCGGCGGCCCGGCTCGGGCAAGGTGTCGATCGGGTCGTAGTAGGGGAAGCGGCGGTCCGGCTCGACCGGCCGGAGCCCGGTCCCGTGGTTCTGGGTCCAGTACGAGATGCCGCGCTCCCGGTCGTACTCCGCCACCTGGTGGACCCAGCGCTTGCCGACGTAGGGCACGTCGCACACGAGCCGCGGCGTGGCGTAGCCCGGCAGGTAGCCCATGATGGCCTCCTGCAGCCGCTGCGCCCGGTGGAGCGGGATCCGCCAGTGCTCCGCGTTGGGGATCAGGTCGCAGAGGTAGAAGTAGTAGGGCAGGATCCCGGCCTCGCCCTGGAGGGCGAAGCAGAGGTCCAGCAGGTCGCCCGGGGTCGTGTTGACGCCCCGCAGGAGCACCCCCTGGTTGCGCACGTCCCGTACGCCCGCCGCGAGCAGGGCCCGGGCCGCCTCGGCGACCAGCGGCGTCACCGAGCGCGCGTGGTTGGCGTGGGTGTGCACGGCCAGGTTCACCCCGCGGGCGCGGGCGGTGGCGGCCACCCGGCCCATCCCCTCGACCACGCGGGGCTGGAGCCAGTGTTGCGGCAGGCCGACCAGCGCCTTGGTGGCCAGGCGGATGTCCCGTACGGACTCCAGCTCCAGCAGCCGCAGCAGGAACGCCTCCAGCCGCGGCCAGGGCAGGTTGGCCAGGTCGCCGCCGGAGACCACCACGTCCCGCACGGCGGGCGTGCGCTTGAGGTAGTCCAGCATCAGCTCCTGCCGGTCCACGGGCCTGAGCGCGAGCCGGGCCTTGACCACCTGCGGGGTCGAGGTGCCGACCAGGTCCATCCGGGTGCAGTGGCCGCAGTACTGCGGGCAGGTGGACAGCAGCTCGGCCAGCACCTTGGTCGGATAGCGGTGGGTCAGCCCCTCCACCACCCACATCTCGGCCTCGTGCAGCGAGTCGCGGCACGCGCGCGGGTGGCTGGGCCAGACCGGATGCCGGTCGGAGGCGACGGGCAGCAGGTAGCGGCGGACCGGGTCCGCCAGGAACGCCCGCGTGAAGGCGGCCGGATCGCCCGGGGCGTCCGGCGCCATCACGTTGAGCAGCTGGGGCGTGATCAGCGTGGACATGGTCGCGAACCGCGCGCGGTCGGCCGCCAGGTCGGCGTAGAAGGACTCCTGGAGCAGGTCACCGACCACCGCGCGCAGTTGCCCGGCGTGCTGCACGCAGTGGGCGCGCTGCCACTGGGCATCGCGCCACTGCGCGTCGGTGACGCCGCGCCAGCCTGGCAGCCGCCGCCAGTCCGGCTCGACGAGCGGGCGGCGCGCGTAGGTGTACGGACCGGGGGCGGCGTCGGCGCTCATCTGATGGCTCATCCGGCGAGCAGCATCGCGTGGCGGGTCCGCAGCTCCCGCTTGAGCACCTTGCCCGTGGGGCCGAGCGGGTAGTCCTCGTCGGTCCGCGCGATGATCACGGCGGCGAGCGTGGCCAGACCGGCGTCGGACAGGGCCTTGTTCGCCTTCTCCATGACCTCCTCGGCGGTGGCGCCGGCGGCGCCGGCCTGCAACCGCACCACGGTGATCGGGCGCTGCCCCTCCCCCGCCCCGCCGGGCACGCCGACGACCGAGCAGTCCTGGACGAGGTCCGCGCAGTCGGCGATGAGGACCTCCTCGATGGGCAGGCTGTAGACCGGCCCCGCCAGGGTGTCGATGACGTCCACGGTGCGGTCGAGGTGGTAGAAGTTGCCCTCGCCGTCCCTGCGCGCCACGTCCCCGGTCAGCCAGTAGCCGTTGAGCTCGAAGCTGCTGGTCAGCTTCGGGTCGTTCCAGTAGCCGGGCGTGCGCGAGGGGGTGATCACGGCCAGCAGGCCGACGGTGCCGTCGGGCACCTCCTCGCCGTTCTCGTCCAGCACCGCGGCCCTGATCACCGCGTCCTGCGCCTTGCCCACGCACCGGTCGTCGCGCGGGGTCTCCGGCGTGGTCACCTGGCCGAAGAGCGCCATCCCCATCTCCGAGGAGCCGAGCCCGTCGATGAACTGGGAGCCGGGCAGCGGCTCGCCGGCGGCGGCGCCCCGCGGCAGCAGCCACGACTTGATCAGGCCGGCGGGCCGCTCGCCGAGCTGGACCAGCCGCGCGATGTGCCCGTAGTGGGCGCTGTCGCCGGTGTTGAACCAGGAGTGGACCCTCGCCGCGGCCCTGACCGGCAGCTCGCCGGTGGCCAGCTCCACGAACGTCCTCGGGAAGGAGGCCACCATGGTCGGCTGGAACGCCTCCATCACCGGCTCCACGGTCGCGCGCCGCCAGTCCGCCATGACCACGGTCGGCAGCCCGAGCAGCACCGCCGTGAGGAAGTAACTGAGCCCGCCGGCGTGGGTGTGCGGCATGAGCGACATCAGCCTGTCGTACGGCTCGGCGGGGAAGCGCACCATCCGCGGCTGCTTGCCGTCCCAGAAGCTGCGGTGCCCGAGCATCGTCGACTTCGGGGTGCCGGTGGTGCCGGAGGAGTGGATCAGCGCCACGATGTCGTCCGGGGCGTGCCGGTAGGGGTACTCCTCCGGTAACCGGCCGGAGCCGGCGTCGTGGGCCCGCACCTCGGCGGCCAGGGCGATGAACCTGGGCCGGCTCCGTGGAGCGTTCCGGTAGGCCAGGAGCAGCCTGGTCGTGTCGTCGGCGACGATGCCGACGACGCCCACGTGGTCGAGGTAGCGGACCATGACGTCGGGGCGCATCGCGTCGTTGACCATCGTCGGGATGGCGCCGAGCGCCGTGAGCGCCAGGAAGTGCAGCAGGGGTTCGAGCCCTTCGGCCACCACGACGCCCACCGGCTCGCCGGGCCGTACGCCGTTGGCCCAGTACCACGTGGCGTACCGGTCGCGCAGCGCCGCCAGGTCGATGAGGCTGTGGCCGCGCAGCACCACCTCGCCCCGGTGGTCGGTGTGGTGGCTGTGGACGAACGGCACCGCCCGGTTCGGGTTGGCCGCCAGCGCGTGGTCGAGGAAGTTGCCCGCGCCCAGTCCCGGCTCGGTCATGAATCCCTCCCGGACGGCCAGGGGGGCGATGGACGTGCTGTCAGTCATGGAGATCCCTCCGTCGGTACGTCGCGTCGATCTCGGCGGCCACCCGGTGTCCCGACCGGATGGCGCCTTCCATCAGTCCGAAGAACTCCGTGCTGGTCTCGGTGCCGGCCCAGTGCACCCGCCGGTGGGGGGTCGCCAGCCGGGGGCCGAGCCGCGTCCAGTCCCCCGGCCCGAACAGCGCCGCGTAACAACCGCGGCTGTAGCGCTCGTGCACCCAGTCGGTGACGTGGCAGCCGATCGGCTCGGGCAGCCCGGGGAACAGCCGCGCGGCCTGGGCCAGCGCCCGCTCGCGCTGCTCGGCCGCGGGCAGCGCCGCGTACCCGAGCGCTTCCCTGCCGGTCACGAACCCGGTCAGCACGCCCACCCCGCCGGCCGCGGGCGAGTCGTCCACGGTGGACAACAAGGGGCCCCGCGCGTTGACCGACCAGCCGGACAGCCCCTGCTCCCGCCAGGCCGGCGCCGGGTAGACCAGGTGGACCTTCACCGCGCAGCCGGGCGCCGTACGGGTGCCGGAGCGGGGGGCCGGCAGCCCGGGCCGGTACTCGATCGCGTCGGCGAGCACCGGCGGCACCGCGACCACCGCGGCGCGGGCCCGGACCGACGCGGTGGCCGTGACGACGGTCACGCCGTCGCCGTCCTGGTGGATCGCGCGCACCGGCTCGCCGAGCCGCACCCGCTCGCCCAGCCCGGCCGCCAGCCGCCGGCACACCTGGTGCGCGCCGCCGTCGATCCGGTGCTCCTGCGCGCCGCCCGCGAAGGCGTTGAGGTAGCGGACCCCGCCGCCCGAGCGGAGGTAGAAGGCCATGTGCAGGACGGACACGTCCGCCGGGTCGGCGGCCATCATCTCGCCGAGGAACAGCGGGAAGAACAGCCGCGCGTCCGGATGGCGCAGGTGCTCGCGGGCCCACTCGGCCGCGGTGAGCGCGTCCAGCCGGGCGGCGTGCGCGGACAGCCAGGGCGCGTCCGCGCGCACGCCGCGGTCCAGCTCCTCCAGCGCGTCGAACAGCTCGCCGAGCGCGACCGCCGACAGCGGCGGGAACCGGCCGGCCCTGGTGCGGTCCGCGCCGCCGAGCGCGAACCGGCTGGCGCCGTCCATCGTGGTCGGGGTGGTCTTGAGGTCCAGCTCGGCCAGCAGGGCGGCCAGCGCGGTGTGCCGGTCCCCCAGGTACGCGGCGCCCGCGTCCACCCAGGCGCCCGGGGCGACCTCGATGCCGTGCGTGCGGCCGCCGACCCGCTCGCGGGCCTCCAGGACGGTGACCTCGACGCCGCGGGCCGCGAGGTCGGTGGCGGCGGTGAGCCCGGCCAGGCCGGCTCCCACGACGACGACGCTCATGCCGGGCTCTCGACCTTCCCGGCGTCCTGGATGTTCCTGGTATCTGGGATCTTCCCGGCGTCCTGGATCTTCCTGGCCAGGGCGGCCGGGGTCGGCGCGTCGAGAAAGTCGTCGAATGCGAGCTCGACGCCGCTCGCGCGGGCGACGGCGCTCAGGACGCGGGTCGCGAGCAGCGAATCCCCGCCCGTCAGGAAGAAGTCCGAGTCGGCGTCGATACGCGGGTTCTCCAGGACGCGCCGGAACACGTCCGCTACGGCATGGACATTCACGGAATGGTCTCCCTCAAACGGTGGTGGAGGCGTATCTCCGGTGCGAGCCGGCCCGGTCGACCTTTCCGCTCGCCGTGTAGACGAGCTCGGGGACGACGGTGATCCGGCTGGGGACGAGATGGCGGGGCACGAGGCCGCTCAGGTAGTCGCGGACGTCGGAGGCCAGCGCGGCGTCGGACGCCGGCGTGGCGTCGCCGCCGGCGGGCGGGGCCGGGACGATGTAGGCCGCGAGCGTCGTGTGGTCGGCGACGGTGACGCCCGCCACCGCCACGGCGCCCACCCGCGGATGGCCGGAGATCCGCGCCTCGACCTCGCCCGGATCGACCCGGATGCCGCGGATCTTGAGCTCGTGGTCGAGCCGGCCCTGGTGGACGAGCGTGCCGTCGGCGGCCAGGGCGACCCGGTCGCCGGTGCGGAAGTACCGCTCGGGGCCCAGCTCGACGAAGCGCTCCGCGGTCGCCTCCGGCAGGCCCCGGTAGCCCAGCGCCAGCGACGGGCCGCCGACCAGCAGCTCGCCGTCCTCGCCGAGGCGCTGCCTGACGTGCGGCAGGGGGCGCCCGATCGGCACCCGCTCCCCCGCCGCCCCGGCCGCCGCCGCCGGGCCGTGCAGGTCCACGGCGTGGGTGATGAGCGTGGTCTCCGTACATCCGTAGGTGTTGAGCAGGCGGATCCCGCCGGTGGCGAGCGCGCGCCAGTCGGCCAGCCGCGCCGGGCTCACGGCCTCCCCGCCGATGACGACCAGCCGGACGCACGGGGGCAGCGTGGCCCGCTCGTCCACCAGGTGGCGCACCAGCTCGTGCCAGAACGCCGACGGGAGGTCCAGCACGGTGATCCGCTCGGCGGCGATCATGCGGAGCATGCGGTGGAACGATCCCGAGTGGGCGTGCTCGTGGAAGACCAGCGTCGCGCCCGCGGTGAGGGTGGGCAGGATCTCCTCCAGGCAGGTGTCCCAGCTCAGCGAGGCGAACTGGAGGACGCGGTCGCCGGGGGTGAGGCCGAACAGCTCGCGCAGCGCGCGGGTCGCGGTGGTGATGGCCCGCCTCGGGACCACCACGGGCTTGGGGGCGCCGGTGGAGCCGGAGGTGAACAGGATGTACGCCGGTTCGTCCCCCGCCACGCGCACCACGTCCGGTCCGGCCGCCGGGGCGGCTTCGGCGGGCGCCGCCGGGTCGGTGGTGATCACCGTCGCGCAGCCGCTCGCCGCCAGCAGCGCCCGCCGCCTCGGCTCCGGGTACGCCGGATCGACGGGCACGTACGTCCCGCCCGCCGCCAGCGTCCCGAGCAGGGCGGCCACGGTCGCCGGCGACCGCGACGTCAGCACCCCGACCGCTCCGGGACGCGGGCCGAGCCGCCGGGCGGTCGCGCGTACCCACGCGTGCAGCTCGGTGTAGGTGAGGGTCCGGCCGTCGTACGCGATCGCCGGGCGTTCGGGATGGCGGCTGACCGCGCCGGCGAAGTCCCGCGACACGTCGTCGTCGTGCGAAGGGAAGCGCGGGTGGAAGTGCGAAGAGAAGTGCGAAGGGAGGTGCGAAGGGAGGTGCGGAGGGAACAAGGTTGCCTCTTTCCGCGCCGGCCCGGCGGGAACCGGCGTATTTTCATCCCACGTTCATTCGACTTCGAATGAAGCCCCGAGAACGCGTTCAGAGTGCCGCAAGGCGTAGTACGGGGGCTGGAGTCCGTCAGGATTTCCACTGGACTGCGTCTCGTGTCTTCCGTGTGGCGGCCTGTAGCCACGACGTGTCAGACGGGGAGCGATATGCCAGGCGAATTAGAACTTTCGGGCCTCGACCACGTACTGAAGATCGGACTGCTGGGAGCGGTGCAGGCGTGGCGCGGCCGCCAGGAGATCCCGCTCGGACCGCCGCGGCAGCGGGCGGTGCTGGCGTTGCTGGCGCTGGAGGCGGGCCGGGTCGTGTCGGTGGCGCGGCTGATCGAGGGGCTGTGGGGGGAGCACGCCCCGGCCGGCGCGAAGGGCCTGGTGCAGGGGTACGTCTCGCGGCTGCGGCCGGCCCTGGCCGGGGGCGGCGTCACGATCGTGTACCACCCGCAGGGTTACCTGCTCGAACTCGCCGCCGAGCAGGTGGACGTGCACGAGTTCAGGAGCGCGGTCGCCAGGGCGCGGGCCCTGGAGACCGACGACGCGCAGGCCGCCGGCCTGAGGCGCGCGCTGGCGCTGTGGCGGGGAGAGCCGCTGGCGGGCGTCTCCGGCGGCGGGCTGCTGGACCGGCTGCGCGACGCCCTCGGCGAGGAGCGGCTGGCGGTCACCGAGGAGTGCCTGAACATCGAGACGCGGGCGGGCCGGCACCCGGGGCTGGTGCCCGAGCTGGTCTCGCTCGTCGCGGAGCACCCCTTCAGGGAGGGCCTGGTCGGATTGCTCATGCTGGCGCTGTGCCGGGCGGGCCGCCGGGTGGACGCCCTGGAACGGTACGAACGCACCCGCCGCCGCCTCATCGACGAGCTGGGCCTGGACCCCGGCCCAGAGCTGCGGCAGCTACGCCAGCGGATCCTGCGAGGGAACGTTCCCGCGGCCTGGTCGCCCGCCCTCTCCGTCCCGGCCGAGGCGGAGGTCCCGGCGCAGTTGCCGCCGGAGCCGGGCCAGTTCACCGGGCGGGAGGCCGAGCTCGGCCTCCTGGACGCGGTCGCGGCGGGCGGTGACACGGCGGCCATCTCCATGATCACGGGCGGGGGCGGGGTCGGGAAGACGGCGCTCGCCGTCCGCTGGGGGCACCGCAATCACTCCCGGTTCCCGGACGGCCAGCTCTACGTCAACCTGCACGGCCACTCGCCGGCGCGGCCGCTGCGGCCGATCGAGGCGCTCGGGCAACTGCTGCGGGGGCTCGGTGTGCCCGCGGAGCGCGTACCTGGCTCGGAGGAGGAGGCCAGCGCCGCCTACCGCAGCCTGCTCGCCGACCGGCGGGTCCTGGTGATCCTGGACGACGCCGGCAGCGAGGAGCAGGTCCGCCCGCTGCTGCCCGGTGGCCGGCGCTGCGCCACGGTGATCACCAGCAGGGACCGCCTGGACGGCCTCGTCGCCCGGGACGGCGCGGTCCCCGTCCCGCTCGGCATGCTGGCCCCTGACGAGGCGGGCACGCTGTTCGGCAGGCTGCTCGGCGGCGAGCGCCTGGCGGCCGAGCGGGACGCCGCCCGGGAGCTGGCCAGGGCCTGCGGCTACCTGCCGCTGGCGCTGCGCATCGCGGCGGCCGGCATCCTCGTCCGGCCCGGCGGAGGCATCGCCGGCCAGCTGCGCCGGCTCACCGGCACCCGGTTGTCCTCGCTGGCGGTCAACGGGGATCCGCACACGGCGGTGCGCAACGCGTTCGACCTGTCCTATCGCCGTCTGGACCCGCCGGCGCGGCGGTTGTTCCGGCTGCTCGGCCTCGTCCCCGCGCCCACGTTCACCGCCGGCGCGGCCGCCGCGCTCTGCGGCGCGCCGCCGGCGGAGGCCGACCACCTGCTGGGCCGGCTGGCCGCCGCGCACCTCGTCGAGGAGAGCGAGCCGGGCCGCTACGCCCTCCACGACCTGATGGGCGAGTACGCCCGCGAGCGCGCCCGGGCCGAGGAGAGCGAGCCCGCCCGCGCCCGCGCGCTGGCCGCGCTGAGGGCCTGGCAGCGGCGGGACGCGCGGAAGCCCGGTCCCGAGCCCGAATCCGAGCCCAAGCCCGAACCCGAACCCGAACCCGAGCCCGAACCCGAGCCCGAGCCCGTGATCTGACCCGATGCCGGGCGGGGCCTCCTCCGGCACCGGGCCAGGTCAGTCCAGGACGCGCAGCGCCCAGGGCCAGTGCGGCGCCTGCGCGGGGATGCACGTCCACGCGATGACCTGGCCGGTCGCGACGAGCGTCTTGCCCATGCGGTCGCACTCGGTTTCGAGCAGGTAATAGTCGTAGGTGTACCAGACGGCGAACGACCGCTCCTCGACGGAGGTCGACGCGGCGCCGGCCGTGCCCGCCGTCCCGAGAGCGAGCCCGAGCCCCGGCCCGAGGGCCACCAGAACGGCCGCGAACAGTTTCCTCATCATCTCCGCCTCACCGTCAGTCCAGGACCCGCAGGTCCCACGGGGTGATCTGCTGGCCCGAATCCACGCAGGCCCACGCCCGGTACGCTCCCGTCGCGACGAGGTACTTGCCGGCGCGCGTACATTCGTCGAGAGAGCCGTAGAAGTTGTAGTGGTGCCATACCGCGGCTTCCGCGGAGGCGGATGCGGCGGCTCCCCCGGCCGATCCGCAGGCGAGGCCGATCGCCACCAGGCCGGTGGCCAGTAATGCTCTGCCCATGCTGCACTCCGATGTCCAGATGCGGGAGACTCCAGCGATTATGAGCAGGGCCGACATGCCATCAGAAGGCCATTGACCGGGCATTACCCGGACATTCCGCGCGAACCGTCCACCGCCGCCCCTCACTCGTACAAGACGATTGGCAGCAATCGTTCGGCTTTTGGCAGGACCTGAAGTGGATCGAGGGGACGTCCGTCTCAATAGTTTGAGGTGATCCCGGCACCATTCGAAGGGGCGAGAGCACATGTTGGGTACACGGATCCTCAAAGCGATCGGCGGGACGCTGGCCGCCCTGGCCTTGACCACCGCGCCGGCGTACGCCGGCACCGCCGCGAGCACCGGCAGCCCGCCCGAGGTCGGGGTGGCCGCCTGCGGCTGGGACCCCGACGCCTTCGGCGCCTACTACAACCACTGCAACTCCAGCGTCTGGGTCTGGATCCGCGTCGAACGGCACCTCGGGCTGCCCGGCTTCGACAGGTGCGTCCCTCCGGGGCGCACCTACCTCGGCTCCACCTCGGACGTCCGCTACGCCTGGTACAAGGGCTCCACCTGCTGACCTGGCCACCGCCGGACGGGCGTGGCGGGCCTTGCCGGATCCCCGGCCCTCATGAGAGGGAGGAGGAAACCGGCGACAGGAGCCTTCCATGACGACACCGGGCCTTCCCCGCGACACGACCGAGGCCGCCACCTCCGGGTACGGCCTCGGTCTGCACCACGTGCAGCTGGCCATTCCTCCCGGCAGCGAGGACGAGTGCCGCCGCTTCTACGTGGAGGTGCTGGGCATGACCGAGCTGCGGAAGCCGCCGGCCCTCGCCGCACGCGGCGGGCTGTGGGTGCGCGCCGACCGGCTGGAGATCCACCTGGGGGTCGAGCAGGACTTCCGGCCGGCCCGCAAGGCGCACCCCGGCATCCTGGTCGGGGATCTGACCGCCCTGGCCAGGCGGCTGGAGGCGCACGGCGTGGAGATCACCTGGGACGACAGCTTCCCGGGGCACCGGCGCTTCTACGCCTTCGACAACCTGGGCAACAGGCTGGAGTTCCTGAGCCCGCGACCCTGATCCGCCACGGACGAACGGACCCCGTCACGGGGTGCGCGCTATGTGGTGAGGGAGTCGAGACGCTCGCGTCCCTTGTCCGTCAGCGACGCCAGGTGTACCCCCACGCCGAAGCTGGTGAGGCCCGCCCTGGCCGCCTTCGTGAACTCCGCGACCACCACGTCCGACGGGAACTCCTTGACCAGGACGTCGTAGGCCGCGAATCCGTAGTCCCGCACGGCGACGAGGATCATGTCCGTGTTCAGCTCGGATTGTTCCACGATCTCCTCCAGCGGGTCGCCCGGCCCCTTCACAGTCCCATCATCCGCCGGGACCCGCCACCCTCGGCGCCTTTTCCGGCTTCCGATCACGATGTGAGTAAGGGGGTACTCAGGCTCGGGCGCCACGGGCGGCGCATTCTGGCGGGGAAAGGGAGGGCGACCGGCCCCTCTTCCCCACAGGAGGCTCACCATGACGCTGCTGAAGGACGTCAGGGGACCGTGGCGGATCATCCAGCAGGGCGGGACCGTGCTGGACGTCAACGTGTTCAACCAGGACAAGGAAGGCTTCATCGACGGCACCATCAAGCACGGGAACAACACCGTGACCATCGAGGACGCGCGGGTGTCCCAGACCCAGATCACCTTCAGGGCGCCGTGGTCGTCCCACAGCAAGGGGCGCTACACCGGGAATTTCGACCTCCAGGGTCACATCCAGGGCATCACCTTCGACGAGCTGAACACCGGGGTTCAGGCGACCTGGGCCACCCCGGACAAGCTGTTCGGGGACGTCGACTTCTAGCGACCCGTCCTGAGCTGCGGGAGGCACCGGCGGAGGGGACCGGACATGAGGAAACGAACGGCCGTGGCGCTGGCAGTCGCCGGCTCCACGAGTGCCTGCGATCCGGCGCCGGGACCGTCCGGGCCGTCGTCGGGGTACTACGAGGCGCAGGAGACGGCGGTGGGGATCCACTACCTGAACCACCGCCTGGGACAGCACTGCCCCACGCAGCAGGCGAACACCGGGCTCCGCGACCTGGCACGAGCGCACAGCAAGGACCTGGCGGAGCACCACGCCACGCTGATCGACCAGTACGGCGAGAACGACAACCGGCGCGGCCACGGCTGGACCTACCTCACCCACGACTTCGGCGGATGAGTCGTGGCCCGAGCGCGGCGGGCGAGGGGCGTCACGCCGGGCCCGGACGTTCCGGATGGCCCTGCCCCCGCGCCGCCACCACGACGAGCAGCCCCGCGACGGTCCCGGCGAAGTACGGGGACGGCACCAGCAGGACGCCTCCCACCCCGCACCACGCCGCCAGGCCCCAGCCGATCCCGGCAGGCACGGCCACCCCTCGGCCCGCGAGGCGCCAGACCAGGCACCCCAGCAGGGCCAGAGGGACGGCGAAGCTCCCGGGGCCGGCCCAGAAGGTGACCGCGTTCCGCAGGGAGGCGACGGCCGTGAGGGAGAAGTCGAGCGGGACGGCCGCCCACAGGCCCCGGCCCGCCCAGCCGGCGACGTCCTCCCAGGCGATCACCACCGCCAAGGACAGGTGCCCGGCTCCCAGCACCACCATGATCCCGCTCGCCCACCGCAGCAGCCGCTTCCTGGTCCTGGCGTTCATGCGCTCTCCTGTCCGTGGTGGTGACTGTTCGCCGGCTCGCGCGCGGCACGATCACACGTCCGATACTTCTATGCTGACCAACATAGGCTATATCGACGAACATACGCCCTGTTATCCGGCATAGCCGTTGGCCGGCGAGCTCCGCCCGCGCCCGGCGACACGGCGAACCCGCTCGGAAAGCCCTGCTCTTATGTCGCTCAACATAGGATGAGATCCCCGGCACAGAGGAGGTGGCGTGACGACGCGACGGGAGCAGACCAGCAACGAGAGCCGCGAGCTGATCCTCAACGCCGCCGCCGAGCTGTTCGCCGAGAAGGGTTACCGGCAGACGACGTTCCACGACGTGGCCCACCGCTCGGGCATCAGCCGCGGCTCCATCCCGTGGCACTTCGGCAGCAAGGAGGGCCTGCTGCTGGCCGTACTCGAACGTTCGGTGGCCGGGCTCCGCGACGGCCTGGCCGCCGTACCCGCACCCGGAGCCGGGTCGGGCGAGCCGGGCTTCGAGCCGTTCGAACGCGGGGTCGGCGCGATGTTCGCCCTCCCGACCACCAAGCTCTTCGTCACCCTGCTGGTCGAGGCGCTGGAGCCGGGCTCGCCCATCCGCGACCGCTACATCGAGATCCACGACACGCTGCGCGAGCACTGCAGGCGCTGGCTCGAACGCCTGCCGCTGCCGCCGGGCCTGTCGGCGGAGCCCCTGGCCGTCGCGCTCATCGGCGCCGGCATCGGCATCCACCAGCAGTGGCTGCTCGCCCCCGACCGCGTCAACGCCCCCGAGGCCCTGGCCACCCTGCGCACCCTGGTCGCCGGCCTCCTGCCCCCGGCACACGACTGACCGGAGTCAGGCGAAGCGCCAGGCGGCATCGCTCTCGTAAAGGTGCGCCAGCGATACCGCGTGGGGCCCGACGCCCATGTGGCTCCGGTCGAACCGCACCCCGGTCACAGCGGTGGCCACCGCGTCCTCGTCGAACACGTACTCGTACGCCGGCAGCAGGCCGACCGCCGTCAGGTGATCATTGAGCGCGTCGGGGGACCGGCCCAGGCGCTCACCGGGGAGATGGACATCTAACACGGTGACCGTCTCGCCATCCACCGCATAGGCGAGCTGGGCGTTCACCAGGAAGTCCCGCAGCACCACGACAACCCTTGTGCCACGCGAAAGGCGGCGGATCACGTCATGCATCATGCCGCCGTACCCTCCGCTCTCGAACATGATCGACCCGGCGCCACCGGCGTGTACGCAGGGCGTCCTCTACCCAGTCAGGCGACATCTCCGAGATGAAGGTGACGCAGAACCCGGTCGTCCAGTGGGGGAACTCGTCGGACATCAGCCACGCATAGCCGGCGGGATCCGGGACGGGCATCTTCCTGCCTTCCAGCTCGACCAAGGCTGAGAGATCAAGTATCGCTCCCAGCGAGCTCCCTGGGACTCTGCGATGGTCGCCGCCACGGGACCAGTGTCCGGCGCGAGAAAGGGCAGGCTGTGGCCGGCACGATGAAGTCGCACGAGCACGACCGGTGCCACCGCATGAGGTGCGGGGCCGGTACGCGAGCACCCACCGGGGCGCGGGGCCCCGGCGGCGAGCGTCGTCACGCCAGGGCGCCGTCCTCCTCCGTGGCCCGGGGCCGGCTCTCACCGGCGAGGGCGCCGCGGGCGTGGGCGCGGACGTCGGCGTCCGAGTCGGACAGGGCGGCACGCAGCGCGGCGGCCACCTCCGGCCGGTCCGCCCAGCGCGACAGGGCGAGCACGGCCGCCTTGCGCACGTCGAGGTTGGCGTCCGAGAGCGCTCCGACGAGCGGCCCCGCCGCCACGTCCGCGTCCGCGGCGGCCAGGCAGCGGGCCGCTCCGACGCGTACCTGCCAGTCGGGGTCGTGGACGGCCCGCGCCGCCTCGATCTCCAGCGGGGCCCCCGCCGCCCCGGACGCCTCCAGCGCGGCGGCGCGGACGAGCGGGTCGGCGTCGGCGGCGAGGGCGGCCAGCGCGGCGGACGGCTTGCCGATGAGGCCCAGCCCTCTGGCCGTCCACACCCGGACCTCCCGCGACGGGTCCGTGGCGGCGGCGGCCACGAGATCGGCCTCGTCCAGCGACACCAGCCCGCGGATCGCCTCGATGCGTACCCGGTGGTCGGCGTCGGCCAGCCCGGCGGCGAAGGTCCGGCGGTCGCCGAGCCGGAGGGCGCGCAGGACGTCGAGCGCGCACGCCCGGACCACGGCGTCCTCGCCGTCGAGCCGGCCGGCGAGGGCGGCGCCGAGCTCCGCCGTCGCGGGCAGGACCTCGACCAGCTCCTTCAGGGCGGTGGCCGCGGCCCGCCGCACCGTGCCGTGGGCGTCGCCGAGCGCGGCCACCAGCGCCGCGTCCGCGCCGTCGGGGACGATCTCGGTGAGCGTGGCGATGGCGGCCCGCCTGACCCTGGGGTCGGGGTCGGACAGGTAGGGCGCCAGCCGCGCCGCGGTGGGTTGCTCCTCGGCGAGCCGGTGCAGCTCCAGGATGCGCGGCGAGCGGCCGACGACGGTCCGGCCGGCGCGGGTGGTGGCGGCCCGCCGCACGGTGGTGGCGGTGTGCGCGCCCAGCGACACCGGCTCGGCGGCGGCCGGCGGGGCGAACTCGGGGACGGGCACCAGGTAGGGCTCCACGGGGCGCTTGACGAACTCCATGGCGCCGTCGCCGCGCCTGCGCAGGTTCAGGTGGAAGAGCCAGGCGGCGTCGTCGCGGGCGGGAAGGTCGGCCCGGTCGTGGTACAGGCCCCATCGGCTCTCGGTGCGGGTCAGCGAGGCGCGGGCCGCCATCTCGGCGCAGTCCCTGATGAAGTCGACCTCCACGCAGCGCATGAGCTCGTGCGGGGTGCGCGCGCCCATCCCGGCGATCTCCTCGCGCATCCGCTCGAAGGACTCCAGGGCGAGCTCCAGCTTGGCGGCCGTCTTGGGCGGCGTCACGTAGTCGTTGACGAAGCGGCGCAGCTTGTACTCGACCTGCTGCTGGGGTGGCCCGTCCGGATGGCGCAGCGGCCGGTAGACCAGGGCGTGGGCGTCGGCGATCTGGTCCTCCGGCAGCGTGTCCGGCGGCGCGACGGCGTGGGCGACGGCGTGGGCGCCGGCCAGGTCGCCGAAGACGAACGCGCCGATCATGTAGTTGTGCGGCACGCAGGCCAGGTCGCCAGCCGCGTACAGGCCCGGGACGGTCGTCGCCCCGTTCTCGTCCACCCACACCCCGGAGGCCGAGTGGCCGCCGCACAGGCCGATCTCCGAGATGTGCATCTCCACGTCGTGGGTGCGGTAGTCGTGGCCGCGCCCGGCGTGGAACGTGCCGCGCGTGGGCCGCTCGGTGGTGTGCAGGATGTTCTCCAGCGCCGCGACCGACTCCTCCGGCAGGTGGGTCAGCTTGAGGTAGATCGGGCCGCGGGCCGAGGCGATCTCCGCGGCGACCTCGGCCATCATCTGGCCCGACCAGTAGTCGGAGTCGACGAACCGCTCGCCCTTGTTGTTGACCTGGTAGCCGCCGAAGGGGTTGGCCACGTACGCGCAGGCCGGGCCGTTGTAGTCCTTGATCAGCGGGTTGATCTGGAAGCACTCGATGCCGCTGAGCTCCGCCCCCGCGTGGTAGGCCATGGCGTAGCCGTCACCCGCGTTCGCCGGGTTCTCGTAGGTCCCGTACAGGTAGCCGCTGGCGGGCAGGCCGAGCCGGCCGCACGCGCCGGTGGCGAGGATGACCGCGCCGGCGCTCACCGTGACGAAACGCCCGGACCTGGTGTCGAACCCCGCCACGCCGACCGCCCGGCCACCGGAGATGAGCACCCTGACCGGCATCACCCGGTTCTCGATGCGGACCCTCTCCCGGATGTCCCGCCGGCGCAGCACCCGGTACAGGACCTTCTTGACGTCCTTGCCCTCCGGCATGGGCAGCACGTAGCTGCCCGAGCGGTGGACGCGGCGCACGGCGTACTCGCCGTACTCGTCCTTCTCGAACTTGACGCCGTAGCGCTCCAGCCGCCGGACCATGTCGTGGCCCCTGGTGGCGGTCTGGTAGATCGTCTTCTGGTTGACGACCCCGTCGTTGGCCCTGGTGATCTCCGCCACGTAGTCCTCGGGGGTGGCCTTGCCCGGGATGACCGCGTTGTTGACGCCGTCCATGCCCATGGCCAGGGCGCCGCTGTGGCGGACATGCGCCTTCTCCAGCAGCAGCACGCGCGCGCCCCGCTCGGCCGCGGTGATGGCGGCCATCGTGCCGGCGGTCCCGCCACCGACGACGAGGACGTCGCACTCCAGGTGCAGGCGGTCCTCGATCGCAGGGATCTCCATCTACAGCTCCTTCACGATCCTGTCGCGCAGCCCGGCGTGCTGGTGCTCGCCGGTCCCGCGTACGTCGAACACCGCGCGGACGCCGTGGCCGCCGAGCACCGCGACCCGGTCGGCGAGCAGCAGCGCCTCGTCCACGTCGTGGGTCACGAAGACGACCGTCGCCTGGGTGTCGCGCAGCACGTCGAGCAGCAGGTGCTGCATCTGGGCCCGGGTCTGGGCGTCGAGCGCGCCGAACGGCTCGTCCATCAGCACCGCGCGCGGCGCGGCCACGAGGGCGCGGGCGAGCTGCACGCGCTGGCGCATGCCGCCGGACAGCTCGCGCGGCAGCTTGTCCTCGGCACCGGACAGGCCCACGCGCTCGACCCACTCCCGCGCCGCGGCGGCGCGCTCCCGCCGGCCCACCCCGCGGATGCGCAGGGGCAGCTCGATGTTGCGCAGGACGCTCCGCCACGGCAGCAGCCCGTCGTCCTGGAAGACCATGGCGCGCTCGGCCGAGGTGCCGGTGACCTCGGCGCCGTCGGCCCGGACGACCCCGCCGGCCGGCGGCAGCAGCCCCGCCAGCGCCCGCAGCAGCGTGGACTTGCCGGAGCCCGACGCCCCCACCACGACCAGCACCTCGCCCGGCACGATCCGCAGATCGACCTCGCGCACGACCAGGTCACGGCCGTAGCCCAGGGACAGCCCCTCTAGGGCGAAGCCGAGCCCGGCCGGGGGTGCCGTGCGGACCCCGGGCACCACGGCGGTCATGACGCGCCGTCCTGGGCCCTCGGCAGCCAGCGGGTGACCCGCCGCCCGGCCAGCTCCACGACGGCCGAGGTCAGCCAGCCGAGCAGGCCGATGGTGAGCATCCCGACGATCACCCCGGGATAGTCCACCAGCGTGTACGCCTGCCACGTCCGGTACCCGACGCCGAACTCGCCGGAGATCATCTCCGCGGAGATCACGCAGATCCACGACACCCCCATGCCGACCGACAGCCCGCCGAACACGCCGGGCAGGATCCCCGGCAGGACGACGTGCCCGAGCACGTGCAGCCGCCGGCCGCCGAGCGTCCTGACCGCGTCCTCCCAGAGCGTGGGCAGCGCCCGGACGGCGTGCCGGGTGCTGACCAGGATCGGGAAGAAGGCGGCCACGAAGGTGATGAAGACGATGCCCTGCTCGTCGGTGGGGAACAGCAGGATCGCCACCGGGACGAGCGCGATCGCCGGGATCGGGCGGACCGCCTCCAGCAGCGGCAGCAGCACGTCCCTGGTGCGCGCCGACCGCCCGAGCGCGATGCCGGCCGCGATGCCCGCGACCGTGGCCAGGCCGAACCCGGTGAGGATGCGGATCAGGCTCTGCAGCAGGTCCAGCGCGAAGACCGGGGTGGCGAGCTGCCGGACGGCCTCGCCGGCGATCTCGTCGAGGGTGGGCAGCCGGTCGAACCTGAGCCACAGCCGGGCGTCCGTGGCGGTGAGCGCCTGCCACAGCCCGGCCGCCGCCAGCACGGAGCCCGCCCTGACGACCCATCTCCCGGTCATGCGCCGGCCTCCTTGAGCGCGGCCTCCTTGAGTGCGGCCTCGTACGTGACCGGCTTCGCCTTCGGATGGCCGGCCCGGTAGGCGGCGGCGCCGTCCCGCGTGGTGAAGGGCAGGAAGTCGGCTCCTTCCTTCAGCCACACCGCGTGGTCGGCGAACCAGCGGGTGCCGGTGACCGTGTCGGGGACGTACGCGGCACGGACCGCGGACCCGGCGGCGGCGACCTGGCGCAGCAGGCAGGTGGGGGTGGCGGCGGGCTGCGTCGTGGCGGCGCCGTCGAGCCACAGCTCCGACGCGGTTGCCGGGTCCTCGACCGCGCGGCCGCACACGGGGTCGGTGCCGGTGATCCTGGCGGGGTTCGCCGTGGAGGCCACGTCCTTGTCGTAGGCCGGGCCGTAGGCCCTGCGCAGGTAGGAGTCGTTGACGAAGGCGGGGACGTCGACGCCGCCGAAGCCGTCGCCGATGCGCTTCAGGAACGGCACGTCGTGCTCGTGCGCCGCCTGGAGCTGGGGCTTGAGGGTGACGTCGAAGGTGGAGATGCCGCCGGGCCCGTTGTAGAGGTAGACGACCTCGGGGGGCAGGCCGGTGACCTCGGCCACGGACCGGGCCGCCGCCAGCGGGTGCTCGTGCAGGTAGCGGGTGGCGTCGATCTGCGCCTTGAGGAAGGCGTCCACCACGTCGGGGTGCTCCTTGGCGTACGCCTGGCGCACCACCACGCCGTGGAAGGTCGGCACGTCCAGCGCGGAGCCGTCGTAGAGCAGGCGGCCCTTGCCCTGGAAGACCAGCAGGCCGGGCCAGGCCACGAACTGCGCGTACGCCTGCACGCCGCCCGACTCGAGCTGCGAGGCGCCGACGGCGGGCTGGTGGTTGACCACCTCGACCCCGGTGACCCCGGCCTTCTCCAGCGCCTGCACCAGGGTGCCGTGCCCGGCGGAGCCGACGCTGGCCGAGACCTTGGTGCCCTTCAGGTCGGCCAGGGTCTGCGCCGTGGAGCCGGGCGGCACCACGACCATGTTGAGGCCGCCGCGCAGGTTGTAGCCGGTGGTGGAGATGAGCTCGGTCCGCGCGGCGGGGATGTCCCAGGTGCGGGAGGCGTTGATCAGCAGCGGGTAGTCGCCCATCGAGCCGATGTCGATCTTGCCGGCGACCATCTTCGCGGTGATGGGGGCGCCGGTGTCGTAGTCCTGCCACTCGACGGCGTACTTGTCGCCGAGCCGCTTCTCCAGGTAGCCGAGCGAGCGCAGCAGCGTGCCCGCCGTGACCGTGTTGATGGTCTTCGACTGGTAACCGATGACCAGCTTCGTCTTGCCCGTGCTGCCCGCCGCCCCGGCCACCGAGCAGCCGGCGGCGGCGACGAGGGCGAGGGCCGCCAGAACGGTACGCATGGTCGCTTTCCTCATCGCAGCAGGTAGGGGATGTTGATGGTGACCGCGTCCACGGGGCACCTGGCCGCGCAGGGGCCGCAGTACCAGCACTCGTCCACGTACATGTAGGCCTTGCCGCTCTCCTCGCTGATCGCCAGCGAGTCGAGCGGGCACGCCTCGACGCAGAGCGTGCAGCCGTCGATGCACAGTGCCTCGTCGATGGTCACGGGCACCTCGACCCGCTGGTTGATCAGGGCCATCGCTCCTCCTCTTCGGTGGCGCGGTCGAGATGCCCGCGCATGGTCAGGCGGTCGCCCCTGAAGCGGATGAACTCCAGGTCGACCGGGCGGCCGTCGGCCAGGTGGGTGAGCCGCTCGACCATGAGCAGCGCGGCGCCGCGCGGCGCCTCCAGCACGGTGGCCGTGTGCGGGTCGGCGTTGACCGCCTCCAGCGTGAGCTCCGCCGTGCCGAGCGGCTGGCCGGCGATCGCCTCCAGCAGCACGAAGATGTCGTTGTGCTCCAGGTCCGCGTCGAACAGCGGCTCGCCGACGTCGCGGACCAGGTAGGTCAGGTCCAGCGAGAGGGGCAGGCCGTTGAGGCGGCGGAGCCGTTCGAGGTAGACGACCGGCTCGCCCGGGGGCAGGCCGAGCCGGGTGCTCACGGCGAGCGGCGGCTCGATCAGCGTCATGGTCCTGACCTGGTTGGTCACCTGGCCGTGCTCGTGCAGCGTCTCGGCGAGGCCGAGCAACCTGTGCAGGCCGTGCGGGTACTTCTCGCCCGCGACCGTGGTGCCCACTCCCGGGCAGCGCTCGACCAGGCCTTCCTCCCGCAGCAGGCGCAGGGCGTCGCGCACCGTGTTGCGCGAGGCGCCGAACTCGCGCGCCAGCGCCGCCTCCGGCGGCAGCCTGCCGTGGGGGAAGATCCCCTGCACGATCTGACGCCTGAGTAGGTCGGCCACCTGCCTGGCCCGGTCGGCCCGGCGCCGCGCGGCCGTCATCTGTCCCATGCCCACCTCCCTGCGCGCACCCAGGTAAACCTAGCAAGCAGGTAGGTAAATGGGGGTAACGGTACGATTGCGCCATCTCGCAGCCCGTACACACCGGCCGCGACCAGCGGCTCACCCCCGGACGGCGCGAGATCCGCCACCCGCCCGGCGGGCCTCGACGGCGGTCACCGCCCGCGCCGGTACCGACCGCGGGATCGAACGCCGCGGGCAGGGCCCGCCGGCGTGCTCAGCCGTCGCCCGCCCGGAGCGTCTCGCCCAGCCGCCGCCGGCGGCGCAACGCCGACTCGACGGGCACCACGACGGCGACCGCCGCCAGGAACACGGCCGCCACCAGGCCGAGCCCCCACCACGGCAGCACCACGGCCGGATCGGCGCCGGTGAGCAGGCGCAGGGCGAGCGAGTCGAACGTCAGGCGGGCGAGCAGCGCCCCGAGCAGCGGGCCGCCCAGGACGGCGAGCACCACCGGCGGCAGCAGCTCTCCCGCGGCGACCCAGCGAGCCTCCCGGGGCCGCAGCCCGAGGGTACGCAGCCGGGTCAGGGTCCGCCACCGCTCCGGCGCGCCGGCCGCCGCGCCGAGGGCGAGCCCCAGCAGGCCCAGGACCGGCAGGGCCACGGCCGCGACCCACACCAGTCGCAGCAGCCCCGAGGCCAGCGGCCCGTCCGCGGTCCCGCTGCCGACCGCGGCGCCGAGGGTGAGCGCGTACGAGGCCAGGGCCACGGAGGTCACCAGCACCAGCAGCGGCAGCACCCGGGCCGAGGCCGCCGCCGCCCTCGCGGCCCCGAACACCGCCAGCGGCCGGCGCGACCGCAGCAGCCGCCCGAGCAGGAGGCGCGTCCCGAGGGGCAGCGCCCGCGCCAGCACGAGCGCGCCCGCGAGCGCGCAGAGGGCGGGCGCGCTCGCGGGCAGCACCCCGCCGCCGATTCCCCGCTGGTACAGAGCGACGACGGCGCCGGACGCGGCCACCAGCACCCCGGCCTCCAGGGCGGCCCGCCGCAGCCGCGCGGTGTCCCGCGTCCACCGCCGCGCGCTCCGGTCGGCCGGGACGCGGCGGTCCCGGGTGGCGCGGGCGGCGGCGAGCGTGCCGAACGCCGGCCCCGCGGCGACGGCGGCGACCAGCACGGGAGCCGCCCCTTCCCAGGAGACCCCCGGCCCGGCGGCCCGGGCCAGGCCGAGCCCGGCCGCCGCGGCCAGCAGCGCCGTCACGGCGGATTCGAGCAGTAGCTCGCCGCCGAGCACCGGCAGCGACATCCCTCTCTGCCGGGCGGCGGCCAGGGCGGGGGCGCGGCGGCGCGCCAGCAGGTCGGCGGCGAGCAGCAGCACCAGGACCGCGACGGCGAGCAGGGTGACGAGCAGGAGGGACGCCTGCGCGGACGCGGCGTCCACCTGGGCGCTCACGTCCCGCAACACCCCGTCGAGCCGGGTCTCCCACTTCAGCGAGCCGTCCCGGGCGCCGGAGGAGCCGGAGGCCGCCTTGAGCGCGACCACCTTCGCGGTGACCGGCGGGACCACGGCCCAGGTGAGCCGGGCCGGGTCGGGCGTGAACCAGACGGTACGCCGCAACTCGTCCTGGCCGAAGGCGAGCCGGGCGTCGGGCAGCGAGTCACGTGACAGCAGCCCGGCGAGCCGGGTGATCCCCGTGCCGTCCGCGCCGGTGACGGGGCTCAGCAGCGAGGGAAGGGATCGCCAGGCGGGATCGGCGCCGTCCCGGGGCCGGAAGACGCCGCTGACCCGGACCTCCTTGGCGTTCCCCCGGTCGTCGATCAGCGGGATGCGGGCGCCGGGACGCAGCCGCAGAGCGGCGGCGTCCGCCTCCGACAGGCCCACCTGCACCGGCCAGGGCGGCGCGCCGAAGGGCACCTCCGCCGTCGCGGCGGCGGTGGGCCGGGGCGGGCCGCCCGCGACCCAGGTCACCTCGGGCCCGCCGTCGCGGGCCACGTAGGCGAGCTGGAACGTCCGCAACACGCTGCCGTCGGTGATCTTGAGGGTGGGGCTGACGACGGTGGCGACGGGCGGGCGCAGGACGGCACGCAGGCCGGGGCCGAGCTCGTCGGCCGCCCTGGCCCGGAAGTCGTCCACGTCCTCGGCGAGGCGGGGGTGCCGGACCCGGCTGCCGTCCGGCCCGTCGTCGGCCTCCATGCGGGCGTGGACCCGCAGGTCGCCGTCGGTCCGGCGGACCGCGTCCCGTACGGCGGCGTCGGCGGTGGCCGACAACACCGGCGGCATCGCGCCGGCGAGCAGCGTGACGACCGCCACCACGACGGCGGCCAGGAGCAACGGCCCGGCGTCCGCGCGGGCGCGGCCGGCGACGCTGGGCCAGTGCGGTGCCGGGATCCTCACGACGTCACCCGCAGGTACGCGGCATCGGCCCGCCGGGCCTGGACGGCGACCACCGCGCTCACCGCCAGCGCGCACCCGGCCGGCAGCCCGGCGAGCAGGGCGGCCTCGGCGGCCCACGGCCAGACGGGCAGCACCTCGGGAACGGGCGCGGCGCCGGTGTCGGAGCGGACGAGCAGCGGCGCGACGACGCGGGTGGCCAGCGCGCCGACGGCCGCGCCCGCCGCGAGCAGCGGCAGCAGGATGCCGACGTGCTGGCCGAGCAGCACGGTACGGATCTCGCGCCGGGTCATCCCCAGACCCCGCAGGCGCGCCACCTCGACCGCGCGGGCCCGCAGGTCGAACGTCACGTGCAGGACGATCCCGGCGATCATCAGCAGCACCGCGGCCGGTACGAGCAGCCGCAGCACGGCCGGCAGCCCGGCCCGCAGCGGTCCGCCGGCGAGCCGGGCGGCCTCGGACGCGCGCGTGGTGACGCCCCCGAGGCGGAGATCGGCCACGCCGCCTCCGGCGGGACGGCCGACCCACCACGCGTCCACGGGCACGTCGAAGTCGCCGCTGACGGCGAGGGCGCGGGAGAGGGCGTCGAAGTCGGCCAGGATGGCCGCGGCGCCCGGGGCGGACGGCACGGCCGGCAGCACCTCGGCCACGCTGACCCGTACGGGGGTGAGGCCGACGGTGAGGTCGAGCCGGGAGCCGCGCCGGACGCCCACCTCGTCGGCGAAGCGGGCGGAGACGGCGACGGGCACCGGCCCCGGAGCCGGGAAAGCGGTGGCGACCAGGTTCCTGGCGGCTTCCGGCGGGCCCCTCAGCGCGACGGTCGTGGTCATCCTCAGCTCGGTGCCCGCGGAGGTGCCGGTCAGGGTGACGGCCGGATCGCCGAGCTGCCCGGGGGCGGGCCCGGCCGAGGTGGCGGTCCAGGGCGAGGCCCCGGAGCCCGCTCCCGCCACGGTGAGCGTCACGGCGACGCGGCTGTCCCCCGCCGGGGGTTCCACCAGGGCGTCGGAGTAACCGGTGCCCGCGTCCCCCGTCGTGATCGGAAGGGACACCGCGACCAGCCGGAGCCCTCCGGCCGCCGCGCAGTCCGGCAGCGGATGCGCCTCGCCGTCGAGCGGGACGGGCTCGCCGGTGCAGGCGGTACGCAGCCCCGTCGCGTCCTGGAGCAGCAGCCGGGGCGTCACGGCGAGCGGCACCGTGCCGGTCGCCCTCCCGGCCAGGGAGAGCGCGGCTCCGGCCGGGACGGGAACGCCGGCGACGCGCGCCCGCGGCGCCAGGGCGGCGCCCACGTCGCTCCAGGTGCGGCCGTCGTCCAGCCGCCCGCGCAGCAGCGCCTCGGCGCGGGTGGTGTCCACGGCGATCAGCCGCGGCGGGTCACCGGCGCCGCCGAGCCACTGCCCGACCGCGATGCCGCGGTCGGTGACCGGGCTCACCTCTCCCCCGCCGGCCGCGCCGACCACCGGGCCCTGCCCGGCGGCGGGCGGGGCGGTGAGGGCGAGCGCGAGATCGGTGCCGACGGACAGATCGGCCTGGTCCTGCTGGGAGCGTCGCCACGTGGCGTCGAGCCCGATCCCGTACGTGGCCGCCGCGCAGCCCAGCCCGACCAGCAGCCCCGCCGCGACCGCCTGCGGCCGGCGGGCGGCTTCGAACGCGGCCAGCGGGACCATCAGCCCGCGGGCCCGGCCGGCCAGCCGCTCCACGGCGCGCAGCGCGGGCCACACCAGGCGCAACGCCACCGCGGATCCGGCGATGAGCAGCAGCGCGGGAGCGAGCACCCGTACGGCGTCGAGGGGAGACCCCGAACCGGCCGGCTGGTCGCGCAACTGCCACCAGCCGGCGGCGGCGAGCGCCACGAGCAGCAGGTCGGCGCCGGACCGGGCGAGCAGCTCCCGCCGCCCGCGCACCCCTCGGGAGGAGGGCCGCCGCAGCGAGGGCACGACGAGCACCGCCGCCAGCGCGAGCGCGCCGCCGGCGACGGACAGCACCTGTGCGGCGTTCACCCCGGGCGGCGCCGCGAGCCCGGCCCCGGCCATGAGCGGCAGCCGGGTCAGCCCGGCGTGCAGGGCGGACGAGGCCGGGACCGCGACCGCGGTGGCGAGCACGGCGAGCGCGCCGGCCTCGGCGAGCGCGGCGGCGGCGAGTTGGCCGCGGCCGACGCCCAGCGCGGACAGCAGCGCGGTCTCGTCCTCGCGCACGCCCGCGCTGAGCCGGCCGGCGAGGGCGAGCGCGGTCGCGGTCAGGAGGAGGCCGATGGCGGCGACGGCGAGCACGGCGGCCGTGGTGACCCGCTGCTGGTCGTGGGCGGCCAGCAGGGTCGCGGGCAGCAGGGAGGCGACGCGCTGGATCCGTACCCGGTCGCCGAGCGTGCGCCCCAGCCGGCGGTCGGCGCCGAGCACGGCCCGGGTGACGGTGTCGAGGTCGCGGGCAGCGGGGGCGGACAGGTCGGGGTGGGCGCTGACCTCCAGCCGGTCGAGGGTGGAGCCGCCGCCGAGCAGGTCGTCGAGATCGACGATGAACGGCCCGTACGCGTGGACCGGCTGCGCGGATCGGCCGTCGCGGTAGGCCGGGTCGTACCCGGTGGCGGCGAGGGGGTCGCGGTCCCAGCCGGTGCCGGGCAGCGGGCGGACGATCCCGACCACGCTCACCTCGGTCCCCTGGTCGGGATCGTCGGCCAGCTCCGTGCCGAGGCGGACCCGGCTGCCGGGGGCCAGGCGGAGCCGCCGCGCGGTGCTCTCCAGGACGACGGCCTCGGCCGGCGCGGCACCCGCCCGCGGCAGGCGTCCGGCGGCCAGCCGGGTACGGGCCGGCAGGTCCTCGATCCCCGACAGGTACGCCACGGCCGGGGCGCCGGCGCCGGGGAGCGGCCGCATCACGGACGACGCGCGCGCGGCCGTCGTCGCCGCGAACGGGGCGAGGGCCGAGGTCAGCACGTCGCGGGTGTCGTCGGCGACGGATCGCGCGTGCTCGCCGCGGACGGTGACGGTGTAGGCGGTGACGTCGATCCGGTCGGGGGCGGCGCGGGAGGCGGCGGTCTCCAGCGCCTGCTCGGCGGTACGGGTGAGCAGGAGGGCGCAGGCACCCAGCAGCGTGGGGCCGACGACGGCGACGGCCAGGAGCGCTGCCAGCAACGGCCACTGCGCACGGGCTCGCCGGGCGACCAGCCTCAGCACGGACAGCCCTCACCGGTCACGAGTCGCCCGGCCGTTCGAGCGCCCGTCGGGCCGCGTGCCGGGAGGCTCGTCGAGCTGCCCGTCGTTGATGCGGATCACCCGGTCCGCCAGCGCGAGCATCGTCGGGTCGTGCGTGGACACCAGCGCCGTCACCCCTTCGGACTCCACCACCCCGCGCAGCAGCGCCATCACCGACAGGCCGGTCTCGGCGTCCAGCTGCCCGGTCGGCTCGTCCGCGATCAGCAGCCGGGGCGAGGCGGCCAGCGCCCGGGCGATCGCCACCCGCTGCTGCTGCCCGCCGGACAGCTCGCCGGGAAGCTGCTCGGCGTGGGCGGCCAGCCCGACCAGCTCCAGCAGCAGCGCGACCCGCCGCTCGCGCTCGGCCGGCGGTACGCGGGCCAGCCGCAGCGGGGCGCCCACGTTCTCCGCGGCCGACAGCACCGGGATCAGGCCGAAGGTCTGGAAGACGTAGGAGACCTTCTCCCGCCGCAGCAGGGACAGGCTGTCCTCGTCGAGGGCGGTGACGTCCGTCCCGTCGACGAGGACGGTGCCGGAGTCCGGGCGGTCCAGGCCGCCGATGATGTTGAGCAGCGTGGTCTTGCCGGAGCCGGACCGCCCGACGAGGGCGGTCATGGTGCCCGCCGCCAGCTCGAACGTCACGTCCCGCAGCGCGTGCACGGCGGTCGCCCCGCTGCCGTAGCGGCGGTGAACGCCACGCACGCTGACCAGGGGCTCGCCGTTCATCCGGCCCCGCCGCCGCCGTCGGGACGGATCGCGACGTGATCGGCCTCCAGCACCAGCCGGACCCGCCGCGTCAGCGCCAGCGCCTCCCGGTAGTCGCGCGGGACCTGGACCCGCCCCGCCCGGTCCATCACCGCGTACTCCTCGGCGATCACCTGCGGGGCGCCGTCGTCCCCGGTCGCGGTGCGCCGCACCACCTCGCTGCTCGTACGCCCGTCGCGGATCGCCACCGTCCGCTCCACCTGCCCGCTGACCGCGGGATCGTGGGTCACGACGACGACCGTGACGCCCAGCCGCCGGTTGACCTCCCGTAACAGCCCGAACACCACGGCCGAGGTGCTGCTGTCCAGCTCCCCGGTCGGCTCGTCGGCCAGCAGCACCCTGGGCTCGTTGGCCAGGGCCACCGCGATGGCCACCCGCATCTGCTGCCCGCCGGACAGCTGCGCGGGCCGCCGCTCGGCGCAATCGGCGACGCCGAGCAGGCCCAGCAGCTCGGCGGCGCGCCTGCGGCGTACCCGGCCGGGAGTGCGGGCCGCCGTCATCGGCAGGTCGACCATCTGCCGCGCGGTCAGGTAGGGGATGAGGTTGGCGGCCGTCTGCTGGCGTACGAACCCCACGGTGTGCCGCCGGTACCGGACCCGGTCGGCCCGCGACATGTCCAGCAGGTTCCACCGGTCGACCCGCACTCGCCCGGCGGTGGGAGCGTCCACCCCGGCCAGGATGGACAACAACGTGGACTTCCCCGACCCGGACGCGCCGACGACGGCCACCATCTCGCCGCTGTCCACGACCAGGTCCAGCCCCTGCAACGCCTGCACCTCGACCGATCCGGACTGGTAGATGCGCACCAGGCTCTCGCACACGATCAGCGCGTCCCGCCCGAACTCCGGTGCCTTCGGGGGAGGCTGCGGCAGGGACAAGGGCGTGCTGGACATCCCCCTCCTCGGCCCCGGCACCACTCCGGTTCAGCGCCAGACTCTATCGTCCTCGCGAACCGTCCCCCAAGCCCCGTCCCACACCGTGAGAGGGCATGGACGACGGCCGCGAAGCCCATGGGAATTGCCTACGGGAGCCGCTGGTGTTTCGTCTTTGCCGCCCTTTCTTTTCCCCGGCGTACCGTGATCCGGGCGAACGAGCGGACAAGAGAAAGGAATGGCGACAGGACCACGGCCGAAAGCGCGGCCGAGCCGCGAGAGCTCGAAGGAAAGCAGGCGTTGGTCACCGGCGGCTCCCGGGGCATCGGGGCGGCCGTCGTGCGCCGGCTCCCGGACGCGGGCCGGGACGGAGGCGCCGGCCGCGGCCGTGCGGGAGACGCTCGGCGGGGTGGACATCCTGGTCCACAACGCGGGCGGTACGGCTGAACGCGCTGCTGGCGCCGGGGATGCGGGAGCGGGGTCGGGGGCGATCGTGCGCATCTCCACTCCCCACGGCCGCGCTCCTCCCGCCGGTGCCGGCGTTCGCGGACTACCAGGCGGCGAAGGCGGGGCTGGAGAGCTACAGCCGGGCCCTGGCCGCGGAGCCGGCCCCGTACGGGGTCCGGGTCAACGCCCTGGGCCCCGGCAGGACGGCCACGCCCGGCGGCGAGGAGACGCGGAGGCGGTGGGCGAGCGGCGACGCGGACCCGGGCGCGACCGCCGTGCCCCCGCTCGGGCGCGACGGCCGGCCCGACGACATCACCGACGCGGCGCTGTTCCTCGTGTCCGACCGGGCGAGCTGGCTCACCGGGACCTATTTCTCCGTGGACGGCGGCGAATATCCCAGGAATTGACGCCGGCGGAAATACGGCGGCGCGCTTCCCCGCCGGCCGGCGAAGAAATGGCGGCGTCAAGGAATACCGCGGCAAGAATGTCCATGCGGTGGCGGGGCCACCCGGCTCCGACCGGCGCCCACCGGGGCCGCCCTGGCCGTCCGGCAGCGGCACCCCGGCCTGCCTGTGCTGGTCCTGTCGCAGTACGTCGAGCGGGTCTACGCCCGCGAGCTGCTCGCCGACGGC
Source organism: Nonomuraea sp. NPDC050783 (assembly GCF_040802095.1). NCBI lineage: Bacteria > Bacillati > Actinomycetota > Actinomycetes > Streptosporangiales > Streptosporangiaceae > Nonomuraea > Nonomuraea sp. NPDC050783. The sequence continues at coordinate 281,843 of NZ_JBFAHK010000011.1, forward strand.
TCCGGCGCGGTGGGCTACCTGCTCAAGGACCGGGTCAGCCGGGGCAACGCCCTCGGCTCCCTCACCAACCGCGAACGCGAGGTGCTGTCCCTGATGGCCCGCGGGCTCAGCAACGCCGAGCTCGGCCTGCCGCCCTCCGACGGCGGCCACCGCAGGGTGCTGGCCGTGCTCGCCTTCTGGACCACCAGTAACCCCGTCCGGCAGCGGCGGGGAGAGCTCCGGCGGCGGACCCGGTCAACCGGGGGACGCCTCCCCCTGCCACTTCCAAGCTATAGCGCCCCCCGGGGCTTGCGGCAAGGCCCGGGTCGTGCTCCAGACTCCTCGATCGGAAGTCGTACGACGGATGGGCGGTACATGTTCGACGTGATCATCGCCGGTGGCGGGCCCACCGGCCTGATGCTGGCGGCCGAGCTGCGGCTGCACGGCGCGCGGGTGCTCGTGCTGGAGAAGGAGACCGAGCCGGTCCCGTACGCCAAGGCCCAGGGCCTGCACGTCCGCAGCATCGAGGTGATGGACCAGCGCGGCCTGCTGGAGCGCTTCCTCGCGCACGGCCGGCGGCACCCGCTGCGCGTCTCCCTCGCCGGGGCCGACCGGCCCGCGCCCGCCGGGCTGGACACCGCGCACGGCTACCTCCTCGCCATCCCGCAGGCCGTCACCGAGCGCCTGCTGGCCGAGCACGCCGCCGGGCTGGGCGCCGAGATCCGGCGCGGCCGCGAGCTGACCGGCCTCAGCCAGGACGAGAACGGCGTGACCGCCGAACTGGACGACGGCACGCGGCTGCGCTCCCGCTACCTCGCGGGCTGCGACGGCGGCCGCAGCACGGTGCGCAAGCTGCTCGGCGTCGGCTTCCCCGGCGAGCCGAGCAGGTCGGACACGCTGCTCGGCGAGATGGAGGCGGACGAGGATCCCGGGACGATCGCCGCCGCCGTCGCGCGGATCCGCGAGAGGCAGCCGCGCTTCGGCCTGCTGCCGCTGGGCGGCGGGATGTACCGGGTGGTCGTGCCCGCCGCGAGCGTGGCCGAGGACCGCGCAGTGCCGCCGACGCTGGAGGAGTTCCGGCAGATGCTCAGGGCGGTCGCGGGCACGGACTTCGGCGTGCGGGCGCCGCGCTGGCTGTCCCGCTTCGGCGACGCCACGCGCCTGGCCGAGCGCTACCGCGACGGCCGGGTGCTGCTGGCCGGCGACGCGGCCCACGTCCACCCGCCGGCCGGCGGGCAGGGGCTCAACCTCGGCATCCAGGACGCGTTCAACCTCGGCTGGAAACTGGCCGCCGAGGTCGCGGGCTGGGCGCCGGACGGGCTGCTGGACACCTACGAGGCCGAACGCCGGCCGGTGGCCCACGCCGTGCTGGACGACACGCGCGTGCGCATGCACCTGATGTCCGCCGAGCCGGGGCCCCGGGCGGTGGGGCGGCTGCTGGCGCGGCTCATGGAGTTCGACGAGGTGAGCACGTACCTCATCGAGCAGGTCACCGCCATCGGCGTCCGCTACGACCTCGGCGGCGGCTCCGAGCTGGTGGGGCGGCGGCTGAGGGACGTCGGGCTGGAGCGCGGCCGCCTCTACGAGCTGACGCGCTCCGGCCGCGGCCTGCTGCTCGACGGGACCGGGCGGCTCTCGGCCGAGGGCTGGGCGGATCGCGTGGACCACGTCACCGGCACCGGCGCCGAGCTGGACGTGCCCGCCGTGCTGCTCCGCCCCGACGGCCACGTGGCCTGGGCCGGCGAGGACCAGGCGGAGCTGACCGGCGTGCTGCCGCGCTGGTTCGGCACCCCCACCGGCTGACCGGGATCACCGTCCCGGACCGCCGCCCGTCCCGGGCCATCGCCCGTCCCGGGCCATCGCCCATCCCGGACCACCGCCCATCCCGGACCACCGCCCGTCCCGGGCCGCCGGGGAGCCCGGCGGTCCTGCCCGTGCGCCGCTCCCGCGGGCACGGCCTCCTGGCGCGGGTGATCACCTCATCGACGCCTGGACGGCCGACGTGACGTCGGCGATCGTCGGGTTGCCGAGAACGGTCTGCACGGTGATGGTGACCGGCCAGGTCTGGGCGATCCGGGCGGCGATGCGCATCGACTCCAGCGACCTCATCCCGTAGTGGCCGAGGTCTTCGAGGCGGCCTATCCCCCGCACGTGGAGGACGTCCTCCACCAGCTGCGCCACCTGCCGCTCCAGCGGCGTCCCCGGCATCTCGACCTCGCCGTTCGCGCGCTCGGCCGCCGCGCCGTACGCCTCCAGAGCGCGCGAGTCGCGTTTCGCGTTGTGCGTCAGCGGCATGGCGTCGATGTGCACGTAGCGGTCGGGGACCATGTAGGGGGCCAGCCGGTCCAGGAGGAACGCGCGCAGGTCCCCGGCCTCCGGGCGGTGATCGCCCTCGCCGACGACGTACGCGGTCAGCGACCTCCGGTGCCCCGGGTTCTCGCTCACCAGCACGGCGACGTCGCTCACTCCCGGATGCCTCCGGAGCGCCGCCTCGACCTCCCCCAGCTCGATCCGGTAACCGCGGACTTTCACCTGCCCGTCGTCACGGCCGAGGAATTCGAGCCTGCCGTCGGGGAGCCAGCGGGCGCGGTCGCCCGTCCAGTAGAGGCGGCTCTCGGGGCCGGCCGCCAGGCGATGCGCGCGGAAACGGGTCCGGGTCAGGTCGGGCAGGTTGCGATAGCCGCGCGCCAGGGCGGTCCCGCCGATGCACAGCTCTCCCGGGACGCCGACCGGCGACGGCTGGTCCATGTCGTCCAGCACGTACAGGTCGGCGGCGCCGACCCTGCGCCCGATGGGTACGGGCCTGGTGGCGCCCACCGGTTCGATCGTGGCCCACACGCTGGCCTCGGTGGGACCGTAGACGTTCCAGAGGGGCCGCACCCCGGCCCGCGCGAGCTCGTCGGCCAGGTCGTCGGGCAGGCTCTCCCCGCCGGTGAGCCCCGCCAGGGAGCCGGACGCGCTCCAGCCCGCCTCCATGAGCAACCGCCAGCCGCTGGGGGTCGCCTGGAAGTGGCTCGCCCCGGCGCGGGTCAGCTCCTCACCCAGCCGGACGCCGTCGGTGACGACGTCATCGGCGAGCACGGTGAGCCGCCCGCCGAAGAGAAGGGGCATGAACAGGTCGACGACGCACAGGTCGCTGGCGTAGCTGGCCCCCGCCGCCCACAGGGTGCCGGTGCCGAGGCCGATCCGCTCCCCCAGGTCCTGGAGCAGGGCGATCGCCCCCCGGTGCATCACCTCCACGCCCTTGGGCCGCCCGGTGGAGCCCGAGGTGTAGATGATGTAGGCCAGGTCGGTGCTCCGCACGGGGACGGCGGGCGGCTCCGTCCCGCGAGTGGAGATGACCTCCTTGTCGCGGTCCACGTAGACGACGGCCACATCGGCGATGTCGGTGAAGCGCCCCCAGTGAGCGCTGTCGCTGACGACGAGCTTGATGCCGGAGTCGGCGACCATCATCCGCAGGCGCTGGTCGGGGAAACCCGCGTCGAACGGCACGAAGGCCGCTCCGCACTTCATGATCGCCAGCAGGATGACGGGCAGCTCCCGGGAACGCCTCACCAGGACACCGACCGAGTCGCCGTGGCGCGCGCCCAGCTCGATGAGATGGTGGGCGAGCTGGTTGGACCGCCTTTCGAGCTCCTCGCGGCTGATCCGCCCGCCCCCGTCCAGCACCGCGGCGCGCTCGGGGGACCCGGCGAGGCCGAGGCGGACCGCTTCGTGGATGGTGGGCGCGGGCAGGACCGGCTCCGGCCCTCGCCCCCACCCGAGGATCTCCTCGCGCTCGGCCTCGGGGAGGATGTCGATCGAGCCGATCGGCCGGGACGGATCCACCGCCATCTGCTCGATCATGGTGCCCAGATGGGCCAGCAGCCGCCGTGTCGTCGTGGCGGCGAACATGCCCGGGCGGTGGACCAGGCGCAGCCGGAACTCCGCGCCGTCGCGCGCGACGAGGGTGAGCGGGAAGTGCGGACGGGTTTCGTACCGGACGTCGATGACCCCGAGACCCGCCGCCAGGTCGGCGGCCCGCAGCTCCTCGAAGACCACGGCGCTCTGGATGAGCTCGTTGCGGCCGATGCCGGGGCAGAGCCGCTGGATCTCCGGCAGCGGCAGGCCGGCATGGCGCCACGACTCCTGCCGGGCCGCCTCGTAGGCGCGCAGCCATCCGTCCACCGGGTCGTCCTGGCTGATCCGCTGCCGTACCGGAAGGGTGAGCGTCATCGGCCCGGGCGCGGCCCTCGCGTAGGCGTCCCCCAGCGGGCGGTGCACGTCCGAGCTGCCGACGACCACGTCGCGGCTGCCGGTGTACCTGCCCAGCAGCAGATGCCAGGCGCCCTGCAGGACCGTGGCGCGGGTGACGCCGCAGGCGGCCGCGATCCGGTCGAGCCGCGCGAGGAGGTCCGCCGCCGGGATCTCCAGCACGCCGGGGCCTGCCCCGGGAGCGGCCGGCTCCGGCCGGGCGATCGCGCCGAGGCCGGGCGGTTCGTGGCCGGCGAGCAGCTCCCGCCAGAAGGTCACGTCCTCGGGGCCGCCGCCGCCCTGGTCCTGCCACCAGTCCACGTACTCGCGGTAGCTCCTGGCCGCCGGGCGGGGCACGGCCCCGCCCGCGTACTCGCGTGCCACCTCGCCCAGGATGTGCTTGAGCGAGCGCAGGTCCATGACCAGGTTCGAGTACTGCACGAGCATCATCCTGGCGCCGTCCGCGGAGCGCGCGAGGGTCACCCGGACGAGTGGCGCCTCGGTGAGCTCGAAGCCCCTGTCGCGCTCGCCGGCCAGCCACCCGTCCACGTCCTCGACGGGGCCGTCCAGCACGTCCACCGGTGGCGCGGCGCCCGGCCGGGGCCGTTGCCGCGCGACGGCGTCGCTCGTCCAGTCGAAGGACATCCTGAGGATCTCGTGCCGCTCGGCGGCCGCCCGCCACGCCCGGCGGAGCCTGTCCGGGTCGAGGGGGTCGCGCAGCGTCAGCAGGAGCTGGTCCAGGTAGGTGCCGTTCCGCTGGATGGCGTGGAAGAGGGTGCCGTGCTGGATCGGCGACAGGGCGAGCGGTTCGTCGCTGGTCATCATTCTCCATCTCCTTGATTGCGCTTAATACGTGAAGACGACGCCGTATCTGGTCCTCTCGGAGCCGCCGATGACCTCCCTTCCGCCGGCGTCGTCGAGCGCGCGGGCGAAAGCCCCGGCAAAGCCGGTGCCCGAGACGAAGACCCCCCAGTTGACATCCCATGCGACGGGCGCTCCCGTGCCGGGATCGAGCACGATCTCCTTCTCCCCCGCCACCCGCTCCTGCACGACGTAGCCGTTCAGCTTCGGCGAGCCCAGCAGCGACCGCCACTCCTCGGGGCTGGTCAGGGCGCCCGGGAGCACGCCCACGCTGTTGTTGCCGAAGGCCGGTTTGAGGACCAGCTCCTCCCTGCGCGCCAGGCACTCGTCGACGAGCGCGCGCCGGTGCGCCGCGCGGACGATGGTGAAGTCCTCGCCCAGCAGCCTCGTCGGGGGGACGAGGCGGTCGACCAGCGAGCGCTCCTCGGCGGTCAGGGCGGAGCGCACGATGTCGTGGTGCAGCAGCCCCATGACGGCCTTGTTGCTGATGAGCTCCGAATCCAGGGACGTGAACAGGGCCGTCCGGCCGTATCGGTGAGCTTGCGCGAGGCCGTCGATGAGGGCGGGCCCGTCCGGCTCGTGCAGCAGGTGATCGGCGAAGAAGAAGCGCAGGACGACGTCCAGCGGCTGCGAGCCGCGCAACGTCACCTTGCCGTTGACGATGGAGAGCTGGTCGAGCTCGCCCCATTCCACGCGCAGCCCGTGGCCCCGCAGGGAGCCGACGACCTGCCCGCAGGTTCCGCCGCTGCCCGTCTCCTCGATGAGCCCCACGACGGGGTCGTCGGTCCCGACCACCGAGGAGGAGAGGGCGCGCAGGGCACCGGCCAGGGTCCCGGCCGTGTCCTGGTAACGGAGCCCGTGCTCGCCGGCGAAGCGGCCGAACGCGTCCTGCCCCAGGAGCAGCCGGTTGACGTGGGCCGACTCCACGCCGCCGATGTCGCTGCCGACGTTGAACTCGATGACCCGGAAGGACCCGTCCTGGGCGATCGCGTCGGCGCGGCCGTAGGGCTCGATCCCGCCCACGCTCCCCCGGCGGATGATCTCCGCACGGCGTGAAGGCTGCCCCTGGGCGGCGAGGAAGGACGCCGCGCCCCCGAAACACCGCTCCGGCAGCGTGCCGAGCAGCTTGAAGAGGCCGGTCAGGTCGTCGCCGAGCCGGTCCAGGGCGCCGTGGGGCCGGAAGAGCGGGCGGCCGAGCGGCCTGCGGACGAAGACCGACTCCCCCTCAAGGGCGCCGGCGGCCCGGAGCAGCTCCGGTGATCGGCGGCACCGCTCCAGGTACGCGGCCGTCACCTCGTCCCCGGTCACCGGGTGGCCGGGCGCGTGGGTCACGTCGCCTCCTTCAGCAGGGCGGCCACGAGCTCGCGATCGGCGAACAGCTCCGCCGTGGAAGCACCGATCACCACGTGACCGGCGACGCAGGACGGCGGGCACGCATGGTCCCCGGACGTGATGTGCACCTCCCCGGCGCCGGTGGGAGGCGCGCTCTCGTCACCGGCGGCGGCCAGGTAGCTCACCCAGTCCGCCTGCGCGGCGGCCAGTTCCCCGGCCATCCGCAGCACCTCGGGCGCCGCCTGCCCACCGGCCGCCAGGTGGGCGCGGAGCAGCGCGTCGGCGGCGCCGTCGATCGCCGTCCTGGTCAGCGGTGACGCCACGGGTCCGTCGTGCCCGGCCGCGCTCAGGAACGACCGCAGCGTTTCGACGGCCAGGCCCATGCTGCTCTCCTCGGGGTTGATCGCGTACAGGCGTGGCTCGCCCCGTCCCGCGCCGCCCAGGAGCCGGGCGAGCTCCCGGGCGATGGGCGCCGCGGCGCAGTAGGTCACGATCGCGGTCACGCGGCTCCCGGCCGGCTCGGCGGATCGCAGCAGGGCACGCGCGTAGGCGCCGGCCGTCAGCTCCCGCGGCCTGGCGGTGTCGAGCAGGTGGATCACGTCCGCGCCGGTCGCTTCGAGCCCCAGCCGGCGCACCCGGTGCCGCGACTGCGGTCCCGGGAAGTCCAGCGTCATCACGCACGGCGGGCCTGGGTCCTGTGAGGGCATGTCGGGCGGCTCCTTCGGGTCGGGGGTTTCAGGAGGTCGGGGTCTCGGCCGTCAGCCTCGGCGTGTTCATCGCCCACCTCGATACCGGGACGCTCAGCGCGGCGGCCGCCAGGAAGAGGGCCGCCACGGCCAGCCAGCCGCCGGGCAGCAGGACGACGGCGACCACGCCGGCCGGGCCGGCGATCCAGGTGGCCTTCGGGCCGAGGTCGTAGACGGCCAGGTACTCGGCGCGCATGCTCTCCGGGGCCAGCCCGTAACTCTGGCCCCACCCCGCCGCGGAGGCGCGCAGCTCGCCGAGGGTGAGCATCACCAGCCCGGCCAGCAGGATCCCGACGGTCCAGGGACCGGAGCCGGCGCCGGCCGCCCAGAAGGCCAGGCACGCGGCGGCGAGCCAGCACCCGGCGTGCCGCTGCGCCCGCGCGGCACCGATCACCTCCTCGGCTCCCCTGCTGACGCGTACCTGGAGGAGCACCGTCATCGCCATGTTGGCGACGAGCGTGACGGCGATGAGGACCTGCGGCGCGTCCGTTCGCTGCACCATCCAGAGCGGCAGGACGACGAACAGGATCGGCTCGTTGAGCGAGAGGATCCCGTTGACGAACGCCAGCGCGAGGAAGGGGAGGTCGCGGATCGCCAGAGGCCGGCGTGCCCGCGAGGGCCCCGCTGCCGGAGGTCTCTCCGCCGTTCCGCCGAACAGCGCCAGGAGCAGCACTTCCACCGCCAGTATCCCGGCGTTGAGGTACATGACCGCCACGTACGCGGCGGGCGTGTCCGCGGCCAGCGCCAGGCCGGCGATGCCCGTTCCGGCGGCGAGCCCGACGTTCTGCAGGGTCCGCAGGAACGCCGACACCCCCACCCGCCGGTCGCCGGCGACGATGTCACCGACGTACCTGGCCCGCCCGACGACGCTCAGGGTTCCCGCGCCCCCCAGGAAGGCCATGGCGGCCAGGAAGGCGGTCATGCCGCTCACCTGCGGGAGGGCGGCGAAGAGCAGGGCCTGGGCGAGGGAGCCGGCCAGCCACGCCCGCAGCCCGCCCACGCGGTCCGTCACCCGGCCGAGCGGGACGCCGGCCAGCAGGCCGACCGCGGCCCGCAGGGACAGACCCAGGCCCACCTCGGTCGCCGACAGCCCGACGTGGCGGGTGAAGAAGACGGTGCTGATCGCCAGGTACGCCCCCGACCCGATCGCGTACGTCAGCGCCCGCACGGTGAGCAGCCACGGGCTGCCTCCCGGGGGGATCACGAATCCCACGACGGCGCGAATGATTCTCACAGGCTCCCCTTGCTCCTGGGCCGCTGTCCCTCATTCCGGCGTGAACGTGAAGCTCGGCACGCTCGGGTCCATGCGGGCCAGCAGAGACCGTCCCGCCCGGCGCACCTGCACCACGGGCCCGTCACCGCCGTGGGAGAAGGCGCAGAGCGTGTCGGGGCGTGGCCTCGTCAGCAGGCCGCCGAACCGTCCGTAACGGAGGGCGAGGTGGTCGTCGTCCGTGCGTGCCACGGTCATCGTCCCGAAGCCGGGATGGGCGTACGCGCCGGCCAGATCGCCCTCCGCGGCCGCGTGCACGGGCCGGACCGCCGGTGCGGCGCCGGCTCGCGGGGCCGGTGGCGGGGCCGGCTCCCCGGCAGGCATCGAGGTCGTGCCGCACAGCCAGTCGATGACCCGGAACACCACGGCGCAGGGGAAACAACATTCGGGGTGCGTCGGGGAGTGGCGGCAATCGGTGTTGCACAGCAGCGACACCCCGACGCCCAGCGTCGGGAGCAGCGCCGTCATGCCGCGGGTGTCGCCGACGTTGCCCGCGTGGACGAGCAGCTCGTGCCCCTGGAGCAGGCCGGTCACCCATCCCAGTCCGTAGCCCGTCACCGTGGCGCTCGCCGGGTAGCCGACGTCGGGCACGCGGATCCGGCTGCGGCGCAGCTCGGCGAGGGCGTCCTCGCCGAGCAGGGGCGCCGATCCGCCTGTTCCGAACAGGTGCAGCCGCATGACGGCGACCATCTCCAGGCTGTCGCACGTCAGGCCCGCGATGGGCTGGGCGAGCGGGGGGATCCGCTCGTTCTCCCCGGCGACGAAGGCGCCCCGTTCCTCGTCCCACAGGTGTGGCGCGGCCACGGCGCCGCCGGCGGCGCCGAGCGGGTGTCCCTTGACGCCGATCGCCCGCAGCAGTGCCTGGTACTGCTCCTCCCAGGGGACGCCCGTGAGGCTCTCCAGGACACCGCAGGCGGCGATGTACATGATGTTGCTGTACAGGTAGGCGGTGCCGGGCTCGCGCGCGCCGGCCAGATGCGCGAGGCGGTCCAGCAGCGCCGCCCTGGTGTCGTCCGGTCCGTAGTGCAGGAGGAGGTCGTACGACGGCATTCCCGACGAGTGCGACAACATGTGGGCCAGGGAGACGTCTCGATGGCCGGCCGGCAGGAACGAGCCCGCCGGCGAGGACCAGCCGGTGACCTGCTCGGCCACCCGCTGGGCGGCCACGGCGGCGATCAGCGCCTTCGACAGCGACCCGAGGGGCACCCGGGTCGAAACGGTCATCGGCAGGCTCCGCCCGGTGTCGCGCATCCCCCAGGCGTAGGTCGCCGAACCGGCGCCGCGCGTGACGGCCAGGCTGAATCCGGGGACCCGCCAGGCGGTCGCGAGCCGGTGCAGGAGGTCGAGCCGCTCTCCCACCAGGGCGTCGATTCCGGGGTCGTTCATGCGCCGTGCGCGTGGTCGGAGTCGTCCCCCGCCGGGGCGGGCCGCAGGGCCCGCTCGCACTCCTCCCGCAGCGTGCCGAGCCGTGGGTCGGCCATGAAGGAGCGCAGGGCGATGCGCGCGCCGAGGCGGGCCTCCAGGCCCGCCAGCAGCCTGGCTGCTTGTAAGGAGTTGCCGCCGGCCAGGAAGAAGTCCGCGTCGGCCGTCGGCTCCTCGTCAGGTGCTGTGGGCCCTGAGGAGGTGGACAGGGCCGCGGCCCACTCCTCGGCGACCACCCGGTCGAGGGAGGTCTCTGCGGTTCTGTCTGTCATCTCGTCCTCATCTGTAGGGCTCATCTGCAGGGCTCATCTGCAGGGCTCACCTGTAGGGCTCACCTGCCGGGGTCGCGGCCGCCAGCAGCTCCGCCGCCACCGTGTCCGCTCCCCGGTTGACCGCGGGAAGGCTGCTGGCGTAGTAGATGTCGCCGGCGGCCAGCTCGCCGACGGCGAAGACGTCGAGGGGCCGGGCGTCGCCGGCGGGGCGGAGCCGGGCCGTGGCGGGATCGGTCCTGAGCCCGCCGTACGCGTTCCACGACGCCAGCCCGTTCCGGTCGAGCGCGGCGACCAGCCGGCCCTGCCGCCCCCGCGAGCGGGCGGGGGCGGCACGGGTGGCGTCGACGGCCACGCGCGCCGTCACGACCCGGTCTCCCGCCAGGGCGGTGAAGCGGCTGCGGCCTGCGCGGACCTCCCGCACGCCCGGGATCACGGCGAGCCGGCCCGACTCCATGGCGGACAGCAGCGTCCGGGCGGTCCGGGGCGGCATCGGACACTGCAGGCTCCGCAGCCGTGGCTTGTAGTCGTTCAGCATCAGGGCGACGTCCTCGTCCCGGAGGGCGGCGCGGATCATCCGGCCCAGAGGTGCCGGGATGCTCAGGAAAAGGGACTGCACGGCGTTCGCCTCGGGGTACGTCAGCTGGTGACGCAGGTACGCGGCCGCGGGCCGGTCGCGCCGGTACCAGTCGGTCTGGGCCCGCGCGTCGAACCCGGCGGCCGTCAGCTCCTCGTGCAGGAGGTCCCGGATCGCCTGGCGCGTGAGCCGGCCGTCGCGGTCCTTGCGCTTCTCGACGCGCTCCGGGTCGAGGCCGAAGGGCCGGTCCCTCGCCGGTGCCAGCACCTCGGGCAGGACGCCCCTCCGCGACACCATGGTGACGGGCGCGCGGTGCCCTGCCGCGAGGAGCGCCACCACGGTGTCCACCGCGGTGAGCCCGGTGCCGATGACCAGCACGGGATCGTCCGGGGCGACCTCCGCCAGCCGGTGCTTGAGGGGATACGGGTCGGCGACGAACCCCGGCGACCCGGCCAGCCGGTACGGATCCGCCGGCCCTCCCGGGCCCACGCCGAGCACCACGTGCGAGTAGGTCCGCGTGGCCCGGTCCGACGTCACGGCGTAGTCACCGTCGCGGGTCCTGGCCACGTCCAGCACGGTCTCCGGGTGGACGGTGACGCGCCATCCGCGTTCGCGGGCCGCCTCCCGGCAGGCCGCGAAATGCTCGCGGAGGTACAGCCCGAAGACCCGGCGGGGGGCGAAGTCGTCCCCCCGCGGCTCCGGGCCGCCGGGGCGGGCCCGCAGCCAGGCCAGGAAGTGGTCGCGCTGATGGTCGCGGATGGACATCAGCCCGTTCGGCAGGTTGATCAGGGCGCAGTCCAGGTCGTCCGCGAACGCGCCGCCGTGACCGAGGTGGGCGGGCTCGTAGACGCGGATGTCAAGGGCGGCGTCGCCGTCCCCGGCCTGGGCGAGCAGGCTGTCCAGCAGGCTGACCGCTGTCGCGCCGCCGCCGATCATCGCGATGCGCATGGCTTCCCTCCGTCCTGCTACGCGGCCGTGAAGCGGCCGACGGCACCGGAGCGCAGGGAGGCGACGTCCGCGTCGCAGAAGGCGTCCACGTACGGCCGGTACTCAAGGATGTGCGTGCCGGCGAGCCGGTCCTGGTGGTCGAGGAGGAAATGGAGTTCGTCGCGGTCCGCCGACCAGGCGCGGCCGTTGAAGATCTCGACGCCGACGAAGCGGGTCTTGTACAGGTCGCCGGCGGTGTAGCAGGAACCGAGGTAGCAATATCGGAGCCCGCGGCTCTGGAACTCCCGCAACGCGCTGCTCATCATGTAGTTGCCGATGCTCCGGTCCCGGTACCGCGCGTCGTAGACGGGGATGCCGTACTGGGCCAGGCCGTGCCCGACGAAGACGGGGACGAGCCCGGCGGGCGAGCCGTCACGCGTGTCGGTGAAGGTCAGCACGTGCGTGGCGAAGGGCGAATCCAGCATTTCCCCGAACCGTTTTCTGCGGTAGTCCGCGTTGACCTTCTGCCGGTCGAAGTATTCGTCGGCCAGGCTCCTCCATGCGGGCGACCACCGGAAATCCCGGCGATCCAGCAGTTCGCCGTCGATGCCGGCACAACGGCGCTCGACATAGCGGACGCGGCCGGTGGCCGTATATTTCTCCAGATCGACGCGGACACTTCTCGTCAGATAGAACCTCGACAGGTCGAGCGCGCCCGGCAGGAAACCACTCTCATAGGCGACACCGGCCTGCTCGCCGTCCTCCAGAAACGCCCAGACCTGGTACGGGAAGACGTACGCGGCATAGTTCGGAGCACATTCGGAGAAAATGATCTTCATAAGTCCTCCTCGTCGCCTGAAGGGCGGCCGCTCGGCGCGCCCTAGCAGTCTGCCTCCTGGATCAGGGAGGAAACAGGACATCGGCGGACATTAACCGGTCATTTACTGCCAACTTTCCCGCCCGTCGAGCCACATGTCCGGCGAATGTCCGGCGAATGTCCGATCATTGTCCTGGCGGCCGTTGACGTAGCACGGTAAACCGTTACTTCCGGCCCTGTCGAGGTTGGCGGTAATCGCGCGGACATTGGCAGCAATCGCACCAAAAACGGTGCCGCACTCCGTCAGGCTACGAAGAGCGCGGACATCCTCTCCTCGACGAGGCTTTCGGGCGCCGACGAGACCGCCATCTCCGAGCGCCTTCACCCCGGCGCTCCGGGACGCATCGGCTTTCGGCGGCCATTCGCGCGCGCCTGCCCGGCGCGTATGGCGAAGCCCGGCACATCCAGACGGCCGCTACCGCTCCGCATTCCCACTCCGGAGGCTCCGAGTGCTCCACGACGCACCCGAATGTCATGCCATTCCCGAAGAAGCACCGCACCGCGACACCGGAGGACTGGCCGAACTGATCGAGGCCGATCCCATGTTGCGGCTCTACTGCGTGCCGGGAGACGCGCGACCCGGTCGTGCGGAAAGCGCCTGGCACGTGTCACACGTGTCGCCGCCGGGGGACGGCTCTCTGGCCCCCTTCCTCACCCACCTCGTCCATCCGCCGGTACGCGTGTTCCGCGTCATGCTGGACCGGTACGGCCTGTGCCCGCGGCTGGGCCACGAGATCGCCGCCGACGGCCGCGCCACCGGGCGCGTGGTCCTCGCCGGCGCCGAGAGCGCCTCCGCCGAGCGGGCCCGGCGGGCGTTCGGGCGGCTCCGGTCCGACCTGCACCGCATGACCGAACGGTTCGCCGTACGGCAGGGGCTCGACGCCGGCGACGCCCGCGCCGCCGTGGACGGGACGATCGCGCGGGACCTGCGGTTCCTGCGCCCCCGTACCGTCGCCCTGCTGCGGCACGACCTCGCCCACGGCGTCACCCGGGAGCAGGACGACGTCCTGCGCGAGGTGCTCGACCGGGTCGGCAGGCAGGCCCGTGCCCGCCACGCGGATCCCCGCGTACGGCAGCCGGCGGTCGTCCTGGACGTCGACCTGTGCGCGCTGGACCCGCGCGAACGCGCGCTGAAGGCCCTGCGCGCCCTCGCCGCTCCACGGCCTGGAGCGCCCGGGGGCATCGGGGAGTTCGCCGAGCCGGAACGCCTCCGGATCCTGCCCACCGACCAGGGGCCGAGCTGGGCCTCCTTCCTGGCCCGGCACGATCTCGAAGCACGCTATCCCCGGGTGGCCTGGCACCGGCTGTTCGAGGAGTTCCGCACGCACCTGTACCGTCCGTGGGAGGGCCTGCGCCAGGACACCCCGGTTCCCGGGTTGTCGCGGTTCGTGACCCGCGTCAACGAGCTGGGCGGACGCGTGGTGTTCAACACCGGGCGGCGTGACCGCGTCCGCACGCAGACGGAGTACGCGCTGGCGCGAGCCGGCGTCCACCGTCCGCACCTCCTCATGCTCCCCGACGACCGGGTACGCCCGGTACACGAGCTGAAGGCGGAGAACCTGCGCACCCTGCGGCGGCTCGACGTCGTCGCGATCTTCGACGACCTGCTGCTGAACCGGCGGGCCATGGCCAAGGACTTCCCGTCGGCCCTCGTCGTCGCCGTGAGGCTGCCGGGCTTCGCCCCCGAGGCCGAGACGCCTGGCGACGGCGCCCCGGTCGTCCACGGTTTCGAGCTCACCCCCGACACCGGGCTGACCGCGCCGCCGCGCAGGCCGCCGAGGCTGTCGCACGCCCGTTCCCTCCTCAAGCTGCCCCTGGCCGACATGACCGTGCACGAGCCCGCCCGCCATCACGCCGTCCACCTGACCACGCGCGAGTCCCTGGAGGTGGTGGACCGGCTGGTCGCCGCCGCCGACGCGGCCGCGGCCCGCACCAGCGAGACGGCGTTACGGCGCTTCCCCGCCGCGACCGGCACCGCGACCGGCGCCGCCGCGACCGAGACGGCCGTCAGCCGCATCCACCACGTCCTGACCCGCAAGCAGTTCCGCAAGGGCCCGTCGGAGTACTTCTCCCTGCGCACGGCCGGCCCGCTGCTGCGGGACTTCGTCGAACGGGGCGCGCCCGTGCGGGTGGTCACCCTGGGCTTCCCGCTCAAGTTGCACTACAACGGCCTCAAGACCTCGGGACGCCTGCCGGATCTCAGCGAGCTGGGCGCGCTGGTCAGGCTCAGGGAGCTGGCACGGGCCGTCGAAGGCGTCCACCCGCCGGGCGCCGACATCATCGTGCTCACCGACGGTGACCACTTCCGCCCCCGGCCCGAGGCGCTGCTGCGCGGCTATCACGACAAGCTCGACGAGTACCTCGGCCTGATCGGGGGCCGCGACCTGATCCGGATCGCGAACCTCAGCGAGGTGGCTCGGGAGCACCTGGGCCCGGGCCCGCTGCGGCGGCACGCGCACCTCGTCGAGCGGTACGCGCGGTCGCTCGCGGCCGAACTGGCCGCACTCGACGTCACCACGGCACCGCTCGAAGCGCTCGCGCGAGCCGACGCGGCCTGCCGCGGCCTGCTGCGCGGACGCGCTGACGGCAACGCCACGATCCGGTTCGCGCCGCTGTTCCGCTCGCTGCTCTCCAGCGTCGGGCTCCCGCCGGCGCCCCCGGGCCTCCCCCCACGTTCCTGGGCCGCCCGCCTGTACGCCGACGTCTTCGACGTCACCGATCCCGAGGCCGGTCCGGAGGTGCGGCGGGGCCGGCGGGCCCTGCTGGCCACCACCTGGAGCGTGACCATCCGCTACCTGGCGGTGACCCAGGCCGACAGCGAGGTCGGCTGCGACGAGGCGCTGTTCTTCCCCGGCCGCGTCCGGCTGACCCCCAATCCCCGGCCGGGCAACCTGGGCTTCGCCTGGCTCGGCGGGGCCTGCGTGCTGCCGTGGCACGCCACCGCGGCCGTGGACGCCGACGGGCACCTGTCGACCGACTTCGCGATCGCCCTGTCGGACCAGGGCTTCGTCCCCGTCCACTCGCCGCTGCTCGGCCCCGGGCAGCCGTGGTTCATGGCCCCCGTCACCTCGACCCGGGGCGCCGGACTGGACCCGGCGCTCCTTTCGTCCATCCGGCTGCGACGCCAGTGAGCGGCCACGAGCCGCGGGCAGGACGACCGGAGCCCAGGGGCCGCACGAGCGGTCAGTCGGCGTAGGCCAGCTCGGCCCTGGTGATGGACGCGCCGTTCACGGTGAAGGTGTAGTAGGCCGCG
Source organism: Nonomuraea sp. NPDC050783 (assembly GCF_040802095.1). Taxonomy (NCBI): domain Bacteria; kingdom Bacillati; phylum Actinomycetota; class Actinomycetes; order Streptosporangiales; family Streptosporangiaceae; genus Nonomuraea; species Nonomuraea sp. NPDC050783. The sequence continues at coordinate 297,589 of NZ_JBFAHK010000011.1, forward strand.
AACCCGCCCGTGCCGCCGGGGGCGAAGCGGACCAGGAGGCGCTGGTGACCGGGCCGGCTCTCGACGACCCTGAGGACGGTCAGCGTGCCGCCGATGACCTCGCCCGCGGCCCAGGCGCGGATCGCGGCGCGGCCCTGGATGCGCCGTCCGACGTCGATGACCTGCGCGTCCGGGGCGAACGATTCCGTCAACGCGTCGAGATTCCCGCCGTTGACCGCGTCGACGTAGGCCCTCACCGGCGCCGTCAGCGTGCCTTCCCGCGGCTTGTCTGAGCAGGCGGCGGGGACTTTCGCGGGATCTTCGGCGGACAGCTCCCGCCCGACGGCCTTGATGTTCTCCTGCACGATGGTCGGGAGGTCCGCGACCGGTGGATGGCCCGGGTAGGCGCGGTCCAGCTCGCTGACGATCGACTCCTGCTCGCCGGGGGTGATCGTTCTGCCCTGGGGCGAGTCCGGGGTGACGGCGGGGCGAACGAGGCCACGGAATCGCTGCAGGTACCGGCGCTGGCCGTCGATCACCGCCCGGGCCGGGCCCGGGGCGCCGTGCCCCGGGTACAGGGTCCCGGCCCCGGCGAAGCGCCGCTCCAGCCGGTCGAGGATCTGGAGCCAGCCGCAGCTGTTGCCCTCGATCAGGGCGGGTGTGACCTTGCTGGTCGCCAGATCGCCGGAGAACAGGTCACCGGTGTCGGGACGGTAGTAGACGGTCGCGACATCGGACTCGCCCCCGGTGTACGTGGCGGTCTCGAAGCGCAGGCCGCCGGCCCGCAACGCCGTGCCGTCCTCGAAGGTCCGGTCGGCATAGGTGAGGTCGGCGGGAAAGGCGGCGTTCGCCGAGCGGGCCAGGGGATAGAAGCCGCGCTTGTCCTCCCGCATCGCCTTGTCGGTCGCCCTGGACGCGTGGATGGGCGCCTCGGGGAAGGCCTCGTGGAAGGCGCCGGCGCCGCCCACGTGGTCGGGATGGGAGTGGGTCAGCAGGATGGCGGCGACCGGTTCGCCGGTCTTCCTGATCTCCGCCACCGCCTTGCGGGCGTCGGCCGGCGTGCGCAGGGTGTCCACGAGCACCAGGCCCTCCGGCGCCCGGATCCAGTAGGTGTTGACGGAGCCGGGGCCTGGGGAGGCGAAGCGGCCCGGCTGCGCCGTCCGCGCGCCGGGCGCCTCGGGCTTGTCGTCGTTCGAGCAGCCCGCCGGCCCTGCGGTCAGGCACGCGGCGGCGGAGGTCGCGGCCAGGAGGCGCCGCAGTCTCTGGTTCATCTGGAGCTTTCGTGATGCCGGGACGGAGGAGGAGGCTCAGCGGAACTCGTCCGCGTGGGCCTCGGCCCACTCTTCGAACGTGCGGGGCGGACGCCCGGTCACCTTCTCCACGGTGGGGTAGATCCGGGACTCGTCGAGGGTCCCGTCGCTGTAGAAGCTGAAGAACGCCTGGATGTACTCCTCCGGCACACGTCCGGACATGTCGGCTCGGGCCTCCTCGTCCGTGAGGGCGTGGAAACGCAGATCGCGGTGGAGCACCTTGGCCAGGACGGCCAGGCGCTGGGCGGGCAGGAGCCGTTCCGGGCCGCTCAGCTCGTGGACGCGCTCCTCGTGGCCGGGGTCGAGCAGGGCCCGGACGGCGACGGCCGCGATGTCGTAGGGGTCCACGGAGGCGATGGGCACGTCGCCGAAGGCGTCCTTGACGACGTCGCCCTGGCGTAGTTGGGGCAGCCAGCGCAGGGCGTTGGACATGAAGGCGTTCGGGCGCAGGAACGTCCAGGCCAGGCCGGACTCGCGGACCGCCGCCTCGGAACGGATCATGAACGCGGAGATGGCGTTGCGGGTGTCGGCGGCGACGGCGGCCAGGCTGGACAGCAGCACCACCCGTTCCACGCCCGCCCGCCGCATCCGGGCCAGCAGTCCCGGCATGTCGCGGTAGCCGGGCAGCAGGAACACCCCGCGGACGCCGTCGAGTGCGGGCACGAGCGAGTCCGGCTGGTCCAGATCGCCGACGGCCTGCTCGACCGGCAGCTCGGCGGGCGCGCGCACCAGCGCGCGGACCGGCGCTCCGGCCCGGTGCAGGGCCCGGACGACCTCGCCACCGACGTTTCCGGTGGCCCCGGTGACGAGGATCATCGCAGGGTCCTTCCGAAGTGGGCGGCCGCGGTGTCCGCCGCGAGCGTGACCTGTGGCTCCTGGTCGTAGAAGTCGAACTGGCTGCCCTCCGCCCAGAGGATCGCCCTGGGCCCGGCGAGCCCGGCGTGGAAACGGCGGGCGCCGTCGGGGATGGCGGCGTCCTCGCTGTGCACGAGCATGGTGGGCTGGGTGATCTTCGGGGCCAGGGCGATGGAGTCGTAGGTGAGCCAGTCCTCCCAGGCCATGACGGCGAACCGGTTGGGCCAGGCCGGGATGCCGCCGCGGGCCGGGTTGAGGTAGAAGTCGATGTCGTACGGCATGGCCGCGCGCGCGTCGGTGGTGCTGACCACCGGGACGTAGTCGATCTCGCCGGTCTCCGCGAACCGGGCCCGCGCCCTCCGGGCGGTCTCGATCCTCTCGGCGACCGCCTCCGCGCCCCCGTAGGCGGCCTCGCAGATGGCGGCGTCGTGCAGCCACGGCGCGACCAGCGCGAGGGAGCCGATGCGGGGATCGTGGGCGGCGTTGTCGGCCATGTACATCGCCGCCGCGCAGATCCCCAGCGCGCCCAGCCGGCCGGCGTCGATCGCCGGGTGGGCGGCCAGGAACGTCACCGCCTGCTGGATGTCGCGAACCTTGCGCGCGGGGTCCTCCACGTCGCGCGGCTCGCCTCCGGACTCGCCGAAGCCGCTGAAGTCGAACGACAGGGCGGCGTATCCGCGGTCGGCCAGTTGTTCGGCGTACCTGTCGGCCATCAGCTCCTTGACGCTGGTCCAGGTTCCGGCCACCACGATCCCCGGAGCCGGGGTCCCGGAGCCGGGCAGGAACAGGTTGCCGGTCAGGGTGGCCGTACCGCTGGGAAAGGTGACTCTGTGCTGGGTCGTCACTGACGGTCCTCTCTCAATGATCAGTCGTACGGGTGAGGTCGGCGCGGGTTCCGGTGGATCACCGCGCCGCGAGCGCCGCCAGCGCCATCAGCTCCTTGTTGCCGTCGGCCCAGGCCGCCGTCATCACGACGCCGCTGATCCTCCAGCCGCCGTCAGCGCGGATCAGGTCGAACCGGTAGAAGCCGCCAAGCGTCCACAACGAGGCCCCCAACGGGTCCGTCAGCCGGTGCGTGGCCTGGAATGAAGCGGTGCACACCGCCGTGTCGCCCTCCAGCGTGACCAGGTGGTTGGCGATCAGGTGCTGGGTGGCGTCGAACCCGCCCAGCACCTGGCGCCAGGCGTCCACGATCTGCCCCGGCGACAACACGGCCGGCTCGCCGCCGTTCAGGCTGGTGTAGTCCAAGCGCACTTCATCGGCGAACACGGCCTCCAGCGCCTGCCACTCGCGCCGGTCGGCGTGCCACGCCATCCGCGTGCACACCTCGACCACGGCCTGGCGCTCCACGAGGTGAAGCAGGTCGGCCCCGGCGGTGGGGTGATCAATCGTGCTCACTGAACCTCTCTCATCACAACGTTGGTCCTGAAGACGACGGCTCCTGGGGCAGGCGGCGCCCGCAACCGCCAGGGCATGGGCCGGCGAAGGCGAGGCAGCACTGCTCGCGCGGGCCCGGGCCCGGGCCCGGCGCCACGACGTCGCGGCCGACGGCACGATTCTGGACGCGGCACCGCCGCTGGGGGAAACAACGAAGCACTGGGCCCGCCACCGCGGATCGTTGTGGCCGCCGGCGCCCTCCACGAGCGACCAGTGCCTTCACCCCGAGCGACTAGTGTTTTCGCCATGAGCGACATCGATCTTCGGCACCTGCGTTCGTTCCTGGCGGTGGCGAAGGAGCGGTCCATGACCCGGGCCGGGACGGCGCTCCATCTGACGCAGCAGGCGGTCTCGACGCACGTGCGGCAGTTGGAACGCTCCCTGGGCGTCGTCCTGCTGGTACGCACCTCGCGCGGCGTCCTGCTCACCGCCGCCGGGGAGGAACTCGCCACAGCGGGCGCGACCCTCCTCGACGACGTCGCCCACCTGGCCGAACGCGTGCGTGCGGTGGCCGGCGCGCAGGCCGGCACCCTCCGCCTGGCCTGCTGTCCCACCGCCGCCTCCATGTTCGCCGTCGAGGTGGCCGACGCTCTCGAAGCGGCGGTCCCCGGTCTGCGGGTGACGTTGAACGGCGTGCCGACCCCCAGGCACGAGCTCGAACTGCTGGGCGACGGGCGCGCGGACGTGGCTTTCATGTGGCTGCCGATCGGCGGCACCGGGCTGCACCACGCGGTCGTCCGCAGCGATCCCCGCGTGGTGGTGGTGTCCACCCGCCATCCCCTGGCCGACCGCCCGGCCGTGACCCTCGCCGACCTCGCCGACGATCCGGTCATCCGTCCCGACGTCCTCACCTCCCCGGAGGCGGAACGGTTCTGGCTCGCCGACCCCCGGCCCGGCGGCGGCCCCGCGCCACGCGGCCCGCTCGTGCCCAGCGTGGAGGACTGCCTGCTGGAAGTCGGCCGGGGCCGCGGCGTCTGGCTCGCCCCGCAACCGCTGCACGCGTTGACGTCCGTCGGCAACCTGCGCTGGATCCCGATCTCGGATGCCGAGCACTTCGACCTCGCCGTCGTCTGGCCCGACCGCGCCCCCCAGCCCCTGGTCACGCGCCTGATCGCCGAAGTCCGCCACGTCACCGGCCACGACCGGCGACACCACGCCGCGTGAAACCTCGCCCCGGCCGTCCCCGGCCGGGGATACGGCCGAGGCCGTCTGATGGGGGTTCGTCCCCCGGTCAAGCTACCCAGTGCCACCAGCACCGCGTTCGACCGCTCTGCGCATCGTCTCCTCGGGGTCGGCGACGTACACCTGGGTCAGCGCCGGGGTGAACGGCCAGTCGGCCTTACGGTCAGCGACCATGAGCAACGAGCCGCCGATTTCGACTTCGGCGTGGATCAGCGTTCCGTCCCCGGCGTAGAAGCCGGGGGCGCGGGCTTCCGCTCGGTCGCGCCGAAGGCGGCGACGAGGAATCCGTTGACGGTGTTCGCGGCCGGTTTCCTGCCGCGACAACGGCCAAAGGGCATCCTGCCGGGTCCAGCTCGCCGGCTTGGACAGCGCCCCGAGGCACGAGCAGAAGGAGGTGACCGGCGTGCCGGGCCGCGAGGCGAGCCGGCCCCGCGCCCCGGCCGGCCGGGTCCGCCTGGACGCGCCGCCATCTCCCCGCGCGACAAGGCCGGGTCAGCGATGGCAACGATAACAACGTGGATTTCTCCATGAAGAACCATGCTTGACGCATCAGAATGGCATCGTTAACAATCGGAGCGATCGGCCGTCCTCGTATCGTCGGCACCTTCCCGGACCCAAGGAGAGACCATGGTCCGCTCGTCTCAACTGGTAGCGCTAACATCGCGCCGTGACGTCCTGCGCGGGCTGGGAGGGCTGGCCGCGGTCGGCACGCTGGCCGCCTGCGGCGTGCCCGTGGAGTCGGACAAACCCGCCACGCTCGGATCCTCGGCCGCCCCGTCGGCCGCGCAGGCCCGCGGCGAGGTCACCCTGTGGATGCGCGACGACGACCTGCTGAAGGTCTTCCGTACGGTGGTCCCGGCCTTCAACAAGGAGTACCCGAACGTCAAGGTCAACCTCAAAGGCGTGGACATCGCCACCAAGCTCCCCCCGGCCCTGGTCAGCGGCACGGGCCTGCCGGACGGCTCGTTCTGGGAGGACGACCAGCTCGGCCAGCACGCCGACCACCTGTACGACCTGACCGCGCTGATGAGCAAGTACCGCTCCGACACGGTGCAGTTCAAGCTCGACGTGCTCACCCACGACAACCGGCTGGTCGGCGTCCCCTGGGACACCGACCCTGGCCTGCTCTACTACAACGAGGAGGTACTGACCGCGGCCGGCGTCGATCCCGCCTCGCTGACCGGCTACGACGAGCTGCTGGCCGCCGCCCGTACGATCAAGGACAAGAATCCCCAGGCCCGGCCGATCCCGCTGGAGCAGGACAACACGCTGGGCATGGTGTGGTACACGATGTTCCTGAACCAGCAGCAGGGACACGGCCTGGTGGATCCCTCCGGCAACCTGACGCTGGACGGCGAGGCCTCGCGGCGCGCGCTGACCTGGATCAAGACGGTCGTGGACGAGGGGCTGGGAGCGCGGCAGAAGTTCGCGAGCACCGCCCAGATCACCATGCTCGACGAGGGCGTCATCTCGCTGGTCCCGTGGGCGCAGTGGTTCATCTTCATCCCGCAGTCGGGGCTGAAGAAGACGACCGGCAAGTGGCGCGTGACCAACCTGCCCGCCTGGTCGGCGGGCGGCGCGCGCAGCGGGCTGATGGGCGGCAGCTCCTTCGTCATCCCCGGCAAGGCCAAGAACCCCGAGCTGGCCTGGCTGTTCTACGAGTTCGCCGTCTACCGGCCCGAGGGCTACCGGACGGTGTTCTCCAAGAACGCGGTCTACCCGACCGGGCTCAACACGGTGGTCCCCTCGGTGAGGTCGGCGCTCGACCCGGCCAAGCCCCTGGTGGACAGGCTGCCGCAGCTCGGCGGCGTGGACAACTGGGCGATCAGCACCAGGGCGGCGCTGGACATCCCGCCCGGCTACACCGCCCCCACCTGGTACGGCCAGGCCGCCAAATACCTGGGCGCCAACCTCCAGCGCCTGATGGACGGCAAGATGTCGGTGGACGACGTGATAGCGCGGTCCACCGCCGACATCAAGAAGAACCTGATCGACAGGAACTGAGCGGCCGTGTCCACACTGACGGCCGAGCGGCGGGCGTCCGCCGTCCGCGTCCCCCGGGCCCGGCGCGGGCCGCGTACGGGATGGCGGGGCCTGCTGCTGGTCTCCCCGTTCCTGGTGTTCTTCGCGGCCTTCACCGCCTACCCGCTCTCCTACGCCTTCCAGCTCAGCTTCCTGGACTGGCACGGCGGCGCGACGTTCCGGTGGGCGGGCCTCGGCAACTACTCCTACCTGCTGACGAACGCCGACTTCTGGGCGGCGCTGGGCAACACGGGGCTCATCTGGCTGCTGATCGTGCCGCTGCAGACCGTCGGCGCGATCGCCGCGGCGGGCGCGCTGTCACGGGCCGGGCTCCGTTTCAAGGGGCTGCTGCGCACGGCGGTGATCATCCCGTACGTGACCCCGCTCGCGGCGATGGCCCAGGCGTTCATCCTGATCTTCGACCGGGACTACGGCGTGGTCAACCACCTGCTCGGGCTGGTCGGCCTGCCGCCGGTCGAGTGGCTGACCTCGACGGAGTGGTCCAAGGTGACGATCGCGCTGCTGGTGCTCTGGAAGTCCAGCGGGTTCGCGCTCATCGTCATGCTGGCCGCCGTCCAGGGCATCCCCGGCGAGGTCTACGAGGCCGCCGCGCTGGACGGGGCCGGGCCGCTGACCACCTTCTGGAGGATCACCGTGCCGCTGATGCGTCACGCCATCGCGTTCTTCGTGGTCATCTCGACGCTGGGCATCTCGCAGATGTTCCTGGAGCCGTACGTGATGACGGACGGAGGGCCGTACAACAGCAGCACCACCAGCGGGCTGTACCTGTTCCAGCACATCGGGGCCTCCGACCTCGGCACCGGGGCGGCCAACACGTTCCTGCTGGTCGTCATGGTGCTGGCGCTGTCGGTCGCGGCGGTGCGCCTGTTCAGGGAGTCGAAGTGAGGCTCGCGCGCCGCGGCGGCGGGTACCTGCTGCTGGCGGCGGCCGTCGTGGTCTTCCTCTATCCGATCTGGTGGATGGTCGTCTCGGCGTTCAAGCCGGGGGCGAGCATCCTGAACGACCCGCTGGGCGCGGGGCCGTTCACCCTGGACAACTTCACGGCCATGTTCGAGGTGGTGCCGATCGGCCAGGCGCTGGGCAACACGGCCCTGGTCGTGGCGGCCAAGAGCGCGCTGACGATGATCCTGTGCCCGCTGGCCGGGTACGGCTTCGCCAAGTACGGCTTCCGCTTCAAGGAGGCGCTGTTCGGCCTGGTGCTGCTGACGCTGATGCTGCCCGTGTTGTCGCTGGTCATCCCGCTGCTGCTGGAGATGAAGCAGCTCGGGTGGATCAACACCTACCAGGCCCTGGTGCTGCCGGGCGCGGTGGACGCCTTCAGCGTCTTCTACATGCGCCAGGTGATCAGCCAGGTGCCGGACGAGCTGCTGGACGCCGCGGCCATCGACGGCGCGAAGGTGCTGCGGACGTTCTGGTCGGTGGTGGTGCCGGTGATCCGGCCCGGGCTCGCGGCGCTGGCCGTGCTGACCTTCTTCAACGTCTACAACGACCTCGTCTGGCCGATCGTGGCGGTCAACGACGAGAGCAGGCAGACCGTCTCGGTGCTGCTGGCCAACCTCGCCACGAACGTCACCGGCGCCCAGACCGCCAGCGGCTTCGAGCTGTGGGGCCAGCTCATGGCCGCCTGCACGATCGCCACCGTCCCCACCGTCGTCGTCTTCCTGCTGGTCCAGCGCCATTTCATCAAGGGCCTGCTGGCCGGCAGCAGCAAATAGACAGGAGCCGTCCTTGCTCACCGCTGCCATCACGCTCAGCACCTCCTTCCATCGCGGGCCTCTGGACCGCCGCCTGTTCGGGTCGTTCGTCGAGCACATGGGCCGATGCGTCTACACCGGCATCTACGAGCCCGGCCATCCCGCGGCCGACGAGCACGGCTTCCGCACCGACGTCGCCGACCTGGTACGCGAGCTCGGCGTCACGCTGGTGCGCTACCCCGGCGGCAACTTCGTCTCCGGCTACCGCTGGGAGGACGGCATCGGCCCGGTGGCCTCGCGGCCGCGGACGTTCGAGCCCGCCTGGCGCGGGATCGAGCCGAACGAGATCGGCACCGACGAGTTCCTGGGCTGGGCCGCGCGTACCGGGCTGAGCCCGATGATGGCGGTGAACCTGGGCACGCGCGGCATCCAGGAGGCCGCCGACCTGGTCGAGTACTGCAACAGGCCGACCGGCACCCGCTGGTCCGACCTGCGCCGCGCCAACGGCAGGGCCGAACCGTACGGGGTGCCGCTGTGGTGCCTCGGCAACGAGATGGACGGCCCGTGGCAGATCGGCCACACCAGCGCCACCCGGTACGGCGCGCTCGCCCGCGAGGCGGGAAAGGCCATGAAACTCGTCGATCCCGGGATCGAGCTGGTGGTCTGCGGGAGCAGCAACCGGGAGATGCCGACGTTCGGCTACTGGGAGGCGGAGGTCCTGGAGCAGGCCTACGACGTGGCCGACTACCTGTCCCTGCACGCCTACTACCTCAACGACGGGGAGCGGGCCGGGTACCTGGGCTCGGGCGCGGCGCTGGAGGCGTTCATCGGCGACGTCGTGGCCACGGCCGACGCGGTCGGCGCCCGGCTGGGCCGCAGGAAGCGCGTCAACCTGTCCTGCGACGAGTGGAACGTGTGGACCCGCGACCCCTTCGTGGACCTGACCACCCGCGAACCGGACGTGGCGGTGCCGATCACCGAGCACGTCTACACCCCGCTGGACGCCGTCGTGACCGGCGACCTGCTGGTGGCGCTGCTCAACCACGCCGACCGCGTCCGCATCGGCTGCCTGTCGCTGCTGGTCAACGTGAGCGCGCCGATCCTGACCGAGCCCGGGGGCCCGGCCCGCCGGCAGACGATCTTCTACCCGGCCGCGCTCACCGCCCAGCTCGCCCGCGGCGTGAGCCTGCACACCCGGGTGTCCGCCCCGGAGATCGCGACCGTGCGCCACGGCGACGTGCCCGCCGTGGCCGCCGCCGCCACGTACGACGAGAACTCCGGCGAACTCGCCCTGTTCATCACCAACCGCGGCGACGTGCCCGCGCGGGTGCGGCTGCGCCACCTCGGCCCCGGCACGCTGGCCGTCCAGGACGCCTGGACGCTCGCCGCGGGCGGCAGCGGCGTGCCCCTCTCCTTCACCCAGCACGTCAACGACGACGACGGCGGGATCGTCCTGCACCTGCCCGCCGAATCCTGGACCGCCCTCAAGAGCCGTCGAAAGGACTGACCCCCCATGAGGCGCTTACCCCTGCTCGCCCTCCTCCTGCTCGCCCTGCTGCTCCCCGCCGTCCCGGCCCAGGCGGTGACGACCGGCAACGGTTCCCTGGTCTACTCACCGCCCGCCGGAAACTCCTTCGACCCGGCGGGCACCACGTACGCGAAGATCATCTCGCTGAAGAGCGACGGCACCCTGCTCGTCACCTACGACCAGCTCGTCTACGTGAACGGCGTGCAGGTCTACCCGATCTACCGCAGCACCGACGGCGGCGCCACCTGGACGCACCTGTCGGACGTGGTGCCCAGCCAGACCTTCCCCTCGCTCACCCTGACCTCCCAGCCCTTCCTGTACGAGCTGCCGCGCCAGGTCGGCTCCCTGGCCGCCGGGACCGTCGTCCTCGCCGGGATGATCATGCCCGCCGACCGTTCCAGCAGCAGGATCGTGCTGTACAAGAGCACGAACAAGGGTGCCACCTGGACCTACCACAGCACCGTGGACACCGGCGGCCCCGCCGTCTACGACCCGAGCCCCACCTCCACCACCAGCACCGTCTGGGAGCCCTCGCTCAACCTCGACCCCTCCGGCAACCTCGTCTGCTACTACTCCGACGAACGCCAGAAGTCGGCGGGCGTCCTGCAGGCCGTCGTCTACCGCCGCTCCACCGACGGCGGCCTGACCTGGGGCCCCGTCACCAACGTGGCCGCCGTCGGCAACAGCAGCGACCGCCCCGGCATGATCACCGTCACCCGGCTCCCGAACGGCAAGTACCTGGCCACCTACGAGGTCGTGAACCGGCCCAGCCAGAGCCTCAACACCGCGGTCAACCACTTCAAGATCTCCGACGACGGGCTGACCTGGCCGAGCGGCCTCGGCACCCCGATCAGACTGGCCGACGGGCGGGGCATGGGCTCCTCGCCGTTCGTCCGCTGGGTGCCCGCCGGAGGCCCGAACGGCATGGTCGTCGTCGCCTCCAAGTGGGGCCTGGACAGCGCCGGGAACATCAACGGCGGCCAGGACTTCTTCGTCAACTACAACCTCGGCCAGGGACCCTGGGAGCGGCTGCCGTACGCGGTCACCTACGACGCCTCCGACACCCAGGGCGGCTTCTTCTCGGGCTTCGCGCAGGGCTTCGACACCAGCCCCGACGGCCTGACCCTGTACCAGGCGACCAACGTCGAGAACACCACGACCCACTACAACGACATCCGCGTCGGGACCATCCCGCTCAACGCCGACCACTACGAGGCCGAACGCGCCACCCGTAACAACACCTCGCTCGTCACCCACGCCGACGCCTCCAACGGCTCGAAGGTCGGCAACATCAACTACTCCGACAGCTACGTGCAGTTCGACGTCAAGGTGCCCGCCGCGGGCACGTACACGATCAACGTCCGCTACGACAACGGCACCGGCGCGACCAGCGGCCACGCGGTCAGCGTCAACGGCGGCAGCGCCTTCACCCTCTCCTATCCGCCGACCGTGGACTGGGGGCGGTTCCGCTGGGTGCAGTTCAGCAGGTCGCTGAACGCGGGCACGAACACGATCAGGTTCACCTACAGCGGCACGTACGCCGAGCTGGACGCGATCGACGTCTACCGGCCGGGCGTGGCCGTGGGCGGGGAGTTCAAGCTGGTGAACCGGAGCAGCGGCAAGTACCTGGAGATCCTCTCGGCGCTGACCACCGACGGCGCGGGCGCCGGGCAGTGGGGCGACACCGACCATCCCACCCAGATCTGGCGCGTCGCCGGGAGCGGCCCCTACACCTTCACCAACAAGAACAGCGGCAAGCTGCTGGAGATCCCCTCGGCCTCGACCGCCGACGGCACCCAGGCCGTCCAGCGGGCACTCACCGGCCACGCCACCCAGACCTGGCGGCTCGACCCTGCCGACTCCGGCTACTCCAAGGTGCCCAACGCCAACAGCGGCAAGCTCCTGGAGATCTACCAGAACTCCGCCGCCGACGGCGCCGTCGCCGACCAGTGGAGCGACACCGGCTGCGCCTGCCAGCAGTGGAGGCTCGTCAAGGAGGGCATCCAGTAGCCGTCGTCACGGCGCCGGTGCGGTGCTCGCGCGCCGTACCAGCGTCGGGACCACGAACGGCACCGCCACGCCCGCGTCCTGGCTCTCGCCCGCGTCGTCGTCCTGCCCGTCGATCAGCCGCAGCAGCGTCTCCACCGAGCGCCGGCCCACCTCCTCGTGATCCGGCCTGACCGTGGTCAGTGGCGGGATCAGGTATCCGGCCTCGGGAATGTCGTCGAACCCGACGACGCTCACGTCCTCCGGCACCCTGATCCCGCGCTCGTTGAAGGCCCGCAGCAGCCCGAGCGCCATGTGGTCGTTGGCGGCGAACACCGCCGTCACGCCCTGGCGCTCGGCCAGCTCCAGCCCCGCCTGGTAGCCAGACTCCGCGCTCCAGTCGCCCGGGACGACCTGGGGCGCCGGGCGGCCCGCCCGCTCCAGCGTCGCCCGCCACGCCTCGATGCGCGCCTGGGCGTCCATGCGCTCGCGCGGCCCGGAGACGTGCCACACCGTCGGATGCCCCAGCCGCAGCAGGTGCTCGACCGCCACGCGCACGCCTTCGGCCTGGTCGATGCGTACGGTCGGCACCGAGTCGTCGGGCGCGGCCTCGACCGCGACGGCGGGCAACCCCCCGGGCAGGCTGTGCAGCGCGCTGGTGGCCGCGGTCTGCGAGGCGAACACGGTGATCACCCCGGCCACCGTGTGGCTGGTCAGATCGGCCATCGCCTCGACGATGCTGCCGCGGTCGAAGCTTTCCGGGGTGGCGATCGTGACCCCGTAGCCCGCGGCGCGGGCCGCCCGGCCGATGCCCAGCAACGTGGAGGCCGGGCCGAACAGCACCGAGTCGAAGCTGATCACGCCGATCGTGTGCGCCTGCCTGCGGACCAGCCCGCGGGCCATCAGGTTGGGCCGGTAGTCGAGCTGCCGGATCGCCTCCAGCACCCGGCTGCGCGTCTCCTCGCGTACGTTGGGGCGTTCGTTGAGCACGCGCGACACCGTCTGCGGGGACACCCCGGCCAGCCGCGCGACATCGCTGATCACCGCGGGACGCCCGCCCCGCCGGACACCTGCCACCTGACCCCTTCCCCGTGATCGACCCTCGCTGAGAACGATATCAGCGCCCCGGCGCCTCCCCTTGACCAGCGCTATGGCATCCACCTCAGCGTTCACGTTGTCACTGAACCTGCTAAACGACGACAACAGCACCGCCTCATACCCACCGAAACCCCCGGTTATGGGCTTGACCGCGCAAATGGCATCGTTAACAATTGCCTGACCGGCACCCCGAACACCTGGAGTTCACCCGTGCACACGGCACACCTCACGATCGACCCCGCTTTCAAGGTCGCCCCGGTCAGCAGGCGCACCTTCGGCACGTTCGTCGAGCACCTGGGCCGGTGTGTCCACACCGGCATCTACGAGCCCGGCCATCCCACCGCCGACGAGGACGGCTTCCGCCGTGACGTGCTGGAGCTGGCCCGCGAGCTGGGCATCTCCACCGTGCGCTACCCCGGCGGGAACTTCGTCTCCGGCTACCGCTGGGAGGACGGCATCGGCCCGCGCGAGCAACGCCCCCGCCGCCTGGACCTGGCCTGGCACAGCACCGAGACCAACGAGGTCGGGGTGGACGAGTTCGTGCGCTGGTGCCGCAAGGCCCAGGTGGAGCCGATGATGGCGGTCAACCTGGGCACCCGCGGCATCGAGGCCGCCGTGGACCTGCTGGAGTACTGCAACCACCCCGCCGGCACGGCGCTGTCGGACCGGCGGGTGGCCAACGGCGCCGAGGAGCCGCACGGCATCCGCATGTGGTGCCTGGGCAACGAGATGGACGGCCCCTGGCAGATCGGCCACAAAACCGCCCGCGAGTACGGCCGGCTGGCCGCCGAGACCGCCCGCGCCATGCGCGCCCTCGATCCCGGCCTGGAGCTGGTGGCCTGCGGCAGCTCGTCCTCGGCCATGCCGAGCTTCGGCGCGTGGGAGGCCGAGGTGCTGCAGGAGACCTACGAGCTGGTCGACTACATCTCCTGCCACGCCTACTACGAGGAAAAAGACGGCGATCTGGGCAGTTTCCTGGCCTGTTCGACCGACATGGAGTACTTCATCCGCTCCGTGGCGGCCACCGCCGACCACGTCGGCGCCCGGCTGAAGTCCCGCAAGCGGATCGACATCTCCTTCGACGAGTGGAACATCTGGTACCTGTCCCGTTTCCAGGGCGCCGCCCCGCCCGCGGACTGGCCGGTCGCGCCGCCGCTGCTGGAGGACCACTACCACCTGGCCGACGCGGTCGCCTTCGGCGGGCTGCTGATCACCCTGCTGCGCAACAGCGACCGGGTGCGGGCCGCCTCGCTGGCCCAGCTCGTCAACGTCATCGCCCCGATCATGACCGAGCCCGGCGGGCGGGCCTGGAAGCAGACCACCTTCCACCCGTTCGCGCAGGCCAGCCGGTACGCGGCCGGCGACGTGCTCCGCGTCGAGCCGGTCTCACCGACCTACGAGAGCGCCGACCACGGCGAGGTCCCCTTCCTGCACGCCGTGGCCACCCACACCGAGGGCGAGGGCACCACGGTCTTCGCGATCAACCGCGCCACCGACGCCCCGCTGTCCCTGCGGATCGACGCCCGCGCCCTCGGCGGCGGCACGCGTGTCGTGGAGGCCACCACGCTCACCGACCCGGACGTCTACGCCCGCAACACCGCCGACCACCCCGACCGGATCGCCCCCCGCCCCAACCCCGACATCGAGCACGACCCGCTGACGGTCCTGCTGCCCCCGGTCTCCTGGAACGTGATCAGGCTCGGCTGAGCCCCCCTACGAACCCCCGAGCGTGACAGTGAGCCCTTCCTCGGCCGCCAGCACCTCACCGTCGAACTCCTTCCGGGCGGCGGCCACGGAGGCGGCCCTGTCGTTGCCCGGCCAGAAGTGGGTGAGCATCAACCGGCGGGCGCCCGCGCGGCGGGCCCAGTGACCTGCCTCCGTGGAGGCCAGCAGGTTGCGGGTGGGGCGGTCGGCCTCGCCGTCGCGGTCGGTGGCCTCGACGATGAACAGGTCGGCGTCGCGCCCGAGCTCGGCGAGCGCGGGGGCCGGGCCGGTGTCGCCGGTGTAGGCCAGGGCGACCCCGCCGGCCTCCACGCGGACGCCGGAGGTGGGCACGTAGTGCGGCAGCGGCAATCCGGTGAGGGCGAACGGCCCCACTTGATGGCTCCCGGGCAGCGGATGCACGTCGAAGACCGCGTGGAGGTCGGCGTCGGGCTCCAGAGCACCGATGCGGTCGAGCACACCCGGTGGGCAGTACAACGGCAACCGCGGAGCGCCGGGGTCGCCGTAGAACCGCATCCGGAACAATCCGTGCAGGTCGATGCAGTGGTCGGGGTGCTCGTGGGTGACGACGACGGCGTCCACCGCGCCGTCGGGCCAGTGCGCGAGCAGCCGCGGCAGCGTGGCGTAACCCAGGTCGAGCAGCAGGCGGTAACCTTCCCAGTCCACCGCGAAACCGCTGCAGGCACGGCCCGGCTCGGGAAAGGCGCCACAACTGCCGAGGACGGTCACTTCTCGCATCCGCACAGGATGCCAGTTCCAGCCGGCCATGAACGGAGGCGGCCCTCATCCGGCACCAGGGCCGCCCGTGCTCCTCCCCCTCGGCCACAGCGGGAGATCAAGCACCACAAAGACCATTCGGTGAGCCGGCGTCCTGTGCCGCGAGGCCCGCTTCGATCGCCCGGCGTTCCGCTTCGGTGGCGGGGCGCCCTTGTGGGGCCCTGAGTTGTTCGCGGGCTTTCTTGAGCTGGGCCACCGCGGTTTCGAGGTCGCGGTGGGTGACGGCCTGGCGGTCATCGACGGCGGCGCGTTCGGCGGCGGCGAGGACGGCGAGTTTGATGTCCCGGCCGCTGAATCCGTCAGTCGCGGCGCAGAGCCGGGCGAGATCCACGTCGGGGTCGAGGGGGAGGTCGGGGACGAGGAGTTTGCTCCAGATGGCCGCGCGTGCTTTGGGGCCGGGCAGGGTGAAGTGGAAGTGCCGGACCCGTGATTCGAAGGCACGATCGTAGTTGGCGACGAGGTTGGTGGAGAAGACGACGACGCCGGTGAACTGGTCGAGGCACAGGACGATCTGGCTGCGCATCGAGTTGATGGCTTGCTCCGACCCCTGGGTGACGTCGGTGAGGCGCCGCGAGAGCAGGGAGTCGGCTTCGTCGATGAACAGCAGCGCGCCCTGACGTTCGGCGGCGTGGAAGGCCGCCTTGACGTTCTTCGGGCCGTCGCCGTGGAACTTGCTCTCGATCTCCGCGTAGCCGGCCATGATGATGGGCGTTCCCAGCCGGGCGGCGATCGCGTGTGCGGCAAGGGTCTTTCCGGTGCCGGGCGGGCCGTGCAGGTTGAGCGCGACGCTCGGCGAGGGTTCGATCCGCCGTAGTCCCCACTGCCCGTAGATCTTGGATCGGAGCCCGAGGGCGGCCACCGCGGTCAGCAGCGCATCGGCCTGGTCAGCGGGTATGACGAGCTGGTCGAACCGGTACCGCGGCGGTTCCGCGACGTACTGCCGCGCCCGTTCCTCGATGGTCTCGGTCTCGGCGGGCTGGTCGCCGCCGGCCCGGGAGGCGGGCGGCCGGGGCGGGTTCCTGCCGACGTGCAGGATCAGCCGCTCGGTACGGGTGTGCCGGGCCAGGTCGTCGAAGGCCCGGGCGAGCCGGGTCCGGGCGACCGCCGCGACCGTTTCTGGCACGTCGTCGGGGATGCCGTCGAAGAACAGGGACGGTGGCATCGGCTTCTCCTGTGAGGCGTCATGGGTAGATCACCAGGCGCCGGTTCTGGTGATGGGCGGCGAGTTCGGCGTCGATGCCACGGGACGTGATCTGGCGGACGTCGGTCTCCACCTGTTCCGTGGCGGTGTTGAAAACGCCCTGGACGGTCCGGTACTGGCCGTTGGCCATGAGGTCCTGCAGCGTGAACCCCACCCGCTCCCGATCGGCGGTGTTCAGGACGTTGCCGTACAGGCGGCTGCGACGCTCGCGGAACCATTCGGCGATCTGGCGGAACTTGAGGATCAGTTCCACCACCAGTTGCACGACGGTGAGCGCGGCCACCGCCGTGAGCAGGATGGTTTCGATGACCATGCGAGGGCCCTCCGGCTCAGTTGATGATCAGGAGTGGGGTGTCGCCGAAGGCGTCGGTGAGTTCCTCGTCGAACTCGTCCACGAGGAGCCGCGTCGCGCACGGCGTGCCGTCCGGGGCACAGACCAGCTCGCCGGCGGAGTCCAGGAACATCAGCGTGACCTCCGTCCCGCCTTGGGGGCGGGGCGTGCGCAGGATGCCGCCTCGGGCGGCGGCGTTCCCCGGGGGCCGGTGGGCCACGAACCAGCCGATGGCCTCGGCGTATCCCAGGCGCCGGTCGGGGTGAGGGGGCAGGGAGATCCCGTGGACGAGGTCCCGGACGGCGGTGAGCCGCTGGATGAGTTTCCGGGTTCGCGGATCGGCTCTCTCCGGGGAGTCGGGTTCGGCGGGTGCGTCGCGCTTGTCGCGTCGGCTCATACGGCATGCCTCTTCTTGGGAAGGGGAGGGTGAGTTGTCGTGCCTACAGGCGGTGGATCACGACCCGGGCGGTGCGGTGCGTCTGGGCGAGGTCCCAGCCGAGGCGATCGGACTCGATGGTGCGGTACTCGGCCCAGTGGTTCGTCCGGGTGTTGAAGACGCCTTGCACGGTCCGGTAGGAGCCGGACGCCATCAGGTCGACGATCGTGGCGGCGACGAGGTCGCGGTCGAGGAACACGGCGCGACGAGCCCGGAACCAGGCCATCACCGCCGGTAGCGTGAGGACGGTGACGTGGACGGCGCCGGCCACGGCCGCGCCGCCCAGGAGGCTCCCGATCGCAGCCAGGATGATCATCGTGATGGGTTCCATTGATCCTGCTCTCTGTGTCGAGCCGTCGTGAGCGCACCAGGACCGGCCGAGGCGGTGCGCCCGTACGATCGCGTCGTCACGGTTCATGGTGTGCGCTGGAACAGCGGGGCGACAGCGGGCTAGCACGCATCCGTTCCGGCGCCCGCGGGGCGACACTGATGCCGTTCCAGTGGACCGGAAACGCGCGGAATAGAGCGGAGCAGGACATCAGTGCATCAGAGCTGACGGTGCTGATCGTCGATGACGATCGGTTCTTCCGGGAGATGGCCGCAGCGCTGCTGGACGGGCAGGGCCTGGTCGTCGTCGGCGATGCCGCGGACGGCGCGGCGGGTATCGAGCAGGCGTGCCGGCTGCGGCCGGACGTGGTGCTGCTGGACATCCAGCTGCCCGACCTCAGCGGCTTCGAGGTGTGCCGGATCCTGGTCGACGCCGGTCTTCAGGTGGTGCTCTGCTCGGCACGCGAAGCGTCGGCGTACGGGCCGCTGGTGGCGCGATCAGGTGCTCGGGGTTTCATCTCCAAAACGGTGCTGTCCCCGCAGGAACTGACACGCATAATCGAGTCCTGACTTCACCTCCAACGGTGCTCGGCCAGGAACGCGTCAGCGGCCGTCCGCGGGATTCGGAGGGATCGTGAGCAGCAGGCTCGGCTCACTGTGGGTGGTGCCCATCGCCGCGGCGGTGGCGGCGTTGGGCGTGGCCGGCATCGGTATCGCCGCCGGTGAGGCGAACGCCGACCCGTTCCGGGTCGCCCTGCACGCGGCCGCCGGGACGCTGTTCCTGGCGGCGGGGCTCATCGCGCATGTCCGGCGGCCCGCCAACCCGATCGGACTGTTGATGATCGCGGTGAGCGGGGGATTCTTCGCCGAGGACCTTCAGTTGTCGCCGGTGCCGTGGATCCACACGATCGGCGAGCTGACGGTCGCGGGGTCCAGCGGGTTCCTCGTGCATCTGGCGCTCGCGTACCCGACCGGGCGGATCAGCTCGACGGTCGGCCGGGTGGTGATGTGGACCGCCTACACCACGATGGTCGCCCGGGGCGTGCTCAACGCCCTGTTCACCGACTGGCGGCGGCACTCGACGGAGAACGCGCCCGGGCTGCTGCTGATCGTGCACAGCGACACGATCACCAGGATCTCGACCACCGGCACGCATGTCGTGACCGTGCTGGTCGCCGGCGCGCTGCTGCTGATCCTGCTGCACCGGTGGCGGCACGCCGAGCCTCTGCTGCGGTCGCTGCTGATGCCCGTGATCATCATCATGCTCGCGGTCGCGTTCGTGTCGGCCCTGGGCACGACCCTCAACCTCGACCCGGCGTTGCACCACTCGCTCCTTCGCGTGTACGACGTGGTGTTCCTCCTGCTGCCGGTCGGATTCCTGGCCGGGATGCTGCGGCTCCACCTCGGGCGAAGCGCCGTCGTGCGGCTGCTGCACCAGGTGCCCGAGGCGGAGACGCCCAAGCAGTTGCAGAGCATCCTCACCCGCACCCTGCATGACCCGTCACTTCAGATCGCCGTCCAGGCCCGTGACGGCCTGATCGACGTGAACGATCTCCCGCTCGACCCCGGCACACGATCGGTCACCCCTTTGAAGACCCGGGCCGGCCTCGACACGGCCGTGATCGTGCACGATCCGCTCCTGCACGTGAACCAGGACGTGCTCGACGCCGTCGCCGCGGCCGCCGAGCTGCATCTCACCAACCAGGAACTGACCGTCCGGCTCGCTCAACAGCTCAAAGAGGTGGAAGCCTCCCGTACCCGGATCGTCGAGGCCGCCGACGCCGAGCGCAAGCACATCGAGAAGAACCTGCACGACGGCGCCCAGCAGTACTTTCTCGGCGCGATCACCGGCATACGCGTGGCCCAGCGCAGAATCCTGGCAGACCCGCAGGCGGCCGGCGAAGTCCTCGACGAGGTCGCCGCGAAGCTGACCGAAGCCCATGAGAAGGTCAGGGAACTGGCCAAGGGTCTCCACCCGGCGATCATCACCAGCGCGGGGCTGACCGCCGCGCTGGAGGCACTGGCCGCCGACCAGACACTGGCCGCCGACCAGGACACCGTTGTGACGGTGAACGCGCCGCGGCTGGATCGGCTCGACGAGCACATCGCGGTGACCGCCTACTACGTGACCGCTGAAGCCGTGGCGAACGCGCTCAAGCATGCCGCCGCCCGCACCGTCACGATCGCGGTGACCCATGCGGAAGACCGTTTGACCGTCCGGGTGACCGACGACGGCCGGGGCGGAGCGGACCCGGCGCGCAAGGGCATGGTCGGGATCGCCGACCGAGTCGCCGCGGTCGGCGGCAGTCTGCGCGTGCACAGCCCGCTCGGCTCCGGCACCGTCATCGAAGCGATCCTGCCGACCCGGCCCGACCGTGAGGACACCACCACCCATGCCTAGAGTTGTGCTGGCCGACGACCACGCCTTCTTCCGGGAGATGCTCTCCCGGTCCCTGCGCGAGGAGGGCATCGACGTCGTCGCCGAGGCCGGCGACGTCCCCTCCCTGCACGAGGCCGTCGCCCGTTTCGAACCCGACGTCGCCGTGATCGACGTGCGGATGCCCCCCAACGGCACCACCGACGGCCTCCAGGCCGCCGTGGAACTGCGAGCGCGCAGGCCGCACCTCGCGACCCTGGTGCTCTCCGCCCACAAGGAGACCGCCCACCTCGCGGCCCTGCTCGACGGAGGGCGGGCCCGAAGCGTCGGCTACCTGCTCAAGGACCGCGTCTCCAAGGTCGAGGAGTTCGCAGCCGCGATCCGCGACGTCGCGGCGGGCAAGTACGTCGTGGACCGCGACGTCGTGTCGGCCATGGTCGCAGCTCGCCGCCGCCGCATCACCCACCTCACCCCACGAGAGGTCGAAGTCCTCGCCCTGATGGCCGAAGGTCTCTCCAACGCCGCGATCGGCGAACGCCTGCACCTCCAACGCGGCGTCGAAGCCCACATCCGCAACATCTTCGTCAAGCTCGACCTCCCCGAGGCCCCCAGCTACAACCGGCGCGTCCAAGCCGTCCTGCAGTACCTGCAATGACATCCGCCACGATGAAGTGATCGCTCCGGCTCGCCGGGAGGCCCCTGAGCGCCGGCCGCTCTCAGGCCGCCGCCGGCGACAGCTCGCAGACGATCCCGAACAGCTCCGCGAACCGCCCGGTGAACAGGTCACGCCCCTTGTAGTCGGCGACCGCGTCCGCCGTCAGCACGATGGGCCCCTCGGGCGAGGGCAGCTGGCCGACGCCGCCGCCGGGCCCGAGCGGCAGCAGCACGAACGGCAGCGGCGACGGCCGGTGGACTGCGGAAGGCCGCTCGCCGCGCAGCTCGGCGAGGATGTTCGCGGCCACGACCTCGGCGTGGCTCATCGCGTTCCCGGCCATCTTGGCCTCGGGGAGGGCGGTGATGTCGCCGATCGCGTACACGTGCTCGTGGCCTTCGACGTTGAGCGTCTCGGTGACCCGTACGTACCCCTCGGGCGTACGCGCCCCAGCCAGGTCCCCGGTGAGATAGCTCGTGTCGACCCGGACCCCGTACGCGCGGAACCAGATGTCGGCCGCGAGCTCCCCCGACGTGGACGCCACGGTGAACGCCCCGGCCCGCCCCGGCTCCACGGGCGGCGGCGCGGTCAGAGCCGTTCCGAGCAGCACCTCCACCCCCAGCCCGTCGAGCTGCCGGGCCAGCTCCGCCCGCACCTCCGCCTCGAACCCGGGCAGCAGCTCCGCCCCCGGGTCGACGATCGTGACCCGCTTGTCCGGCCACACCTCCTTGATCTCCCCGGCCAGCTCCAGCCCGACCGGTCCGGCCCCCGCGATCAGCACCCGTCCAGCTCGCGCCAGCTCACCGTGCACCCCCCGGACCCGCTCCAGCCCCTCACTGGCCAGCTCCCCCTCCAGCTTGAACGGCGAGGGGTACCTCGACCCGGTGGCCAGCACGATGAAGTCGGCCTCGATCCGCTCCCCGGACGCCAGCACCACTCCGCGGGAGTCGACCGACACGGCCCGCCCCCTGACAACGCGGCCGCGCTCCAGCAGCCGGTCGTAGGGGAAGAACATCTTCTCGGCCCACTCCGGCCGCGCGAGCGCCCGCATGGCGACGGCGTTCTGCACGAACGCGTCCTTGGGCTCGATGAGGACGACGTCCGCGTCCCGGTCCAGCGCCTTGGCGGCGGCCGCGCCGCCGTAACCACCACCGATGATCGCCACTGTACGGCTCATGATGCGCGCTCCTCCCATGTAGTTCGCTACACGAACCATATTAGTTCGTGGCACGAACCGCAAGTGCCCGCCCCTCATGGCCTCGCGTTGGGCGCCCCGGTCCCGGCCCCGGCCGCCGCCCCTTCGCCCGACAGGAGGCCGTCGATGAGGGCCTTGAGCGTCCTGGCGTCGTCCGGGCCGAGCCGGTCCAGCAGGTGGCGTCGGGTGGCCGTCTCCAGTGCCGGCAACGTCGCGTCGATCACGTGCCTGCCCGCCGGGCACAGCGCGACCTCCACCCCGTTCGGCACCTTGCCGCGGGCCACGTAGCCGCGGTCGGCCATCCGGGTCAGCAGGTGCGACAGCCGCGTCCGATCCCAGCCGAGGGCGGCGGCGAGGGCGTTCTGCCGCAGACTCCCGCCGGACTCGTGCAGGCAGACCAGGACGCTCAGCTCCGGCTCGGAGACACCGGACGCCGCCGTGGTCTCGGCGATGACGGCGGCGCGGACCATCTCATGGGCGCGTTTCCACCGCAGCCACAACTCGGTCGCCTCGCCCGGCCCAAGTGTTGACATATCAACAGTCTACTTTCTAGTGTTCGTCCCGACCACATTGCTCGATGTGCAAGGACTTCTCCGATGCTCGATCCTCGACGGCACTACGCCGGCCTGCGCCTGGTGGCGCTGCTCCCCCTCCTGCTGTTCCTCCCCGCCGTGATCGCCTTCTTCACGGACCCGGACGTGGCGTGGGGAGAATACCTGGGCGTCTTCTTCCACCTCTCGATCCTCTTTCTGGTGTCGCGCCTGGAGGCGGCGCCCTGGGCCAAAGCCGCAGGCTACGCCTGGGTGGCGCTCGACGTGCTCGCCGGCGTCCTCATGATCAACGCGGTCGAGTACGACACAGCGTGGGCGGTCCGGCTCGGCGGCCACGTCCTGGCCGGCGTCTGGATCGTGGCGAGTTCCCTGGTCAGCCGTTCCTGGCCCGTCCGCGTGGTCGGCGTCATCACCGGCGTCTGGCTCGCCGGCTACTCCTTCGTCGGCACCCTTCTCGCCGAGGAGTTCCTGCGCCCGGCCGGAATCATGATCCTGGTCTGGTTCGCCCTCCTGGCGATTTTCCACCGCGACGATCCCGGCCACCCGGTGGCACCGACCAGCCCAGCGCCGGCCTGACGCGCGCGGTACACCCACAGCCGGCGGGGCCGATCGCGCTCGGCCGACCGGTCTTGGAGCCGCTCCGGCACTTGAGTATGGGCCTACTCTGGTCGCAGGTGTGTCCGGATTTCACCATAAGCCCTATGATCACCCGAATCCTCACGCTGCTCGCCCTGCTCGCCGCCATGCTGGCGGTGACCGGTCCGCCGGCCAGGGCGGACACCCCGCCGGACGGCGCGTGCGCGATCACGCCGGTCGGCCTCATCCACGACCGGTGGGACCTGCTGGAGGGCAAGGACGGCCCGCTCGGCTGCCCCACCGGCCAGGAGCAGGACGTGCCCGGCCGCAACGGCAGACGCCAGGACTTCGAGCACGGCCAGATCGCCTGGTCACCCGACCAGGGCAAGGACCTCACCGTCGCCGCCTACCAGCGGGGCAGGTCGGCGGTGGTGGAGCTCGGTCCCAGCGACCCGTTCAGCTACGACTCCTTCCTCGTCCGCTGGGACTTCGGCGGCCAGAACCTGGGCCAGGAGGCCGCCAGGTTCGCCACGTCCACGACCGGCTCGCACGTGATCGATCCCGACAGGAACGGCGACTACGTCTTCGTCGTGGAGGGCTGCGACAAGCCCCGCTACGGGTCGTCCAAGTGCCGCCAGGGCTGGACCATCCCGGTCGCCGCGCACGTGGACCTGGCTGTCGGCACCCACGACGGCGTCCCGCCCAAGTGCTTCGTCGGCGACTTCGAGGGTGAGATCTACAGCAAGTGGTACAGCCTCGGCCACGAGAACGGCCCGCTGGGCTGCGCCACGGGACCGGCCGTCGACGTGCCGGGCCGGCACGGCAAACGCCAGCCGTTCCAGCGCGGCGAGATCGTCTGGTCGCCCGACCAGGGTGAGCACCTGACGGTCGCGGCCTACCTGCTGGGCAACAGGGTCAGCGTCGACTGGGGGCCGACCACACCGTACACCTATGACTTCTTCCAGATCCGCTACGACAAGGACGGCGCGAACCTCGGCCAGGACGAGCTCAAGGCCAGGCTCATATCCCCCGCCGACGGCGACCTCGGCCGCTGGACCAGGCGGCTCCAGGGCATGGGCGACTACTCCTTCGTCGTCCAGGGCTGCGACGAGGGCGGCTTCCTCGGCGGGGCGGCGTGCAAGCAGGGGTGGACCGTCCCGGTCCACGTCCAGCTCCAGGCCCTGCCGGGCCAGGCCGCCTGCAGGCAGCAGGCCGGCGGGCTGATCGGCGAACGCTGGCAGGAGCTTCGCGGCTCGGCCGGCCTGCTCGGCTGCCCGACCGGCCAGGAGCAGGACGTGGACGGCCGGCGCGGCAAGCGGCAGGACTTCCAGCACGGCCAGCTCGCCTGGTCACCCGAGCAGGGCGAGGCCATGGTGGTGGCCGCTTACCAGCAGGAGGGCCTGGCCGTCTTCGAGTGGGGCCCGAGCAACCCCCGCTTCACCTACGACACCTTCCTCGTCCGCTGGGACAGCAACGGCAAGAACCTGGGCCAGCAGGAGGTCAAGGGTTCCGGGGTCAGCGGGAAGATCCGGGTGGGGCTGCCGCCCGCGTGGGGGCCGATCACCTTCGTCGTGGAGGGCTGCGACAAGAACGTCACCGGCTCGCACTGCAGGCAGGGCTGGACGATCCCGGTCGGCTTCACGCCCACCCCGTTCAGCGAGGACGTGGACTTCTCCGCGATGGCCGCGACGACTCCCGCGGCGGCCCTGGCCACCCACGACGACCGCACCAGGGCCGTCGTGAAGCAGCTCGCCTGCCAGAAGATCATCGATCTGGACGGCACGCAGCCCGGCGAGGACGAGGCCGCCGCCCTGGTCACCCGCCTGACGAGGGCCGAGCTCGACGGCAACGGCGACGCCTGCCCCGGCGAGCTGCCCAACCGCCTGCTGGTCAACGAGGTCCTGCGCGACATGCCCACCAAGCCGGTGGGGACCGACAGCGACGACTGCCCGGTGGAGAAGAAGACGATCGGCGACTACGACACCTTCCTCAAGGGCCTGGTCTACATCGCCTACAAGCAGCGGACGCTGCTCGACCCGGACGTCTGGCGGAAGATCACCCACGAGCTGCTGACGATGAACGGCCCGCACCGGGTCAGCGAGGAGGGCAAGTCGATCTGCGCCTTCGTCTCACCCGAGTCGGAGAACCACCTCCTGCTCATCGAGAGCGCCCGGTACCTGACCAACCAGATCTTCTTCGCCGAGACGCGCAACGCCATCTGGGACAACCACGTCAACGGCATGGACGTCTACCTGCTGCGTTTCCTCCAGACCATCGCCCAGCACGACTTCCTGGAGTTCAACGCGCGGCCGTACCAGCGCTACTCGCTGAACGGGCTGCTGAACCTGTACGACTTCGCCGAGCAGCCGCGGATACGGGCGGCGGCGCGGATCGTGCTGGACTACACGACCACGAAGTTCGCCGTGTCGAGCAACAAGCTGCGCAGAGCCGGGCCCTTCCGGCGGCTGGTCAAGCACATCGACCCGGTCAACAAGAGCTACTTCAGCAGCGACTCCGACCCGCAGACGGGTTTCTTCCTGCTCTACACCGGCCTGACGGAGTTCACCGCGGGCAAGCTTCCCGGCGCGTGGCGCATCGAGGCGTCCATCGCCGGGCTGTCGGCCTACCGACCGCCGCGGGCCGCCTACGAGCTGGCGATGGACAAGGGCACGCCGTACGAGGAGCGCTTCTACCACGGCGACCGGCCGAAGATCCATCCCGATGCGGACGAGGCCGAGGGAGGCGTCGAGATCTACTCCAGCTCGCCGTCATTCATGATCACCGCGGGTGGGGTCTTCCTCAACAGCGGGTACCGCAGTGACGAGCTGACCGGGTTCCTGCACCGCGGCAACGCCCAGTCGACCACGCTGATGCCGACCGCGCTCAACCTGGAGTTCGCCGACCTCGTCCGCTTCGAGGGCGGCCGCCGTCCCGGCCACTCCCCCGAGGACCGGGATGTCGTCAACACGTGCGTGTCCGGGGGTTTCGCCTGCGGCCTGCACGGCGTGGTGCCCGAGCGCTGGCAGCGGTGCGTGGGGCCGGAGTCCAACGGGCAGTGGCTGCTGCTCGACTCCGACAAGTGCGGCGGGATCGGCTTTCACCTGGCGATCCAGATGAACCGGAACGGCGTCCAGCCGGGGGTCTACGAGAACGCCGGGTTCTTCTACGCGCTGGAGAAGACGAAGATGCCGTTCAGCACCTTCGCCGCCAAGGTCAAGGAGCTCAACACCGGCCTGCCGGAGAACCTGGACGTCACCACGCCCTACACCTTCAGCGCCCCGGACGGCCACACCTACCGGTTCCAGCTGCACCGGTTCGGCGACAAGTACCTGAACCGGATCCTGGAGATCGACGGGGTGAGACAACCGGACAGCCTGACCGGCTGGCCGCTGGCCGACGGGGAGTTCCTCCGCGCCTCCGGCCACGACGGCCTCATCAAGGTGTTCCGGCCCGGCTGCGCGAGTCCGCTGACGCTGGACTTCCGCGACCTGCTCCGCCCGTCGGTGACCGAGCCGGCCGCGCCCGACCCGTCACCGGTCTGCCCCGGCTAGGGCGAGCGAAGGTGTGGTGCGTCGCGGACGTCGTACGGAAAAGAAGACCGCCATTCCCGCCGCGGCGGCTCCTCGTCGGGACGACCGGCCCACTCGGCCCTCACCCTGCCCGAACCGGCAGGTGCTTTGTGAGACCGGCACCTCGGGCCGGAACCGGCGATTGCCGGCTACTTGCTGCGCCACATTCGGACCGATCCCCCAGAGGCCACTGAACGGCGTTGCTGGTGCGCCTCGTCTCCGGATCTCGTACCGGTATCACCAGGCGTCCGGCATCCTCAGCAGCAGGTCCTGCCGCGCGGGTTCAGAGGTGCGCGGTGCCGAGGTCGCGGATCACCTGGGCCAGCGCCCGCACCTGCTCGGACTCGGCGTCGCTGCGCCAGACCAGGCCCCATCGCAGGCGCGGGGCGTCGTGCAGGGGCAGGAACAGCACGTCGGGGCGGGCGTGGTAGCGGGCGGCGTGGGCGCCCATCGGCTGGACGGCCTCGCCGGTGCCGACGAGCATGAGGATGTCGTCCATCTGCCGCACGGCCGGGCCGCGCGGGACGGGCCGGCCGCCCGGGGTGTGGAAGGGGTTGAAGACGTCCTCCCAGTACTCGGGCAGGGCCTCGGCCGGGCGCAGGACGCCGAAGTCGGCCAGGCTCTCGATCGAGACCGACGAGCGCGTGGCCAGGTGATGTCCGGGCGCGGCCAGCAGCACGCGGGGCTCGGTGAAGACGACCGGGCCGACGCTCACATCGGGCTCGCGTACCGGCAGCCAGCAGATCAGCGCGTCGATCTCGCCGTCGCGCAGCGGCGCGAAGGGGCGGACGAACCCGTTGTAGCGGACGCGCAGCCCCCAGTGCGGGTGGCGGGCGCGGAAGGCGTCCCAGAAGGGACGCAGCTCGTGGGCGTTGCTGGGCAGCGTGCCGACACGCAGCACCCGGTCCTGGCCCTGGGCGGCCAGCCGGGCCCGTCGCGTGCTCTCGCGGAGCTGGTGGTAGGCCAGGCGCAGGTCGCCGTAGAGCTG
>NZ_JBFAHK010000012.1:0-121177 GCF_040802095.1 Nonomuraea sp. NPDC050783
GCGGTCAGCGTGGCGTGCTCGGACAGTGCCTGCCAGGCGGTGAGGCCGGCCAGCGGCAGCGCGGCGGCGTCGGGCAGCGGGATGGCGGCGGGTGCGGGGGTGAGGATCTCGGCCGGGGCCAGGACGTACTGCGCGGCGGCGCCGGTGCCGGTCATCGGCAGGAAGCCGACCACCTGCTGGCCGGCTTGCAGGCCGTGGACGTCCTGGCCCAGTGCTGTCACCGTGCCGGCGACGTCGAGGCCGGGGGTGTGCGGCAGGGTGACCGGGATGGGGCCCTGCATGAAGCCGGCGCGGATGTTGGCGTCCACGCCGTTGAACGACGTGGCGGCGACCTGGATCAGGACCTGCCCGGCGCCGGGGACGGGCTGTTCGACGTCTTCCAGGCGCAGGACCTCGGGGCCGCCGTATTCGTGGAAACGCACTGCCTTCATCGGAATCTCTCCTGGTCGTTGATCTATGTAAATGCTTTGAATTCAAAGCACATGTGAGCCGTACGAACCGGCCGCGCGGGCGGTGATGGCGGGCGACGGCCGGCTCGTGCCGGCAACGGCAGGCCGGTCGGCGCGACATGCCGTGTTCGACTCACCCAGCATGTCGCCGGCGGGAATCCGGATGAAGGGCCTTCTTACCCACGGACAAATCATCCGTGGATAAGCGCGCGCCGCGGGAAGCCGGCGGGCTACTTCCGCAGCGTGGGCAGGCGCTGGAGCTTCTCGTGGCTCGGCGAGCCGGGCGGCGCGGAGAAGACGAGCAGCTCCTGGACCGCCTCGGGGTCCACCAGCCGCTGGGCGTACATCTCCAGCTCGCCGAGCTCGGGATGGCAGTAACGCTTGAGACCGTCGTGGTGGGTGACGCCCACCTCGTGTCGCCGCCAGACCTCGCCGAACTCCGGGCCGTCCCTCAGCAGGGCCGCGACGATCTCGCCGGCCTTGCCTTCGGGGTCCGCCGTGTACGCCGTCCGGAGCTCGACGGTGAAGACCCTGCCCCGCAACTCGTGGTCCTCGGGAGGATAGAGGGCGCGCTGCGCCGGGTCGGTGAACCAGCGGTAGGTCAGATAACGCGCCATGCCGCTGAACCGGGTGTAATCGCCGAACAGGGCGACCGCCAGAGGATTCTGCAGCAGCGCCTCGCCGAACCGGGAGAACACGATCGCCGGCGTGTCGGAAAGCCGCTCCACGATGCGCACCATCGCGGGACTGGCGTGATCGTCCCCCGGGTTCCGCCGCGGCGGCGCGTGCCCGCCGAGCTCGAAGAGGTGGTCGCGCTCGCTGAGACTGAGGTTCAGCGCCTGGGCGAGCGCGGCGAGCATCTGCTCCGACGGCACGGGACCGCGCCGCTGCTCGATCCGGCTGTAGTAATCGGCCGACATACCGGCCAGCGCGGCGACCTCCTCCCGTCGCAGTCCGCCGGTGCGGCGACGGGAACCACGGGGAAGCCCGACGTCCTCCGGCTGCAGCGCCTCTCGGCGCGCCCGGAGAAAATCGGCCAGTAGCAGCCGGTCCAACTTCTTCCCGCCCCCGCCAGAAGACACACGCCGAAGGACTGTCCGATCGGCTGAATCCACCGTACTGGAAGAAACCGTACAAAAAGCAAGCAACCACCCGGATCGGGGCGCCGAGCGCACCCCGCATGCACGATGCGGTTCCTCCGTTCGCCCTGATCCGCCCGGTGGAAACGGAGGACGCGGGACGCCGCGCCGTTCTCGAACGGCGCGGCGTCGAGGGGACGCTGTCTCAGGGGGTCTCGGCCGCCTTCTTCAGCCGCTCCAGCCAGGCCGTCAGCGAGGCGTCGAGCGCGGCGCCCAGCTCCCCGGCGGCGGCGCGGACGGGCTCGCCGTCCCAGGATTCCTCGGTGCGTACGTGGACCGCGCCGTCGACCTCGGTGAACGTCCACTGGTGGATGCCGTCGATGCCGTGCGCGGGGCCGCCCCACAGGATGCGGCAGGGCTCCTCGACCGCGTACACGGTGGAGGCGATGTCCATCCCGAACGTGGTCCAGTGGAAGACCGAACCGGGGACCAGGGGGCCGTCGGCGGAGGCGGCGGTGATGTCGCTCTGCCAGGAAATCCAGCCGGACACGTCGGTGTGCAGGTCCCAGACCCGCCGCAGGGGCGCGTCGATGGTGATGGAGTGGCGGGCGACGACGGGGGCGGAGGTGTCGATTCCGGTGATCACTTGTTGTCCTCGATCCAGTGGCCGTGGATGCCGGCGGGCACCCTGCGGGGAAGCTCCACGGTGGCGACGGGCTCGCGTGCGATGTCGCCGGCGTCGAGCACCAGGAGCTGGGAGGCGTCGGCGCGCAGGTCGCTGACGATGGTGAGCAGGTAGCCGTCGTCCTCGCCCGTGGCGCCTTCCGCGGGGACGAACACGGCCTCGCCCGCCATGCGGTGCTCGCCGTGGGACAGCAGTTGCCGGCGTCCGGTGGCGGTGTCGAACTTGATGGTGTGGTAGCCGGACAGGCCGGCGCCGGGGAAGGCGACGGCGTAGCTGTAGCGGTTCGCCGCGCCGGTGAGACCGTCGTTGATCGAGGGGAACTCGGTGGCCAGGTCGTCCAGGGGCTCGTCGGTGGCCTTGCCGGTGGCGGGGTCGAGGATCCAGCGGTGGAGGGTGGAGCCCGCGTCGGGGCTGACGCCGTAGCCGGGCGCGCCGATCCACCACTTCCAGGAGCTCTCCCAGGACGCCCGGTCGTAGCGGGGGCCCTCGACGACCACGCGGCCGTGCTGGTCGACGTAGGAGTTGGTGACGTGCAGCAGCGCGGCCTGCTCGACCTCGAACCAGGTCACCCGCGACGCCCCGCCACGCGGCATGACCCCGATCCTGAACGGCACGTCGTCGTGCCACCGGTACGGGATGCCCGAGTGCTCGGCGTGGTCGAAGACCACCGGCGAGTTGAGGAACACGGCGTGCTCGCGCGTGATGGCGAAGTCGTGCATGAGCGACGGGCCCGACCCGTCGATGGCCTCCGAGCGGATGATCTCCCCCGAAGGGGAGGCGACGTAGTAGGTCAGGTAGGGCGGGAACGGGCTGTAGCTGTAGAAGTGCAGCTCGCCGGTGACCGGGTCCTCCTTCGGGTGGGCGGTCATCGCGCTGGTGAGCTTGCCGCCGAAGTCGTACACGCCGACGGTGTCGAGGTCGGCGGTGACCTCCCAGGGCAGGTTGGCCTCCTGGAGGGCGAGGTAGCGGCCGCCGTGGAAGATGATGTTGGTGGCGGCGGCGCTGACCTCCAGCTCGGTGCCGGTGAAGGGCACGCCGTCCAGGAACGGGGTGCGTACCCAGCGGTTGCGGTACCACTCGGCGCGCCCGCCGGACAGCCGCACGCCGTGGATCATGCCCTCACCCCTGAACCAGTGGCTGGGGGTGATGCCCGGCTTGGGGTTGTGGCCGTTGCGGAAGTAGCGGCCGTTCAGTTCCGGCGGCAGCGTGCCGTGCACGGTCAGCTCGCCGGCGGTGATCTCATCGGTGACGGGCGTGAAGTGGCCGGTGAGGTACGGCTTGGGCAGTTCGGTCATCGAACGGCGTCCTTTCGGATCATGACAAAGGTGATCAATATCGTCAGGAGGGTGATGAGGGCGGCGGCGACGAACGTCCCGCGGTAGCCGCCGGTGAGCGAGACGGTGGTCAGGACGGCGAGGCCGATCGCGCCGCCGATCTGCCGGGTCGCGTTGACCAGGCCACCGGCGAGACCGCTGTCCCCGGCCGGCACGCCCGCCGCCGACAGCGCGGTGAGCTGGACGAACCCCGCTCCGAGGCCGGCGCCGATCAGCAACGAGGGGCCGAGCAGGGCGCTCAGGAAGGTCCCGTCGGAGGGCGCCCGGGCCAGCCAGGCGAGCCCGGCGGCGAGCAGGACCAGCCCGCCGGCCAGCACGGCCCGGCCGGGCAGCCGCCGGGTCAGCCGGGGGGTGGCCCAGGAGGCGAGGGTGATCGTCAGCGCGAGCGGGAGCTGGGTCAGTCCCGTTTCCGTCGGCGTGTGGCCGAGGACGCGCTGCTGGTAGAGGGGCAGGAAGAAGAACAGGCCGAGCCAGACCGCGCCGAGCAGGGCCATCAGCACGTTCGCCGCGGCGACCGAGCCGGTCCGGAGGATCCGCACGGGCACCAGCGGGTCGGCCGAGCGGCGTTGCAGGGCGAGGAAGAGGGCGAGCAGCAGCACCCCCACGGCGACGGCGGGCCAGAACCCGCCGGACACCCCGTAGGTGAGGGCGGTCAGCCCCAGGGTGACGGCGAGCGCGCCCGGCAGGTCGAGCCGGCCACCGCGCGGCCGGTCGGCGGGCAGCAGCCGCCAGGCGGCCGCCGTCACCGACACGGCCAGGGGCACCAGGACCCAGAACACCGAGCGCCAGCCGTAGGCGTCGCTGAGCAGTCCGCCGAGCAGCACGCCCGCCGCGCCTCCCACGCCGGAGACCGCGCCCCACACGCCGAGCGCGGCGCCGCGTCGCGGCCCGTCGTGGAACAGGGTCAGCACCATCGCCAGCGCGGTGGGCGCCAGCAGCGCCGCGCCGACGCCCTGGACGGCCCTGGCCGCGACGAGCGTGACGAGGTCGCCCGCCAGGGCCGCGCCGAGCGAGGCGGCGGCGAACAGGGCGGTGCCGGTCAGGAAGACGCGGCGCAGGCCGTACACGTCGCCGGATCGGCCGCCGAGCAGCAGCAGCGAGCCGAAGGCCAGCACGTAGGCGTTGACCACCCACGACAGCCCGGCGGGGCCGAGCCCGAGCCCGGTGCGCAGCTCCGGCAGCGCGACGTTCACGATCGAGGTGCTCAGCACCACCAGGAACTGGGCCGTGGCCAGGACCGCCAACGGCATCCAGCCCGTGGCGGTGGTGGTCGGGGAGACGGAAGCGCTGCTCATGGCCATCACCCTCGCAGCGGCCCGCGAACGCTCGCGTCGGTGGTTCTCACCTATACGCGGCCGACCCGGCTACGTATGACCTGCGCCATTACGGAATGATTGCCGACATATGGATACATCGCTGGTGGGACGGCAGGAAGAGACCGGTCGCGTGGTCGCGCTCGTCGAGGCGGCCCGGCAGGGGCAGGGCGGGGCCCTGGTCCTGCGCGGTGAGCCCGGCATCGGCAAGACGCGCCTGCTGCGACACGCCGAGCAGGCGGCGGGCGATTTCCTGGTCATGCGGGCCTTCGGCGCGGAGTTCGAGATGGAGCTGCCGTTCGCCGTCCTGCACCAGCTCTGCGCGCCGGTCCTGGACAAGGTGACGGCGCTGCCCGGCCCCCACCGCAGGGCGCTGGAGATCGCCTTCGGGCTGGACACCGGCACGCCCGACCCCTTCCTGGTCGGCGTCGCGACGCTGGGCCTGCTGGTCGAGGCCGCGCCGGAACGTCCGCTGCTGTGCCTCGTCGACGACGCGCAGTGGCTCGACCACGCCTCGGCCAGGGCGCTGGCCTTCCTGGCGCGCCGGGTCGCCGGCGAGCGGGTGGCCCTGTTGTTGTCGGTACGCGAGCCGCACCGGCTCGCCGAGTTCGACGAGCTGCCGAGCCTGGAGCTCAAGGGCCTGGGCGAGCTCGACGCCCGCGCGCTGCTGGCCGCCGCGATCCGCGCCCCGCTGGACGAGCGCGTACGCGATCGTATCCTCGCCGAGGCCCGCGGCAACCCGCTGGCGCTGCTGGAGCTGCCGAGGAGCGCCGGACTGGCCGGGATGGCCGGCGGCTTCGCCCTGCCCCCGTCCGCGCCGGGCGTGATCGAGCAGAGCTTCCGCGCCCGGCTGGAGCTGCTGTCGCCGCCGGCCCGGCTGCTGCTCACCGTCGCCGCGGCCGATCCGGTCGGCGACCCGGGGCTGCTGTGGCGGGCGGCCGAACTGCTCGGCATCGAGCGCTCGGCGAGCGCCGAGGCCGCGGCG
Source organism: Nonomuraea sp. NPDC050783 (assembly GCF_040802095.1). NCBI lineage: Bacteria > Bacillati > Actinomycetota > Actinomycetes > Streptosporangiales > Streptosporangiaceae > Nonomuraea > Nonomuraea sp. NPDC050783. The sequence goes on from NZ_JBFAHK010000012.1 coordinate 5,846, forward strand.
CTGGTGGAGTTCGGCACCAGGATTCGCTTCAGCCACCCGCTCGCCAGGTCGACGGCCTACCGCGCCGCCCCGGCGGACGACCGGCGGCGGGCGCACGAGGCGCTGGCCGCGGTGACCGATCCCGCCGCGGATCCCGACCGGCTGGCCTGGCACCGCGCGGAGGCCAGCACGGGCCCCGACGAGGAGGTCGCGGCCGAGCTGGAGCAGTCCGCCGCCCGCGCCCAGGCCAGGGGCGGCGTGGCCGCCGCGGCCGCGTTCCTGGAACGGTCCGCGGCGCTCACCCTCACGCCCGGGCTCCGGGCCGAGCGCGTGCTCGCCGCGGCGCAGGCCAAGCTCTCGGTCGGCGCGTACGACGTGGCGGCCGAACTCCTCGCCTCCGCCGAGACCGCCCCGCTCGACCAGCGGCAACGGGCCAGGATCGACCTGCTGCGCGGAAAGCTCTCGTTCGCCCGGCGCCGGGGTGGCGAGGGGCCCACGACGTACCTGCTGAGCGCGGCGGCCCGCCTGGCCGACCTCGATCCCGCCTGGTCGCGGGCCTGCTACCTGGACGCGATGGAGACCGGCATCCTGATCGGCGGCCTCGGCCCGGTCGTGGAGGCGGCCCGCCACGCCCCGCCCGCGCTCCGGCCGCCCTCCAGCGCGGACGCCGTCCTGGACGGCCTGGTCACCCTGGTCACCGACGGGCACCTGGCCGCGGCCCCCGTCCTGGGGCCGATCGTCGGCGACACGGGCGACGAGGTGTGGGCCCGCTGGCCGTCGATGGGCTTCATGCTGGCCGTGGAGCTGTGGGACCACGGCGCCCTGCACGGCATCCCCGCCCGCGTCGTCGCGGCCGGGCGGGAGTCCGGCTCGTTCCACCTGCTGCCGATCGGGCTGGCCATGCTGGCGACGGCCACCGTCCACGCCGGCGACTTCGGCGCCGCGACGGAGATGATCTCCGAGGAGGAGGCCATCGCCGCGGCCACCGGCGCCGCGCCGCTGGTCTACCCGCGCATCCACCTGGCCGCCATGCGCGGCCGCCGCGAGGAGGCGGCCGAGCTGTTCGACGGCGTGCTCGCGGCGAGCCAGCGGATGAGCCTCAGCGTCCAATGGGCGACCAGCGTGCTCAACAACGGCCTGGCCGACTACCGGCCGGCGCTGGAGGCCGCCCGGCAGGCCGTCGCGCACGGCGACCTCGGCCTGTCCGGGCTGGCGCTGCCCGAGCTGATCGAGGCGGCCGTCCGCTGCGGCGAGCCCGAGCTGGCCGCCTCGGCCCTGCGTACGCTCTCCGAACGCACCCGAGCCGGCCGGCAGGCGTGGGGACTGGGCGTCGAAGCCTACTCCCGCGCCCTGGTCACCGAGGACGAGGACGCCTACCGCGAGGCCGTCGAACACCTCGACGACACGCCGATGGCGATCTACCGCGCCCGTGCGCACCTGCTGTACGGGGAGTCGCTGCGCCGCCGGGGACGGCGGCGCGAGGCCCGCGAGCGGCTGCGCACGGCCCACGAGCTGCTGTCCGATCTCGGCGCGCAGGCGTTCGCCGACCGCGCGGCGGCCGAGCTGCGCGCCACCGGTGAGCATACCAGGAGCCGGTCCTCGCAGGTCGCGGACCAGCTCACACTGCAGGAGCTGCACATCGCCCGGCTGGTCGCCGACGGCGCCAGCTCCAAGGAGGTGGCAGCCAAGCTGTTCCTCAGCCCGCGCACGGTGGACGCGCACCTGCGCAACATCTTCCGCAAGCTCGGCCTCACCTCGCGCAAGCAGCTAAGAGACCTCCCCGGCATCCGCTAGCCGCATGGTGGTCCCCGCCGCCTCCGGCCCCGTGATCGTCAGCACGGGGCCGGGCCAGCTCAGCCCGTACTTGGCCCGGTAGGCACCGGAGACCCGCTCGACCAGCGCGGGCTCGTCCACGGGCGTGAGCCGTACGGGCACGGTCACCCCGTCCAGCTCGACCGCCGTCTCCGCGCCCGCCAGCGCCCTGCGGCACCACCCACTCCGGAGCCCGAAGGCGGAGCGGACGTACGCCGCGCCGTCGATGACCACCACCCAGATCGGCCGGGCCGACCACCTTCCGTCCACGTGCCGTACGCACATCACGATCTCCTCTGCCTCGGCGAGTCCTTCCATGCGCTCACAGTGCCGACGCGCGCGCCGGAACCGCGTCGGCGATGACTGCCTACGTCTCGGGCATAGGCAGGTTTCACCGACGCGAGCGGCGGACCCGCCCGGCCACAGTGGGCGCCATGACAACTACTGACAGCTTTCCGTCCACGTTCTCCGGCGAGCAGCCCGGCCACGACGATCCCGCGACGAAGGACCCCGCGACTGACCCCGCGACTGACCCCGTGACGAAGGACAAGGCCCGGAGAGCCCGGAGAGTACGGAGAGCCCGCAGGCGTGCGGCGAAAGGGCTGGCGTGGTTCGCCCTGCTCCTCACGGCCGTGTTCGTGCTGACCGAGCCGTGGCTGCTGCTGCCCGCCGCCGCCATGCTCGTCGCGATCGCCCTGTGGGACTGACGCGCGATGGCCGAGCCTCTCTTCCTCACCGACATGCTGCTGGCCCTCGCGGTCATGGCCGCCGCGGCGGCCCTCGGCCTCGGAGCCCGGCGGTCCCGCCCGGTCCTGTACGCCACCGTGGCCCTCGTCCTGGCCCGGCTCGCCGTCGCGGCCCTGCTTCTCACCGGGGGGCTGCCGCTGGCCGGCGCCCGGCTCGTCGTCCAGGTGCCCCTCGCGGCGGTCCCCCTGGCCCTCGCCCTCTTCCTGCCGCAGGCACGGCGTCCCGCCGCTGTGGGCGTGGGGCTGTCCGCCCTGTGGCTGTTCTTCCCTTACGCCCAGCAGGAGACGGCCGTCACGCTGGCCGCCTCCCTGGCGGCGATGGGGCTGACGTACGCGCTGGCCCGACGGCGCGGCCCCTGGGCGGCGGCCGGCTTCCTGGTCGCCCCGGCCGTCGTGCTCGCCGTGGCCTACCAGGGCAACGTGGCCGCGTCCGGCGCGATGGCCGGCCATCATCACCACGCCGGCACGAGCGTCGCCGACCTCACCGGCCCCCAGGACCGGACCCCCGACGTGCGGGTGACCCTGACCGCCGCGCACGGCAAGGTCAAGCTGGCCTCCGGCCGCGAGATCGACGCGCTGACCTTCAACGGCCAGGCCCCCGGCCCGCAGATACGGGTCAAGAAGGGCCAACTGCTCGAAGTGACCCTGCTCAACACCGACGTCAAGGAGGGCGTGACACTGCACTGGCACGGCGTGGACGTGCCCAACGCCGAAGACGGCGTACCCGGCGTCACCCAGGAAGCCGTCATGCCCGGCCAGAAGCACGTCTACCGGTTCGTACCCAACCGCACCGGCACGTTCTGGTACCACACCCATCGTGCCTCGTCCCTGACGGTCGAACGCGGCCTGTTCGGCTCACTGATCGTCGAAGACGGTCAGCAGGGGACGGAAAAGACCCTCTTCACCCACCTGTGGCCAGGCGCCGACGACCCGATCGCCGCTTTCGACACCGCCGACCAGCCGGTGAGGCAGGCCGTCGAGGCGGGCGAGCCGGTGTTGCTCCGCCTGATCAACAGCTCGGAGGAGCCCCAGCGCCTGCACATCGGCGGCGCGTCGTACAGCGTGACCGCCATCGACGGGAACCAGGTCCAAGGGCCCACGCCGCTGCCCCCGGGCTCCGACCTGCTGCTGGCCGCGGGCGCGCGCTTCGACGTCGCCTTCACCATGCCGCCCGGTGTCGTCAGCCTGTCTATCGACGTCAACGAGATTCCCAACACCGCCGCCCTGGCCCTCAGCCCCGACGGCACCGCGCCGCCCGCTCCCGCGACGACAGGCCCGCTCTTCGACCCCCTGACATACGGCACGGCCACACCCGTCCAGGAGGAGACCTACGACCGTACCTTCGACCTCAAGTTGGACGACGGTTTCGGCTTCGCGCTCGGCACGTTCGCCTATGTGAGCAGCTCCATCAACGGCCGCCTCCACCCAGCGGTGCCCATGCTCATGGTCACCGAGGGAGACCGGGTCAAGATGCGCATCGTCAACCGGAGCCTCATCGACCATCCGATGCACCTGCACGGCCATCGCGTCCGCGTGTTGTCACGCAACGGCGTGCCCGCCACCGGCAGCCCCTGGTGGACCGACACGCTCAACGTCGCCCCCGGCGAGATCTACGAGATCGACTTCACCGCCGACAACCCGGGCATCTGGATGGACCACTGCCACAACTTCAAGCACGGCTCACAAGGCATGATCATGCATCTCGGCTACACCGGAGTCGCGACCCCGTACAGCGAGGACGGCATTCCCGAGTGAGGACACGCCTGATGAGTACTGCGATCCAGGGATCGGCGGGAGCACCGGCCGTCTCGCCGGCCGCTCGACCGGTCCACCCAGCGATCTTCGTTGGCGCGATCAGGTGAAGCCGCGAGGGCCAGGTCGCCGACCGGCCCCTCCACGTGGCGCTGGCGGTCACGGTGGACAGCGAGCACGACCCCTCGGGCGCCGCTCACGAGTACCTCGCCGGGGAACGAGGAACAAGACCCGCCACCGCGAGATCGACCGGAAGGGCCGGCGGAGTGCGCTCCCTTCAGGAGACTTGCACGGACGGGGGCCCGCCCGCGTCGGGCGCTTCCCGGCGCTGGAGGTACCGGAGCGGCCGGCCGAGGGCCTGCGGGAGCTGGCCCTTGATCCACTTGGCCGGAGATCAGTAGGGTTGGGCGCTTTCCTCCTCACCCCCCTCCCGGAGTTCCTCATGCGCCGCCATCGCTTCGGCCGGCTCGCCGCCGGCTTCGCGGCCCTCTACTTGGCCGCCGTGATCGTCCTCGCCGTCGTCGGACTGGTCACCGGCGACCTCGTCCCCTTGTGGAGAGTCGTCGTGGACCCGGGCGGGTACATGGCGGACCAGATCCGGCCGTGGCCGTGGCTGCCCGTCCTGCTGGTGCCGATCGCGGCGGTGCAGGCGTGGGCGTACCGGGAGGTGCTGCGCGGGCGGCTGCGCGGGGAACCGGCGCGGTACGGCCGGGAGGCGCGACTGCTGCGGGTCGCTCTCTACGCCATGGTCGTGTACCTGCTGACCTGGCAACTGCCGATTCCCTACCTGTGGTGGATGTCGCTGGTCTCCGCCGTGATCGAGCTCGTGGCGATATGGCTGTTCTTCCGCGTGCTGCGGAGGAGCACCCGCCGATGGCCCCAGGTGCTCATGCTCGTGACCGGCACGCTCAGCGTGGTGCACGACGTCGTCAGCACCATCGCGTACGCGACGGGTAACCACCTCTTCGCCGGGCAGAACTGGACCTGGGCGCTGGACGTCCTGTGGTCGGTGTGGCTGGCGTCGCTGCTGGTGGCGCAGGCGCGGGATCCGCGCTGGAGCGGTGCGACGGTACGGGCCGGCGTGATCGCGGTCTTCTTCTCGCTCCTTTCGTCCGGCTCGCTCTCGATCGTGGCGTTCAACAGCGCGGACTCGGCACCGTGGGACCTGCTGATGCCCTCGCTCCTGGGCGCGGTCTCGGTCTTTTCGCTGGTCTGGTGGGCGCGGTCCGCACACGACCTGGGCACGCTCCAGCCTCCCGCGCCCCGGGCGGAGCCCGTGCAGGCGCGCGCCAGGTGGTGGCCGCTGCCGGCCGTGGCGATCGTGCTCCCGCTGGTCCCCGCGGCCGTCAACCTCGCGCGGGGGGTGCCCTTCTGGCTTGGACCGAAGAACGTGCTGGGCGACGCGGTACGCGAGTACACCGGGTCGGAGGCCACCGCGTACTGGTTCGCGCTCGACCTCCTCGTCGGTGTGGGCGCACCGGCGGTGCTGATCCTGGTCGCCGTGCGGCGGCGGACGCGCACGTTACTGCGCGCCACGACGCTGAGCCTGTTCCTGCTGGGCGGGGCCGGCGCCGTGAGCGCGTTCACCTCGGAGCACTCCACCTTCTTCGGGGAGCTGTGGCTCTACCCGGAAAGCCTCTACGTCGAGCGGGGCGCCACCGTCCCTTATGAGAGCGCCCAGCTCCTCTCCCCCGGCATCTCTCCGCTCTGGTACGCCCTCGCGCTCACCGCCTCCGGCCTCATCCTGCTCCTCCTGTACGCCGCCCCGCCCGCCCACCGCGTCCGCCACCACGTCCTCATGGCGGGGCTCGCCTCGGCCGTGGCCCTGTGCCTGCTGCCCGCAGCGGACCAGGCCCGCGGCTCCGTCACGGACTGCGCCGTGCCCGAGCCATGGAAGATCGACATGGGCGAGGCGAAGCCGCGCGAGCTGACGGCCGAGCAGAAGTTCGTGTGCTCCCTGCGCGGCGACTACGGCGCGCCTGACCTGCACGTGTTCCCCGACACCACGCCCGACCAGGTCGTGCTCGCCTACGGGCGCCACCTGTGCGGCGTCCACACCCGCAACGACCCGCGGGAGCTGGCCCGGCTGGGGATCGGCCGCGCGGCCCTCACCCATCCTCTGGCCGGCATCTGCCCCAGCGCCACCACCATCGTCCAGGCCGCGAAGGACGAGCAGGACCAGGAGATCGCGGCGATGCAGGCCGACTCCCAGGCCATGTGCGACGCCACGCCGCGCCACCGCCCGCGTATCAAGCCGGCCCGGGCGATCCGGATGAAGGAGCCGCAGTGGACCGACTACGGGGTGCTGCAGACGTACGAGGGGGAAGGCGAGGAGGAGACCAAGCCGGACATGGACCCCGGCAACGGGCTGGTCTCCTCCGCGCGCGGCGTCCTGGCCGTCATGACCCACCCCGACTTCGACCTCTGCGTCACCTTGGAGACCTACACCCGCCGGCCGCCCGTCGAGACCGAGGGCTGGGACAAGGTGGTCGAGGTCGGCTACTACAGCCCGAGCGGCGAGATCGTGCTCTACGACAGCCTCAGCGGCACCGAGTTGCCCAACCTCGCGCTCGATGGGCGCAAGGGGCACTACCGCATCCGCGTGCACTACGCCTGGTTCCCCTGGAAGGGCGAGGCGCAGAGCGGGCAGCGGCTGCTGATCATGGCGTATCCAGGCAAGGATGACGAGGAGATCGTCCACCGGAACCGGAAGTGACCTGATTCTCCAACTGCCGGCGTCGGCATCCCGAAGGGATCCTCGACGACCCGGCGTCGTTCGCCCGGGCCGGGGCCGCGTTCGGTGCTGGGATGGGCGGATTAGCGGGCGGATCCGCGGCTCCCGGACCAGCCGGCGGTACTTGTCGCGGTCGCGGTCGCGGTCGTAGTCGCAGTCACAGTCGCGGTCGCGGTCGCGGTCGCAGTCACAGTCGCGGTCGCGGTCGCGGTCGTGGTCGTGGTCGGCGAGCACCGCGTCGGGGCGCCGCCGGGGCAGGCCGCGCTGGTAGCGCACGCCCCGACGTGCCGCGGCGCAAACGTCGCCGATCAGCACGACGTGCTCTCGGCGGGCAGGGTGCGGTCGGTGAAGTAGCGGTCGATGTGGTCACGAGCGCACGCGTTGAAGCCGTACAGCGTGTGCCCGGGTTCGTCGTTGTGGATCGTGGCGCTGCCGGGCACCTGCTTCAGGATGCGGGCCGCCGCGTCGGACTCGCGCCAGGCGCCCGCGCCGAGCATCGGGGGAAGGCCCTTGGGCAGCGGGGCGGGCGGGTTGGTGACGGCCACCGGCCAGCCGATGCACGCCAGGGTGCCGGTCAGCAGGGTGTTGGCCGCGCCCGCGTTCGGGGCGGCCTTGCGGACGCGGGCGAGCGCCTTGTCGAGCTCGGCCCGGTTGGCAGCGCGCGGCCAGTCGGTGCACTCGGTGACGCCGGTCGCCTGGTCGGGGTAGCGGGCGCCGCGGTCGGGCACGAAGCCGGAGGCGTCACCGCGTACGGCCTTCCCGATGGCGGCGGCCAGCTTGGGGTAGTTGTCCTTTCCGTGCGTGGCGAGCCCGAGAGCCAGTGCCTGCAGGTCGCCGCTGGTGTAGGCGATGCCGGCGGACTTGACGGGGATCGGGGAGCGCTCGGCCTTGGCGATCAGACCGCGCCACTGGGCGGGCATTCCGGGGCACTCGCCCTCTCCGGCACACCAGTCGAAGAAGCGGGCGAAGACCTTCTCGTTGAGTTTGGCCATTTCGATCATCTCGACGGTCCAGTCGTCGCCGACGTGGCTGATCGTGCCGTCGATCACCATCGTGCGCACCTTGCCGGGAAACAGCCGGGCGTAGTCCTGGGCGTAGATGCCCGCGTACGAGGCGCCGTAGAAGTTGAGCTGGGACTCGCCGAGCGCCTTCCTGATGGCCTCCATGTCCCTGGCGTGGTCGGCCGAGCTCATGTTCGCGAACAGCTCGGGGTCCTTGTTGCGGCAGGTTTCGGCGTACCCGCGGTTGGTGTCGGACAGGCGGCCGAAGTCGGCGTCGTCCGCGGGGAACTCGGGCAGGGGGATGCGGGTCCAGACGCAGGGCAGGCCGGTGCTGAGGCCGCGGAACTGGTCGCCGTAACCGCGGGTGTCCCAGGTGACGATGTCCATCCGTTTGCGCAGGTTGGCCCACCAGTGTGCGTACTCCTGCGTGATGGCGATGCCGGGGCCGCCGGGACCTCCGTACGCGATCAGGACCGAGCCCTCGGAGACGCCGGTGGCCTTCAGCCGGCCCAGCTTGAGGGTGATCTTGCGGCCGTCGGGTTTCTGCCAGTCGACGGGGACCTGGAGATCGGCGCAGGCCATGCCGACCTTGTCGCCGGGGCAGGCGGCCCAGTCCAAGGCAGCAGGGGTTTGCTGGGTCTGGAGGCCGGAGCCGAGGAGCGTCAGGGCGAGAACGAGTGGCGTGAACATGGCCACGACGATCTCGCAGAGCGGGGCCCGGCTGCATCGGAGCTGGGTCTGATCTTGCGAGGGAGGAAATCAAACCGTGGCATGTCGTACCGCAGTCTGATCCAGGCCGGGCGGCCCACACATCGAGGCGTGCCCGCTCCGGCCGGCCAGGAGCCGCTGATGATTTCCTTTCCGGCCTTTTCGCTGTTCATCAAGCAGAGGACGCCGGCCCGGAGCCTCTGGTGGCACGTGGACGAAGGATGTGCAAGCAGTGGGAACGCGTGACTCCAGACGTCCGTTCCGGCCAGACCAGCGTTGACCGGGCTGACCGGCATCACGGGCAATGCCGAGGACGGCTGAGGACGGCTGAGGACGGCTGACACTGGTCGTAGCCTGGTGCCGCAAACCCCCTGATCGTGTGTCCGTCCACCAGAGGACCGATGACCGGCATGAGGACCAGGCCGAACTCAAAGCCCCTGAATCATCCGAACCGCCGGCCTTCCTGGACTTGGAGAAGATCCCACCAGGATGGTCTCTCGTCGAAGGCGATCTGAACTTCCAGCCGGGCCGCACGTACGTGGCCCGTACGTATCTCCGCCGCCGAGTTCGTGGCACGAGCGAAGTACTCCTGCTGAGAGGCTTCTGGCGGAGATCGCCGCGCCCGGCTCCGGGAGGCGATCTCCTGGACATGGGCTCTGGCCCAGGCCGGACACACGCGCGTCCCGTCCGGCTTCGGCGCTGGGCGAACGCCGTTCGGGCAGCCCGAGGTCTTCCAGATGGGACGGGAGCAGGTCCGGTTCGGCGCCCCGGCGCGGCCTTGCCGGCCGAGCAGGACGGTGAGGCCGGTTACCGGGGCTGTCCGGATGCCTGGATCATGGCATGCGCGGCCCGGATCAGGGCGGCGTTACTCGTGGCGGGGGTTCCGTCGGGCAGGTGGAGTACGTCTTCCCATCCGATACGGGTGTCCAACCCGCGGGTGACCGCCGTGCGCAGGACGGTCCAGGCTGCGTCCTCTTCGCCGTGGAGAAGAATCGGCAGGTTCGTGCTGCTGAGTTCGTCCAGCAGGGAGACGGCGACGGCCGGGGCGGTCCGGGGGTCGGTGTCGGTGACTTCTGCCAGGACACGCAGCACGCGGTGCCGTTGGGGCCAGGCGAGGAAGCGCCGGGCGGCCGGTGTTCCGGAGTAGATGCCGGCTTCGATGCCGATGCCCCGTTCCATCAGTGCGCTCGCGACGGTCGTGGCGCCGTCTTCGTGCCAGTTCACGGAGGCGTGATCAGGTAGCACGGTCCAGGAGCCGACGAGGGCGGCTCGCTGCCGTGCGTCCGGCGTCGTCCACGCCCCGGTGGTGACCCCGAGCGGGACGGCCGGCACAGCCGCTCGCACGGCGGCGACCGCCGCGTCGACGTGCGCGGGTTCGAGGGTGTCGGCGCCGTCGTGGTCCTTGGGGTGTAGGTGGATGTCCTGGGCCCCGGCCTCGACGGCTTCGCGGGCGGCCTCTGCCAGTTCCTGCGGGGTCACGGGGATGGGGGCCGATGCGGTGGGGGTTCTGGCACCGTTCAGACAGACCTGGAGCATGTGGTGCATCGTCTCAGAAATGCGCGCAGGGAGGAGCGACCCGCGGAGCACGTGGGCGACCGCGACGAGATCCCGGGAATCGGCCGGCCGAAAGCCCGTCAGTCTCAGGCCGGTCGTTCCCGGACGGCCCGCTCAGAAGATCAACGCGATCTTCCCGTTCAGGCTCCCCCGCTGGAAGTGCTGGTGCGCGGCTTTCACGTTCTGCACGGCGTACTGCGCGTCGACCCGGATCTTCAGGCGCCCGCCGTCCACGGCCGCGGCGAGTTCGGCGAGTCCGCGGCCGTCTTCGCGTACCTGGTTGACCGTGGTGCGTACCCCGCGATGCGACAGGTCGGGTACGGGCCCGGCCTGGGTGGCGATCGAGGCGTACCTGCCGCCGTCGGCCACGGCGTCGGTGACGAAGGCGCCGAAGGTGTCGAAGACGGCGTCGTAGCCGCCCGCCGGCAGGGCGGTCCGGTCGGTGGTGGCGTGGTCGGCCCCCAGTTCCTGTACCACCTTGATCTGCGCCTGTCTGGACACCAGCGCGTCCACCCACGCTCCGCGGGCACGCGCGAGTTGCACCGCGAGCCCGCCGACGGCTCCTGCCGCGCCTGCCACCAGCAGCTTGTCCCCCTGGCCGACCCGCAGCCAGTCCAGGGTCTGCAACGCGGTCAGCCCCGGCAGGGGCAGGGTCGCCGCCTCGACCAGGCTGACCGACGTGGGCGCCTGGGCGATAGAGGCGGCCGGGACGGCGATGAGGTCGGCCCACGAGCCGCGCCCGGTCGCCAGCTGGTGCGACATGCCGAACACCCGCTCGCCGACGGACAGCCCGCTCGTGCCCGGGTCGACGACGATCCCCGCCAGTTCCCAGCCCAGCGTCATCGGCAACGGCGGCGTGCCCTCGCCGATGGCCCCTTCCCGCGTCTTGTCGTCAACCGGGTTGATGGCCGAGGCGATGACCCGTACCAGCACCTCGCCCTCGGCCGGTCGCGGTTCCGGTACGTCGACCAGCGCCAGCACATCAAGATCTCCAAAACGGTCGATCCGCAGAGCACGCATACCCAACTCCCAAATGTCCGATGATCGTCCAACATTAACGATGACCGCTTCGTGCCGGTGGCAGACCGGCACCCTGGGGGCGAGGCGGGCACCGGGGACGATCGCTTCCCGCGACCCCTTTGGTCGTTCGTTCCCAGAAGCGGTGCTCCTGCCAGGGATGGTCGGAACGTCCCCTGACCCGGCGACGAGCCGCCGGAGCAGGACGCCGGCTCCCGCGGTGAACCATGACTGGCGTAGCCGGATGCCGAGCAAGGGCCGAAGTGCGGGCCCGGTGTGTTCGCGGGCTCGCAACGGTCCCGGGTGGTTCGGCGACGGACCGGGCCGAGGAGGCCGGGCGGTGGGAACGCGCCGGGCCGGCCTGTTCGCGATCGCGGCCCGAGCCCCGGCACCGTTCCCCGCCCGTCTGGCCTGGGCCCTGGCTCAGCGGCCGTCCGGTGCCGGACGGTGGTGCACGTACTCCACCACCGTCCCGTCCGGGTGGCGCGCGTTGAACCCGGCACCCGTGGGCACCTGCTGCAGGGGGAAGACGATCTCCGCGCCTTCGGCCACCAGCCGCTCGTGGTACGGCAGCACGTCGTCCACCAGCAAGGTCCCCACCGTGTCCCGGAAGGGGGCCAGCGCCTCCTCGTCCCCCTCGATGATCAGGAACGCCCCGACGGTCGCCAGCCGCAGCCGGGCGGCGGGGAAGTCGAAGCGCGCGTCGGCCCGCGCCTCCTGCAACCGCTCGTAGAAGCCGATGCTCCCGGCGAGCTCACCCGGGGAGACGAACACCCTGATGAGCACGCGCGGCTCGGTGAGGGCGGAAGAGTCGTTGCTGGCACGCCACATCTCACTCATGACCGTGACTGTGCCGTGTGAGCGGCCGCGCAGCCAGGTGACGGTTCATGGGATGAGCGCGGCTCATAGGATCAGCCGAATGGACGACGCCCTCCGCCGCGAACTGGGAGCACACCTGCGGGCCGCTCGCGAGCAGGTGCGCCCCGAGGACGTGGGCCTCGGCGGCGGCGGCCGGCGGCGCACGCCCGGCCTGCGCCGCGAGGAGGTCGCGGCGCTGGCCGGAGTGAGCGTCGCCTGGTACACGTGGCTGGAGCAGGGGCGGGTCAGCACCACGCGGCAGGTGCTCGACGCGGTCTGCCGGGTGCTCGCGATGGACCAGGCGGCGCACCGGCACACGCTGGCGCTCGCGGGGTTCACGCCGCCCACGCCACTGGCCCGCGACACCACGATCGGCGAGCCGACGCGAGCGCTCCTGAGCAGCTGGGCGGACGTGCCGGCCGCCGCGGTGGACACGCGCTTCGACATCATGGCCACCAACGCCGCCTACCGCGGCGTTTGGGGCGACCCCGCCGACGCGCCCGCCGAGCGACGCAACGTGCTGATCACGTTCGCCACCCGCAGCGCGCCGTCCCTGGACGTGGGGCCGGTGCTGCGCGGGCTGTACCAGCAGTTCCGCGCGAACACCGCGCACGCCCCCGACGACCCGCGCGCCGCCGCCATCGTCGGACTGCTGCTGCGCGAGCGGCCCGAGCTGACGCACTGGTGGCAGTGCCGGTCCGTCGGGGAGTTCGTGCCGGTCACGACCGGCGGCCACACCTTCTGCCTGCTACGACCGGTCGGCGAGGACGGCACCTACCTTCTCACCCAGGTGTCTCTTCTGCGGCGACCGGCTGAGCCGGGCGTCGGCCACCGGGGTGCAGGCGTGCGAGGGGCGCCATCACCACCTCATGCCGCGTTGGCTGAGGACCGTCGTGGTGAAGAGGCTGTTTCCGGTATCGCGATCTGCGATGGGAGGTCGAGGCAGCAAGGCTGAACGTGGTCGAGATGGTGGGCCGCCCGGAGGTCTCCTCGCCCAGGTGTGCGTAGCGGCGAGCGGTGGCGGGTGGCGGTGGCCCTGCGCACGTGCTCGATCGCGCCACTGGCCCGCCCGTCGGCTCGTTCGCCGGCGGACGCGGCCCGCGCAGACAGCGGGTGACAGGCAGGGGAAATTCCCTGCCACTCGCGGATACCGCGATGCGGGGACCGCAAAACCAACGGCGGATCTGATCAAGGAAGAGATGCGCGATGTCCGAGACCGCCGTGGAGTCGCTGTCCATGAACGAACCGCCTGCCGAGCCGGACCGCTCACCTCGGCCATGACCGGCACGGCCCGGCCGGCAAGAACAGCGGCAACGCCGCGTGACCTCGCGTGCGGGCCTCCACCCGGATCCAGCCGTCCTGCCGGTCCATCTGCTCGATCTCCACTCACGGGCTCATCCGGAGCAGCGGAGTGTGAACGAAGCAGCACATTCTGGTACCGCGGGAATCTTGGCGGAGCCCTGGAGCGACACCCCACGTATGGGCAGCACCGGCTGGTGGCGGTGCTGATCCAGCTCAACCGCGGACGGCTCGCAACGCGCGATACGGTTCCCGCCTTTTCGGGTGTCACACCTGCTCATCGCGTGGCGGATAACGGTTACGCCATAGGCGGGGACATAGCCGTGTACGCCGTGAATGATGTGCCTTGTGCTGCGGGATCGGCGACGGCGCTGGATCTGGGTGACCGTCATCAGCGGGCTGATGGTGGTAGGGCTCATGGCCCGCCAAGGCCTGCCCGGCGCCAAATGGGGCGATGTCGACCCCGGCGGCCTCGTGCTGGGGTCTCTGGGCTTGCTAGTGACGCTGGTGAGCCTGGTGGTGGCCTGGCCGAGAGGCGACACCGATGTGGAGGCTTACGCCGCCGAGTTGGTTCGCCAGGTGGAGGCGGCCACCCGCAGGGAGTTGCAGCAGTTGCTGGGCAGTGACGGCCAGGCCGATCACGCGGAAAAGCCCATCGATCTGGAGTTCGTACGGCTGCACACCCAGGCCGGCCAGGCCGAGGGAGCCGAAGAGTCGGGCACCCTGCTCCGGGTGGTCGACTATTACCGCCGGCTGCGGCCACAGCGTTTGTTCATCCTGGGCGCGCCGGGCGCGGGCAAGACGGTGCTCGCGCTGCACCTGATGCACGGACTGCTGCGGGAGCGTGACCCCGCTGACCGCATACCGGTGCTGTTGCCGGCGGCCAACTGGGACATCGCCACTGCGCTGCCCCGGTGGGTCGCCGGCCACATCGCCGCGACGTACAACCTGCCGGTGCGCGCCGCGGACGTGCTGGTCGACGCCGGAAGGATCCTGCCGGTCATCGACGGACTGGATGAAATGGACGGCGACATCTCGCCCGCCGCGCCATCGCGGGCCCGCCGTGCGCTGCAGGCGCTGAACATCTGTCTGGACTCTCACCTTGCCAAGTCCGCTGTGGTGGTGACCTGCCGCACGGACCGGTACGCCGCTTTGGATCAGGACGAGGTCAGAGCCCAGGATGCCGCGCATATCCAGATCACGCCCGTGAAGTCCGCGGCGGCCCAGGACTTCCTGGAAACCCGCGTCGGCACCGCCGGCTTACCGCGCTGGGCTCCCGTCCTGGACGTCCTGGACTTTCACCCCGACGGTACCCTGGCTCAGGCCCTGAGCACTCCCTGGCGACTCACGCTGGCGGTCACCATCTACCAGGAACGTCACCCCGACACCGCCGCCTACCTACGCAAACCGGCCGACCTGACGAAGCCGGCCCTCGACACCCCCCAGAAGGTGGCCGATCACCTCCTGGCCGCCTATATCCCCGCGGTGACGAGCATCGTCAACGCCGCCGGCCGCAATCCTCACGGCTATACCCGGAAAGATGTTCACCGCTGGCTGACCGTGCTGGCCCGTCATCTCGAGGCCGGCACTCGCACGCCGGAACGGGACGGCAAGACGGCCCCGTCGAGCACCGGCTTCGTCCTGCATGAACTGTGGCCGCTCGCCGGCGAACGTCCCTATATCCTGTCCCAGGCGATCACCTTCGTCCCTGCCTTCTTGTACTTCGTCACGATGCTGCTGGCCGTGCACGCGCGCTTCCGCTTCACCCTGGCCTTGGTGATCGCCCTGCTCATCACCCGGATGTGGGTCGTCACCTGGCCGGAACCATGGCATCTCGACCCCTCGGTCAAGGTACGGACCCGCTACCGCAAGGCGATGCTGCTGTCCGGGCTCTTCGCGGCCGGGGTCTTCACCCCGGCCATCGGGTTCGCCACCGGCTGGGTGGCCGGCTTGGCCGGCGGAGGCGCCTTCGGAATCGCGTCCGCGGTCGGGTTGGGTCTGCTGGCCCGCGGCACCAGAACCGTGGTGGGTCCGGATGACCCGATCCGCAACGACGTGGCCGGCTGGCTGATGTTCGGCCTTCAGCCGGTGCTGGCAGGGCTGTTGGCGTACTGGCTGTCAGGCGGGTTCACCGGCGGGCCGTGGTGGCTGGCCTGGACGCTGCTCTGCTTCGGGCTCATGCAGGCGGGCCGGCGGGCCGTCACGCGGTACCTGATGCTGCTCGTCTGCACCCGTGGACGTCTGCCCTGGCGCCTGGGCCGCTTCTTGAGGTGGTGCCATCAGGACGCGGGGTTGCTGCGGGTGTCGGGTATCGCCTACGAGTTCCGTCACCGCGAGCTCCAGGCCTACCTCGCCCGGTGACCCCGGGTTCGTCGGTGTCGGTGATCTTGCCGTGCGCTCGCAGGTGCAGAGATGGCCGGTGCCAGATGGGTTCTCGATCGCCGCCGACGGAGCTGGCCCGATCGGGCGCGTCCAGTCGCGATCTGCGAGCCCTGTCGCATCGGCCCGCTGGCCTGTTCGGCCCGGACGGCCCGTGCGTGATGGACTTCGGCATCGCCCGTACCGGCGACAGGCCACTGACAATGTCGGGGGTGCGGGTCCCCTCGTGGGCTCGAGAACGGGGAGAGCCGGGGCGAGCTGCGCGGTGGGCAGCCCGGACCCACGGCAGTAGCTCAGCGCGATCGAGACTCGATCAGGTCATGGAGCTGCTGGGTCACGGGATCGTGCGGGTGAGCGGCGTGGAACAGGTGCAGCCAGCCGTCGGCGTCGATCTGGACGAGATCGTCGCGGATGGACGGGTCGGCACCGCGCTCCAGGAGCAGGCGGATGACCTTGAGATGACCGCCCGGGATCGCCCAGTGCAGGCCGGTCCGCCCGAGGTAGGGCGCGACGTCGGGGTGGACGCCGCGGTCGAGGAACCAGCGCACGACCTCGATCCGGCCGTGCTGGCAGGCGTGGACGAACGCCTCCCCGACGATCTCCTCCGGATCGTCGGTCGGCGGCAGCCGGGTAGGGAAACCGGCTCCGGCGGCGTCGGCGAGGTTGGGGCGCGCCGATGCGGCGTCCGGCCGGAGACTGCCGTCCGCGTCGAAACAGGTCTGCACGAGATCCAGCCGGCCGCAGGCGGCATACGTCCACAGCGCCTGCGGGACGATTCCGTGCTCGGCGAGCAGGTCCACGGCCTCCGTGTTGCCGAGGAGGATGGCGTTCTCCAGCGGAGTGCTGCCCCACTTCCGGGTGCCAGGGTCGGCGCCGGCTTCAAGCAGCAGACGCACGTATTCGACCCGGTTGGCGCGGGCGGCCCAGATGAGCGGGACGTTCAGGTCGGTGGCCTTGCCGATCAGGACGTCCACGGCGGCGCGCGGCACGCCGAGCTCCTTCTCGAGCCGGACGCCGGGGATCGTCTCGGGGCCGGCGAGCATGTCCAGCAGGGTGTCGGCCTGCTCGGCGGTCAGAGCGGCCAGCCGATCGGTGTCGCCGGCCAGCAGGGCTTCGGCCTCGCGGTGCAGCCGCCGCCGCTTCTCCTGGCGTTCGTCGAGATCGCGCCGGGATTTCTCGGTGAACGCCAGGAGTTCCCGCCAGGTCGGGAAGCCGAGCTCCCGCGCGATGATCAGCCGCGCGTCGCGAAGCTCCGCGGTGGCGGCAGAGGTCGCGGTGGCGTGCCGGGGCACGTAGGCCCGCAGCCGTTGCAGCGCGGCCGGGTCGTTACGGCGCAGCTCGGCGAGGAGGCGGTCGGCCATCGAGACGTAGGCGCCCGGCCTGATCCCCATGAGGCGGGAGACCGGCCGGTCCTCGGTCGTGCTGCGGCCTTCGATGTGAGCGCGGAACTCGGCCCAGGTCCGGAAGCCGTGTTCCTGAGCGAGCACGAATTGGGCGTCGCTGAGCAGGAACCGCTCGGCGGCCCGGTCGTCCAGCACCTCGGCGACTCGAGCTCCGGCTGCCGGATCACCTGTCTCGTATGTGCGGTGCAGGTGCTTGGCCTGCTTGCGGTAGTACTCCAGGTTCGGATGGGCCGGCAGTTCGACATGACGATCGGCCATGACAACCTCCTTCGTCGCCGAGGTCCGCTCGCTCGGCCGGAAAGAGGTTGGTCTTGTCCGGTGCGTTGACGCGTTGCTCGAGGTGGGAAAGTCCCTGCCCGCGGACTGGCAGCGCCCTCGCACGCTCCTTTGAGCGTAATGATCGCTCTGCGCGGAGGCAACCGTTAGTGGGCGTTTCGTCCTGTCTGGTCCTAGGTTCAGGTGCCGCGCCAGATGGGGTGTTCTCGCTGGTGAGGTGGCGGGTCATGAGGTCGGTCACGGCGATGTGGATCACGGCTCCGAGTGGTCGGGCGGGGTTCGTAGTCGCGGGTCAGGCGGTGGTGCAGCATCAGCCGGCCGAGGGGGTGCTCGGCCACTCAGCGGCGCGGCAGTGGGGTGAAGCCTTTGGTGGTGGGATCGCGGGTGACGACTTCGAGGTCGATGCCCGGGGCTGGCGCGCGCTCGATGACGGTGGTGCGGTGGACGCTGTCGGAGACGTCGGCGGCGGTGACGAGCACGGCGAGGAGCAGGCCGAGGGTGTCGGTGATGATGCCGCGTTCGCGGCCGGTGATCTTCCTGCCGGCGTCGTAGCCCTGGCTGGTGGTGGGGACGTTGGCGGAGGTCTTGATGCTTTGGGCGTCGATGATGCAAGCGGTGGGCTCGGGGTTGTGGCCCGCGATGGTGCGCACGTGGCGGTGCGCACGTGGCGGTGCGCACGTGGCGGTGCGCACGTGGCGGCGCGGCAGGATGGTGAGTTGCTTGACGATGCCGTCCTTGTGCCGGTCGCGGACGTAGGCGTAGGCGGTCTGCCAGGGCGGGTAGTCGTGCGGGGAGGTGGCGTCAGGAACGCCGGTGCGGTTGACGTAGAGGATGGCGTTGCAGATGCCGCGCAGGTCGTGCTCGGGCGACCGGCCGTACGTCACCGTGGCGGTCCGAGAAGCGTCGGTCAGCCGGGCCGATCCTCGTCGAGGAGCGGCTCGCAGGAGGCGGTGCGGCTCACCTCGACAGCGATCTGCTCGCCCTGACGCCCTCGGTCCCGAGGACGGCGAGAAGGGCCAGGGCCTCGGCGTCAGGGGAACCCGGCGGGGCGCTGTACAGGACGAGGTGCTGGTCGCGGTCCGTGAGCGCGAGCGAGTCGCAGTCGACGGTGATCTCGCCGACGACCGGGTGGCGGAAGGTCTTGGTGAGCACCGGCGCGGCCTGCACGTCGTGCCGCTCCCAGAGCCGGGCGAACTCGCGGCTGGCGTCGCGCAGCTCGTCGACGAGCCCGGTCACCGCCGGGTCGGACGGATACCGGGCGAGGGTGGATCGCAGGTTCGTCACGACGTTGTGACGGAACTCCGCGGCGTCGGAGATCCCGTACAGCCCCGCGTCGGGGCGCTCCGATGCGAGGAAGGCCCGGCGCGCGAGATTGCGATCCCTCGGGGAGAGCCCGGCGAAGTCCTCCATGAGCGCGGCCGCGAGGTCGTTCCACGCGAGCACCTCGAACGTCGCGGACGTCACGAAGGCCGCCGTCTGCGGCAGCCGGTCGAGGAGGGTGAGGATGCTCGGGCGGACGTCGCGCCGATGCAGTCCGGTACGGCTCGGCGCGGTGCCCGCGAGGACGTGGAGGTGGTCGGACTCCGCGTCCGTGAGCCGCAGCGCGCCCGCGATCCCGGCCAGGACCTCGCCCGAGGGGCGCGGCGCCCTGCCCTGCTCCAGCCGGATGTAGTACTCGGTGGAGATGTGCGCGAGGACCGCGACCTCCTCGCGGCGAAGGCCCGGCGTCCGGCGTCGCGGGCCCGCGGGAAGGCCGGCGTCCTGCGGCCGCAGCCGCTCACGGCGGCTACGGAGAAACGCCCCGAGCTCCTGTTTGTCCATACCTGAAGTCTGCAGCCCGCACGGCGGCGTAGCGTGGTACCGCTTGTGCCTGCATACGGCCCGGAGGCCGGGCTGACACTGGCGGCATGACGAACGACATCGACATTGCTCCCATCGGCCTGCTCACCGGCAAGGTGGTGCTCATCACCGGGGCCAGCCGCGGCATCGGCGCGGCGGCGGCCCGGCTCTTCGCCTCCGAGGGCGCCGCCGTCGTGCTCGCCGCCCGCAGCACCGACGCCCTGCGAGAGATCGTCACCGAGGTCCGCGCCGGCGGCGGCGTCGCGGATGCCGTGACCACGGACCTCGCCGACCGGGCGAGCATCCGCGCGGCGGTCGACCGCGTCGAGGAGCTGCACGGACGGCTCGACGGCGCGTTCAACAACGGGGCGGCGATCCAGCGGCCCGGTCCGCTCGACACGACGAGCGACGAGGACGTCGAGGAACAGTTCGCGGTGAACTTCCGGGCGCACTGGACCGCGATGACGGCGGAGGCCGCACTCATGCGCCGGGGCGGTGGTGGGGCGATCGTCAACACGTCGAGCATCGGCAGCCGCCGCGCCAACCCGGAGCTCCCCGCGTACGGCGCGATGAAGCGCGCGCTCAACAGCATCACCGAGACCGCGGCCGTCACCTGGGGGCGGCAGGGGATCCGCGTGAACGGCATCACCCCCGGCGGCACGGTCACGGAGATGATCGACAAGTGGGAGGCGGCGTCCCCGGGCGTCATCGAGCGCATCAACGCGAGCATCCCGCTCGGCCGGATGGCCGAGCCTCGCGAGGTCGCGGAGGTGGCCGCGTGGCTGCTCAGCGACCGGGCCTCGATGGTGACCGGCGCGATCGTGCCGGTGGACGGCGGCGCCGGCGCCTGACCGACGGTGCTCGTCCAGCGGGCGGACGGCAACCTGGTCATACGCGACCACCGCGTATCGGCGGGCGGGCGGGCGACAGCCCGGGCGATCGGAGCGCCCGTTCCGTCCGGCGTGCAGAGGTGTATCAGCTCTTTGCGTCATTTGACGCAAGCGCTCCCCCGCTCCGGCGGCGAAGGATGTGGACGACATCTCGTCCCGCCTCGTCATGGAGGAAACATGGAAATCAGGCGTTTGACCGGAACCGCCGCCGTCGCGGCGACGCTGGCCGTCGCGGGGGTGGCCGTGGTCGCGCAACCGGCGGCGGCTGCCGTGAGCGTCAGTTACCGAAGCTCGCAGGGACAGTTCGACAACAACCCGGGCAGCGGGGCGCAGGCGTGGGCCTGGGTCTGGACCAGCAGCTCCATCGGAGCCTGGATCGACGTGCAGTACTACGACGGGACCGGCGGCAGGCTCGACACCCCGGGAGGGACCGCGTCCAGCGCGAACCTCCCCAAGGATGTCTGGATCATGCGCGTGTGCGAGTACTCCAAGAACCAGTTCAACGAGGTCATCTGGAGCTGTTCGGGCTGGAAGCCCTGATCGCGTCCCGCGTACCCGCGTGTCCGGCCGCTGGTCAACGGGGTCCGCCCGGTCTGACGTGCTCGGGTCCGAGGGCGTTGGATCCGGCAGGGCGGGCGCCTCGGCGGCCGGACTCTCGGGCCGTTTGTGGCTTTCTAGCCGACCTTGAGAGCCAGTTTCCCGACATAGTGCTCGTTCAGGGCGCGATGCGCGTCCCTGATGCGCTCCATCGGGAAGGTCCGGGCGAGGTGCACCTCGAAGGAGCTCGCCTCGATGATCGCGTTCAGCCGGTCGGTGGTGGCGCGGCTTCGGTCCCCGTCGTAGGAGGACACCGGCGCACCTGGTGACGTCGCGGGCAAGGCCACCCCGTTCGGCCAGGCGATCCGTCCCGAGCTCTTGATCGCGCGAAGAGCGCGTTCGGCGGTCTCGCCTCCCGCCGTGACCACGGCCCCGTCGAGCCCGTCCGGGGCGAACGCGAGGGCCGCGTCCAGCACATCGACCTTGCGGCCGTCGATGACGGTGTCGGCGCCCAGCCGCCGGGCCAGGGCGACACCGTCGTCACCGGAGGCCACGGCCAGCACCCGGATGCCGCTGTGCCGCGCCAGTTGCACGGCCATGTGCCCGATGCCCCCGCTGGCCCCGAAGACCATGAGCGTCTCGCCCGGACGCAGACCGAGCAGGTCGAGGCCGCTCAGCGCGGTCAGGGCGTCCCAGGCCATCGCGCCGGCCTGGTCGGTCGGCAGCCGGTCGGGCACGCGCGCCACGTACTCCGCCTCGACGACGGCGTACTCGGCGTAGGCGCCGCCGCGCGCGGCCGGCACCGTCGTGGCGTAGACGCGCTCGCCCACCTCGAACCCGGTGACGTCGCGCCCGACCGCGGCCACCGTGCCCGCCGCGTCCCAGCCGAGGACGTAGGGGAAGGTGGACGGGACGCCGAAGACGCCGTCGTACTTCCCCTCCCGCTCGACCGCGTCCCAGGACGCGACCCCCGCGAACTCCACCCGGATGAGGACGTCGTCGTCGCCGACCTCCGGGAGGGGGATCCGGCGCGGCGAGAGCTCGTCGACTCCGCCGAACCGGTCAAGGACGATCGCGTTCATTTGCGACACCGCGATCGTGCCACCCGCCGCGCGCTCGACTCTGCTGTCCATCAGCTCTCCTCATTTGCTTGAGTGACTCAAGGATTATTGGACCACAACTATTTGAGGGAATCAAATAAGCTGACTAGACTGGACCCATGGCGCTGCCGAACGGACCCGTACCCGCCTCGTCCGAGGCCGAGGCCGCCCTGTTCGACCTGGTCGACGTGTACGACCGGGCCTACGAGACGGCCGCGGCCGAGCTGTCGCTCAGCCCGGCGCAGGCATGCGTGCTCGGGCGGCTCGACGAGCCACGCGGCATGGGAGTCCTGGCCAAGGAGCTCGGCTGCGACGCCTCCAACATCACCCAGATCGTCGTCCGGCTCGAAGCGCTCGGCCTCGTCGCCCGCGAGCCGGACCCCCGTGACCGCCGTGCACGGCTCGTGGCGCGCACCCCCCGCGGGAACGAGGTCAACCACCAGTTCGCGGCAGCCTTCTCCTTCGCCCGCACGGCGGTCGGACGGCTCTCACCCGACGAGCAGGACCAGCTCACGGCGCTGCTGCGCAAAGCACTGGGCTGAGCCCCTCGCAGGACGGGTCAACGCTCGGGCGGGACGGCCGCCAGGTTCACCACCCAGTACCTGGCCGGCCTCTGCTCCTTGGTGACGCCCCAGTAGAGGATCGTGCTGGCCTCCGACGAGGTGCCGACACCGCTCCAGCTACCGGTCCTCGTGATCGCGGCCTGCTTGCCGGTCTTCAGGTCGTACACGGTGTCCCCGGACCGCAGGAAGCGGTCGAGAACGGGGTACCGGGAGAGCCCGCCCATGAACCCGGCCCCCGACAACTCGCGCAACCCGCTTCCGTCGGGGCGCTGGATGATCCCCCTGCCGCCCAGGCGGCCCTGGCACCAGGTCGGCCCGCATCGCAGGCCCGTCGTGCCCGGCCTGGCGGTGATCTCGACCTCCGTGCCCTCGGCCAGGTTGACGAGCTTGGTCTGGTTGGTCTCCAGGGTGTCGGGCCCGTCACCGACGTCACCGGCCCAGGGCCAGTGGATCAGGTGCAGGTTCTCGTCGCTCAGCGGCTCGACGGTGCCGCCCGCGAGCGGTTTCCGGTGCACCCCGCCCTTCACGGCCGACCAGACGACCTGGTCCCCGTCGAGCGCGATGGCGTCGATGGCGTACTCGGTCGTCGTGTAGGTCTTCCGCGCCTTGCCGCCGGACAGGGGGGCCCACCAGATCTCCGCGACCCTGGTGCGGTTCCTGTCCGTGCCCGTCGCGTACCAGGCGACGTTCGTGCCGTCGGTGGTGGCGCTCTGCGGGTAGTACTGCTTCAGGCCCTTGGTCGCCGGCACCTCCGTGACCAGCCGCGCCTTGCCGGTTTCAGTGTCATAAATCTCGATCTTTCCGGCCTTTTCAAACGAGGATTCCGCCATCAGCAGCACCTGGGTGGCGTTGATCCCGGTGACCGGGCGGTAGCGCCAGCCGTCGGCGTTCTTGGCGGGCATCTGGAAGAGCGCCTTCGGCCACAACCTCTCGACCGGAGTCCCCGCGGGAGACTTCACGGGATCCCTGGGCGCCACCGTCACGGTCCTGGTGACCTCGGGTTCGCCGACCGTCCCGCGATCTTCCCCGGCCGCGTGCGGGGCGGCCGTCCCGATGCCTTCGCCGCCCCCGCTGACGAAGATCCCTTTGGTGGCGGCCGTGCCCGCGCCCACCACGACCACCACCGCGGCCGCCGCCAGCAGCTGCGCGCGCCGCCTGGTCCGCCGGCGCCTGCGCTCGCCGATCCCGGCCAGCAGGTCGGACCCCGGAGCCCGCTCGGCCGCCTGCCGCAGCGCCCCGGCCAGATCCCTTTCCGTCCTCATGCCGGCCCCCTGCTCGTCTCCCGACCTCATGCGTGTCCCCTTTCGAGCACAGCGGGCCTGATCCTGAGCGTGGCGAGCGCCCGGAACGCCTGGCTGCGCACTGTTCCACGGGAGATACCGAGGATCGCGGCGATCTCCTCATCCGGCAGGTCCTCGTAGTAGCGCAGGACCAGCACGGCCTGCTGCCTCCTGGGCAGCGTGGCGATCTCCCTCCAGAGCTCGCCGAAGGTGTGGGCGTCGTGGTGGACCTCGTCCGGGACCTCGTCGGTCACGCGCTCCCTGCGCCGCCTGCGCCACCAGCTCACGTGCTGACGGGCCATGATCGTGCGCACGTACGCCTCGGGGCTGTCCTTGTTGCGTACGCGGCTCCAGTTGTCACCCAGCCTGAGCAGAGCCTCCTGTACGAGATCGGCGGCGTCCTCGGCGTTGCCCGTGAGCACGTAGCCATAGCGGAGCAGGGCTGATCCCCTGGTTCGGACGAAATCTTCGAACTCCACACCACCGTGACGCACGAGCCGCCCGCCCTGTTGCAAGGCTCTTCCCCCGAAGTGCGGCTGCGGCGGCACCAGGTGCCGCCGCCCGGAGCGACCTGGCCGGAACGGCCGGTAGGCGGCGCGCGGGTGCAGGTCGCGGCGCGCCGACTGACGAAGCGATCTTCCGGAGGCGACCTGATCTCCCCGGCGCGCTACGGGCCGTTCGACGATGACGTTGTCGCGCCCGGCCGCAGGGTCGCCCCGACCGGCCAGGGCTCGTCAGGACCTCGGCCGGCTCGGACGCCACCGCCGGCAGCCCGCCGGCAGCCCGCCCTGTCAATGGCGGGTCTGCAGGTAAGCCAGGACGGCCTGAACACGCCGATGGCCCGTGTCACCCGGAGCGAGGCCGAGCTTGGCGAAGATGTTGCCGATATGTTTGTGCACTGAGCTGTGCACGATGTGAAGCTTCTCGCAGATCGTGCTGTTGTCGTGCCCTTCGGCCATGAGGGCGAGCACATCCCGCTCGCGCGGG
This sequence comes from Nonomuraea sp. NPDC050783, assembly GCF_040802095.1. Taxonomy (NCBI): domain Bacteria; kingdom Bacillati; phylum Actinomycetota; class Actinomycetes; order Streptosporangiales; family Streptosporangiaceae; genus Nonomuraea; species Nonomuraea sp. NPDC050783. The sequence goes on from NZ_JBFAHK010000012.1 coordinate 30,560, forward strand.
CTGAGCGCGGCCAGCGGATGGCCGCGGCGCCGGGTGAGGAGCTGGGCGACGACCTCCGCATCGAGCGCCGTGCCTCCTGCGGCCACTCGCCGCAGTGCCTCGATGAACTCCTCTACCCTGCTCACCCTGTCCTTCAGCAAATAGCCGATGCCACCACCCTCGCCGGAGAGCAGCTCGACGGCGTAGACCAGCTCGACGTACTGCGAGAGCACCAGGACGGGCAATCCCGGATACGCGCCCCGGGCGGCGATCGCGGCACGGATACCCTCGTCCCGGTAGGAAGGCGGCAACCGGACGTCCACGATGGTGACGTCGGGTCGGTGCTCGGCGACAGCGGCGTGGAAGCCCTCGGCGTCGGCCGCGACGGCCGCCACCTCCAGCTGCGCGCGTTCCAGCATCAGGGCGAGACCTTCCGCCAGGAGCACGTTGTCCTCGACGATCACGACCCGCACGGCAACTCCACCTTGATCGTGGTCGGGCCGCCGTGCGGACTGTCGATGTGGACGGCTCCCTCCAGCGCCTCGATGCGACGGCGGATACCCACGACTCCGGAGCCTCGCGTCTCGTCGACGCCGCCGCACCCGTCGTCCTCCACGGTGGTGCTCAACCAGTCACCCGTCCTGTGCACCGTGACCCTGGCGACGCTCGCGCCGCTGTGCTTGGCGGCGTTGGTCAGCGCTTCGGCGATCGTGAAGTACGTGGCCGCTTCGGCCGGCGCGGACACCAGGCCCAGGTCCTCGACATCGACCTGCACGGGCACCCCCGACTGCGCGGCGAGCGCGTGAATAGCCCCACCCAGCCCTCGATCGGTGAGGACCGGCGGATACATGGTCCGCAGTATGCTACGCAGCTCTCCCATGGCGCTCTCCGCCCCGATGCGGGCATCGTCGATGAGCCGAGCCGCCACCTCCGGATCATCACCCAGTGCCTGCTTGGCCATCCCCAGCCGCATGGCGATCGAGACCAGCCTGGCCTGGGTGCCGTCGTGCAGATCGCGCTCGATCCGCCGCAGCTCCGCCCCGTGCGCGTCGATGACCCCGGTCCGCGCCTCGGTCAACGCCTCCACCCGTCGTTCCAGTTCGTCGGCGGTGGAGCGGCCGATAAGAGCGCGCGTCATCGCGGCGTGCAGGCGCGCTGCCCGAGGAACGACGAGAACCCCCGATGGCACCGACACGGCGAGCGTACCCAGCCCCGTGGCGAGGGCCGCGGACCAACTGGTCACCGGGGTGCCCATCAGCATGTGCAGCGGGTCATCGACAGGTGCCAACCACCAGAAGAACATGGTGAACAGCGTCACCGGTGGCGTCCCGGCGAAGAACAAGCCGATCGCGCCCGCGACCAGCCCGACCACCGCATTCGCCGCGAGCCACCCGAGATCACGCCAGGTCATCCGGTCGGCGACCACCTGCCGCATCCACGAGCCGATACCACCACGCAGCGGCCGATAGCGGCGCGGGACCTGCTCCCCGAGCACCCAGCCCGCCAGCGCGCGGTGCACATCGGTCCAACGCCGCACCACCTGCACGGCGAGCGGCGCCAGCACCAGCCCCATCCCCGCCACTACGGTGCTGCCGACGGCCACCGCCAGCAGGAACAGCAGCAGGACACTGGTCAACGAGGTGAACAGCATGCACAGCAGGTAGGCCGTGTCGCGCACAACCCCCCGCAACGTCCTTCGCACAGATGTGCCGTCCTTCCTTCGATTCTCCCGAACAACTCCTCCAGACTGGACGGCCTCTCCGGCATCTCGCAGTAGAGCTGACTGCACCTTCTCGACGGTGGACTGCTCGCTGGTGACAGCGCCCGTCTGGTCCATAGCGTCCATGGCAGCCATCTGCCGAAAGATCATGAAGGGCGCCCCATGTCCACGCGATACACCAGATCCCTACCTGCCGGCTCCACCGCCGATCCGGCCGTCCCGCGACCCGCACCCAGGCGGGACATCGCGGTTTTCCTGCTCGTCGCCTTCGCGGGCAACTGGCTGCTCTGGACGCCGGTCGTCCTCGGATGGCTTCCCAGCGGACCGGGTCTCGTGGGAACGGACGCCACCCCCGTAGCACTCGCCATATCCGCGACCAGTATGTTCACCCCCGCGCTCGGCGTCCTCGTCGCCACCCGCCGATTGCGCCGGCCGGCGAGCCTCCCAGGGGCGACCGGGCTCACGTCACCGTGCCCGCGAGGGCGCCTCATCGGGTACTGCGCGCTGGCCTTGGCGCTGTTTCCCGCGATCAACCTGGGCACCCTCGCCGCCGGATCACTGCTCGGCCTGTACAAGGCCGATCTCACAGGACTGTCGGGCCTGCGCGAGGCGCTGGACATCGCACCCGGCACGCCGGTCCTGTGGCCCGCCCTCGCCACCGCCGCAGTGCTGTTCCTGGTCGGAGTGCCGCTGATGGTGGGCGAGGAATGGGGCTGGCGCGGCTACCTGGAGCCCCGGCTGCAACCGCTCGGCCTGCTTCCCATGGTGCTGATCAGTGGCCTGATCTGGGGGTTGTGGCATCTACCCGTCGCCTTCCTGGGCGACCGTGAACCGCTGCTCTGGCTGCCTGCTTACGTCGTCGACTGCACGCTGAGCGGCGCCCTGCTCTGCTGGCTGAGGCTGCGCACTCACTCCATCTGGCCCGCGGTCGTCGGTCATGCCGCCATCTCCGGCTTCCCGGGCGCCGTGATCACGGTCTGGCTCCACGACATGGACCGGCCCTTCGACGCGTTCGCCGTGGAGGTACTGGGCGGCTGGGTCAGCTGGGTGCTCAAGGCCGCCGTCCTGCTGGTGATCGTCGCCGTCGGCGGCTTCCGCCCCTGGTCTCCGCCCGTCCCAGCCCGTCCCGGGACAGGCGTCTGTCCATGACCTGCCAACCGGACGAGGTGAGGCTTCCCAGGCTGGACGGCTGCGGGCGGCGGTCCACCGTGGCGGACTGATCGCACACGTCTGGGGTATCCCCCGCCGCCGCCCGGTGCGCCTATCCGCGTTTATTCTCGATGGCTGTACTTCGCCGGAATCCGATCGCGGCTCAGGTCCACTCGTTCCCTGCGATGTGCACGCTGTGAGTGGTGTCCGCGGTGGCGGCGCTCTCAGCGAACGCGAGTCCGGCCGCCGCGGTGCAGGCAGCGATGGCCAGAGCGACGATACGCCGCATGTGTCCTCCAACAAGTAGGCAGGTGATTCCTTCCACGATGTTCTTCGTCACGGCGGCCGGCCGCCAGACATTGATTCGCCAATAGTTGCCTTTTCCCTGCCATCCGGATGAATGGACGGCTACGGCGCTGCTGCGCGAGGCGATGCTCGACCCGGTCGCCGCCGCGCGCCCGGGGATCGCGGAGAACCGTGCCGTCATCAACGAGGCACGGCGGGCAGCGGGCGTCAGCCGGCCGGCTCGGGGTTGTGCGCCCTGAGCAGGAGCGTGTCGCCGTCGGCGTCCACCGTGACCTTGCCGCCCTCGGTGACCTCGCCGGTGAGCAGCATGGCCGACAGCCGGTTGTCCAGCTCGCGCTGGACGGTGCGGCGCAGCGGGCGGGCGCCGAACTCCGGCTGGTAGCCGCGCCGGGCGAGCCAGTCCTTGGCGGCGTCGCTGACCTCCAGCGTGATGTCCTGGCCGCGCAGCCGCCCGCGGGTGCGCTCCAGCAGCAGGTCGGTGATCTGGCGGAGCTGGTCGCGGTCGAGGCGCTTGAAGATGATCGTCTCGTCGATGCGGTTGAGCAGTTCGGGACGGAGCGAGCGGCGCAGCAGGTCCATGAGCCGCTCCTCCAGCGCGGCGGCGTCGCCGGTGGATTCCAGGACGACCTCGGCGCCGATGTTGCTGGTCATGATGACGACGGCGTTGGTGAAGTCGACGGTGCGGCCCTGGCCGTCGGTGAGGCGGCCGTCGTCGAGCATCTGCAGCAGGATGTTCATCACGTCGGGGTGGGCCTTCTCGATCTCGTCGAGCAGGACCACGCAGTGCGGGCGGCGGCGGACGGCCTCGGTGAGCTGCCCGGCCTCCTCGTAGCCGACGTAGCCGGGCGGCGCGCCGATGAGCCGCGAGACCGTGTGCCGCTCCTGGAACTCGCTCATGTCGATGCGGACCATGTGGCCCTCACCGCCGAACAGCGCGGCCGCGAGCGCCCTGGCCAGCTCCGTCTTGCCGACCCCGGTCGGGCCGAGGAACAGGAAGCTGCCGATGGGCCGGTTCGGGTCCGACAGGCCCGCGCGGGCGCGGCGGACGGCCTCGGCGATGGCGGTGACGGCCTCGTCCTGGCCGACGACCCGCTCGTGCAGGTGCTCCTCCAGCCGCATGAGGCGGTCGCGCTCCTGCTCGGTGAGCTGGGTGACGGGGATGCCGGTGCGGCGCGAGACGACCTCGGCGATGTCCTCGACCATGACCTGCGGGACGGTGTCGCGGCCGTGGCGGGCGCGCTCCAGCTCCGGGCGCAGCTTGTCGATCTGGCCGGTCAGCTCCTTGGCCCGGTCGAAGTCGTCGGAGGAGACGGCCTGGTCCTTGTCGCGGCGCAGCGACTCCAGGCGTTCCTCCAGCTCGCGCACGTCGCTGCCGGGCGTGCGGGCGCGCAGCCGGACGCGGGCGGCGGACTGGTCCATCAGGTCGATGGCCTTGTCGGGCAGGAAGCGGTCGGTGACGTAGCGGGCCGAGAGGGTGGCGGCGGCGTCCAGGGCCTCGTCGGTGATGCGGACCTGGTGGTGGGCCTCGTAGGCGTCGCGCAGCCCGGCCAGGATCTCGACCGTCTGCTCCACGGTCGGCTCGGCGACCAGGATCGGCTGGAAGCGGCGTTCGAGGGCGGCGTCCTTCTCGATGTTCTTGCGGTACTCGTCGATCGTGGTGGCGGCGATCACGTGCAGCTCGCCGCGCGCGAGGGCGGGCTTGAGGATGTTGGCGGCGTCCATGCCGCCCTCGGCCGAGCCGGCCCCGACCAGCGTGTGCACCTCGTCGATGAAGACGATGATCTCGTCGGCGTGCGCGCGGACCTCGTCGATGACCTTCTTGATCCGCTCCTCGAACTCGCCCCGGTACTTCGACCCGGCCACCATGCCGGTCAGGTCGAGCGCGATGACCCGCCGGTCCTTCAACGTGTCGGGGACGCTGCCGTTGACGATGCGCTGGGCGATGCCCTCGACGATCGCGGTCTTGCCGACGCCCGGCTCGCCGATCAGGCACGGGTTGTTCTTGGTGCGGCGCGAGAGCACCTCGATGGACTGCTCGATCTCGTCCTCGCGGCCGACGACCGGGTCCACCCGGCCCTGGCGGGCCTCCTCGGTGAGGTCGCGGCCGTACTCGTCGAGCGAGGGCGTGTCGCCGTCGCGGCGGGGCCCGTCGCCGGGGCGGGAGGCCGCGCCGGACAGGACGGCCTGTTGCAGCTCGTTGGCGGAGACGCCCTGCTCGCGCAGGATGCGGGCGGCGCCGGAGTCGGGGTTGGCGGCCAGCGCGACCAGCAGGTGCTCGGGCCCGATGTAGGAGGAGCCGAGCGCGCGCGAGACGCGCTGGGCGTCCAGGACCGCCCGCTTGGCGGCCGGGGAGAGCGTGGTGGGCGGCTCGGCGGCCTCGCCCGGCCCGGCGAGGTCGTCGATGCGGTCGCGCAGCCGGCCGGTGTCCACGCCGGCGGCGGCCAGCAGCGCGCGGGTGGCGTCGGTGTCGATGAGGACGTCGAGCAGGTCGAGCACGTCGAGGTCGGGCGCGCCGCGCTGCCCGGCCCCCTCGACGGCGCGCTGCAGCGCCTCCCTGGCCGAGGCGCTGAGCAGCTTGCCGACGTCCACCCGCTGGACGCCGGGCCGGGACGGCGGCCAGCCCTCCACGCCGCCGAACACCCGGCCCGTGAGCTCCTCGAACCCCCGGAACGGGTCCCCGCCGAAAAACGACCTGAACGGCATGTCCGCCATGGATGTCCCCTCTCACGCTCCGAGGGGACACCTAGCCGGCGGGGCCGCGAGGCAATGCCAGCGATCGGCAAAGCCTGCGCAGTGCCCTCGCTCGTCAGAGGTCAGGGTCGAAGGTCAGGGGGCGGCGGCGCGGGGACGGGTCGGCACCGGCGCCCGGCCGGTCCCCGCGTACTGAGCCGCGTACTGAGTCGTCACGGTGTCCAGTCGGGCGAGCGGCCCAGCAGGGCGACGACCTGGTCCAGGGCGGGGGCGTCGGCGGCGACGGGCAGGCCGGGGAAGAACGCCTTGCCCTCGCCGCGCGACTGCGGCGTGTCCGGCACCTGCCGGGTCAGGGGGAGGGCGGCCGCGGCGAGGTCCTCGTCCACGTTGGGCGGGACGCCCAGGGCCTTGGCGAAGTCCCAGCCGTGCACCACGCAGTCGATGAAGTGGAAGCCGATCGCCAGCTCGGCGGGGAACGGCCCGCCGTCCCGTACCTCCGGGAGGTGGAACGGCCGGTCGAGGACGCCGTCGGCGGCGAAGGCGGCCAGGACGGCGCGGGCGGAGGCGGCGTGCTCGGCCGCCGGGTCGGCGCTCAGGGGGCGGGGCCGCCAGTCGGCCAGCTCTGACCGCTGCCCCGAGGCCGCGAGGGCGAAGCCGTGGTTCTGCGCGATCTGGTGCTCCAGCAGGTCGCGGACGGCCCATCCGGCGCACGGCGTCGGTCTGTCCAGGTCGTCCGGTTTGAGGGAGTCCAGGAGGTCGATGGTGGCCTGCACGGACCGCCGGTTCAACTCGATGATGCCTACCAAGGCACAATCCCTTCATCGTCGTAGAAGCCACCCGTCGGCCCGTCCGGGCCCAGGGTGGCCAACCTGACGATGATGGCAGCGCCGTCCGCGGCGGTGCGAGTGAGGGTGTACGGCAGGTCCTTGGTGAGGTCGGTGGCGCAGGCGCCCGGGGCGGCGGCGTTGACGAGGATGCCGTCCCCGCGGAGTTCCTTGGCGTACTGGACGGTGAGGGCGTTGAGCGCGGTCTTGGAGACCGGGTAGGTGGCCATCGGCGGCAGGCCGGACATGTAGTGGCCGGGGTCGGTGTGGTGGGCGAGGGAGCCGACGCCGCTGGAGACGTTCACGACGCGGGCCGCCGGTGAGCGCCTGAGCAGGGGAAGCATGGCGTTGGTGACCATGAGGACGCCGATGAGGTTCGTCTCGAGGATGTCCCTGAGGGCCTGCGGGGGCGTGTCGCCGGGGGGCCGGCCCGTGGTGCCGGAGATGCCGGCGTTGTTGACGAGCACGTCGAGGCGGGTCAGCGCGGCCGCGACGGCCTCGATGGTGGCCGGGTCGGTGACGTCCAGCACGACGGGGCGTACGTCGCCACCGGCGGCGCGGAGGCGGGCCGCGGCGGCCTCGCCCCGCTCGCGGTCGCGGGAGCCGAGCAGCACGGTCATGCCCTCGCGCGCGAGCCCCGCCGCGACCTCGTACCCGATGCCCTTGTTCGCCCCCGTCACCAGAGCCGTCACCTTGGCAGGAGTCTTGTCCGTCATGTGAGGAAGCACATCACCGCTCGCGGCGGCGGGGCCAACACCGGGTGGGTCATGGCCCATACCCTGAGGGTATGGAGACGCGCGAGCTGACCTATTTCGCGGCCGTCGCGGAGGAACTCCACTTCGGGCGGGCGGCCGAGCGGCTGGGCATCGCGCAGCCGCCGCTGTCGAGGGCGATCCAGAAGCTGGAGCGGCGGCTCGGAGTCACGTTGTTCGACCGGTCGGGGCGGCGGATCGCGCTGACCCCGGCGGGCGAGGTGCTGGCCGCGGAGGCCGCCAGGATCCTCGACGCGGTGGCCGCCGCCGCCGAGCGCACGCGGCGGGCGGGAAGAGCCGAGCCCCGGCTGGCCGTGGTGCTGAAGGCGGGCGGCGACGGGGGCCTGCTGCCGGAGATCCTCGCCGCCTACCGCGCGCACCCCGACGCCGTCGAGGTGGATCTGGTGCTGTGCGGGGTGACGGAGCGGGCGCGGATGCTCCGTGACGGCAGGGCCGACGTCGCGTTCCTGCACAGCCCGTACGAGGATCTGACGGGCTTCGACAGCGAGCCGCTCAGGGTCGAGGGCAGTGTGGCGATCCTGCCTCCGGGACACCGGCTGGCCGGGCGCTCCTTCGTGCGGCTGGCCGACCTGGCGGACGACCCGGCGCCGTGCTGGCCCGGCGAGCATGCCGACATCAGGGACCCGGCCACGTTGATGCAGCTCGTGGCACTGGGCCGGTTGATCGCCGTGGTGCCGGAGTCGGTGGCCGACCACCTGCGGCGCGATCTGGTGGCCGTGCCGGTGCTCGACGGCGCGCCGACCACGGTGGTGCTGGCCTGGCCCGAGGGGGCGCGGTCGCGGGCGCTGGCGGCGTTCGTCCACACGGCGGCCACCGTCGCGGCGGGGCATCCCGCGCGGGCCCGCCTGCTCAGAGCGGCAGGAGCGCCGGGCCCCCGCCGTCCCGGAGCCTGCGCAGGAACGTGAGGACACCGGTCAGCCCCTGCGCCCAGGACGGGCTGCCCTCGCCGGGCAGCCCGGTGACGAAGACCGGATGGTCCGGCGTGCCGCCGCTGCGCAGCAGGAGCTGCACGACCACGTCGTACGCGGCGTCCCAGTAGCGTTGCTCGCCGGTGTCCACGGCCAGGTCGAGGAGCAGGTGGCCGACCGCCGCGGCGCCGCAGCAGGGACCCACGGCGACGAGCCGCGGCACCCACGCCATGCACACCTCGGCGCAGCGGAGCGCCAGCCGGGAGGCCGCCGCGTCCCCGAGCACGGCCCCCGCCCGGTGCAGGACCTGCCCCGCACCGGCCTGCCCCTGGCACCACGAGGCCGCGAGCGGCATGGCGGACGTGGCGGCGGCCTTCTCCACCAGCGGCCGGGTCCGCCCGACCAGCTCGCGCAGCCGGGCCGCGGCCAGGGGCCGTGCCCGGTCGTCATCGGTACGCAGCACGTACTCCGCCAGGAAGCCCACCACGCCCGCCAGGCCGTGGGCGTAACCGGCCTCCGTCTCGAAGCCCGCCGTCTCCGGATACCGCTCGCTGGTGTAGGGCGAGCGCAGCGAGCCCTCCGCGAGCAGGTCCACGCAGCGCTCCGCGACGCGCAGGTGGCAGTCGCCGAGCCCGCGCCCGGACAGGAGCAGGTGCCCGATGCCGACGCCGGCGGCTCCGATGATGACGTCCGGGCCCTCCGGCAGCCAGCCGGGCTCCGGCAGCGCGGGGGTCTTGGACGCGCCCGCCTCGTACAGGGCGAGATCGACGCCGGTGCGCCCGGCGTACAGGCCGTGCGGCAGCGCCGTGCGCTCCGCCGTGACGCGCGCGTGCTCCAGCAGCCGGGGCAGCAGCGCGGCCACCGCCGGGTCGTCGCGGTGCCTGAGCAGCTCCAGGGCCACGCCCGCCGACCCGCTGTAGAGGCTGGCGTCGTGCTCGCCGGGCGAGTCGGAGTGCCCGTCGATCACCGTGGCGGTCTGCGCGACCAGGTCGGCGAGGACGTTGCCGGCGATCTCCGCCACCAGGTCGTGATCCGCGCGCGGGAGCGCCGGCAGCGGGTGGGCCGGCGACGAGCGGGCCGACAGCGGGTAGGGCGGCAGCGGGTAGGGCGACAGCGGGTGGCCCGGCGCGTGCGTACGGCCGCCGTCGCGGGCCAGCAGCCGGGCCGCCGCCCGCGCCCGCTCGTGATCGCCGCTCAGCAGCTCGCCGATCGCGCCGATCACGCCGCGGGGCGCCGGCCCGTGCACGCGGTGGATCTGCTGCAACGCCCGCACCCTCGGCAGGTCGAAGTCGTCGTCCGACTCGACCGGCTGCTGGAAGCCGGCCGCGTACCACAACGTCATGCCGAGCCCGTGCCAGTCGTCGTAGTCCAGCGGCTCCATCCGGCGGCGCTGCCTGGCCGGCATGTAGCCGAAGGTGCCGCCGGTCATGTGGATGCCCTCGCTGGCGGCGAACCCGAAGTCGACGAGGTACGGCCGGCCGCCGTCCACGACGACGTTCTTGGGCGACAGGTCGTACATGACCACGCCGCGCCCGTGCACCTCCGCCAGCGTGCGCGCCAGCGAGCGGGCCAGGTCCTCCAGCCCGCGCCCGGGCGGCGGCTCCTCGGCGGCGGTGAGGTAGCGGCCGTTGGCGAGGAGGTCCTGCTCCAGGTTGCGCCGTCCCACGTCGGTGAGCACGAGGAACTCGTCGTCGCCGTGGCGGAAGTGGTCCAGGCAACGCGGCACGCCCTCGACGCCGTCCAGCAGCGACAGCACGTGCCGCTCGTTGCGCAGCCTGAGCCTGGCGTCCAGGCCGCCCTCCGCCTCCAGGACGAAGGCCCTGGCCTGCTTGACGATGACGGTCGCGCCGTCCCGCTCGTCGAGGGCGCGGAAGACGTTGCCCCGGGCCGACTCGTACACGCCGGCGAGGATCCGGTAGCGGCCCCCGGCCACGACCTGCCCGGACGCCTCCCCCGACGCGCCCGTGAACGGGTCCTCGGCCCAGGAGGGCTGCCGGTAGGTCAGCGACGCCTCGCCGTCGAAGACCTCGCCGTCCGGCCCGCGCAGGCGGGTGGTCACCTGGCCGCGCGGGTCGGCGTTCCAGGAGGCGATGAACGGGCCGTACCGGTAGTAGACCGGGGCGTCGGGGCTGACCCGGCGGTCGCTCACCACGCGCGGGCCCTTGCGCCCGCGCAGCAGCGCCGCCAGCGTGAGCCCGATCTCGCGGACGCGGTCCTGCGGCGGGTAGACGGTGCACGCCTTGCCCACGGCCGCGGGGTTGCGCAGCCCGTCGTTGAGCGCCCGCAGCAGCACCGGCGTACGGGCGAGCTTGAAGGGGCAGCCCAGGTCGAGCAGGACGGGAACGACGAGCCCGGCGAACTCGGCGAACTCCGCTTCCCTGGAGGAGAGGTGCAGTTTCCATCCGTGCTCGGGCAGATCGAACGCCGCGACGTCCACCATCAGCCACAGAGAGGTCCTGCGGACGCTGTGCGGCCGCCCTTCGGCGAGGGTCCGTACGAGGCGTTCGATCTGCTCGTGCTCGTGCTCGTGCTCGGTCATGCGTGGACCTGGCGGGATCGTCCGGTCACACCGCTGTCGAGCGCTGGCAGTTGCTGGAGCCGCTGCGGCACACGCAGGTCGGCACGCAGCCGAGCCGCAGGTGCAGGCCGGCGTAGTCGTCGTCGAACAGGATCCGGGGCTCGAGCGTCGAGTCGTCCACGAGCCGCGGTTCCAGCATCAGAAGAGCCGTCATGACCTTCCTCCCACCTACCGGCGGGTGACGATCACCCGCCTTCGTCATGGTCATCCAGGCCGGCGAGCCAGTCTTGTACGAACCCGAAGTGGGCGAGATGTCGCTGAAGTTCGCCGCCCGCGCCGGCGATCGACGAGGGGCGCCGCCCGGTCAGCGCCTTGCAGTCGTGGTTCAGGTGCGCCTGGTCGTAGAAGCCGCACTCGGTCGCGACCCGCGCCGCCGGGCGGCCCGTGGCCAGCAGGCGCAGCGCGTACCGCAGCCGCAGCACGCGCGCCGACGTCTTGGGCGACAGGCCGATCTGCTCGCGGAAGCGCAGCTCCAGCAGGCGCTCGCTCATCCCCGTACGCTCGGCCAGCTCGGCGACCGTCATCCGCCCGGCGGCGCGCACGAGCAGCCGCCAAGCCACGGTGACGGCGTCGGCCTCCGGGACGTACCCGGCCAGCCGCTCCCCCAGGAACCGGTCGGCCAGCGCGAACGCGGAAGGCCACGACCACGCCGCCCCCAGCGCCCGCACCAGCCCCTCGGCCACCGCGCCCGCCACGTCGGACAGCTCGGCCACGGCGCCGGCCAGCCGGTTCATGGGCTGCCCGAGCAGGGCGTGCGCGACGCGCGGCGTCATGTGGACGCCGAGGCACGGGGTGGGGACGCCGAGGCACGGGGTGGGGACGTCGAGGCCGAACGTCCGCAGCCGGGCACGCGGCCCGAGCACCAGCGGCCCGCTCGCGTGCCCGATCACGAGCTGCGCGAGGCCGTCGGGGTACAGGGCGTACCGCCGGGGCCCGGCGTGCGGAAGACCGATCTGGTACCAGTGCCGGCTCCTGCGGGTCACGCAGCCCGCCAGCGGCGGCCAGGGAGGTTCTGCGGTGTCGTCCACCGGGCGATGATGATCAACATCACGTTGAGCATCCGTTCAGGACGTGTTGATCGCCGCACGGATTGATCGCCGCACGGAGCTGCCCTCACACTCTGCCTATGCCGGACGAACCACTGGAACTGAGCGACATCTCCATCTCCGACTGGTATCCGCACGCCGACACCATGACCGAGGTCGGCTTCCCGGCGATCGCCCGCCGCCTGCCCGCCCTGATCCGGCAGGCACTCGGCATCGCCTGGACGGCGAGCCGGCGCGACACCCTGGCCACCATCGCGCTCAGCCTGCTCGGCGGCGTGTTCACCGCGTTCGGGCTGCTGGCCACCACCGGCGTGCTGACCGCCCTGTTCAGCCAGGGGCCCACTCCCGACCGGGTCATGGCCGCCCTGCCCAGCCTCGCCGTCGTCGCGGTGTCCGCCACGCTGCGTTCCGCCGTCGGGGCGGGTGCCGGATGGGCGCAGGCCCGCCTCACGCCACAGATCTCCCGTGCCACCGAGCAGCGCCTGTACGGGCTCACCAGCCACGTCGAGCTGGTCGCCTACGACGACCCGGAGTTCCACGACGCGCTGGAACGGGCGAACAACCGGGGCGCGGTCGTGGCCGACTCCGTGGTCACGGAGGCGCTGGACGTGGTGACCGCCGCCATCGGCATCTGCGCCACCGCCGGCGTCCTCGGCGTGCTGCACCCGGTGCTGCTGCCGCTGCTCCTGCTGGCCGTCCTGCCGGACGCCTGGGCGGCCGTGCGCGGCGCCCGCATGCGCTACGCCACCATGTACGGCCTCATCCCGACCCGCCGCCACAAGTGGATCGTCGGCGACCTGCTGGCCGAGCGGTCACCCGCCGCGGAGGTCCGCTCGTTCACCATGCGTTCCTTCCTGCTGCGCCTGTACGACGCCGTGGCCAGGGCCGAGCAGGACCTGATGCTGCGCCTGGCCAGGCGCCAGGCCGTGGCCAGGGTGCTCGGGGAGGCGCTGGGCGGGATCGGCACCGGCCTGGTCTACGTCGTGCTCGGGCTCCTGCTGGCGGGCGGCGCGATCCCGCTGGCGGTGGCGGGCACCGCCGTCCTGGCCATCCGGTCGGCCCAGCAGTCGCTGAACAACCTCATGTTCGCCACCAACCGTCTCTACGAGCAGGGGCTGTACTTCACCGACTTCCTGGAGTTCTGCGCCGACGCCGAGCGCCGCCTGCCGAGGGCGGGCAGGCTTCCCGTCCCTGGCGGCTTCGAGCGCATCGCCGTGCGCGATGTGACCTTCACCTACCCCGGCTCCGCCACGCCGGCCCTGCGCGGGGTGTCCCTGGAGATCAGGCGGGGCGAGGTGGTCGCGCTCGTCGGCGAGAACGGCTCGGGCAAGACCACCCTCGCCAAGATCCTCGCCGGCCTGTACGCCCCGGCCGGCGGCACCGTCCACTGGGACGACACCGACCTGGCCGACGTCGATCCCGAAGCGCTGCGCCGCCGTACCGCCGTCATCGCCCAGGACCACACCCGCTGGCCGCTGACCGTACGCGACAACATCACGATGGGCACCGACCGCGGCCGTCCCGCCCTGGAGAGGGCCGCGGCCGTGGCCGGCGCCGACGAGGTGGTGGCCGGGCTGCCGCTGGGCTACCGCACCCTGCTGGACCGGCGCTTCGCCGGCGGGCAGGAGCTGTCCGGCGGGCAGTGGCAGCGCATCGCGGTCGCCCGCGGCTTCCACCGCGACGCCGACCTGCTGATCTGCGACGAGCCCACCGCGGCGCTCGACGCGCGCGCCGAGCACGCCCTGTTCGAGCGCATCCGCGCCCACGCCGAGGGCCGCACCGTCATCCTCATCACACACCGGCTGGCCAGCGTCCGGTACGCCGACCGCATCTACGTGCTGGAGCACGGCGGGATCGCCGAGCACGGCTCGCACGAGGCCCTGATGCGCAACGACGGCCTCTACGCCGACCTCTACACCCTGCAGGCCAGCGCCTACAAGTAGCCTCCCGCCCCGCCCCACCGCGTGGAGCCGAAGCCGGTGCTCGGCACGAGCGCCGGGCGAGCGGGTGAGCGCGCCCGTGCCTCGGCCCGGTCATCGGGGTGGTCGGACAGCAGGGCCACGACGCCGTCGTCGTCCTGGTCGAAGACGGCCGGCTCGGTCAGGACGCACTGGCCGGAGCCGACGTAGAGGCTGGTGTCCGCTTTGATCCGCATCATGTCCTGCTCACCAGGTGACCGGAAGCTCGTGGGCGCCGTAGATGACGGCGTCGTGCTTGAACGGGACGTCCTCCACCGGTACGGCGAGCCGCAGGGCGGGGATGCGGCGGAACAGCGTGTCGAAGACGATCTGCAGCTCCATCCGGGCCAGGTTCTGGCCGAGGCACTGGTGCGGGCCGAAGCCGAAGGCGAGGTGGTGGCGAGCGCCGCGCTCGACGTCCAGTTCGGCCGGGTCCTCGAACACCGCCGGGTCCCAGTTGGCCGACAACATCGAGACGATGACGCCCTGGCCGGCCTTGATGCTCACCCCGGCGATCTCCACGTCCTCGGTGGCCAGCCGGGAGGCGACCCCGTCGGCGATGGTGAAGTAGCGCAGCAGTTCCTCCACGGCCGCGGGCGTCCTGCCCGGGTCGGCTCTGACCAGGGCCAGCTGCTCCGGATGGGAGAGCAACCCGACCACCCCGAGCGAGATCATGTTCGCCGTGGTCTCGTGCCCGGCGGTCAGCAGCAGGAAGGCCAGGCTGACCAGGCTCGCGTGGTCGAGGGCGCCCGTCTGGCGTTGCCGGGCGATCTGCCGGCTGAACAGGTCGTCGCCGGGTTCGGACTCCTTGCGGGTGATCAGGTCGTCGATGTAGGCGCGCAGTTCGGCGAAGGCCTGCCGGCGCTCCTCCGCGGAGGCCCGGCGGACCAGCATCGAGGTACGGCTCTGGAAGAAGTCGTGGTCGGCGTAGGGGACGCCGAGCAGCTCGCAGATCACCAGGGAGGGCACCGGCAGGGACAGCGCCTGTACCAGGTCGACCGGCCGCTGGTCGGTGGCGAGCATGTCGTCGATGAAGTGGTCGACGATGTCCTGGATCCGCGGGCGCAGCGCGGCCAGCCGCCTCACGGTGAACTCGCCGATCACCGCCCGGCGGGCCGCGGCGTGTTCCGCGCCGTCCATGCTGAGCATCAGCGGCGGCTGGCTGCGGAGCTGCCGCAGGGTCGCCGCGTCGAGGGTGAACAGCGGCCAGCCCTCCTTGCGCTTGTCGGAGGAGAAGCGGGGGTCGGCGAGGACGGCACGGCCCTCCTCGTGCCCGGACACCCACCACGCCTCGCCGCCGCCGGCCAGGCGGACCTTGCTGATCGGCGCCTGCTCGCGCAGCCGTTCGTAGGCGGGGGGCGGGGCGAACGGGCAGCCCCGCTCGACCGGCACTTCCAGGCCGGCGAGTTCGCCGGCGACGCTCTTCGTCATGAATGACCTCCAGCGAGAGATCTGGTTGGTTCGTTGGGTGTTCAGCGGAGGGTGAGTGAGGTCTCGGACCCGACATGGGTCAGCTTGTGCGGGTTGCGGACGTAGTAGAGGCCGGTGATGCGGGCGTCCTCGGCCCGGATCGCGATGACGCCGTCGATCTCGCCGTTCACGCGGAGGAGGAGGGCCGGGTTGCCGTTGACCACGGTGGGCTCACCGGTGACCGCGACGTGGGCCTTGCCGAGGCCGCCGATGATGAACCGGGCCACCTTGTCGGCACCGATGATCGGACGCGGCGCGGCCTGCTTGACGCCGCCGCCGTCGCTGATGACCACGACCTCGGGAGCGAGCACGTCGAGCAGGCCTTGCAGGTCCCTGCTCTCCAGCGCGTGCCGGAACGACTCCAGAGCCGCCCGGGCCTGGCTCGGGGAGACCGCCTCGCGGGGACGGCGGGCATCGACGTGCCTGCGGGCGCGGTGGGCGATCTGGCGGACCGTGGCCGGGTTCTTGCGGACGGCGGCGGCGATCTCGTCGTAGCCGAGGTCGAAGGCCTCGCGCAGCACGAACACGGCCCGCTCGGTCGGTGACAGCGTCTCCAGAACGAGCATCAACGCCATCGACACGCTCTCGGCCAGCTCGACGTCCTCGGCCACGTCCGGCGCGGTGAGCAGCGGCTCGGGCAACCAGGGGCCGACGTACTCCTCCTTGCGGCGCCTCATGCTGCGCAGCCGGTCGAGCGCCCGCCGGGTGGTGATCCGGACCAGGTAGGCACGCTGGTCGCGCACCTGCTCCATGTCGACCTTCATCCACCGCAGCCAGGTTTCCTGGAGGGTGTCCTCGGCGTCGGTGGCCGAGCCGAGCATCTCGTAGGCGACGGTGAACAGCAGGTTGCGGTGCGAGACGAACGCCTCGGTGGCCGGGTCCATCCCGCAATCCGTACGGCCGCCGCCGGGCGGCGGCCCGGCTGTGCCCGTCGTCGGCCCGCCGCTCTCGTTCATGGCTGACTCCCGCCCTGTTCGCTCTCGACCGCCCTCCACACACACAAGGCGTCAGCGCTCACCGCTCTGTGACACCCGTGATCGGTGACACATGTCACAATGAAGGCCGGCTTCGGCGGCGTTCAGGGGCCGGTTCGCCTCCCGCGTCAGCGCGAACCGGTGATCGGCGGTGCCAGGTACTCCAGCGCGTAACCGCCGCCGGAGGGGCTCACGCGGGCGATGCCGGGCGAGTCGAGGTGGGCGCCGGCCACGAAGTGGCCGGGCCGGGTCAGTCGTTCGAGGAGGGCCGCCCGTGCGGCGCGGGCCTGGGACTGGTCGCCGTCGAGCTCCCAGGACACCTCCGGCTGGTCGAACTGGAGGGTGGGGACATGGACGGTGTCGCCCCAGACGAGAAGGTGGGCGGCTCCGCTCCTGATGTCGTAGACGGTGTGACCGGGTGTGTGGCCCGGTGTCGGGATCGCGGTGGCCCAGTCGTTGATCGCGACCTGCTCCGACACGGGTACGACCCGGTCGAGGATCGGCTCCAGCCGCCCGGTGAACACCGAGGCGTCGCCCGCGCCGATCCACACGCGCTCCAGCTCGGTGAACGCCTGCGAGCCGTCCGGCATGATCAGGCCGCTCACGTGGTCCTCGTGCTTGTGGGTGATGGCCACGTCGGTGACCCGCGCGCGGTCGATGCCCGCTTCGTCGAGCGCGTCGTAGATCAGTCCCATGGTGGGGTCGTGCCAGGCGTCGGACGCGCCGGTGTCGATGAGGACCGACCGCGTGCCGTCGGTGACGAAGAAGGCGTTGACCGACAGCCGTAAGTTGTCGCCGGCCAGCGGGACGGCGGCCGGCAGCTCGTCGAGCGGGCGCCCGTCCTCGCCGCGGAGCCGGGTGGGCGGCATGTCGATGTACCCGTCCCGTAACGAGACCACCTGCAGCTCGCCGAAGGCGAACCTGGCGTGGTGCCGGCCACGTGAGATCAAACGCATGGAACCTCCGTCGTCAGGAGACCGCTTCCGGTCTCTCCTATGGAAGAATGTTTCTTCCATAGGAGAGACCCTACACTGTGGGCAGCGAGTATCCGTCGATCGAGGAGCACGGTGGCCGAGCAGGACGAGAACGCGGCCGAGCCGCCGCACGGTGACGACCTGGCCGGCGCGTTCGGCGTCAACGTGCGGCGACGCCGCGAGGAGGCGGGCCTGACGCTGGAGCAGCTGTCCGTCCGGTCGTCGGTCAGCCGGGCGATGTTGTCCAAGGTCGAGCGCGGCGAGAAGAGCCCGACGATCGGCGTCGCGTCCAGGATCGCCCGCGCGCTCGACACGTCGCTGTCGGACCTGATCGGCGCGCCGGCCGCCGCCGCGTCCGGCGTGGCCATCGTCATGCGCAGGAGCGACCGCCCCGTCTTCCGCGATCCGGAGACCGGCTTCGAGCGGCACATGGTGTCGGCGGCCCCGGGCGCGGGAGGAGCCGAGATGGTCGTCCACCACCTGCCCGCGCAGGTCTCCACCGGGCTGCTGCCCGCGTACCCGCCGGGTACGGAGAAGCAGCTCGTGGTGCTCCGAGGCACCCTCACCGTCGCGATCGGCGGGATCAGCGAGACCCTGGACACGGGCGACTCCCTGTTCTTCCAGGCCGACGCGGACCACGGCTTCGCCAACCGGACGAACGCTCCCTGCGAATACATCATGGTCATCTCGCGCAGAGCCTGATCGGCCGCGGGATCCAGATTCGCCGTAAATCAGGGTGAAACTATCTGACGAGTCCGGACAGGTACGAGATGTCGGCCCCACCGGATGAGAGAAGGCAGTGTGACCCGCCATGACCGTCAGCAGCGCTTCGAGGTGATCTACGTTGCCCACTACGCCGACATCCTCGCCTACGTCCGGCGGCGTACCGACTCCCATGAGGACGCCGCCGACGCCCTCGCCGAGACGTTCACCACGGCCTGGCGCCGCCTGGACGACATCCCCGAGGGACGGGACGCGCGCCTGTGGCTGTTCGGCGTGGCCCGCCGCGTGCTGGCCAACGGCCGCCGCGCCGAGTCGCGCCGCAGCGAGCTGGTGGAGCGGCTCGGCCACCAGCTCGCCGTGTGGGCGGAGCACACCGAGACCGGCGAGCGCCTGGCGGGCGTCCAGGAGGCGTTCGCGAGGCTGAGCCCCGACGACCGGGAGATCCTCGCGCTGGCCGGCTGGGAGGGACTGAGCGCCGACGAGATCGCCACCGTCCTGGGCTGCTCGCGCGCCAACGCCCGGCTGCGGCTGCACCGGGCCCGCAAACGGCTGGCCAGGCACCTGGACACGGCCGGCGTCGACATGTCCCGCGTCGGCCTGCGTGCCGTGGCGATGACGAGAGGGGTCATGTGATGCACGAGATCGATCGCCTGGTGGCCGGCATCGCGCCCGACCCCGGCCCCGGCACGACGCCGATCGCCAGGGAACTGCTGGAGGAGATCATCTCCTTTCCCGTCCCGGAGCGCCGTCCCCGCCGTGGCCGGTTCGCCGTTCCCCCGCTGCGCAGGTGGGCGGCCGTGCCGGCACTGGCCGCGCTGGCGGCCCTGCTGTCCTTCGGCGTCGCCCAGGCGCCCGCCTCGGCCGCGCTCGACATCGAGCTGGTCGGCGGCCACTACGTGATCACGGTGCAGGACCTGCTCGCCGAGCCCGAGGTGTACCAGCGGGAGCTGCGGGCCCGGGGCCTGGACATCACGCTCGACGTGGTGCCGACCTCGGCGAGCCTGGCGGGCCAGATCATCGTGATCAGCGACATGGACCGGTTGAGGTCCGGCCGGATGGTGCCCGGCGAAGGCCCGATCACCACGATCGACGCCCCGGGGCGGTGCGAGCGGTTCATCGGCTGCCCGATCGGGGTGAAGGTGCCGGTCGGCTTCGACAAGAAGGCCGGGATCATCCTCGGCAGGCGGGCCCTGCCCGGCGAGAAGTACACGATGCCGCCCGGCATCGCCCAGCCCGGCGAGCCCCTGCACTGCGTGGACTACGTCAACGAGAGCGTCGCGCGGGTCTCGGCCCTGCTGCGCGAGCGGGGCGTCACGCCGTCGTACGTCTCCTTCGGCGGGCGCGCGACCCCCACGGCTCCTGGCGACTGGTACGTGCACGACGGCGTCATGAGCGCCGACGGACAGGCCCTCCTGCTGGTCGGCCCCGAGCGCGCCGAGCGCGGCACCCAGCCGGCGTCGCCGTCCGGCTGCTGATCACGTCCGGCTGCTGATCACGTCCGGCTGCTGATCGCGTCCCGCTGCTGATCGCGTCCGGCTGCTGATCCCCGCGCGCTCCGAAGCCGCTCTCCGGGGCGCGCGCGGCTGAGCCGCCCGCGCCCTCCCCCATCACCGCCATGCGTCGTCCTCGGCATGCGCGGACCCCCGTCATGCCCCCACGATCGGATCTCGCGTGCTCACCGACACCCGCCTGGCGTCGCCCGCGCAGCGCCCCCTCGCCGCTCTCGCCGGTCACCGGCTCTTCGCCGTGCTGCTGCTCCTGGCCGCCGCGCTGCGGGTGGTGACGATGCTCGGCTACCGCCCGGCCACGCTCTACTGGTACGACTCCTTCACCTACCTCGACACTGCCGCGCACCCGGCCCCGTCGGCGACGTTCCACCCGATCGGTTACCCGTTGCTGCTGCGGGCGCTGATGCCGTTCCACAGCGTGGAGCTGGTCGTGGCCGTCCAGCACGTCCTCGGCCTGGGCACCGGGACGCTGCTGTACGCGGTGCTGCGCCGCAGGGCGGCGCCGGTCTGGGCGGCGGCGCCGGCGGCGGTGCCGCCGCTGTTCGACGCCTCCTTCCTGCGCCTGGAGCACGCCGTCCTGTCCGACGCGCAGTTCATCTTCCTGATCGTGGCGGGGCTGGCCGTGCTGATGTGGTCGCCGCGGTTGTCGGCGCGGGCCGCCGCCGGAGCGGGCCTGCTGTTCGCCGCGGCCGCGCTGACCAGGACGATCGCGCTGCCGCTGCTGCTGCTCGTCGTGTTCGTGCTGGCCGCGCGGCGCGTGGGCCGGCGGCCGCTGGCCGCGCTGGTCCTGGCCGGTGCGCTGCCGCTGGCCGGGTACGCCGCCTGGTACGCCCAGCACCACGGCCGCTTCGCCATCAGCGGCGCCGACGGCGTGGCCCTGTGGGCGCGCACGATGACGTTCGCCGACTGCGCCCGCATCCAGCCGCCGCCCGGCCTGGCGCGCCTGTGCCCCAACGGCACGAAGGCGGACGCGGCCTCCGAGTACGTGTGGGCCCCCGGCGCCTCGCTCAACCTGCTGCCCGGCGGCCGGTTCGCGCACAACGACCTGGCCCGCTCCTTCGCGGTCCGGGCGATCCTCGCCCAGCCGCTGGACTACCTGGGCGACGTCGTACGCGACACGGCCATCGCCTTCTCCTGGACCCCGATCCCGCACCCCGCCCGCACCACCCCGGCCTTCGGCTTCAGCGACAGGCAGGGGTCGCTGCCCGACCAGCCGCTGATCGGCAAGGTCAAGCGGGAGTACGACCCGGACCTGCGCGGCCTGTCCCCGGTGTCGCCGTACGCGGACTTCCTCATCGCCTACCAGTACGCCGCCTACCTGCGCGGCCCGTTCCTGGGCCTGATCCTCCTGCTGGGCGCGGTCGCCGCGGTCCGGCGGCCCCGGGTGGCGCTGCTGCCGTGGGCGGTGGCGACGGGCCTGCTGGTCGGCCCGGTCGCGGTCCTGGACTTCGACCACCGGTACGTGCTGCCCGCCGTCCCCGTCGCCTGCCTGGCGGCCGCCCTCGCCGGCGTCCGGGCCCTGCGCGCCGGTGCTCCGCCGGTCCACCGGGCCCGTCCCGGCCCGCTGACGGGTGGGGGCGTTCGCGGCGGAGCGCCCTGCCGGCCTCTTGCCAGGCGGTCGTGCCGGGCTTACGATCCGGCTAATTGTTAGGAAACTTTCTTTAATGAAAGGTCTCCGACGTGCGCCGATTAGCCACCCCCCTGATCGCCGTCCTCACGATCATCGCTCTGTGCGGGCTGCCCGCGCAGGCCGCGAGCCGCCTCGTCGCCGCGTTCTCGCTGTCCGGCACCACCGGCACGTTCGTGGTGAGCAATCCGGGCACGACCGCCGTCACCGGCTGGTCGATCGTCTTCGAGCTGCCCTCCGGGGTCACCGCGTCCAGCCCGCAGAACGCCACCATCCGGCAGAGCGGCACCAAGGTCACCCTGACCCCGGCCTTCTACATCAACACCGTCCAGCCGGGCAGGAGCACCGAGCCGTACAGCCCCAAGGTCACGCTCAGCGCCGCCGCACAGCCGGTGAGCTGCCTGATCGACGGCGCCGCCTGCGACGGCAGCGGCGGCGACCCGCCCGCCAAGCCGCCGGTCAGCGCCACGTACGACGTGAACGGGACCACCGCCAGGTTCGTGGTGGCCAACAACGGCACGGCCCCGCTCAACGGCTGGACGATCGTGTTCGACCTGCCGGCCGGGGTCACCGCGAGCAACGCCCAGAACGCCTCGCTCAGCCAGAGCGGCCGTACGGTGACGCTCACCCCCGCCCACTACAACACGACCGTGAACGCGGGCGCGACCACCGAGCCGTACAGCCCGTCCTTCACGGTCAGCGCCGCGGGCGCGGAGCCCACGAGCTGCCGGATCAACGACGTCAACTGCGACGGCACCCCCGACGCCCCGCCCGCCGCGCCCGGCAACCTGCGCTCGCCGGCCAGGACCACGAGGACCGTCACGCTGGCCTGGGACGCCGCCGTTCCCGGCAGCCTGCCGATCACCGGGTACGAGGTCTACAACGGCACCGCCACGGCCGCCTCCGTCACCGGCACCACGGCGACCGTGTCCGGCCTGTCCCCCTCCACCTCGTACACGTTCACCGTCAAGGCCAAGGACCGCAAGGGCACGCTGTCACCGGCGTCCCCGGCTCTGACGGTCACCACCCGCAACCCGGCCGACGACACCCAGCCGCCGTCGGCGCCCGGCGACCCGCGCGGCACCGCCAAGACGTCGTCCAGCGTGACGCTGACCTGGGCGGCGTCCACCGACAACTCGGGCATCGCAAGCTATGACGTCTATGTCGGCTCGTCCGTGGCCACGACCGTCACCGGCACCACGGCGGTCGTCACGGGGCTGTCGCCCTCGACCGAGTACGCGTTCACGGTGAAGGCACGCGACCTGTACGACAACCTCTCGCCGGCCAGCGCGGCGGTGAAGGTGACCACGGCGGACATCGTCGAGACCGGCTACGCCCGCGTCGGATATTTCGTGCAATGGGGCATCTATGGCCGCCAGTACTTCGTCCGCAACCTCGACACCAGCGGCGCCGCGGCCAAGCTGACCCACATCAACTACGCGTTCGCCAACATCGACCCGAAGAACCTCACCTGCCTCCAGGGCGTCACGAAGGGGACGACCACCAACCCGCAGGACCCGAACCAGGGCGACGGCGCGGGCGACGCCGAGGCCGACTACGGCCGGCCCTTCAGCGCGGCCCAGTCCGTGGACGGCGCCGCGGACACCGGCTGGGAGAAGCTGCGCGGCAACTTCAACCAGCTCAAGAAGCTCAAGGCCAAGCACCCGCAGCTCAAGGTGCTGATCTCGCTCGGCGGGTGGACGTACTCCAAGTACTTCTCCGACGTGGCGGCCACGGACGCGGCGCGCAAGAAGTTCGTGGCGTCGTGCGTCGACGTCTACCTCAAGGGCAACCTGCCCGACTACAACGGCGCGGGCGGCCCGGGCACGGCCGCGGGCATCTTCGACGGCATCGACCTCGACTGGGAGTGGCCGGGTGCCGAGGGGCACGCCGGCAACCACGTCAGCCCGGCCGACAAGGCGAACAACACGCTGCTGATCGCCGAGTTCCGTCGCCAGCTCGACGCGCTGACGGCCACGACCGGCAAGCGGTACCAGCTCACGGCCTTCACCCCGGCCGACCCGACCAAGATCGCCGCCGGCTGGGACCTCCCCGAAGTCGCTAAATATCTGGACATCTTCAATGTCCAGGGGTACGACTTCCACGGCGCGGGCAGCGACAACTCCTGGGAGCCCAACCGCACCGGCCACCAGGGCAACCTCTACCTCGACACCGACAGCCCGTACAACCCGGACTTCAGCGTCGAGCGCGCCATAGACGTCTACCTCCAGGCCGGGGTGAACCCCCGCAAGCTCACCATCGGCCTGGCGTACTACGGCCGCGGCTGGCAGCAGGTCACCGACGGCGGCAAGTACGGCGAATGGCAACAGGCGAACGGAGCCGCCCCCGGCCAGTTCCAGGAGGAGGCGGGCACCCGCGGCTACACCAACCTGCTGGCCATGGTGCCCGGCTGCACCGTCAGGCACGACGAGCAGGCGGTGGCCACGTACTGCTACACCGGCAACGGCGGGCAGTGGTGGACCTTCGACGACGCCTGGTCGATCGGCAGGAAGACGGCCTGGCTGCGGAGCAAGGGGCTGCTCGGCGCGATGATCTGGGAGATGTCCGGCGACGACGGCACCCTGACCACCGCGCTGGACGCGGGCCTGCGCTAGGCCGGCGACCCGTGCTGCTCAGGCCGGGCTCCGGACCGGTCCTCGACCTGAGCAGCACCCCGACGACCTGAGCAGCACCCCGACGACCATCCACCGGCACCCACCGGCACCGGCACCCCGTCGGTTCCCGCGTACCCACGTTGCTCGGATACCCTCAGGGGGTATAGGTTGGGTTGTGTTGGTATACGGCTCGTCGGGTTGAGAGGTGGCAATGTCTGGATCGGCACACCACGCCGGGAGCGGCAGTCATGGGCCGATGAAGGCGACCTGGGCGGTGGCGGCGTCCGCGACGCTGCACTGCCTCACCGGGTGCGCCATCGGCGAGGTGCTCGGGATGGTGATCGCCACCGCTCTGGGCTGGCACGACCTGCCCAGCATCCTCCTGGCCGTCGTCCTGGCGTTCGTCTTCGGGTACGCGCTCACCCTGCGCGGCCTGTTCCGGGCGGGCGTCACGTGGCGCACGGCGTTGCGGCTGGCACTGGCGGCCGACACCCTGTCGATCCTCGTCATGGAGATCATCGACAACGGCGTCATGCTGATCATCCCGGGCGCGATGAACGCCGGGCTGACCACCGTCCTGTTCTGGGCCTCGCTGGCGGCCTCGCTGCTCATCGCCTTCCTCGTCACCACGCCCGTCAACAAGTGGATCATCGGGCGCGGCAAGGGGCACGCGGTCGTCCACGCGTACCACCACTGAGCTCCTTCGCGGGGGCGAGCGCGACGGCGGCTATTGCGTAGGAAGCTTTCCTATTTGATACTGCGATCAACGCAGGATGTCGCGGTACCCACGCCCGGCGCCCGGCCCATCGACCCGGCGCCTCACCCCCGGAGGCCCTCGTGACTCGTCGTGTCCCCGCCCTCCTCGTCGCCCTGCTCGCCGGTCTCGGCGCGCTGTCCCTCCCCTCCGCGCCGGCGCGGGCGGCGGTCCTGGAAGTGACCTACAGCCCGCTCTCGCTCGGCGACTACTGCTCCGCCAAGGTCGACTCCTCCTCCACCATCGGCTTCCACAACGGGAGCGTGAGCTGCTACCGCTGGAGCACCGGCGGCTCCGGCCTGACCTACACCGGCGGCGGAAGCGCCACCGCCGCCTGCGCGTACTTCAACCCGTCCGCCGTCTTCCTCGGTCACGCCCAAGGCGCCGGCCAGGCACTGATCTGCAGGTACTCGGTCTGACCTGCGGCCGCGCCCCCCGGGGTCCGGGCGTCGGATAGGGTCCGGACGTGCGTGAGGTGACGGCGATCGCCGACGGCGACGGGTTCTCGGTGCGGCGGGTCAGGATGCGGGCGGCCGGCGAGGCGTGGACGGACCCGGAGATCTCCCCCGGCTACGACGTCAACTTCATCCGGACGGGCGCCTTCCGCGCCCGCGTCGGCGGCCACGTCCTGCTGGCGGACCCGGCCGTGGCATACGTCGGCCACCCGGGCCGGGAGCTGAGCATCGCCCACGCGCCCGGCAGGCAGGACGCCTGGACCTCGATCGCGCTCGCCGAGGACACCGTCCACGAGCTGACCGGCGGCACGCGGCCGGCCGTGGCGTTCCCGGTCACCGGCCGGCTCGCCGTCCAGCACCGGATGCTGGTGGCCCGGCGGCACGCCGAGGCGTTCGAGCTGGCCGAGCGAACGGCCCGCCTGGTCGGCGAGCTGCTGCGGGGCCGGCCTCCGGGCACGCGGCGGGCGGCGGCCGGCCTGGTGGAGTCGGCCAGGGAGCTGCTGGCACTGGACCCGACCCGCGGGCTGCGGGACGTCGCGCGGGAGGCGGGCTGCTCCCCGTACCACCTCAGCCGGGCCTTCCACCGGGAGACCGGGACGACCCTCACCAGGTACCGGAACCGGATCCGGGTGCTCATGGCACTGGAGGCCGTCGAGGGCGGCCGGCGCGACCTGGCCGGCCTCGCCGCCGAGCTGGGCTTCGCCGACCACGCGCACCTCACCCGCACGGTGCGGCAGGAGTGCGGCCACCCGCCGGCCGTGCTGCGGCGGATGCTGGCGCGGGCGGAGCCGGACAAGGCGGATTGAGGAAACCGGCCCGGCGAGATCGGGCAACCAGGTTCAAGCGCGCGGGCCGTCACCGGCGGGAGGCTCTGGTCAGTTCCCCGTTCGACGAAGGAGACGACATGATCGCTCGGATGTGGCAGGCGTGGACCGCCGGCCCCGCGGCCACGGCGCGCTACCGGCGGGTGTTCGAGACGGACGTCCTCCCATCCCTTCACGACCTGCCCGGGTTCCGCGGCGCGTATCTCCTCGCCCGCCCCGGGGACGCCGTCACCGAGATCAGGACGATCACCCTCTTCGACTCCCTCGACGCCGTCAGGGGCTTCACCGGCGACCGCCACGCGGTCGAGCACGTGACCGCCCCCGCCAGGGCGGCCCTCCTCGGCTCCAACCCCGGCGTCACGCATTTCGAGGTGCTCACCAACGCGCCGGCGCGGCCCTCCGGAGGATGTTGACGCCGTTGGAGCGGCATGTTGTGATCCACACATGCATATTTCGTACTTATTTAGTAGGAAATGAGGCGCTTATGGGGTTCTTCCAGCGTGCCGCCGCGGTTGCCCTGCTCCTGGTGAGCGCGGCGGGCATCCAGGCCCTGCGAGGCGGACCGGCACACGCCGCCCTGCCCACCGCCGCCGTCGCGCTCGGCGACAGCTTCATCAGCGGGGAGGGCGCGGGGAACTACCAGCCCGTCGTCGACGCCTCCGGCACGGCACAGCCCTTCCCCGGCTGGTCGGCGCCCAACAGCAACGCCTACTTCTGCCACCGGTCCGCGAACGCCTCACTGTTCGCGGCGTCCCTCCCGGGCATCCAGCAACGGTTCAACCTCGCGTGCTCCGGCGCCCAGCCCGCCGACATCGCCGCCCCCTCAAGCTCCCGGGCAGAGGGCCGCACCGTCGCCTCGCAACTCGACCAGCTACGCGCCGTCGCCCAGACACACGACATCGACGTCGTCCTCATCGGCCTCGGCTCCAACAACACCCAGTTCACCTTCGGCGACGTGGCCACGCTGTGCGCCAACCGCTTCATCGCCGACGCTTGGACGGGCTGGTGGGAGTTCTGGGCCTACCTGAAGGGCGAGGTGCCCCAGAAACCCTGCACCGCCTCCGACCTGGCCACCGACGCCGAGGTCGCCGCCGCCACCACCGAGACCACCGCGGCCCTGCGCCAGATCCTCGACACCCTCGCCCAGATCGACGCCGACGGCACCCACCAGGTGATCCTCCAGACCTACACCAACCCGCTGCCGCCCGACCTCGCCCCGCAGTACCACGAGGAGGACGGCCGCGCCGACACCCGCGACAAGTTCCGCGCCCTCGGCGCCGAGCGCTACGCCGCCGGCTGCCCGATCCACCGCGCGAGCCTCGCCCCCGGACACGTGTTCTCCCAGAACCTCGGCTCCCTGGTCAAGAACGCGTACGCCACGCTGGCGGCCGAACGCCCGGCGGCCGACCTGCGCGTCCTGGACGTCCAGCGGGCTTTCGACGGGGCCAGGCTCTGCGAGAACCCCGGCAGCCCGGCAGGCGCGCTCGCGACGCCGGTCCGGGTGCAGGACGGGCCGTCCGGCACGTTCGTCACCAGCCTGTCCGGCTGGGACAAGCTCGACATCCAGCGGGCGGCGAACACCTGCGTCACCTACTTCCAGACCTGCCAGGAGTCGTGGCACCCCAACGCCGCGGGCCACACCGTCCTCGGCCAGTGCCTGACCGGAGCCCTCGCGGCGGCGCCCCGCACGATCGTCACGTGCGCCCGTAACGCGGACGGCACGCTCACCGTCTCCTGACGCCCCCTCGGCTTCGCACCCGGCTTCCGGAGCCGGGTGCGTCGCTGATGGGTTGGTTTTTTGAGTTTTGTTCATGGGTGATATCTGTACGGGCGCCTTTACATTGTAGATTCTTAATGGCGTCCGTGGGGGGGATTCCGAGGGCCGGTGGCGGCGAGATGGTCGTGCAGGGTCGCGTGGCGGAACTGGTGGACGGGCCCGACCGCGCGCAGCAGCCCCAAGCGGTGGGCGTCGTCAAGGAGATCCATGACCCGCCACGGAAGCCGGCGTCGAAGGGCCAGCAGGGCCACCGCGATGGAGCAGATCAGCCATGCATGGTGTTCTCCCAAGACGAGCCCGGCCACGAGCCCGAACGCGAGGCCGGTCACCAGGCCGGTTACCAGCCCGAACACCAGCCCGAACACCAGCCCGAACACCAGGCCGAACACCAGGCCGGACATGGCCATGCGAACAAGGGTGAGGGTCCTGTCGGCCTGCCGGCTGGAGCGGGGTGTGCTGGTCGAGGTGAGCGTGGGTTGTTCCGCCCAGTAGAGCAGCCTGAGTGCCAGTAGCCCGAGACCGCCCGCGAGCCCGCTGCCGATCCCGGCCCCGAGCCCGGACTTCAGCCCGGCCCCGAGCCCGGTCGTGAGCGTGGTCCAGCGCTCGTACTCGGGGCCGCTGTAGATGAGCCCGGTCACGAGCTCGTAGACGGGCGCGAAGGCGAGCCCGGGCCCGAACCCGAGCAGGAGCGCGAGCACGAATCCGGTTGCCGGCCGGAGGGCCGAGCAGTGCGGCCGGGTCGGCGCCGGGGGCCAGGTAGGCGGCGCGGATCAGCCACAAGCCGAGGGGGGTGG
The DNA here is from genome assembly GCF_040802095.1 of Nonomuraea sp. NPDC050783. Lineage (NCBI taxonomy): Bacteria > Bacillati > Actinomycetota > Actinomycetes > Streptosporangiales > Streptosporangiaceae > Nonomuraea > Nonomuraea sp. NPDC050783. The sequence goes on from NZ_JBFAHK010000012.1 coordinate 58,987, forward strand.
CGGTGATCCGCCCGACGGCCTTGGGTCTGCTCATGCCCTCAATCGTCGCCGATCGTGACCAGCGAGTGGTCTTGCCCGAGCAGGACGCGGAATCCGCCTGGCCGGGACCTGGTCACCATCGGCCGGTCGTCGTACCGTGAACCGAACGATCAGTCGCTGAGAGGTCGCCGATGGCACAAAGCGCGCGTCTGGAGATCCACCAGCTCAACGTGGGACAGGGCGACTCGACCCTGATCGTCAACAGGAAGCTCGACGCCGTGGCCGCCGCCATCAGGGCCAAGGGACTCACGCCGCCCACCGAACCGATCGACTACGTGCCGTTCGCGATCCAGAACGCCGTCCCGCTGGCGGGCACCGTCGCCAAGGCCCTGCTCATCGACGGCGGCGACGACGAGTACGGCGGCGACGTGATCGATTACCTGAGCGCCCACGGCGTCCTCGACGGCAAGAAGTCCGGCTACCTGAAGAACCTGGTGGTCCTGGTCAGCCATCATCATGACGACCACATGGCCGGTCTGCGCAGCCTGTTCAAGCGGCGGGAGGAAACCAAGGGCGCCAAGGTGAAGGGCGTGCCGTCGTCCACGCTGAAGGCGAGGTACCGGCCGGCCGCCGTCTACCAGCCGGGGCATCTCGGCGTGAAGGTCCCCACCACCGCCCGCTACAACGCCTTCCAGGACGACGTGAACGAGGCCCACGGCCACAAGCCGGTCCCGACGACGGTCCACACGCTCGACCCCGGAGGGCTGGAGAACGGCGCCCCCGCCGTGATCCCGCTCGGGACCGGCGTGGCCGGCATCTCCATCACGGCCCGCGTCGTGGCCGCCTCGCAGGGCGTCTACGACCCGGTGACCAATCAGGTCACCAAGATCCCCTCGGTCACCAAGGCCGTGGACCAGAACGACCGCTCGATCGTCGTCGTGGTGGAGTATGGATCGTTCCGGTACTTCGCGGGCGGCGACATCGCCGGCGACGGTGGCCCGGCAGGCGGTAACACCTCGCAGAACGCGATGCGGAAGGCCGACAAGCGGTACTACTCGGTCCACGCGGACGTGGAGAGCACGCTCGGGCCCGTCCTGGAGCGCGTCCTGCCCCAGACCACCGCCTACGTCTCCGGGACCGGCAAGTATCCCTGGCCCGGCTACTGCACCGTCATGAAGGCCGACCACCACGGCAGCTCCTCCAGCATGGACATCCACCTGCTGGCCACCCTGCGCCCGCTGATCGTGCTGATCAGCGCCGGCGTCAAGGCGCGCTTCCACCGGCATCCGACGCCCGAGGTGATGAGCCGCCTGAGCAGCCCGTGGATCGACCGCAACGGCCACGCGGTGACGAACTCGATCAGCGCGGTGTACCTGACCGAGATGGCGCTCACGTGGCGCAAGAAGGCGTTCGCCACCCAGCTCGGCAGTGCCAGGGTCCTGGGTGACATCGTGGTGCGGCCCGTTGATGAGAGCGTCGAGGAGCTGCACCTGGCCACCGCGCCGGGCAAGCAGCTCCAGGTCCAGGTGTACGGCACGGGCGTGAGCACCACGATCTACGACGGCGGCACGGCCCTGCAGCCCATCGTGGGCGTGAAGCAGGACAAGTACCCCGTCGGGCCGTTCATGCACACCGATACCCACTGACGACACGGAGGCCGGCGTGGTTCTGCAACCCGCACTCATCGGGGACCGCTGGTACTTACGCGGCGTCACCCCCACCAGCGGGCCCGTCCTGCTCGGGCGGTGGCGCTTCCAGGCCGGGGCGCACTGGGTCGGCTTCGACGACGACTTCAGCGAGCCGTTCATCATGCGGGCCTTCTTCGACCCGAAGGCGCAGAGGATCGTGGGTGAGCGCTACAGGTACGCGGGCTACATGCAGTTCCTGCGGCTGACCTACCGCGGCACGCCCATCCCGCCCGAGGTGTTCGGCGGGCGGCTGGCCGACCGCGAGCCGTACGCGAGCACCATCGACAACTTCAGGTTCGTGGACTTCATGGGCCCGCGCGACGCCATCCGCTCCGGCGTCGAGGCCCCGCTCTACGCCTTCAACGCCTGGCTGAGCGACACCTCGCTGAGTGAGATCCCGGCCGACTACGCCGTGCACCCCCTGCCGAACGGCTCGCTGTACGTCCCGGACGACCCGGACTCCCCCGCCTGCGCCTCGATCGTGTCGGAGGTGACGCCCGGGCTGCTCACCGGTGCGGACATCGCCGCGTTCGTCGAGGGCCGCGATCCCGACCAGGTCGTCGAGGTCGGGCCGGCCGAGGTACGCGGGCGGGAGGCGTACAGGATCGCGCTCGACTCCCTGGAGGACAGGCTGGGGCCGCTGGCCGGGCTGGACGAGTCGCGTGTCACGGCACGCGCGATCGGCCCGTACGTGCTGCTCACGCTCGCCGACGAGGAGGAGTTCGGCGAGACGCTCGTGGTGCGGGGCGAGCCGGGGCGGGGCGGCGGGGTCAGGGTGAGCGTGCACGTGCTCAGCGCCTACGACCTGCGTGACCTGGAAGGCCGCCTCGGCAGGCGGGCCATGCGCAGGATCGACGCCTACCTGCGTGAGACCGGTCAGGGCGGGGTGCCCTCGGCCCAGGGCCGGGGCACCAACGGCCTGCGCGACGACTCCTTCGACGTCACCGCCCTGCGCGGCGCCGCCTTCGACCTGGCCAACCTCGACGACATCACCTTCGTCTACACCACGCTCGCCTACGGCGTGCATCCCCGCCAGAACTCCACCTCACGCAGGAACGAGGCGCTCAGCGGCATCGTCTGGTGCGCGGGCTACCGCTGGGACGAGGACTCCGGGCGGCTCCTGCTCAAGACCGTGGTCGAGCCGCAGGTCGCGGTGATCGGGCAGAAGGATCCCCTGCTGCACAACTTCACCAACGCCATCAGGCTGCGCGAGCACGCCAACGCCGTCGTGGACCCGTACGAGTTCACCACGGCGACGATGCGGCGCCAGCCCTTCGGCGGCGGGGAACCCGTCGCCTTCGTGACGATCAGCGGAGAACCGATCACTTCCTGAGGAGCCGCAGCGATGCCCGACCCTGTGCTGACGGCGTTGCGCGAGCGGCTGGTGGCGGCGCGGACCCCACTGGCGGCCCCGGACACCGGATTCGCCTACCCGCTGAACGCCACCACGCTGCCCGCGGGGCGGGACGGCGCGCCTGACGCCGTGCTCGCCGTCCTGACCGCCGCGCTCGGCCCCGCCCCCGTCATCCGGGCCGGAGAGCTGCCCGCGGACTCCGGCCCCCTGGTCCTGGACGGGCACTCGGCGGCGCTGGGCGGCGGACGCCTCCTGCCGGCCAGGCTGACCTTCGACGTGGCCGGCGGCATGCTGCGCGCCACGTGGACGAGCACGCCGGACGCCGGCTGGGGGCTGCCTGACGCCTTCCCCGCGCTGGCGGACGGGCCGTGGGACACGGTGCGGCTGAGCGAGGTGACGCTGGTGTGCACCACGTACCGGCACGCCGAGGCCGCGGGGCCGGTGCAGCAGGGGCTGAACCTGTGGGCGACGCTCCCGCTCCAGGCGAACCTGCGACGCGGGACCGGCGACCCGCTCGCCGTCAGGTTCGGCGGGCCCGTCACGGTCGGGGCGGCCGGGTCGGTGTCGTTCACCTTCACCGGCGAACGGAGGCTCGACGCGCTGGAGATCACCAGGATCGGGCAGAGCCCGCTCACGGTGATCGACGGCATGGTGGTCCTCACCTCCGAGCCGGTGATGCGGATCACCGGCCACGTCCGCCTCGGCACGCAGACCCTGGACGCCGTCCTCGACGTCCCCTCCGGGGGGAACCCGCTGCTGCGGCTGGTCCTGACCCCGCCGCCGGACGTCACGCTCGGCGCCCGCGCCGCCCTCGGCCTGCTCGCGGAGGCGGACGTACCCGCCGCCTGGTTGCCCGCCGCGCTGCTCGACCTGGCCGGCGCCCAGGTCACCCGCTATGAGCTGCTGTTCGACCCGTACGGCCAGGAGCCGTCGCGTGCCGACATCACGCTGGGCCTCGGCCAGGGGGCGCAGTGGACGCTGTCGCGTGACCTGGCCTTCAGCGCGCCGCTCGTCACGGTCACGGTCAAGCGGGCGACCGGCTCGGGTGCGGTCCCCGTCTCGGGATACCGGGTGGGCCTCAGCGGCACGCTGCTGGTGCGGGGGCGGCCCTACACGGGCTCGGCCGAGGCCGACGAGGACGGCCTGTGGTGGCTCACGGTCTCCGGCGAGCCCCCCGGGATCGGCACGCTGGCGGGCCTGGCGGGCCTCGGCGCGGCCGACGCGCTGGGCGTGCTGCCCACCTCGCTGCGCGAGCTCGGCGAGCCGCGTACCCCCGTGCGTGTCGCGATCGCGGTGGACCCGGCGGCCCAGGCGGACCAGGCGCTGGTCGAGGTGTGGCTCCAGCTCGCGCAGACCCGCCCGTGGCAGCTCGCGGGCGGCGCGGTCACGGTGTCGGGCTGGACGGCGGACGTGGAGATGTCCCGACACAGCGGCACCTGGGCCGTGCGTGGCGAACTGGCCGGGACGATCATGCTCGGGCGGACAGCGGTGAAGGTCAGGCTGCCGCTGCCCGCCGACGAGGGCCTGTGGACGCTCACGCTGGCCGAGCCCGTGACGCTGCCCACGCTCGGCCAGGCGCTTGACGTGCTCGGCTCGCGGCCGGCCGGGCTCCCCACGGCGCTCGACACGCTCGGCGGGCTGAGCGTGACCGCGCTCTCCGTCTCCGCCGACCTCGGCACCACCACGATCGTGGGCCTGACGGTCGCCGCCGAGCAGTCGACGGACTGGGTGATCACGCAGGGGCTGACGGTCACCGGGCTGCGGCTGGCGCTGTCCACTTCGGCGACCGAGGCGGTGGCGGGCGCGGTGTCCGGCAGCGTCGTGCTGGCCGGGAAGAGGGTGGACGCGGCGATCCGCCGTAACCCCGGTGAGGGGCCGTGGACGTTGTGGATCGCCAGGACCGACCGGGTCCACGTGGCGGGCTTCCCGGGGCTGGACTCCTGGCTCGGCCCTCAGGCGCTGCCCTCCGGCGTGCCGCCCGGCCTGCCGTACCCCGGCGGGCTCGACGTCGGGGATGTGCACGTGCGCTTCGGCGGGCCCGGCGGGCAGGTCGACAGGGTGGGGCTGGCCGTCAGCACGACGGACGCCTGGCCCGTCGGCCCGGTCACGCTGACCCATGTACGCGCCACGCTGACCGTTCCGTACCCGATCGCGGCCGGCACCGTCCACGGCGAGGTCGCCGCCGTGGTGACGGTCGGCGGCATCCCCATCGCGATCAGCGCGGCCGGACCGGACCAGGGCGACTGGGTGTTCACCGGCGCTCTGCTTGAGGGCCTGTCCGTGGACGTGATCGCCGCGGCCGACACCGCGGGCTCCGGCTTCGCGCTGCCCGCCGGCGCGGTCGCCCGCGGCCTTCCCGCCACCCTGTCGGTACGGCACGCCACCGTGACCGCCGTGCCCGCCAGGGGCAGGTTCACCTTCTCGGGCGACATCGCGCTGGAGTCCTGGCCGGTGACGGTCGGAGGGGCGAGCCTGCTGCTGGCGGGCCTGACCGTGACAGTGGAGGCACCGGACGGCGAGACCCCCGCGCGGGCCCGCCTCGGCGCCGCGCTCACCTACGCCGGGATCCACGCGGCGCTACGGCTGGAACTGGGCGGCCCCGAGCGCGCCTTCGTCCTCGACGGCACGATCACCGACGCCCGAACGGTCGATCTGCCCGCCGTCATCGGCGGCCTGGCCCCCGCCGCGGCAGGCTGGGCACAGACGGCGCCGCCCGGCGCTCCTCCGCTGTCCTTCGGCGGCTCGGCCGTCGTCCGCCTCGACGTGCCCCGATCGCGTTTCCTGCTGTACGGCTCGCTGCGCTACGGCACGGCCAGGACCGCCGACGCCTTCGTCTACAGCGAAGGCACCGGTGTCCACGCCGTCGCCCTGTCGGCAGGACCGGGCTTCGCCTTCGGCGATCTGGTGCCGGCCCTGGCGCCCGTCGACGCCGTCCTGCACGTCACCCAGGCGCGCCTGATCATCTGCGACGCGGGCGGCAGGACGCTCGGCGACCTGGCCAGGGACACCGGCGCCATCCTGGACGAGCTCGAACCCACCGGCGCGCGGCCGTTGTCGGGGCTCGACACGGCCGACCTCGCCCTGGGCGCCGGGGCGTACTTCACCGCCCAGATCGACTTCACCCGGGCCGGCCTCTTCGGCCACCTGCAGCGGATCGGCGACCCGGGTGGCGTGCCGGCGCTGAGGATCACCGCCAAGGTCGACCGGGCGAACCCGGGCGGCACGGTCTTCTCCGCGGACCTGCCGACGATCACGCTGCTCGGCCGGGTCGAGTTCGCCGCGCTCAAGCTGACCTATCGGGGCACGGACGGCCCGGCGTTCACCCTGGACGGCCAGATCAGGTTGCTCGGCCTGTTCGCCGCCACCCACACCTTCGACGTGCGGCTGACCGTCACCGGCACCGGCATGACGGGCGTGGCGGCCGGCGGGCAGCGGATCGCCAACCCCTTCGGGCTGCCGGGGATCACGCTGGACGAGCCGGCGATGGAGGTCGCCTACCGCTGGGAGCCGCGTTCCACCAGGATCGTCCTGCGCGGCGTGCTCAGGCTGGGGCCGGCGCCGGCGCCCGGGCAGCAGGACGCGCGGCCCGCGCTGACCGGCTCGCTGGTGCTGCGCGACGGCACTCCCGTGCTGTTCCACGTGACGCTGAGCGCGGACCTGGCGATCGGCGACTTCCTCGCGCAGTGCCTCACCGGCTCGGGAGCCGCGTGGCCTGGCACGTACGCGGAGGTGACGCTGCTGGCGGGCACCCGGATCTCCTACTATGCGGCGGCGGCCGACCCGGGCGGCGTCTACGCCGGGACCGGTTTCGAGGACGGCTTCACCCTGGCCGCCGTCGCGCGCGTGCGGCTCGTGGAGCAGGTGACCGTGCAGGGGCTGATCAGGGTCACCAGGGAACATCCGGGCGATGTGTCCTTCTCGGCCGCCGAGGCGAGCCTGGCCCTGCCCGCCCCCGTCGAGCTGGGACCGGTCTCCCTGGCGGGCGGCGGCCAGGCGCCCGCGGCCGGGCCGTACACGGGCGGGCCGTCACTGCTGCTGCGGACCGGCCGCTCGCCCAGGCTGAGCCTGGCCACCGGCGTGAACTTCCTCGGCGCGCCGTTCGTCAGCGCGGAGGTGACCGTGCGGCGCGAGAACGGCTCCACCCGCTTCTCCGGCACGGTCACGGCCGCACGCGGGCCCGCGCCGTTCCAGGGCGCGCAGTTCAGGCTGACCTGCACCAGCAGCCAGGGCACCACCTCGGAGGTGACCGTGGACAACTGGCCCCGCTTTCCCTGGGCACGCAAGCTCGTGGACATCGTCACGACCATGACGGACCTCTGCGGCAAGGGCGGGTCACCGTGCGGGAGGATCACCGAGACCGTCCAGTCGGCCTTCGAGACCACGTTCCGCCTCGCGCCCAGCGCGTCGCTGCACGGCACGTCGCTGATGTTCACCCTCACCGGCTCCTACGAGCTGGCCCTGAGCGGGGCCGGCGAGCCGTTCCTGAGCGTGGACCTGGCGCCGCTGAGCGTCCCCGTTCCCCTCAGCACCCGTTGGGAGGACCTGCCCGAGGTGCTCGCCGCCGGGGTCGCCCTCTCCTCGGAGGCCGTCGTGCGGGATCTGCTGAGCCGGCCGGACAAGGCGGCGCTGCTGATCGCCGTGGCCTTCGGACCGCGGGCGCTGGCCGTGGGACTCAAGCTGGCCTGCGACGAGCTGGTGGGGGCAGGGGTGGCGGCGGCGGCGGACGCCGCCGCCACGGCCCTCGCCGCGGCCGGCGGGGTCGTCACGACGGCCGTCACCACCGCCGTCACCGCGTCCCTGAGCGACTCCGCCGCCCACCTGCCCGGCGATGACACCGGGCCCCTGCCCGGACTGGTGCCGCTCAAGCGCCTGGCCTACCGGCGGGATGCCTTCGAACTGGCCTGGGACACCGCCAGGGGCGCCACCGGCTACGAGGTCGAGGTGCTCGCCCCCGGCGGGGGGCCGCTGGCCCCGGCCACGCGGGTCACCGGGCGGCTGACGCTCTCGGTGCCGGTGCGGGTGGAGGAGATCACCCCGGGAGTCCACACCGCACGCGTGCGCGCCCTGCGCGGCTCGGCCACCGGCACGTGGAACACCATCGGCGTCTCCCTGCTGGACGCGCCCGGCGGCGTGACGGCGTTCTGGGGCTCCGGGTCGGTCCTGGTGTCCTGGCACGCCTCGCAGGGGGCGGTGGCGTACGAGGTGCTGATCAGCGACGACCAGGGTGTGGTGGCGCGGGTGCGCAAGACCTCCGATCTGAAGGCGGCGCCCGAGCTCACCCGCAGGGACGACTGGCGCCTGTGGGTGCAGGTGCGTTCCGTCGCGGGCGAACGCGGCCCGTGGTCGGACCCCGTCCTCGTGGCCGACCAGCGCCCCCCGGGCGGGCCGTAACCCGACGGCCGCGGCCGTCGCCGGGGCGCGGGCCGTCAGGACAGGGCGCCCATCGCGGTGAGCGCGGCGGCGAGCCGCGGGTCCGCCCTTCCCTCCTCTTCGAGGGCGCCGCTCAGCGTCTCCTCGTAGGTGTGGCTCGCCTCGGCGTACCTGGCCCGGCCCGTGTCGGTGATGACCGCGTAGACCCCCCGTTTGTCGTCCGCGCACAGATCGCGGTAGGCGAAGTCGGCCGCGTTCAGCCGGGCCACCAGGCGGGTGACGGAGCTCTGGTTGAGGCCGAGCTTGTCGGCCAGCTCCTGCATGCGCAGCTCGCTGGTGGGCGAGGTGGCCAGGTGGCCGAGCGCGCGGTACTCCGACAGGCCGATGCCGTGCCGCCGTTGCAGCACGGTGGCGAGCTTGTTCTCCACGCGGGCGGTCAGGAGCAGGATGCGCTGCCAGGTCGTGGCGGCGTCCGAAACGGGTGGCACGCGTGTCGGTGTGGGAGCCGTGTGGGTCATGACACTCCTCGTTCCTGCGACCCTCCGATCCGTCGCGGGACCGGCTTGACAGAAGCATACATGTACATGCATCATTCTGGCGAGCGCAAAACTTGCACGTACATGCATACAAAAGGAGTCCTCATGGCTTGGATCTACCTGCTCATCGCGGCCGTCTTCGAGGTCGTCTTCGCCTTGGCCACCAACGCCACCGAAGGCTTCACCCAGTTGGGGCCGTCCCTGCTCACGGCCGCGGCAGCGGCCGGCGGCATCTTCTTCCTGAGCCTGGCCCTGAAGACCCTGGACGTCGGCGTCGGCTACACCGTCTGGACCGGCATCGGCTCCGTCGGCACCGTCGTCCTCGGCACCGTGATCTTCGATGAGGAGATCACCGTCTGGAAGGCCCTGGCCTTCGTCCTGATCATCGGTGGCGTCCTGGGCCTCAAGCTCGCCGACCGCCTGTCCGCGAGCCGGCCGACCGCCGCCTGACCCTGTCCCACCCCCCTTTTGGAGGAACGTCATCATGGCCTGGATCTACCTCTCCATCGCGATCGTCTTCGAGATCGCCTTCGCCCTCGGCACCAACGCCACCCAGGGCTTCACCCGCCTGTGGCCGTCCGTCTTCACGCTGCTGGCGGCCGCCGGCGGCATCTTCACCCTCAGCCTCGCGCTCAAGACCCTGGACGTCGGCGTCGGCTACACCGTCTGGACCGGCATCGGCTCCGTCGGCACCGTCGTCCTCGGCGCCCTCATCTACAAGGAGAAGATCACCCCGGCCAAGCTCGCCTCCTTCGCCGCGATCATCGGCGGCGTCGCCCTCCTCAAGATCACCGCAGGGATCTGATCCGCGATGCCGAACGCCACCCGGCCCGCCTGGCTCGTCGAACGCCTGGCCCAAACCGTCACCCTGGCCACCGCCGAGGTCGAGGCCGGCGGGATCCCGTTCGCCGGGCTCGTCGTCGACGACACGGGAGCCGTGCTCGGATCGGGCGTCAACCGCGTCAGGGCACACCGCGACCCCACCGCGCACGCCGAGATCGTCGCCCTGCGCGAGGCGGCCCGGAAGCACGGGCCGCACGCCCTCGCGGGGGCCACGCTGCTCGCCTCGGGCGAGCCCTGCCCGCTGTGCTACCTGACCGCCCTGTGGTCCGGCATCGGCCACGTCGTCTACGCCGCCGACCGGCACGCCGCCGCGGCCGCCGGCTTCGACTACGCCTCCTCCTACGACCTGTTCGCCGTCCCCGTCGAGCAGTGGTCGCTGTCCCCGCTGCACCTGCCCGTCGAGAGCGCCCAGGAGCCGTTCCGCGCCTGGCTCGCCCGCTGATCAGGAGCCTGTCATGACCGTACGCGTCAAAGTCTGGTCCGACTACGTCTGCCCCTTCTGCCTGCTGGCCAAGCAACCACTCACCCAGGCCACCGCCGGCCGCGACGTCACCGTCGAGTGGATGCCGTTCGAGCTGCGCCCCGAACCCACCCCGACCCTGCGCCCCGAAGGCGACTACCTGCGCGGCATCTGGTCCCGGGTGGTCTACCCGATGGCCAGGAGGATGGGCGTCACCATCCGGCTGCCGGACATCTCACCCCAGCCCTACACGCGCCTGGCCTTCGAGGGCTACCAGTTCGCCAAGGAGCACGGCCTGGCCGACGCCTACAACGACCGCATGCTGCGCGCCTTCTTCGAGGACGGACTCGACATCGGCGACCTGGACGTGCTGGAGAAACTCGCCACCGAGCTCGGGCTGCCCGCCGCCGCGTACCGCGCCGCGCTGGAAAGCGGCCGGTACGCCCAGGCCCACCAGGCGGCGCTGGCCGAGGCCGCCGCGCACCGCATCACCGCCGTCCCCACGATCCTCGTCGAGGACACCAGGATCGAAGGCATGCCCACGCCCGACGCGCTGCGCGAGGCCATCGACACCGCCGCCGCCAAGCGAGGCGAGCAGCCCGCACCGGGCCTGACCTGCTCGATCGACGGTTGCTGAACGGCCGAGCCCCTTGCCCGCAGCCGGTGCGTCCCGGCGTGCGGGCCGAAGGCCCCGAACGTCGCGCACGACGCCACCACATGAAAGGTGCTGGACGCTCCGTAGTACTGCGCGATCGACGGCCCCGTGCATGGGCTCGATGGCGCCGCCCTGGGGGCGGACGCGAGCGCGGTCCTCGCGCCCCGCCGGAGCTTCGGGAGTTCCGGGCCGTAACGGTCCGCCGCCGGGGGCGGAATCGCGTACGTGGGTCTTCTCCGACGCTCCCCCCGGCCGCTGTCTCGCCCGCCCGACCTGCGGCCGCCACGGTCGATGTGGTGGTGGGCCCTGCCCGCGGCGCTGCTGGTCGGCGCGGCGGTCTGGGGCGTCAGCGCCTGGCTGCTCCAGGACCTGCACACCGTGCCGGCCGCCCAGCAGGTCTCGGCCCGGATCGAGGCCGTGCGGACCGCGCTGGCGGCCGGCGCCGGGGTCGGCGCCGCGGTGACGCTGCTGCTGGCCGTGCGCCGCCAGCGGCACCAGGAGCTGGCCACCGCGCACACCACGCACGACGCCGCCGAGCGCCGGGTGACCGAGCTGTACGGCAAGGCGGTCGAGCAGCTCGGCAACGACCAGGCGCCGGTCCGGCTGGGCGGCCTGTACGCGCTGGAGCGCCTGGCCCAGGACACCCCGGCGCTGCGCCAGACGATCGTGGACGTGATCTGCTCCTACCTGCGCATGCCGTACACGCCGCCGCGCGAGGACCGCGGCGAGAAGATCCGCGCCGCGCAGCGCACCGCCCGCCACCGCGAACCGGCCCGCCCGGCCAGCGGCGGCGGCCACGACCCGCAGGAGGAACGCCAGGTCCGCCTGACCGCTCAGCGCATCCTGACCGCCCATCTCCGCTACGACGACTCCCCTGCCCCGCGCCGCCGGTGGCCCTCCCGCCACTCCGACCGCAACCCGCGCCACTGGCCGGACATCCAGCTCGATCTCACCGGCGCGGTCCTCCTCGACTTCGACCTCGGCAACTGCCGCATGGGCACGGCCGCGTTCACCGGCGCGACCTTCACCGGCGACGCCGAGTTCGGCAGGGCGACCTTCGGCGACGACGCCGAGTTCGGCGAGGCTACCTTCACCGGCCGCGCCGAGTTCGGCAGGGCGACCTTCACCGGCGACGCCGAGTTCGGCAGGGCGTCCTTCGGCGGCCGCGCCGAGTTCGGCGAGGCGACGTTCACCGGCCGCGCCGAGTTCGGCGAGGCGACCTTCACCGGCGACGCCGTGTTCCGCACGGTGACCTTCGCCGGCGCCGCCCGATTCCGCAAGGCGACCTTCGGCAACGCCTGGTTCGGCGAGGCGACGTTCACCGGCATCGCCGGGTTCGACGGGGCGACGTTCACCGGCATCGCCGAGTTCGGCGAGGCTACCTTCACCGGCGACGCCGGGTTCGACGGAGCGGTCTTCGGCGGCGACGCCTGGTTCGGCGGGGCGACCTTTCGCGCCGCCCACTTCGGCAGCGCGACGTTCACCGGCGACGCCCTGTTCAGCAGGGCGGCCTTCGCCGACACCGCCCTGTTCGGCAGAGCGACCTTCGGGGGCCACGCCGGGTTCGACGAGGCGGCCTTCACCGGCATCGCCCTCTTCGGTGGCGCGTCGGGGCTGGAGGGGGCGAGGTTGGCCGGGGTGCGCGTCGCGCCGGGGGGCGGGGGCGTGCTGCGGGTGTGGCCGACCGGCTGGCGGGCGGTGGCGGGCGCGGACGGCTGGCAGACGCTGCGTCTGGTGGCGGCGGGGGAAGGCGGGGGGCAGGGGGTGGAGGGTGAGGCGGGGCCGGCCGGTTGACGTAAGGGACGTGGCCGGGGCCGTCGAGGATGTGGCGGCTCCGGACGGGCCGGCCGGGTCAGGTGAGCAACCGGTCGACCAGCCCGTCGAGGTAGTCAGCGGTGAGCGGGCCCGCGCCGAACAGGACGCGCAGGTAGATCGGCGCCAGGAGATGGTCCAGCACCTCCAGCGCGTCGGGCGGGTCCTCCCCGCGGTCGCGGGCGCGGTCGAGCAGGGCCTGCAACTGCCTGGTGCGTTCGGCCAGGAGCTCGTCGCGCACCTGAAGGCCCTGCGGGCCCTGGCCTGACAGCGCGACGGCCAGCCGCACCACCGCCAGGCCGTCGGGTCCGGTGACCTCGCGGGCCACGTTGGCGGCGTAGGTGCGCAGGTCGCCGGCCAGGCTGCCGGTGTCGGGCATCGGCGAGCGCGCGTTGAGCCGGGTCAGCAGCACGTCGCCGAGCAGGGCCTGGAGGTTGCCCCACCGGCGGTAGAGGCTGGTGTCGGCCACGCCCGCGCGGGCCGCGATGTCGCCGATGGTGAAGTTTCCGTAGCCGCGCTCGCCGACCAGCTCGGTAACCGCCTGGTGCACCGCCGCGCGGACCCTGGCGCTGCGTCCGCCGGGCCGCCTGGCCCGCTCCCGCTCGTTCACACTCTCACCTTAACGCAGCCGGGACTTGCGTTAGAGTGTCTGTTAACGCAGTCGGTGACTGCTTTTAGGAGGGATGTGCGTGAAAGCGTTGCTCACCCTGACCTGCGCAGGTCAGTTCATGGTGTTGCTCGACAACACGATCGTCGGCGCCGCCCTGCCCGACATGCAGCAGCGGCTCCACACCGGGCTGACCGGCCTGCAGTGGATCGTCGACGCCTACGTGCTGCTGGTGGCCATGCTGCTGCTGTCGGGCGGCGTCTTCGCCGACCGGTTCGGCCGCCGGCGGGTGTTCCTGGCCGGGGTGGTGGTGTTCACGGCCGCGTCGGTGGTGTGCTCGCTCGCGCCCTCGCTCGGCTGGCTGATCGCCGGGCGGGTGCTGCAGGGCGTCGGGGCCGCGGCGCTGAGCCCCGCCTCGCTGGCGCTGCTCACCGCCGCTTATCCCGCCCCCAGGGAGCGCGTCAGGGCGATCGGGTTGTGGGCCGGGTTCAGCGGCATCGGCCTGGCCGCCGGACCGCTGGCGGGCGGGCTCCTGGTGCAGTCCTTCGGCTGGCCGGCCATCTTCCTGGTCAACGTGCCCATCGGGGTGGTCCTGCTGCTGGCCGGGCTGCGCGTTCTGGAGGAGTCCCACAACCCGGGGGCGCCGCCGATCGACGTCCCCGGCACGGTCCTGTCCGTCGCGGGCGTGGGCGCGGTGACCTACGGCCTGATCGAGGGCGGCTCCCGGGGCTGGGCCTCGCCGGTGATCCTGGGCAGCTTCGCCGCCGGGCTGGTGCTCCTGGCCGCGTTCGTCGTGGTCGAGGGCCGGGTGCCGACGCCGATGCTGCCGCTGCGGCTGTTCCGTCAGCGGCTGTTCACGGTGTCCAACACGGCGATGGTCGTGGTCGGGTTCGCGCTGATGGGATCGTCGTTCTTCTTCTCCCAGTTCTTCGTCCACGTCCAGGGCACCTCGATCCTGGTCGCCGGGCTGCGGACCCTGCCCGTCTCGCTGGCGATGGTGATCGTCAGCCCGTACGCGGGCCGGCTCGCGGCCAGGTACGGCTTCCGCGTCGTCGTCGGCATCGGCCTGGCGCTGGCCGGGCTGGGGCTGCTGGCGCTGGGCCTCGTCCACGCCGACACCGGTTACGGGAACGTGTGGTGGCGGCTGACGGTCGCCGGCGTCGGGTTCGCCCTCACCATGTCGCCGCTGACCGGGGCCGCCATCCAGGCGGTCAGCCCGCAGGAGGGCGGCCTCGCCTCGGGCGTCAGCAGCACCACCCGGCAGATCGGCGCGGTGCTCGGCGTGGCGGTGCTCGGGGCGATCGTCCACACGCGGGAGTCCGGCGGCGCCTCCTTCGAAGCCGGCCTCAACAGCGCCTTCCTCGCGGCGGGCGCCGTGACGCTGGCCTGCGCCGTGTTCACCGGCCTGTGGCTGACCACGGCCCGGACGCCGGCGAGCGCCCGGGCCGAGCCGGCGGCGGGCCAGCCGGTCGGCGAGCCGCCGCTGGCAGCCCCTCCCGGCCGGTCCGCGTCCTGAGCCGTCCGGCGCAGGGCCGCCGGTCGCGGGCGAAGGGCCCGGCCACCGGAGCAGAGGTGGCCGGGCCCTGGAAGGCCGTCAGCCGCGCGATCGGAAGAAGATCGAGCGCCGCTGCGATTCAGCGGCCTTCTGCGCCTCCCGGACGGATCGATGCCGAGCCGCCTTCAGGTGAATCTCCTGAGTCCTGCTCTTGATGAGGTCGAAGTGGATTTCCGGGCTGAACACGTGGGGGCCTCTCGCTTCAGACCGAAACGACCAGGTCGTGGTCGAGTTCGACGAACTCGACGATCAGGTCGCCGAACGCCTGGGCGATCAGCTCCCGGTAGGCCGGTGAGCCGGTGTGGGCGGCGTACGCCTCCTGGTCGGCGAAGTGCTCGACGAACAGCAGGTAGTCAGGCCGTGCGGGATCGCGGTAGACCCGGAAGGACAGCGTGCCCGGCTCGGCGCCCGGACCCAGGGGCGCGAACTTCCGCACGATGGCCTCGGCCTCGGCCTGCTTGCCGGGCTTGAGCGGTATGGGGAACACCTTGGCGATCATGTTTCTCCTCCTGTGAGGCGCTGGGAGCGCCGTGAGGGTCACCATGATTCAGCGCGCCCCGTCGAGGAATCCGGCCATATCAGGACAAGATCCGAACCCTGACTCCCCCGGCATCTGCCGTTGCCGCGGCATGTCCTGGCCGGCTCCTGCCGGCTCCTGCCGGCTCCTGGCCGGCTTCTGGCCGGATCCTCGGTCGGGGAAGCTCAGCGCCGGAGGAGCCCGTCGAAGATCTCCACCAGCTCCGGCCGGCCGAACGGCCCGACGTGCGGTGCCGCGACGCTGCGTACATCCGTCGGGTTGTCCGGGGTGAGCCGGTCGGCCTCCCGGATGAACCGGTCCTGCAGCGCGAGCGGGATCAGCCGGTCCTGGGTGAAGCGCACGTAGGTGCGCGGGATCCGGCCCCAGGTCTCCGCCTTGCCCGCCGCCTCGGCCATGGGAATGGTGACGGGCTCGTCGGGTTCGAGGGCGTTGAGCATCCAGCGCGCCGCCTCGTCGGTGAAGTCGCCGGCGAGGCACTCCTTGATGCCGCGGATCGCGTCCGGGTCGGCCGTGCGCCAGTTGATCCGGCTCACCCCCAAGGCGGCCGGGTCGGCGGCCATCGCCCGGAGGACTTCGGGGAGCAGGCTGTCGGCGTTCTCCGGGGTGTTCAGGTAGGCGTTGAGGGTGGGCAGGTCGACGCAGCAGTACGCCGCCACGTACACTACCCGCTCCAGCAGGTCGGGGACGGTGTTGCCGACCCTGCTGACGGTGACGCCGCCCTGGCTGGCCCCGGCCAGGATCACCGGGCCGAACCGGCGGGCCCGGCGGACCACGTCCACGGCCCGCTCCACGTAGTCGTCGATGGTGATCTTGGCGAGCGGCGACGGCTCGGTCGCCAGGGCCGCCAGGTCCTGCGGGGCCTGGTAGGCGAGCGGGTAGTACGCCTCCTCGCCGTGTCCCGGCAGGTCCACGGCCACGCACCGGTGGCCGAGCAGGGTGAGCTCCCTGACCAGCCCGTTCCAGGAGTACGACGAGCTGTTCGTACCGTGGATGAGCACCACGGTGGGCGTTTCAGTCATGGGTGTTCCTCTCTTCGCTGGTGGGAAACGGCGGGCGCCACATCGGCCAGAGGGGCGGGCCTCCGGCCGGCTGGACCGGGGCGCCCAGGTCCTCGAACCCGTGCCGCAAATACAGAGCCCGGCTCCGCGCCGAGCTGGCCTCCAGGTACGTGCCGAGCCCGTCGGCGTCCGCCCGGTCCAGCCGCCGGCGCAACATCGCCGAGCCGAGCCCGGCGCCCCGGCGCTCGCCGGTCACGCCCACGCACGGCAGGTAGAGGTGCCGGGCGCCGGTGGGGTGCCGCCGGTCCAGCGCCTGGCTCAGTGCCCGCATCCGTTCGCCGAAGACGGCCCCGGAGCCGGGCTGGTCGTCGTGGAGCGTCTCGTCCGGGCCCAGCGTGAGCCAGATGGCGGCGCCCTCGCCACCGTCCGTCAGGTACGCCTCGGCGGCGGGGTGGGTGAGCAGGAATCGGTAGAACATCGCCTGGAAGCGGCCACGTTCGCCCGGGTCGGGAAAGAGCCAGCACACGACGGGGTCGTCGGCGAACGCCTCGACGAGGACGTCCACCACCGCCTGCGGCTCGACTGCGTACGGCGTATCGATTGCCATGGGTACACCGTAGATAAACCCGCGTGGACGTGCGAGTTTTAGCGGGATAAAGTGTACTGGCACCGAGCCGAGTGAACTAGTACATCAGGAGGCCGCCCATGCCGGCGCAACCGCCCTACCGGCGCATCGTCGCGGAGATCCGCGGCAGGATCCTGACCGGCGAGCTGCGGCCCGGCGAGCGGATGCCGTCCATCCGCCAGATCGCCCAGCGGTGGGGCGTGGCGATCGCGACCGCGACCCGGGTGATGGCGGCCCTGCGCGACGAGGGCCTGGTCGAGACCAGGGTGGGCGCCGGCACCGTGGTCAGCGGGCAGCCGTCCCGGGCGAGCGCGCCCAAGCGGACGCTGAACCGCGGGCACCTGCTCCGTACCGCCATCGCGATCGCCGACGTGGAGGGGCTCGACGCCGTCTCCATGCGGCGGCTGGCGGCGGAGCTGGGGGTGGGCCCGATGTCGCTGTACCGGCACGTGGCCACCAAGGACGAGCTGGTCATCCAGATGGTCGACGAGATCTTCGGCGAGCCGGAGCTGCCCGACCCCGGGCCTGACGGCTGGCGGGCCAAGCTCGAACTGATCGCCCGCCTCCAGTGGGGGCTGTCGCGGCGGCATCTGTGGCTGGCCAGGGCGATCCCGTTCACCCGGCCGATGCTCGTGCCCAACATGATGGCCCACACCGAGTGGACCCTGCGCGCGCTCGACGGGCTCGGCCTGCCCGTGGAGACCACGATCCGGGAGGCGCTCACCCTGCACGGCCTGGTCATCACCGCCGCCCTGACCCTGGCCCAGGAGGTCGAGGCCGAGCAGGAGACCGGGGTGACGCTCGACCGGTGGTGGCTGGCCCAGCGGGCGCGTGCCGACGAGCTGCTGCGCAGCGGACGCTTCGCGCGGCTGGCCGCGATCCCCCGCGAGACGGTGTCGGACCTGGACGGACTGTTCGAGTACAGCCTGGCCTGCCACCTGGACGGCTTCGCCGCACGGGTCGAGGCCCACAGCCGGCCTCGGCGGCCGTGACCGTGCCTCCCTGTTCAGGTGAGGGGTTCGGGTGAGGGGTTCGGGTGAGGGGTACGTGCGTTGCCGCCGGTTGCACGCCGGGACCGGGACCTCTGCCAGGTGTGCCCGTCACGGCAGGCGTTCGGCCGAGGGAGCGCCGGGATAGGTTGATGGGAGAAGTGGAGGTGGCGGTGTGGCGGATGCCAGAGCGTGGGCGGCGCTGGCCCGGCAGTGGCTGGCGACCACCTCCCCGCGGGCGGCCCAGGCGATGCGCGAGCGCGGGCAGGAGAGCGCCCGGCGCCGCCGGGAGTGGCGGCCCGGCGAGGAGTGGCGCGGCAAGCGCGCGGACGAGCAGGCCGCGCGGGACCTGGAACGGGTGCGGTGGGCGACGGAACCGGAGCCGGAGGCCGGCGGCCCCGATGAGGCCGAGATCGAGCGGGCCCGCGAGGCGCTGGAGCGGGCCCTGGCACTGGCCCGGGCACAGGAACGGGCACGTACCGAGCGACGACAACGGTAGGCACGGCAACGGTAGGCACGGCAACGGTAGGCACGGCAACGGGCACGCACCGGCCTGGCGGCGGCCGCGGCCGCCGAGGAGCGGCGGATGCGGCGCGCCCAGGACGAGCGGCTGGCCGTGGCCCGCGAGGTCCACGACGTGGTGGGGCACAACCTGAGCGTGATCAGCCTGCGTGCCGGAGTGGCCTGTCCAACGACGAGATCGCCGCCCGCCTGGTGGTCAGCCCCGCCACCGTCCGGACCCACGTGGGCCGGGCCATGGTGAAGCCCGGCGCCCGGGACCGCGCCCAGCTCGTCGCCCTCGCCTACCAGTCCGGCCTCGTACGGTGAGGCCGGCCCTCCGGTCCGCGCGCCGATCCGGGGGCTATGCGGGCCGGATACGGTCCGCGCCGATGGCGACGCCGACGATCGTGCAGGGCTCGGTGCCGTGATTGTGCCAGGCGTGCCGGGTGCCGTTCTGGACGACCACGTCGCCCGCCCGCAGCACCGTCCGCTCGCCGTCGTCGAGTTCCAGCGTCACCTCGCCCGCGACGACCAGGACGTAGTCGAGGGTGTCGGTGGTGTGCGTCCCCGGGGTGCCGGGCTCGTTCGCGGCCATCGCGCCCGGCATCCGCCGCTCCAGTTCCTCCAGGGCCGCGGCCGTGTCCAGATCCGGCGGCGGGACCAGCTCGCCCGGCGGCACCGTATTGATCATGAAGCGCGATCCTTCCCGAGGCGGGTACCACGCCTCGGCGGGGCGCGGTGAGCCGTCGTCGGGGAACGCGGGCCGCTCGTCGCGCCCCCACAGCCGGAAGAACGCGCAGCCGGGCATCAGCTCCGACGTGATGGGCTCGACGTCACGGTCGTCCACCACGCGGGCCCTGCCCCGGGCGTCGTGCCCGGTGACCACCCGGCGAATCCTCATGTTCTCCACCGATCCCCCTTGATACGGATGCGTATTGATACGCCACCGTATCCTCCGAGGGCGGGCTCTTCAATACGCTGGCGTATCCTGTTGCCCGTGGTGAACGAGTCGACCCGGCTGTCCGCCCTGGATTGGGTGCACGCCGCGCTGAAGGCGATCGCGGACGGCGGGCTGGCAGCGGTCGCGGTCGAACCGCTGGCGCGCACGCTCGGCGTGACCAAGGGCAGCTTCTACGCGCACTACCGGAACCGGGATGAGCTGATCACCGCGGCCCTCGCGGAGTGGGCGCGCAGCCACGGCGAGGCGGGTCTGACCGAGTTCGCCGCGATCGCCGATCCGGAACGGCGGTTGCGCGAGCTGCTCACCGTCGTCGTACGGGCCGTCCAGCCGCTGGCGCCGTCGGTGCACCTGAGCCTGCTCGGCGACCGCAACGACCCCCGGGTCAGGGACGCGGTCGGCCGGGTGAACAGGGCCCGGCTGGAGCTCCTGACTCGTACCTACCGCGAGCTCGGCCTGCCGCCGGACCGGGCGGCGTCCCGGGCGCGGGTCGCCTACGCGGCCATCCTCGGGCTGTCGCACCTGGCGCAGACCGACCCGGACGCCCCGCACTCCCCCGTGCTCACCGACGAGGCGACCGCGGTCTTCCTGCCGCCGTGAGGACCGATCCGGGCGGAGCCCCGCCTGGACCGCACGTCCGCGCCGTCACCGGCCACGGGCGCGCTCAGTGGAACTGCGGCACGATCAGGTAGATCCCGTAGAGCACCACCGCCGCGCAGGCGGCGAAGCAGAGCGTCGCCGCGGCCAGGGCCCCCGTCCCGCCGGAGCCGGTCTCCCGTACGGTCTGGCGGGCCGAGAGCGCCATCGCGCCGAGCGAGAAGACGACCATGACCACGACGCTCACCGCCAGGCCGACCACGAGGACCTGGCCCAGGGCCGCCCACTTGACGTCCATCACATCCTCCTTCGTCCCGTGCCGGTCGTCAGGCCGCGACGGGCTGCGGCTCGGCGGGCACCTCGTTGACGTTGCCCGCGTGCACCGGGTCGCGCCGGGCGGCGGCGTACAGGCCGGCCGCGGCGGCGATCGCCACCACGGCCGCCACGGTGACGCCGAGCGTGCCGGTGGTGGCCACGGCCGCGGCGACCGCGCCGACGGCGGCCGCGGCGGGCAGCGTCAGCAGCCAGGCCAGCGCCATCCGGCCGGCCACGTTCCAGCGCACCCGCGCCAGCCGCCGTCCCAGCCCGGTGCCCAGGATCGCGCCGGAGACGACCTGCGTGGTCGACAGCGCGAAGCCCAGGTGCGAGGAGGCCAGGATGACGGTGGTCGCGCTCGCCTCGGCCGCGAAGCCCTGCGGCGACTCGATCTCGGTCAGGCCCTTGCCCATGGTGCGGATGATCCGCCAGCCGCCCAGGTACGTGCCGAGCGCGATGGCCAGGCCGGCGGCGGCGATCACCCAGAGCGGCGGCGCCGAGCCGGAGGCGAGCGCGCCGGTCGAGATGAGCGTCAGGGTGATGACGCCCATGGTCTTCTGCGCGTCGTTGGTTCCGTGCGCGAGCGACACCAGCGAGGCCGAGGCGATCTGCCCGAAGCGGAACGTCCTGGTCACCGAGTCGTGCCGGGCCCTGGCCGTGATCGTGTACGCCAGGTAGGTCGCGGTCATCGCGACGAAGCCCGCGATCAGCGGCGAGGCCACCGCCGGGATGACGATCTTCTGCAGCACCGTGCCGAAGTGCACGCCCTGCACCCCGGCCCCCACCCACACCGCGCCGATCAGCCCGCCGAACAGCGCGTGCGAGGAGCTGGAGGGCAGCCCCAGCAGCCAGGTGAGCAGGTTCCACAGGATCGCGCCGATCAGCCCGGCGAACACCATCGCCGGCGTCACCAGGTGGTCGTCCACGATCCCGCCGGAGATGGTCTTGGCCACCTCCACCGACAGGAAGGCGCCCACCAGGTTCAGTACGGCGGAGATCGCCACCGCCACCTTGGGGCGCAGCGCGCCGGTCGCGATCGAGGTGGCCATCGCGTTGGCCGTGTCGTGGAATCCGTTGGTGAAGTCGAAGGCCAGCGCCGTGATGATCACCACGACGACCAGGAACGTCACGTGCTCCATGCCTCACGTCCCATCCGTCTCGACGTTCATCTGGGACGTTAGGCGCGTACGGTGAACCGGCGATGAACCCCCGATGGGCATCGCGCGACGAAGCCGCGTGCGGGCGGCCCGCGGCGAGCGGGGCCCGCGACGGGAACCGGTCAGCCGGCGAGGTCCCCGGACGGGGCCGCCTCCCACACGAAGCCGTCCGGGTCGGTGAACGACCCGGCGTCGCTGCCGATGACCAGCCGGTGCGAGCCGTCGCCGTCGGGGGCGACGCCGGCGACCTTGGCGAGGGACCGGCGCTTGTAGAGCGACAGCTTGAGCGGGCTCGACGGCGGGGCGAACTCGACGTACTTGCGGCCGTAGCTCTTGGTCGCCTCCAGGCCGCGCTCGGTGTAGAAGCGCTTGGTGGCGGCCACGTCCGCGACCCCGAGCTGGAGCACGAGGTCGTCGATCTTCGTGGTGGCGGGGCCGGTGTTCTTCTTCGTGGCGGAGGCGATCGTGCAGATGGTGCCGTCCGGGGCCTGGACGACGGCGCCGTAGCCCCATAACGACTTCGTGGCCGGTTTCAGCGTCGTGGCGCCGGCGCCGAGCGCGGCCTCGACGAGGGCGTCCGCGTCGGCCGGCTGGGACACCAGCAGCGACAGCGTGAACCCGCGGAAGCCGGACGTCGGCTCGTGCGCGACCTGCAGGCGGATCCGGGGGTCCGAGCCCAGGACGGCGGAGTGGAACCGGGTGGCCGCGGGGAGGTCGGTCACCCTGAGAACGGCGAATTCGATGGAAGCCATGCGCAGCACGCTAAAGGCAGCCCGCCGGCCCGCGCTTCTCGATTCCTGACCTCCCGCCGGCCGGCCTCGACGCCCCTCGTCCGGGAGACGGCCCGTACCGATCGGCGGGGGCTTCAGCGGCGGGGGCTTCAGCGGCGGGGGACGAGGTGGAAGAAGGAGCCGTCCAGGGGGCCGGTGTCGACGTGCGAGATCTCGTCCAGCCTGGCCAGGGCGTGCTCCGGGAGGGTGCGGTCGAAGGCGGCCAGGCTCTGGTGCAGATGCCCGGCCGTACGCGGGCCGAGGACGATCGAGGTGACGCCGGGCCGGGCCGCCACCCAGGCCAGGGCGATCTCGGCGGGGGCGGCGCCGAGCCCGGCGGCGACCTTGACCAGCTCGTCGGCGATGTCCAGGTTCCGATCGGTGAGCAGGGACTCGGCCCAGCGGTTCCCGCCGGGCATGGTGGTGCCGAGCAGCCTTCCCATGCGGCTGTCCGGGTGGGGGGCCTGGCCGCGCCGGTAGCGGCCGGCCAGGACACCGCCGCCGAGGGCGCCGTACACGATCATGCCGAGCCCGTGCCGCTCGCAGGCCGGCTGGATCTCCGCCTCGATCACTCGCTGGAGCAGCGAGTACTGCGGCTGCACGCTCACGAACGGCGTGCCGCCCACGCGGGCGGCGGCCCACTGCGACTCGACGATCTGGGTGGCGGTGAAGTTGGAGCAGCCGAGGTAGCGGACCTTGCCGGCGCGGACGAAGCCGTCGAGCGTGGCCATCGTCTCCTCGATCGGCGTGTACGGGTCCCACTGGTGGCACTGGTAGAGGTCGACGTAGTCGGTGCCGAGGCGGCGCAGGCTGGCGTCGAGCGCCCTGGTGAGATGGCGGCGGGACAGGCCGCGTCCCTCGGCGCCGACCGGCATGGCGCCCTTGGTGGCCAGCACGATCCCCTCGCGCCTGCCGCGCAGCGCCCGGCCGACGATCTCCTCGGTCTCGCCCCGGTGGTAGAGGTCGGCGGTGTCGATGAAGGTGCCGCCCTCCTCGACGAACGCGTCGATGATCCTCCTGGCCTCGGCCTCGTCGCCGGCGGCCAGGCCGTGCTCGGTGCCGAAGTTCATGGTGCCCAGGCAGGCGCGGGAGACCCGCAGGCCGGAGCGGCCGAGGTTCAGATAGTCCACAAGGATCCCCTAGAATCGGAATGCGTGTTCCGGTTGGAGGATACGGAACACCCGTTCCGGATGTCAACGGGAGACGGCGGAGGCCGGGCGCTCGGCGCCCCCTGGACGGACCCGCTGCGGCGGCGCATCGCGATGATCTTCCAGCGGATCCACCTCGTGCACCGGCGCGGCGCGCTCGGTGTTGTCGTTCCTGCGCGCCGTGCCGGACGTCAACACGGGGGTGATGGGCAAGCTGTGGGTCGAGGCGATGGAGGAGATCGACCGTGGGCCGCGCGACGCCCTGCGCGTGGGCGGGGCCTCGGGCCTGCAGGCCGCGGCGCACGCCGTGCTGCCCGCGGTGGTGCCGCAGCTCGCCGGGCTGCTGCTCTACCGCTTCGACGTCAACGTGCGCTCGTCCCTGGTGCTCGGGCCGGTGGGGGCCGGAGGGATCGGGTTCCTGGTCAACCGGTCGATCAAGCTGTTCCGGTTCGACGAGATGGTCACCCATCTGGCCGTGGTCATGGTGCTGGTCGTCGCGGTCGACCAGCACCCGGCGTACGTGCGGCGCCGCGTCGGCGCGTCCTGGACGCGGCGCCGCGTACGGGAGCGGGTCAGGGCAGCGGGGTCACGCGTGCCCGGGCCACGGCCTCGGCGTGGTCGGCGGGCAGCAGGTGGCCCGCGGCGAGGGCGCGGTCGGCGGCGCGGGTGAACGCCGTGACGTACGCCTGCTGCGTCGGGTAGAGCAGGCGGGCGCGGACGCCGCTGAAGGGGGTGGTGGCGCCCAGCAGCAGGCACGCCCCGAGGACCTCCCCGCCGGTGTTGGTGGGGGCGTACGAGGCGAGGGGCGCGTCGAGGTCGGGCAGGCGGACGCCGCCCAGGGCGTTGCCGTCGGCGTCGCGGCGGATGGTGCCCAGCAGCAGGCTGATCGGCGACCCCGCGGGCGGCGCCCCGAGCCCGCGGGCCCAGCGGTCGAGGTGCTGGTAGGCGGCGTTGGAGGCGTAACGCCAGGTCATGGCGTTGACGGGGCGGTCGCAGGAGATCGGGCGGCCGTCGTTGATGGCGCGGTCGCGAGCGTTCTGGGCGTTGTACTGGGCCAGGCCGTAGGCGTCGGCGTGCGAGGTGCCGGCGACCTCCCAGGTGCGGATGCGGGAGGTGTCGGGCTGGCGGGCGTCGGCGAACGTCCTGACGTCGGTCTCGGACTCGATCTGGAAGACCGGGACAGCGGTGTCGGTGCGGATCCGGGTGACGAGCGGCAGCGACAGGACGCCCTCGTCGATGGGCGCGCCGCCCGCGCCGCGGCCGTGGATCAGGATCCCGTCGTAGGCGGGCAGGATCGGCTGGATCGCGTTGGCGAAGGTGGTCAGGCGGATGGCGGACTGGGAGTGGCCCGCGGCCAGGACCTTCGCGGGCGCCGCGCCCGTGCCCAGCAGCGTCGCCGCGTGCGCCCGCACGGCTTCGGCCGCCTGCGCGAAGATCGAGTACGACAGCGCGTCGGAGGCCAGCGAGACCTGGCCGTAGCGGGCCGGGTCCAGGCTCCTCAGCTTGTCGGCGCCGACCTTCTGGGCCGTGACGCCCACGTAGGCGTACCCGGCGCGGGTGAACAGCTCGTGGGACTGGGACCACTCGACGCCGATGTCGACGCCGAAGCTGACGTTCAGCCACTCCACGACGACGGTGCCGTTGAACGCGGCGGGGTCGGCGGGCCGCTCGACCAGCAGCCGGGTGGTGTAGCCCCGCGTCGCGCCGGTGCGCCGGGCGCCCCACTGGCCGTCGCCGGTCCAGACGCCGGCCTTCTCGAAGGTGTCGGCGTTGCCGCTCATGAGGAACTCGTGTTCCTGGTAACCGGCGGAGGCCAGGTCCACCACGGTGGCGCCGGCGGGACGGCCTTTGCCCGCCCCGTCGGCGACCTCGACGACAGAGGGGGCGGCCAGGACGGACCGGGCCGCGACGGACCGGGCCGAGGCCGGGGCCGGGAGGGCGGGGAGCGCGAGCGCGGCCAGCGCCAGCACGGTCCACGCGGCTCGGGGAAACCGGCCGCGTGGCCGCTCCGACAGGATGCTTGCCTTGATGACCATGACCGCAGTCTCCACGGCCGCACCCGAACCGTAATCAGGGAAATCACCAGCATGATGCGCGACACATCCCGGTACGGGCTCCCTCGGAGAGGGTGAGCGAACGGCGCACGACCACGGGACGATCGCTGTACGGGGTGGATGAGCGGACGTCGCGCGGTCATCCGTACGCGCGGATGACGCGGCCGGTGGCGTCGCCTTCGACACAGTGCACGTAGTGGTCGACCAGCTCGTCCATCGGCACCGGGCGCATGCCGGGAAAGTGCTCGGCGAAGGCGTCCACGGAGTCGGCGATCATCGTGGGGCTGACCACGTTGATCCGCATGCCTCGCGGCAGCTCGATCGCGGCCGACAGGGTGAAGCTGTGCAGGGCGCCGCTGATGACGCCGCCGCCGGTGACGTGCGGCCATGCCTGGTCGGCGAAGATGCCGGAGGTCAGGGTGAAGGAGGCGCCGTCGGCGCAGTGATGCTGGCCGGTGAGGACCAGGTCGGCCTGCCCGAAGAACTTGGCCCGCATGTTCTCCCGCAGCGCGTCCGCGGTGAGCGTCGTGAACTCGTCGAGCGCGCCGTGCGCCGCGATGCTCACGACGCCGTCGACCGCCCCGACCTCGCGGTACATGGCCTCGATGGTCGGGTGCGAGGCCAGATCGACGTGGACGTCGCCCGAGGTGCGGCCGGCCACGACGACCTCGTGGCCGCGCGCTCGCAGCGCGGGCACCAGCCGCCGCCCGATCGTGCCGGCGCCGCCGACGACGACGATCCTCATCGTGCTTTCTCCTTCCAGGACAGGGTCGCCGGCGCGGGGCCGCGTTCGAGGGTCTGCGCCAGCAGGGTGAGGGCATCGGCGTCAGGCGTGCCGGGACGCGCGTAGAACAGGCCGATCTGCTGGTCGTCGTCGGGCAGGGTGACCGTCTCGTTCGCCAGGGTCACCCGCCCGACGACAGGGTGATCGAGCTCCCGTACGTAGAAGGAGCAGGTTCGGACGGGACGCCGCGCCCACATCCGCGCGAACTCCGGGCTTTCGACGGCGAGCCGGCCGACGAGCTGTTCGAGTTCAAGGTCGCCCGGGTGCCGCGCGACCGCCTGATGCAGGGCCGCGACCGTGACCAGCGCTTTGGCGTGCCAGTCGCGATACAGCGCGCGGTGGTGCGGGTCGAGGAACAACATGCGGGCGATGTTGGGCCGGATCCGCTGGTCGGGGGCGTCGAAACCGACATGGCCGGCCAGCAGCGCGTGGCCGAGGCGGTTCCACGCGAGCACGTCGGCGCGGTGATCGATCACGATCGCCGGTGTCCCCGAGAGGGCGGCGAGCAGCTCGCGTACGGAGGGCCTCAGCTTGGTCCTGCGGGCGCGGGGGCGCGTCGGCCGCCGCGGCGCGGCGAGGAGCCGCAGGTGTTCGTGCTCGGCCGGGGAGAGCCGCAGCGCCGCGGCCAGCGCGTCGATGACGGCGTCAGAGGCGCTGCCGCTGACCCCCTGCTCCAGCCGCGTGTAGTAGCCGACGCTGACCCCGGCGAGCTCGGCCAGCTCCTCCCGGCGCAGCCCCGGGACCCGCCGGCGGGTGACGCCGGTCGCGATCCCCGCGGCCTCCGGTGTCAGGCGGGCTCGGCGGCTGCGCAGGAAGCCGCCGAGATCGTTCGTTCCTTTGTTGACCACGATCCCATCGTGGCGCCGATCGCCCATTCCCGCCTGCCCCGAACAGGGATACCTTCGCGGGCCTTCTGCTGGTCAGGCCAGGGCCAGGGTGGCCACGACCGGGGCGAGGTACAACACGGGGAAGACGACCGTCCGGTACGAACGGGCCCTCAGCACCGTGACGACGGCGCCGAGGAAGTACGCCACCAGGCCGATCCCCGCCGCGACGCCGATCGCGGGCACCGCCAGGCCCGCCAGCAGGCCGGCCGCGCCCGCGGCCTTGGCCGCGCCCAGCCACGGCCACCAGGACGCGGGCACCCCGTACTCCACCAGCGGCTTGGCGACGAAGTCCGCCCGGCGCAGCAGCGAGAAGCCCGAGAAGCCGACCCAGGCGGCGGTCAGAACGGTGACGACGATGACAGTGGTGGACATCGGATCTCCTGGAGAAATGCGGAACGGGCCGCGGTGGGGCCGTCTTGTTCATCGCCCCGCGAGCAGGGCGTTCATGGCGCTACCAGGTTCGGGCCTGCCCGCGCGGCGAACAACGACGATTCCGGTCACGGATCGTTGAGCGATAGATTCACGATCGGGAGGCGGGATGGAGCTGCGGGACATCGAGATTTTCCTGACCCTGGCCGAGGAGCTGCACTTCGGCCGTACGGCGGAGCGCCTGCACGTGACGCCGTCACGGGTGAGCCAGGCGATCAAGAAGCAGGAACGCCGGGTCGGTGCCGCGCTGTTCGACCGCGACAGCCGGCACGTGGAGCTGACCCCGATCGGCCGCCGGCTGTTCGAGGACCTCCAGCCGATGTACCTCGGCATGCGCGAGGGCATCGACCGCGCCGCCCGCGCCGCCCGGGGGAAGACGCGGGTCCTGCGCATCGGCATGACCAACGCCAACCACCAGGACCTGCGGCCGCTGCTGGACGCCTTCGAGGCCCGCCATCCCGGCTGCGACCTGAACATCCGTCACGTCGGGTTCGACGATCCCTTCGGGCCGCTGCGGGCGGGGGCCGTCGATGTGCAGGTCGTCTGGCTGCCGGTCCGGGAGGCCGATCTCACCGTGGGCCCGGTCGTCTACGTCGAACCGGTGGTCCTGGCGGTCGGTGCCCGCCACCGGCTGGCGGGCCGGGCCTCGGTCTCCTACGAGGACCTGGCCGACGAGGTCGTCATGGGCGGCGCGCGGCCGGACTACTGGCGCGAGGCGCTCGTCCCCCGGCACACCCCGAGCGGACGGCCGATCCCCGTGGGGCCCGTCGCCGGCAACTCGGCGGAGATGCTTCCCCTGCTCTCCAACGGCGAGGCCGTCTCGCCCGCCCACGCCCACGCCGCCCGCTACTTCGCCCGTCCCGACGTCACCTACGTGCCCATCCACGACGCGCCGCCCGCGCGATGGGCGCTGATCTGGCGCACCGCCGTCCGGTCCGACCTCGTCCAGGACCTGGCCGCCGTCGCCGGCCGCCTCGGCCCGATCATGTCCCCCGAGCTCGAAGGCCACCCCGCCGATCCCTGACCCGGCCGGCGGGCACCGGTGGCCGCCGCGCGATCTCGGGCCCGCACCGACGGCACCACGCCGGGCCGGCTCGTTCACCCGCGCCGGCTGCCGGTCCCGTGCGGAGGCGACGGCTCGGGTGACGGCTCGGGTGACGGCTCGGCGGGGAACAGGATCGCGCTGAGGAGGTACGGCGTGCGGCCCGGCGCGGGAGTGTTGGCCAGCCGGTCGCGCAGCACCGCGACGAGGTCGGCCGTCATCGCGGTGAGCTCGTCCGCGCTGAGCCACAGGGTGCCCTGCCGGTAGGAGACCGAGTCGGCCGCCGGGTCGGCGCCGTCGCGGTCCAGGTAGGCGTTGAACTCGGCGATCAGCACGGCCATGGCCGCGGCGAACCCCCGGCGGTGGTCGTCGAGCGTCATGGCGGCGGCCGCGCCGGCGTCGATCGCGGGCCGGTCCTGACGCAGCCGGTAGCGGCGCTCGACGGCGCCGCGTACCCGCTGCTCGCCGTCCACCTCCAGGAACCCTCCCTCGGTCAGCTGCGCGACCTGGCGGTACATCGTGATCTTCGGCACCTCGGGCATGCGGGCGCACAACTGCGCGATCGTCAGCGTGCTCGCTGCGGACAGGGCGTGCACGATGCGCAGCCGCACCGGGTGCAAGAGCTGCTCGACAGGGTCCATGGCCTAACGATTTCATATGCGATACCGTTATCCAAAATGAAAACGTAATGGGCGGAGGAGGCGGCATGCGGGAGGCGTCGGGACGGGCCGTGCCGGTGAACGGCCGGTACGTCCATGTCGAGGAGTCCGGCCAGGGGCAGGACTGGGTGGTCTTCGAGGCGGGCTGCGGCTGCGGCCGGACCTGCTGGGACCCGCTGCTGCCGCCGCTGGCCGCCCAGGCGCGGCTGGTGGCCTACGATCGCGCCGGACGCGTGCGCAGCGGCGGCACCACCCAGCGGCTCGGCGTGGACGACCTGGCCGCCGACCTGATCGCGATGACCGAGGCCGTTGTCCCGGGCGCGTTCGTGCTCGTCGCGCACAGCATGGGCGGGCTGGTCGCCCGCCGCGCCGCCGAGCGCCTGGGGTCCCGGCTGCGGGGCCTGCTGCTGATCGATCCCTTACCGGAGACCTCACCGGTGTACGACACGTGGGACCGGACCACCAAGAAGGTCGACCGCGTGCTGGCCGTGACGCAGGCGCTCAGCCGCATCCCTCCCCTGGCGCGGCTGTTCAGCGGCAACGTCCGCCACCTGTTCCCCGCCGACACCTACCGGACCATGCTCGCCGAGGACTTCACCCCCGCCGGGATCTCCCAGACCCGCAGGGAGATGCAGGCGGTGGCCGCCGCCGTCCCGCAGTTCCGCGCCCGGCCGCCCCAGCTCCCGGCCTGCCCGACGATCGTGCTGTCCGCAGCCCGCGCCGCCCGCGGCCGGGAGCGCCAGAACGCCGCCATCCGCGAGCACCAGCGCCGCTACGCCCGGATCCTGCCCGATGGGCACCACGAGGACGTCGCCTCGGGGCACCTCATCCAGGCCGAGCAACCACAGCTTGTCGCCGACCGGATACACCGGCTCCTCAGCCACACCTCCTGATCACCAGGCCGCCGCACGACGACAACCCGCCTGACGCCGCAGGACCTGATGACGCGCCACCCGACCCCCGGCGTGCCTACCAGACGGCGGGTGCCCATGCGGCCGGCTCAGGCCGACGGGCCGAGCACGGCCGTCCTGGTGAGCTCGGCCTTGTTGCCCAGCCCCAGCTTGGTCCGCACCCTGCGCAGGTAGGTGTCGACGGTGTGCCTGCTGATCCCCATGCTCTGCGCGATCTGCTGCTGGGTCAGGCCGTCGGCGACGCGTTGAAGGACCTCGTTCTCCCTGCCCGACAGGTCAGGATGGCGGACGGGCGGCTGATCCGGCGCCGGCTTCCGGCGCTGGAGCGCATCGACGATGCCTTCGATCAGGCCGCCGCGCTCCCCGTCGGCGACCACGACCACGACGGGCGTGATCGCGGCGATGTCGACGCCCTGCTCCTGAAGGACGTCCATGAGTCCGCGGTGGAGGATCGGCGAGTTCGGGACGATCGCAATCATGGTCATGTCGGCACTCCAGCTCGGTGAAGGACCTGATCAGCATGCGGCACGGGGCGAGGACAGGACATCGCGGTAAACCGTGATTCCCGTGACGGCCGTATCAGGGTCCGCCGTGGTGGTCGCGAGCAGTGGTGGTCACGACCAGCCGTCGAGGGCGTTCTTCATCCCGACGCGGGAGGCGACCCCGAGCTTGGTGAAGATGTGCGACAGGTGGGACTCCACGGTGTGGATGCTGATCGACAGCCGCTGGGCGATCTGCTTGTTGCTGCAGCCCTTCCCCGCCAGGTCGGCGACGTCCATCTCCCGGGGCGAGAGCCCGAAGGGCCGTGCCCCGCCATCGGCGGGCGAGGGAGAGCGCACGCCGCTCTTGCGCTGTTTCTGGACGGTCTCGGCCAGCAGATCCTTCGAGCCACAGTGGACGAAGATCTCGGCCGCCCGGTGCAGCGCCGTGCGGGAGGGATCGGGCGCGCCGGCGGCGGCGTAGGCGGTGCCCGCGCACAACCACGCGCGTCCGGCATCGACCCGGTGTTCGGCGCGGACGAACTCCTCGGCCGCGCGCACCGCCTGCTCGGCGGAGGCGGCCGGCTCGCTCAGCAGCAGTGCGTGGGCACGGCTCAGCCGGGCGGTGGCCAGGGCGGGAAGCAGACCGCCCTGAGCGAGCCGAGTGGCGCGCTCAGCCCATAATGTGGCCTGCTCGCCTCGCTGCCGGGTCATCTCGGCGAACGCCAGCGCCTCGTAACCGGACAGGAGCGTGCTGCGGTCGAGCGCGCTCCTGGCCGACGGCGCGCACACCTGCGCCAGCGCCTGCGTGCCGGGGATGATCTGCCCGGCGTTGATCAGTGCGCGCGCCTGGGCGTAGCGCGCGACGGCCGCCCACCACTCCCCCTCGTTCTCGCACAGCCGGACCACCTCCTCGCCGTGACGCAGGGCCTCCTCGTGCTGCCCCGACCAGGAGGCCACCAGACAACGCTCCGTCAGTCCGAAGGCCAGCAACTGCACCGCGTCCAGCGATCTGCCGATCTCGGTCGCCTCGTCGGCCGCCACCTCCGCCGCCGACAGCTCGCCGAGCTGCCGGAGCGCGTGGGCCTGCCCAGCCAGCAGGTTCGGCATGATGTAGTTCTGGCCCGTCGCCCGGGCCACGGTGACGGCCTGCGAGAACCACCGCCGTGCCTGCTTCTGGCGGCCCATCATCACCTGCGTCCAGCAGAACCAGGAGAAGGCGTCGATCCACTCGGCCAGATGCTCGTCGGAGGTCTTGCCCGCCAGGCGTTCCGCGGCCTCGACGTGGAAGAGCGCCGCGTCCGTCCGCCCGGCCACATAGGCCGTCATGGGTCGCAGCGCGGCCACGGCCATGGCCATGCCCGGCTCTTCCTCCGGGGAGATCTCCGGTATGAGATCGAGGTAGCGCTGGGCCGCCCGGAGGTCGCCCCGCATGAGGTTGTCCCCGACCAGCCGCAGCCGCAGCGGCACCGTCGCGCGCAGCAGCGGATGGGGCGTGCGGTTGAGCTCCGCCATCAGCAGGTTCCGTCCTCTGGTCGGCCGGCCCAGCATCCGGTCGATCATGGCCAGGCGCCGGACCACCGCCGCCCGTCGCGCGTGGTCGGAACGCGGCAGCAGCCGAAGGGCCTCCTGCGCGGTGTTCCAGCCTTCATGGAGCTGGCCGCTGACCGCTTGCAGCCTGGCCAGCTCCATGAAGACCTCGATCCGGCCCGGCTCGTCCTCCGGTACGAGGCGCAGCACGGTCTGCAGCCAGCGCGCCGCCGTGGTGGGGGCATGCTCCTCCACCGATCGGGCGGCCTGCTTCAGCGTCTCGACCGCCCCGCGGTCACCCGGCCGGGCCGAGTGCACCAGATGGTGGGCGTGCAGCGGCGCGGGCGCGCCCACCGTGGCCAGGTAGGCGGCGATGCGGGCGTGCGCGCGGACCCGCCAGCCCGCTCCCGCCGACCCGTAGACGGCGTTCCTGATCAGTGGGTGCCGGAAGCGGAAGCGGCCCGCCGACCTTGCGGGACGGATGATGTCACGGGCGGCCAGCAGGTCCAGACTCTCGGCGACCGTTTCCTCCGGCAGAGCCGTGGCCGCTTCCAGGATCGCGGGCTCGAACTCCTCGCCCGCCACCGCCGCTCCGTAGGCGACCAGCAGCGCGTCGGGCGGCAGCGCCTCGAGTTCGAGCCTGAGCGCGGCGCGCAGGTCGGCGGGCAGCTCCGCCGGGACGGTCCCGGCCGTGGCCTGCCGCCGCAGGCCGGCCAGGACCTCCAGGTAGAGCGGGTTTCCACCGCTGGCCTCGTACAGTTCACGCAGCCGGGCGCGGCCTACCGTCTCGCCAAGGAACTCGGCCGCCTCGGCGCTGCTCATGGGGCCTACGGCGAGCCGGTGGTGATGCTCGGCGCCGTCACGGATGAGTTTGCCCAGGGAAGGAGAGATCTGCGCGGGGCGGCAGGCGATCACCATCAGCACCGCGCCGCCGGGCGGGTGGCGCATCAGGTAGCCGAGCAGCTCCGCCGACGCGTCGTCGGCCCAGTGCACGTCGTCCAGCACCAGGACCAGGCCACCGGGCGAGGCCAGCTCCTCCAGCACGCCACGCACCGCGCGGTAGAGACGGTTGCGGGTGAACGCGTTCAGACCGCCTGGCACGTCGATGACCGGCTCCGCGGCCAGAGCGGGGAAAACCGAGGCCAGAAGGGGGATCGCCGCCTGACCGAGGCGTTCGCCCAGCTCGTCGCGCAGGGTCGCCAGCCGCTCGTCGAGGGCGTCCACGATCAGGGCCAGCGGCAGATCGGACTCGAACTCCGAGGCCAATCCCCTGGCCACGCACATGCCTCTCCGGTGGGCCATGGACGTCACCACGTCCAGCAACCGCGACTTGCCGATGCCCGGCTCGCCCGTCAGGGTCAGGACCTGAAAGCTCCCGGCAAGCGCCCTCGTCAGGACGTCGTCGAGGGCCATGAGCTCGTCCCGCCTGCCTACCAGCCGCCTGACATGACCGTCCACAACCGACCTCCATCGGCGCGAGACAACGATCTGCACGATAGGGACCTTGAGGCGGATTGACCATCCAATGTGTCCCCTTTTTTCGTGACTGTCAGAAAAACGAGCCTGTCGCCACGCTTAAGACATCGCCAAACGAAAGGAACAGCGATGAAGGCTCCGTTCGGGTTGGGAATCGCCCGCATGTCCCCTGCCGAGACGACCGCCGAGCCGATCGGCGCGTACGACGACGACCAGCAGGTGTGGGTGGGCGGCGACACCGTCTTCGCCGGCTACTGCACCAAGTTCAAGGTTTGCGCGCTGGGTGCTTGCGTCACCTACAACCGGCAGCTCTGGGACACCGGTCCCATCGGCTGCTGATCCCGCCGGAGAGCTCCGGGACCCGGCCCGAGCGGCCGGCCCGGAGCTCTCCGTTCCCGTCCATCCCCACCGACCGGGGTCATCGATGCGAAGCACGCAGATACTGATCTTCACCAACACCATGGACGCGCACGCCGACGTGGTCATCAAGAAGCTGGCGGGCTGGGGACACGAGCCGGTACGCCTGAACAGCGACCATCTGCCCGACACGACGGTGATCAGCACCGCTCTGCGCGGCCGGGACTGGACGGGTGGATTCCGGCTGGCCGCCGGCCGGGTCGCCGACCTGGAGCGGGTGCGCTCGGTATGGCTGCGCCGTCCCCACCCTTACGGCGTGTCGGCCGAGCTCGGCCCGATGGAGCGCGCCTTCGCCAACGCGGAGCTGGAGCAGACCATGGGCGGCCTGCTGGCCTCACTCGACTGCTACTGGATGAGCCGCCCCGGCGACGTCAGAGCGGCGAGCTGGAAACCCGAGCAACTGCGGCGAGCCGCCGCGATGGGTTTCGAGGTACCGCGCACGCTCATCACCACGGACCCTGAGGCGGCACGCGCTTTCCACGCCGAGTGCGGCGGACGTTCGATCTTCAAGAGCATGGCGGGACCGGCCGCGCTCGCCTCCGCCGAGCCGGCCCTCGAGACAGAGCCGCCGCTGTGGCTGGAGATGCCGACGACCCTGCTGGGAGAGGCCGAGCTGGCGGCGCTCGAGGCCGTGCGGCTGGCCCCTTGCCTGTTCCAGGAGTACGTCGACAAGGACCGGGAACTGCGCGTGACCGTCATCGGGGACGAGGTCTTCGCGGCCGAGATCCTCTCGCAGGAGCGGCCGGAGACGGCGGTGGACCTGAGGCACTACGACGTGGACGTCCCCTACCGCCCGCATCGGCTGGCCGACGAGGTGGCGTCGCGTTGCCTGAAATTCGTGCACAGCTACGGGCTGACCTTCGGCGCGCTCGACCTCATCCTGACCCCTGATGGCCGCCACGTCTTCCTGGAGAACAATCCCGTCGGCCAGTTCATCCACGTCGAGGAGCGCGTACCCGAATTGCGCATGACCGACGCGCTGGCGAGTCGCCTGATCGACGCGGGAGGGCCGTCGTGAACGCGCCCGAGGACGGGGGACAGGAGGTGATCGCGGCGCTGACCGAGCTGGAACGCGCGCGCGGCGGCCGGGCTGTCGCGCTGCTGGCCGACCGGCTCGACGCCACGCACGCCTACGTCCTGTACGAGTGCCTGCGCCGTCGCGAACGCGCGAAGCGCCTGGACCTCGTCCTGCTCACCAGCGGCGGCGATGTGGACGCCACCCGCCGCATCGCGCTGCTGCTGCACGAGCACACCGACAGGCTGGCCCTGCTCGTCCCCGACCACGCCGAGTCCGCGGGCACCCTGCTGTGTCTGGCCGCCGACGAACTGGTGCTGGGCCCGATGGCCCAGCTGGGGCCGATCGACCCGCACATCTCCGCCGTGGGTGAGCACGCCGCGGGCCCTGGGCGGATCTCCGCCGAGGACGTCAGGGCCCTGCCCCGGATGGCGCAGGAGTGGTTCGGCCTGGACGAGCGAGCCGACCGGATCCAGGTCTTCGCGGCCGCCAGCCAGCGCCTCTTCCCCACGACGCTGTCCGCCTTCTACCGCGCCGACAGCAACATCCGCCGAGCCGGCCGCGAGCTCATCGCCCGCCAGCGGCCCGACCTCGCTGAGCAGGATCGCGCCCGCATCGTCGACACGCTGGTCTCCGGCTACGACAGCCACGGCCACGCCATCACCCGCGCCGAGGCGGCCCGTCTGGGACTGCGGGTGGCGAAGCCGGACCCGGACGAGGAAGACCTGATGTGGCGCTGCACGGAGCCGCTGCGTTCCTGGCACACGCGCAGCGACGAGCGCGGCGGCCTGCTCGGCCTGGTGGCCGACGCCGGCGGCTTCCTCGCCCGGCGGCTCCTCACCATGCCCGCTGCCGATCAGCCGCCCCGTCCGTACTGGGAGTTCCACCACACTGGAGGCGAACACGCATGCTGACTCCCTTGCCCGAGCACGCGTTGATGTTCTTCCGTCTGACTCTGGCCCTGGTCTTCGCCCTGGCGGCCGCGGCGAAGGCGCGCGATCTGCCCGCCTTTACGAAGGCCACCGCCGAGTTGTCCGGCCTGCCCGCACGCGCGGCCCGGCCCGCCGCCGTCGCGGCGGTGGCCGCGGAAGGCGGGGCCGCCATCCTGACGGCGGCCGGTGGGACGGCGCTGAGATGGGGCCTGTCGCTGGCCGCGGCGCTCCTGTTGCTGTTCTCGACCCGGCTCTGGCTGGCGTTGCGGAGCGGGCGGCGGGTCTCGTGCAACTGCTTCGGCCGCAGTACCCGACCCATCTCCCGGCTCGACCTCGTCCGCAACGCGGGACTGATCGGCTGCGCCTGCGCGGGGCTGCTCCTGCAGACCCTGACGCCGGCCCCGGGCCCCGTCTCGGCCGACGCGCTCGCGCTCGTCGCGGCGATGGCCGCGCTGTTCGCCACCGTCTGGGGGAGCCTGCCGGACGTGGCCCTCATCCTCCGCCCGGCACGGCAACCGGGCACCGCGAAGGGAAGCCCGGCATGACAACGACGACGATGTTCGCCCTCACCTGGGCCGCCCTGCTGGGCCTGGCGGCGTTGACCCTGCGCATGGCGGCCAAGCTCAGGTTCGCCCTCGACCCCTTCCGCCACCAGCCGGACGACCTCACGCTGCCGGATGGCGCCGCCGCGCCGCCGTTCTCCGCGGTCACGCTCGACGGAACGGTGCTGGACAGCGACGACTACGCCGATCGCGCCCTCACCCTCGTCTTCGTCTCCCACCACTGTCCGAGCTGCCGGGAGCACCTCCCCCACATGGGAGCACTGTGGCGGCTGGCCGGGTCGGCGGGCAGCGAGCTGGTGATGGTGGTCTTCGACGAGGAGTCCGGCAGCCGCGACGAGGCCGAGCGCCTGGTCGCCGAGCACTCCGTGCCGGCCGCCACCGTGCTGGCCGCGGCGGGTCACCCGTTGCGCGAGCTCTACAACCCGCGCCAGGCGACCCCGCTGTACTGCCACGTGGAGTCCGGTGTGGTGCGCGGCGGCGGCCCGCTCGGCTCGCAGGGCTGGCAGGAGCTCGTACGCGGCTGGCAGGCGAGCGCGGTGGGCGCCCGATGAGCGCGGCCTGGGAGTGCGAGGGCGCCGTGAAACGCTACGCGGAGCGCAAGGCCCTGGACGGCGCGACCTTCCGCTGCGGGTACGGGCAGGTCACCGCGCTCCTGGGACACAACGGCGCCGGCAAGTCCACGCTGTTCCGGGCGGCCGCCGGCCTGGTCCGGCTGGACGCGGGAACCATGCTGGTCGGTGGCCATCCGCCTGGCAGCACCCGAGCCCAGCAGGCGACCTCGTACATGCCGGAACAGCCCGACCTGTATCCAGGTGTATCCGTCTGGGAGCACGTCACCTTCATCGCGCTGGCCTACCGCCTGTCCCGATGGGAGCCGCGCGCCCGCCACCTGCTGGAGCGCTTCGAGCTCGGCGACCGGCGGGACGCGTTGCCGCACGAGCTCTCGCAAGGGCTGCGGCGAAGGCTCGCCCTCGTCATGGCGCTGCTCCACGGGGCCGAGGTGCTGCTGCTCGACGAGCCGTTCAACGGCCTGGACCCGCACAGCGCCGTGCGGCTGCGCACCACGCTGAGCGAGCTGGCCGCGGACGGGGCGGCCGTCGTGGTGGCCACCCACATCCTGCACGACGCGCAACGCCTCGCCGATCAGGTCATCGTGCTCGAATGCGGGCGGGTGAAGGCCGGCGGCGACCTCCCCAGCCTCGCGCGGGAGGCGGGACTGTCGCGTCGGGCCGGCATGGAGGAGATCTATCTCGCGTTGACGTCGGAGTCCCGGTGAAGGCGCTCGCGGCTGCCGGCCGTGCCCTCGGCTATCTCTCCCTCGCCGCCTGGCTACGCCGGTTGCGGGAGCTGCGTCCCTGGCGAGTGCTGCTGCTGCTCGCGGGGGCGGCGCTGGTGGCTCTGCTCCAGCTGCAGCTTCGGGTGCTCGCGCTCGCGCCACCCGACCAGGACGGCGTGGCCGCGAGGGTGACCGCCGTCGCGCCGCTCGTCCTGCCCCTGCTGTTGCTCACGGCGACGCGCCGTTCCCCGTTGCGGCTCGCCACCGCCGACGCCTCATGGCTGTTGACCGCGCCCGGAGGCGGCCGTGCCGTGCTGGCCCGGCACCTGCTCGCCGGGCCGGCCCGTTTCTCGCTGATGGTCCTGGCCGCCGGGCTGCTGTCCTGCTGGGGAGCAGGGCTCGACCCGGCACTGGCCTGGCAGCCGGCCGCGGCCTGCGCCGTACTGCTCCTGCTCCTCAGGCTGGCCACGTGCGCGCGGCATCTGCTCGCGCTGGGGCCCGCCGCGACGCTCCGGTGCACGCGCGCCGTGGGGACCGTCTGGGGGATGGCGATGCTCGCCTCCTATCTCTCGGGATCGCCCGCGGCAGCGTGGGTGCGGCTCGCGCCGCTCGCGCAGGGGCTGATGGGCGTGGTGTTCGAGCCGGCGGCGGGCGCGGCGTCGCCGCTGCTGGCCGCTCTGGCGTCGCTGGTGCTCGCGGCGGGATTGCTGGTGGCCGTGGCAGGCGGGTATCAGGAGCCCGCCGACTCGGCGGCGCGAGAGGCGGCCGGAGCGCGGGAGGTGCTGCGCCACTCCGCCAGCGGCCAGGAGCTGGGAGCCGAGAGGTTCCGTTCCGGAGTGGCCTCGCTGGGACACCGGCCGGCGTTCGCCGCCGAACGGGCCGTCTTCTACCGGGCGCTGGCACAGGAGCGGCGGGCGATCGCCGACCGGCTGGCGATGCCCGCGGTATTGCTCGCGGTGGTGGCGGGCTTGCTGGTGGCGGTCCCCGGATACGGGTGGGTGCCGCTGCTTCTCGCCGTACCGCACCTGCTGGGCGAGCACCTCGTGGGCGGCCTGGCCGTGGAGCACGACCACGACTTCGTGCCCCTGACAGGGATGCGGAGAGAGCGGGTTCTGCTCTGGGCCAATGCCGTCCCCGTAGTACGCACGGCGGCGGTCCTGGAGGCCCTGTGGCTGCCACAGATCCTGTCGCCGGCGGTCACGGTGGATCTGTGGTGGACCGGGGTGTTGCTGGCTCCCGTCGCGGCCGTGCTCATCGCCGGGGCGAGCGACCTGGCCGGAGCGCTCGTCGCTCCGATGGCCGCCAGATTCATGCTCGCGCTGGGGCTGTGCGCGCTCGGCTGGGTGCCCTGCGTCGCTCTGGTGGCCGCGCAGGCGCCGGTCGCCGCGATGGGGAGCCTGTCGCTGGTGACCGCAGCGGTCTGCGGCGGCGCGGGGTGGTTGGAGAGGTGTCAGCGGGGAGCCGGGTGGTAGGTGGTGAGGGCTTTCGGAGGCGCCGTTTCGGTTCCCGCTGCGGGCACGGGCCGCGCGGAAGGGACATCGGGTGGCTACGAGGAAGGCGACGGGGTAGTGACTCGCCCGATACCTGTGACAGAGGGACAGTGAGAAAGGGGCATGGACATGACTGAGGGCATGACGGGACGCGAGCCGGGCTCCCCCGAGGGCATGAGCGCACGGGAAGTGGATCAGCGCAGCGATCTGGCGCGGTGGGTCAGCGGGGTGCACGCCTTCCCCGCCGATCGGGCGGCGTTGCTGGAGCGCGCGCGGTCCCAGTCGGCGCCGGAGGGGGTGCTGTCCGCCCTCCGCTCCCTGCCGGACCGGACTTTCGACAACCTCGAGGACATCGCGCAGGAGCTCGGCATCGGCGGTCACGGGCAGCACGACTGACCGGCGGCGCCGCTCAGGTGACGCCAGGGCCCGCCCGCCGTCCGCCGTGAGCCCGGTCCGCCGTGAGCCCGGTCCGCCGTGAGCCCGGTCAGGCCAGGCCGGTGACCGTCGTGCCGCCGGCGACCACGATCGCGCCCGGGGCGCGCAGCGGCGGCGTTCCCCCCGGGACCGGGATACGGGTGGTCTCGCCGGATTCCCACGGGGTGCTCGTGACCGTCAGGACGTCGTCCAACCAGACGGTCACGAGCAGGGCGTCGTCCAGGGCCATCACATACTCCGGCCCGGCCCCCTCCGCCCACGGCAGGGTCATCACCTTGGACGGGCCCGCGAACGGTTCGTAGCGGAAGGTGCCGGAAGCGAGGTCGGTGGTCACGCGGCCGGTGGCGGTCAGCGCGAGTTGCAGACCTTCGAAGTGCGGCTCTGGCAGGGGGCGCCCCGTCGTCCCTGACAGCAGCGTGAGCGTGGACGGCGTGCTCACGGTGACCAGTGCGGCGTCGTCCGAGGGCCGCGCGCCGACCCCGCCGGGCGCGAAGCTCGCCGCCTGCTCGTGACGCCACGACTCCTCGCCGGTCGCCGGGTCCAGGCCCAGGACGGTGACGCTCATCGTCCGGCGTTCGCGCAGGCGCTCCCAGCGCTGTACGTCCGCGCCGCACGTCAGCAGCATGGCGACCGCGTCGCGCAGCCCTAGTTGATCGGCGAGGACGCAGCCCTTGGGCACGTCGTGGACCCAGCGCGCCGCGCCCGTCGTCAGGTCCCAGCCGGTCAGCCGGCCCGCGCCGGTCCGCGTGACCAGGGCCCGCGAGTACAGCACGGCGTGCCCGGCGAACCCCGCCGGCCGCTCGGACTCGGACAGGACCGTGCCGGTGCGCGCCTCCAGCAGGACCACCCGCTCCCCGCCAGGCGAGCCGAACGCGACCAGCACCGCGCCCGCGTCGGCGGCGCCCACCAGGCGGACGGCCCGGGCGTGTGACCTGCGGTAGTGCCAGCGCTCCTTGCCGGTCGCGGTGTCCAGGGCGATCACTCCGTCCGCCACCCGCACCGCCACGCCGGCTCCCGCGGGGACGGCGTCCCGCACGGGGCTCGGCGCCTGCCAGCGCCAGGCGATCCTGGTGACGCTCCTCGGAACCTCGGCGGCCCCGGCCGTCGCAGGGGGTGCCGTGGTCGCGTCCACGGGCAGGGACGTGACCGCGAGCAACGTCCCCGCCAGAACCACCGCCCCCACCACGGCACCGGCACCCGCGACCAGCAGGTTCCGCGCCGCCGGAGCCACGTGCGCCGGCCCGCCCGCCGCCGCCAGGGCCGCTTCTTCCCACGCGCCTGCCAGCGCGTGCCCGCTCCCCGCCTCCGGCTCGAAGCCGGGTGTGGGGGCGGGGTGGGCCGCCGGTGCGACGCCGGGCGTGGGGGCGGGGTGGGCCGTCGATGCGGTGCCGGGCGTGGGCTCGGAGTGGGCCGGTGCGACGCCGGGCGTAGGGGCGGGGTGAGCCGCCGGTGCGACGCCGGGCGCGGGCTCGGGGCACGCCGCCGGTGTGGTGCCGGGCGTGGGGCGTGGGGGTGGGAGGGCCACCAGTGCCAGCGCGAGTGCCACCACCGACGAGCCCGCCGCGAACGCGGTCACGCCCGTGCCGGGGACCCCGCCGGCCAGCCCCGCCGCCGCCTGCCACCATCCGTGGCCGGCCGAGACCGCCAGCACCAGCGCCGCCGCCCAGGCCCCCGTCCGGCGCAGGACCGCCGCCGGCATCAGCACCGTGCCCACGACGAGCGCCACCACGGCCGCGGCGGACGGCCACGCGAGCGCCGTCCGATCCAGGCAGCCCCACCACGCCGTGCCCAGGCCCGCCACGGACAGCCCCGCTCCGAACCAACCCCGACGCCAACCCCGGTGCCAACCTCGACGCCAATCCCGACGCGCTTTCATCAGCTCTCCTCCCCTCCCCTTCCGGCTCCTCCGGCCCCCGCCCGTCCGGCCGCACGCTAGTGGAGCCGCGTGGAAGATCCGTTGAGGTTCTGTTGACAGGCGCCCCCGTCCGCGCGCTGGACGGCCGGCCGGCCCGTACGCGCCGCCGGTCGAGTTGTCAAAGGAGCGTAACTAGAGGGTAAATAGTGAGTTATGCCACACTGCTGAGGATTCAAGCCATTCGCCCACATCCGCAGTGATATCTCTGTGATCTCGCCTGATCCTGTACGGGGCGTCGAGCAGGATCCGGGCCGAGGAAAGCGGGGAAACGGGGGAACGAGCGAGTGCCCACTCGCGGATCGATCGCGCCTCCATTCCTCCCCAAAACACCACGAATGGGAGTTGCATGCGATTCTCCGCATCCGTCGGACGGCTGGCACTCGGACTGACCACCGTCGCCGCGCTCACCGCAGCCACCAGCTTCGAGGCCGTCGCGGCCGTGGCGCCGAGCCCGGAGGCGGCCGCGTCCGCCCAGGCCGCGAAGACCGGCAAGGCCGTGGCCGTGCCGAGCCTGACCGACGAGACCAGCACCACCGTCGCCAAC
Source organism: Nonomuraea sp. NPDC050783 (assembly GCF_040802095.1). NCBI lineage: Bacteria > Bacillati > Actinomycetota > Actinomycetes > Streptosporangiales > Streptosporangiaceae > Nonomuraea > Nonomuraea sp. NPDC050783. The sequence goes on from NZ_JBFAHK010000012.1 coordinate 101,280, forward strand.
CCCGACGGCAGCTTCACCGCCACCATCACCTCCGGCCCGTCCAACGTCCGGATGCCGGACGGCACCTGGAAGGCCGCCGACCCCACGCTCGAGGCCCAGGGCGCGGTGCTCAAGCCGCGCGTCTCCGAGGTCGACGTCGAGGTCTCGGCCGGCGGCGAGGGCCCGCTGGCCAAGCTCGTCGACGCCGGCGGCCGCGTGTTCGCGCCCCGGTGGCCCACGCCCCTGCCCAAGCCGTCGGTCAAGGGCAACGTCGCCACCTTCGCCAACGCGGCCGGCCAGGGGGCCGACCTCGTGGTGACCGTGCTGCCGACCGGATTCCGTTACGACGTCGTGCTGCGCGAGAAGCCCGCCGGGCCGCTGGAGCTGCGCATTCCCGTGGACACCCAGGGCGTGGACCTCCGGGCCGCCGCCGACGGGGGCCTGGAGCTGCGCAGCGCCGACGGCAAGGTGGCCGCCGCCGCGGCGCAGCCGCTCATGTACGACTCCAGCGGGCGCGGCAAGCCGCGCGGTGGCGCGGTCTCCAAAGTCACCGGCACGGTCGAGACGCAGAACGGCACCAAGGTCCTGGTCCTCAAGCCGGACGCCTCCTACCTGGCCGACCCCGCCCGCGCCTACCCCGTGACCGTCTCTCCGGCGATCACCCTGCCCGGCGTCGTCACCGACACCGACGTGGCCACCTCCTGGGCCTCCCACCCGGGCGATGCCATGATCATCGCCGGCACCATGCCGTGGGAGAACGGCGAGGGCGGCGACATCATGCGCAGCCTGGTCAAGTTCGACACCCGGAAGATCACCGGCAAGCGCGTCATCCTGGCCGGCCTCGGCATGTGGAACCTGGAGACCAACGCCTGCGGGATCGCGGTCGGCTCCGGCCTCACCGCCGAGCGCGTCACCAGCCCCTGGGACGAGACCGACCTCAACTGGGACAACAAGCCCACCACCACCCGCCAGGGCGCCAGCACCACCCGCATCGGCCGTGGCCGCACGTGGACCGAGCCCTGCGCCTCGGGCGCCGGTTACCTGGCATGGCCGGTGACCGACATCGCCAAGGCGTGGGCCGGTGGCGCCCCGAACTACGGCATCCAGCTGCGCGGCGCGGACGAGACCGAGAAGACCAACTGGCGCGCGTTCGCCGCCTCGGAGAACACCGACGCGGGCGTGAAGCCGCCGACCCTCACGGTCGTCTACTGGCGCTGACGCCTCCGCTGACCTCCCGCCCTTCCAGGCGCCGCCGCCCGCTCATCAGGCGGGCGGCGGCGTCCGGCGGGAACCTTCCCACGTTCGCCGCCGAGCCCCGGAACCCGACCGAACGTGGGGTCAAGAAGCCCCGTCCCCGCGCCGGCGGCCGTTCCCGGGCCCCTCGATCCCGAACACGGCGATGTCGGCCTCCGGCCCGGTCATCCGCCGCCAGCCGAGCCGCTCGTAGAGCCGGACAGCACCGGTGGCCTGCGGGGAGGTCAGCAGCCAGCAGGTCTCGGCCCCTTCGCACAGCAGGTCGAGGATCCGGCCCGCGAGGCCCTGCCCCCGTGCGTGCGGGCCGACCGCCAGCTCGTCCACCTCCAGAGCCCCCACCAGAAGCGTCTCCACCGCATCGCCCAGCGCGGCCCGGACCCGGCCGTAAGCCCGCCCGCAGGGGAAGGGACTCTCGGTACGCCACGCCGTGCCGAACCCGGCGGGCCGGCCCCCCTCACCGGCCACCACCGCCACGAACCCCGGTCGCCGGACGTCAACCGCGAGCCGCTCGGCGAAGGCGTCGGCGCCCCGCCCGTCCTCGTTCCACGGCGGCTCCGCGAACGCGCTCCGGTAGACCTGCACCAGCTCGCCGGCGCGCGCGAGCGTTTCCCGCCCGGTCAGCCGTTCCAGCTTCACGCGGCGACCTTGACCCGGCCGATGCCCAAGGTGCTGATCATGGGCAGCATCCCCGACTCGAACACCGCGCCCAGCAGCGGCCGGTTCAGCTCGGCCAGCCGCTCGGCCCCCGCCTCGCCGAGCGCCTGCCACGGCCGGGCCGCCAGCTCGTCGGTGAGCCGCTCCACCCGCTCACGCAGAGCGTGCCCGGCGGGGGTGGCCGTGCCGTCGGCGTCGAGGAGCCCGCGCCCGGCGAGCCGTTCCCGCGCCGCCGCCCACTCCTCGGCGCTCCACCCCCGCCCGGCGAAGTTCTCCTCCGGCGCCGCCCCGACGGCGGCGAAGGAGACCAGCGCCTCGCAGGCGTCGAGGCCGGCGGCGTGCAGCGCGGTCAGGTGCCCGTCGCCGCGGTGCTCGCGCAGCACCGTGTACGCCTGCCACAGGGCCAGGTGCGGCTCGTCCGGCCAGGGGAGGTCGAGGTTGGCCGCGGCCAGCGGCCGGTGGGCGAGATCGACGCTCTCGGCCGCCCTGATCGCGAGCCGGGCCGCCTCCTCCAGCCCCTCAGCCCCGAGGGCTCCGGGGGCCCCGAGGGCGCGAAGGGTGCGGTCCACGGCCCGCAGCCGAGCGTCGAGCACCTGCCGCGGCGTCGCCACCGACCAGATGGCGGGCACGTGCTCGGCGATCATCGCCGGGCTGAAGCTGTAGTACGCGGCCGCCACCAGCCCCGGCCCGGCCGGGCCCAGCGGCGCGGTGCGCCAGGCGAAGTAGCTGGGCCATCGCGACCCGGCGTCGTAGCCGAGCGCCGCGGCCTCCTCGAACGCCTGGGGGCTGAAGTAGAGCGTCGCGTGCACCGGCTCGATCTGGTGCCACATCTGCCGTGCCAGAAATCCGGACATCGTTCCCACCATCACTGTCTCTATACACTGAGACAGTGACGATAGATCCGTGGCGCATCACTGGTCAACCACAAATAGACAGTTATGTCGACAGGTGGGTCGAGCGCGCGGCGCATCTCGTCAACGCCCTGACCGTCACCGCCGCGCACGGCCGGGCCGTCACCCCGCCCGCCTCCGGCGGCGAACGCCTGGCCGCGATCGACGCCTGCCTGGCCGCGCCGTCCCGGCTCACCCCGGCCGACGCCGATCATCTGGCGGAGGTCGCCGCGGAGCTGCGGGACGTCTTCGGCGCCGCCGGCCGGCTGCACGCCGCCGCGGCCCGGCTCAACGACGTGCTGATCCGCCACCGCGCCGTCCCCAACCTGCACGGCGACCCGCCCGTGCTCGCCTTCCACGCGCCCGACGCGACGCTCGCCGGGGCATGGGTCGCGGACATGGCCACGGCTCTCGCCATGGTCGTCGGCGTGGGCCAGGGGGCCCGCCTCGGCCTCTGCCAGGCCGGCAACTGCTCGCGGGTGTTCTTCGACACGACCCGCAACGCCTCACGCCGCTTCTGCGACCTGTCCTGCCAGAACCGCGCCAAGGCCAGCGCCTACCGCGCCAGGCGGGCGGCCCGCGCCCCCTCGTGAGGCCGGGTGGTGGAGCGGCCGCCGGGCGAGGGCGGCCGCCGTCGCCGGGAACGGCTCCTCACCGCCGCCACGCCTGCTCGGCAGCGATCCCGCAGGGCCACTGGATCGCGGCCCGGCCCTTGCGCCCGGCGCCCTGCCCGATGGCCAGGCACATGCCGGTCGCGCCGTTGACGTAGGCCCTGCCGGGCACGCCGGCGGCGGCCCGTCGGCCGGATGGGCCCGGGACCGCTTGTTCGCCGGGGGCTCGTGGCACCAGGATCATGTGGCGGCGGCATGGTTCGGCGTCCCTGGTCAGGCAGCCGAACAATGCCTCGCCCGACCGGCCGTCCAGGAAGGGAGCTCCGTCATGGCGGGCCGTCGCGAAAGCCCCGTGGACCCCGCGGCCGGGCCGGTCCAGAGCTTCGCCTCCGCGTTGCGCAAGCTCCGCAGGGAGGCGGGCGGCCTCACCTACCGGGTCATGGCTGAGCGCGCCGGTTACTCGGTGACCACGCTGTCGCAGGCGGCGGCGGGCGAGCGCCTGCCGTCGCTGCCCGTCGTCCTGGCCTTCGTACGGGCGTGCGGCGGGGACGCGGCCGAATGGGAGCGCCGCTGGCGCCGGACCGCCGACGCGTTGGCCGGGGAGCGGGCGGCCGAGGAGGAGGCGACGGCCGGGCCGTACCTGGGGCTGGCCTCCTACGACACCGGCGACGCCGCCCGGTTCTTCGGCCGGGAGCGCCTGGTGGAGGAGTTACGCGAGCTGCTGGGGCGGCACCGGTTCGTCGCGGTGTTCGGGCCGTCGGGCAGCGGGAAGTCGTCCCTGCTGCGCGCCGGGCTCGCGGCCGGGGCCGGCTCGTACCTGATCCTCACCCCCGGCGAGCACCCGGCGCTGCCGGCCGACCGGCCCGGCCCGGGCGAGGACGACCTGCTGGTGGTGGTCGACCAGTTCGAGGAGCTCTTCACCCTCTGCCGCGACCCGGCCGAGCGCGCCCGCTTCATCGACCTGCTGCTCAGCGCCCGGGCGCCGGACAGCGGGCGGCGCGTGGTCATCGGGGTCCGCGCCGACTTCTACGGCCGCTGCGCCGAGCACCACGCGCTGGTCGCGGCGCTGCGCGAGGCCAACGTGCTGGTGGGGCCGATGCGGCCGGAGGAGCTGCGGGAGGCGATCGTGCGGCCGGCCATGGCCGAGGGCCTGACGGTCGAGCGGGCGCTGACGGCCGCCGTCCTCGCCGACGTCGCCGAGGAGCCCGGGGGGCTGCCGCTGATGTCGCACGCGCTGCGGGAGGTGTGGCTGCGCCGCAAGGGCAAGATGCTGACCCTGGACGCCTACCGGAGCGTGGGCGGGGTCCACGGGGCTCTCAGCCGGACCGCCGAGGAGCTGTTCGCCGGGCTGTCGCCGGAGCAGGCGCGGATCGCCCGGCGGATCCTGCTCCGGCTGATCAGCCCGGGCGAGCGGTCCCAGGACACCCGCCGCCCGGCCCCGCGGGCGGAGCTGGACCCGTACGGGGACCCCGACACGGCGCTGGTCGTCGAGCGGCTGGCCGCGGCCCGGCTGCTCACGCTGCACCAGGACAGCGTGCGGCTGGCACACGAGGCGTTGATCGAGTCGTGGCCGCGGCTGCGCGGCTGGGTGGACGAGGGGCGCGAGCGGCTGCGGACCCATCGGCAGCTCACCGAGGCGGCCCAGGCGTGGCAGGCGCACGGCCGCGACACCGGGCTGCTGTACCGGGGCACCCGGCTGGCCGTGGTGAACCAGCTCTTCCCCGAAGCGGGCGACCACGACGACCTCACGCCTCTGGAACGCGGCTTCGTCGGGGCGAGCGCGGCGCGAGCCCGGCGCTCCGCCCACCGGCGGGTGGCCGTCGCGGCCGTTCTGGTGGTGCTGCTGGTCGCCTCCCTGGCCGCGGCGGGCGTCGCCGTCCGGCAGGCCGGCCTCGCCGACGGCCGCCTGCGGGAGGCGGCGGCCCGGCTGGCCGCCAGGCGCGCGGCCGCGCTGCGGCTGAGCGATCCGGGCCTGGCCCGCCGGCTGAGCGCCGCGGCCTGGAGGATCGCCCCGGTCGTCGAGGCCAGGAGCGAGCTGATCGACTCGATGGCGCTGCCCCTGGTGGACGTCTTCACCGCCCCCCACGGCCCGTCCGGCGACCCGTCCGACCTGGTGCACGCGCTCAGCGTGGACGGCACCAGGCTGGCCGTCCTCACCGCCGGGGCGGCGTCCGGGCCGGCGGTCCTGCGCGTGCTCGACCTGGCCACCGGGAAGGAGATCGCCACGACGACGTGGCGGGGGCGGGAGGTGTACGGCCTGGTCTGGAGCCCGGACGGCCGCACCCTGGCGGTCTACGACGAGGGCGACACCCGGTTCTGGGCCGTCGGCGGCGGCGGGCTGAGGGATCTCGGGGTGAGGATCCCCCGGCTCACCCCGGTGGAGTTCAGCCCGGACGGGCGCCGGCTCATCGGGATCCGCGACGATTCGAACGAGGTCTGGAACGTCGCCGACGGCACCCGCGCGCTCGACCGGCCGGTGGTCGCCATCAGCCCCGACGGCAGGCTGGCCCTGGCCGTGCCGCCGCAGGAGATGTTGCCTGCGCCGCCGTCCTCGGAGCCGTCCGCGGGCTCGGCGTGGGGGCCGGAGCTGTGGGACCTCCAGCGCCGCAGGCGGCTCCGGGCCCCCTGGCTGATCGGGAGGAGCGTCACGGACGCGGTGTTCAGCCCGGACGGGAAACGCCTGGCCCTCGCCACCGGCGACGACGTCCGGCTGTTCGACCCCTCCTCCGGCAAGGAGGTCCCGTTCTCGTCGCCGGCGGCGGCCGGGCATCTGGAGTTCAGCCCCGACGGCCGGTTCCTGGCCGGGACGCGGGCCGAGGGCGGGGTGACCCTGTGGCGGGCGGACGACGGCAGCGAGCTGATGAGCTCCCCGCTTCCCGTGGCGACCGTGGCGCCCGAGGCCCGCTTCACGCCGGACGCCCGGCTCCTGCGGGTCATGGGCCAGTACGGCACGGTGCTCGTCCTGGACGTCTCGCCCTACACGCACCCGGTGGTGCTCGCGCCGGGAACCGACAAGCGGGTGCTCAGCCCCGACGGCCGCTTCCTGGTGACGGCCCGGCGCAGGAAGGGCAGGTCTGAACTACGCATCTGGGACGTCGCGGCGCGCCGCCCCGTGAGCGGCCCGCTCCCCGTGGACGACCGCCTCGAAGCAGGGCTCGGGGAGACGGAGTACGTCCCCGCGTTCAGCCCCGACGGGCGCACCCTGGCGCTGTCCCACTCCCGCTCCCCCACGGTGACCTTGTGGGACACCGCGACCGGTCGCGGCATCGGCGCGTTCCGCGCCCACGAGCCGGGGACCTCCGGGATCATGTGGCTCACGTTCTCCCCCGACGGCGGAACCGTGGTGTTCGTCCCGCTCGACCCGCGTCCGGGTGACGGCGTGGAGAACAGGGGCCTGGAGGTGTGGGACGCGCGGGCCCGGAGATGGCTCCGCACCGTCGCCGGCACGGGATCAGGGCGCCTGTTCTTCGAGCCGGACGGGCGCCGGCTGCTGGCCGACACGACCGGGCGGGGCCGCGTCTCGATCGACACGGCCGGCGGGGAGGTGCGCCGGTTGCCGTCCGACGCGCGCGCCCAGGGCGAGATCCTCTTCATCGAGGACATGGCCGCGGTCGGCGACGTCGACGGGCGGCTGACGTTCTGGGACAGGGAGCTGAGCAGGCCGCTCACCCCGCCGCAGAACGCGCACCCGGCGCCGATCAACGTCCTCGTCCCCTACCCGCGGGGCCGGCTGCTGGCCACCGTCGCCGGTCGCGGCGAGTCGGGCATCCGGCTCTGGGACTGGCGCGGCAACCAGCCGGTCGCCGCGCCGATCAGCTTCGACGACGAGTCCGTGCCGGCCGTGGCGTTCAGCCGGACGAGCCTGGTCGTCTCCACGGCCGACGGGACCCTGCGTGAGATCACCGTGGACGCCGACACCGCCGGCGCCGCGATCTGCCGCGGGGACGGGGGGCTGTCCCCGGCCGAGTGGCGCGAACAGCTCCCCGAACTCCCCTATCAGGACACCTGCCGGGACTGAGCGTGGAGCTGGGCGCGCATCGCCTCGGCCGCGGGCCTGCTGCCGTCCAGGGACAGTTTGATCTCGACGGTGACCGGCTCGCCGTGGGAGAAGGACTCACGGCTCGACAATTGCACGCTCAGCCCGGACCGGCTGGGGGCGGGCGGGGGTGAACCGCCAGGTGGACACCGACCAGAACAGATCCGCGTCGCCCTCCGTCGCCTTCGGGTCCTCCCTGTACTCCTGCTGGTAGTTCGTGAACGACCTGTCGCCGTAGCCGTTGCACGGGTCCAGCGGTGACGGAGGGACGGTCTCGTCCTTCTGCCAGGAGTGGGCCAGGTTGAGGGCGTGGCCGATCTCGTGGATGTAGGTGAACAGCTCGTCGCGCTTGCCGAGCGTGCCTGCCGCCTTCATGACGTTGTAGAAGGTGGCCACGCCCTGCCGCTGGACGCTGTCCGGATGCGGCCACCTCGCCGCGCGGAGAGGCCCGTACGACGGACGCCATGCACCCTTGCGAGGCCGGTCACAGCGGCTGTCAGGTCGGCCGGTCCCGGGTCCTGGTTCCGGAGGACCTGAATCATGCCGCCGAATGGGCCCTAACGCGAAGGAGAAACTTCAATCCTCGATTTAGGCGGCCCACGCGAAAGAGGACACGGTGAACACCTCCCTCCGTATGCTCCTTTAAACGCTTTCTTTTAACACGTCTTGCGCGGAAATCGGCGGCGGATTATCTTTTTCTCGTCCGGCTCAGATCATCGGGCCGGCGGCGGAGGTCGGGGTGACACGCGAGAATGCGGACGGGGTCCTGGGCCTCACATACGCAGTGAGATCGGGAGGCCATGCGGGGCAGGGGGAAGGAGCAGGAGCGAATACGTTTCCGGGGGATCGGGGTCGCCTTCGGCCGGTCGATCGGTTATTCATGTCTGGCCGCGGCCCTCTGGGTTTCAGGGTGTAGCGGCGAAGACCCCACCGACCATCTGAGCAGGGCCGGCCTGGCCGAGGAGCTTCAAAGGAATCCAGGCGTCCCGTTCGCGCTGCCGCGCACGCTGCCTCCCGGATACAGGATCACCTCAGCCGAGTCGGTCGTGAAGGACCTGCGAGGAGGCGGGCGCGTCACCGTCCGCCAGATTCACTTTCAATCCGCCGCCACAGCAGGCGGGAACTCCCTCGTCGACGTGTGCATGGAGGAGCCGGAAAAACCGGACCAGTGCGGCCGGCCCAACAGCGACGTCAGCTTCACGAGGGAGCTGAAGGACGCCCGCGTGGTTGTCAATCTGTACGCCGCGGGGCCGCAGGACGCGACTTCCTGGCGCGTCGCGGATTTCACGACGGAGTTGTCCGAAGCGACGTGGCTGAAGTAGCCACGGAAATACCTCGCGCCTCTTCGCCCCGCTCCGTCGTTCCACCGAAGGTCTTGCCGTAATTCCACGGCGATAACCCGATGAAAGGATTGTTCGCATGCGCAGGACTCGAACATTATTGGCGGCTCTCTTCCTGGGCGCGGCCACGGTCGGGGCGGGAGCCGGGGCGCCTGCCGCGACCGCGCGGGCGCTGGCCGGCCCGCAGGGGGGCAAGGGGCCGCTCCTCGGGGAGATCAGCTTCGACAGCAGCCAGATCAAGACGATGGTCCGGGCCTCGCGGGAGAAGGACCGCAAGGCGCGCGTTCGCGGCCTCTCCCAGGCCGAGGTGGACAGCCGCCAGTCGAGGCGCGGCAAGTTCATCAGCGAAACCGCGGCCGCGACGGGGAAGACCTACGCACCCTCAGAGGTCGACCTGCTCGAACTGGGCCCGGGCCTCCGGATGTACGCTCCTCACGACGTCGAGATCAAGAAGATCGACATCAAGGCATACAAGGACGGTTACGAGGCATACGTCGAGGACTCGCCTTACGTACCCGCCGACGAGCGGGAACTCCTTGCGGAAGGGGACGTCTCCGTGGCAGCGGAACCCTATCCCCTCAGGACCGCCTCCGGGAATTTCCGGCTGGAGGTCGAGGACAAGACCCTCATGAACGCCACCTGGGAGCGGTGGGTGGTCAAGAACGACGGCAACGGCAACTACAACTACTACGCGACCAAGCGGCGCGGCTACGTGGAGCCGATAGACTCCTGGACGTCCCAGATCCAGTCGATGTACATGTCCAGCTATCCGGGATCGGGTTATTCGAGTGTCTTCCTCTGGAACGACGAGAACGTTCCCGGCGGAAGCTACGAGAACTGCGGCTCGGGATACAACCTCGGGGTGTCGGCCGGGCCCGTCGCCGTGTTCAGCATCACCATTCCCGGAAGCTGCACCTACGTGAACGTCACACATCCCGACCCGGGCCGTTACGCCATGTCCTACGAGCCGGACGGCAGCGCCCAGTCCGACACCGGAGCCGCCGAGTACGGGCAGTCCGTCGTCGTTCCCCAGGGCGCGGAGGTCCGATGGGGATACACCCAGCAATTGGTGTCGTACACGCCAGGCGCCGGAAACACGATCTGTAAGTCCTCAGGCCAACCGGCCGACGGCGGGGGCGGGTCCAAGAGCTGCCCTTGGAAATAGTGGTGGCGTCGCCGCCTGGCCCTGGGCAGGACGCTTCCGGCGAGGAAATGCCTTTCCCGATGGGTTGACGGGGATGACAAGACCAGTCGGATGACAGATTTGGCTCATCCGCCCGTGAGCCATCATTTCTGGCATGACCAACGGAAACGCTCGGCGAGCGATGATAACGGGGGCGGTGTTCGCGGCGGCCCTCGGGGTCACGAGCCCGGGCAGCGCCTCCACGCAGGCCGCCGACTTCGACAACATGTATCCCACCGAGCACACGTCCTGGGTGTGCAGGGATCAGAAATTCAGCATCAACGCGAAGTTCTGCCAGACCGACAACAGCACGCTCACGGTCTGGCGGCAGGACTCCATCAGCATCAAGCAGGGCCGCCAGAACATCGCCGCGGTGTTGAAAACCGAGTTTCACGAAGGAACCGACCTGACGGTCAAGTTCGTCAGGAAACCCGTCTACGCGGGCAGCAAGGAGACGGACGTCATCTACCAGAAGGCCAAGGACCCGAAGAAGGAGCTCCCGGGCCTGCAGGCTCTGACCTGGTGCAACGACGCCGTCAACGACACCAGGTGCGACCAGCACTACGTCCGCTTCCATACCGCCTGGCCGTCCAAGACCCTGGTCTGCCACGAGACCGGCCACGCGGTCGGCCTCACCCACGGCTCCAACGCCTCCCCCCGGGTGAAGATCGATGACTACCGCCTGGCGTGCATGAGGTACCCCTTCACGGCGGGGGCGTACCTCGGTGCGCACAACGTCAAGATGATCAACAAGACGTACTGAGCGGGGGACCGTCGATGAGAGCAAGAACGAAAGCCGTCGCCGGCGTGCTCGCGCTCGCGGCACTGGCCGGATTGGGCGGCGCCGCGTACGCCGCGACGGGCAGCACGAACTCGGGGGCCAACTCGGGGGGCGCGACCGCCGCCGTGGACGACGACGACAGACTGCCCAGCATGGTGGTCGGAGAGGGGCTGGAACGGCTTCCGTTCCGCACGGCACGTGACTGGGTGGGGTACGCCGACGTCATCGTGGTCGCCAACGTGGTTTCCGACCGTGAGGGAACCGCGTCGGACGAGGAGATCGCCGCCGGAGAAGGTTACATTCCGCGTACCGCCCAGCTGAGCGTCACCGAGACACTGTGGTCGACTTCGGGCCCCTGGGTGCCGACTCCACCCACGCACCTCAGCCTCGGTGTGGCCGGGTGGGCCTTCCACGGTGAACAGCGAGCCGAGTTCGTCGTCGGAGACGCGCCCCGGGTCGAGGTCGGTCACACGTACATCATCCCGCTCGCCCGCGACGCGGACGGCGGATGGGCCCCGCTCGCTCCTCAGGCCATCCTGCCCTACGACCGGAAACGCATCGGAACCGGCGAGGCCAAGGGCATCGACCCCGACGATCTGACCGCGCTGTCCGCCGCCGTGCGGGGAAAGAGCGGCGCCGAGCTGAGCCAGGCCCTCGACCTCACCAGCCCCGAAGCGATCGTCGCCAAGTACCACGACCTCGCCCCGGACGCCCGGTTCAACGAGGTCGTCCAGGAACTCGACGCGAGCGCGCCGCCTCCCTCCGAGGACACCGCCGATCACGGGCCCGACGAGCCGCAGGACGACCCGTGGAACGGCGCCGAGGACGACGTCGAAGAAGACCCGACCGAGCCGATGGACTGAATCTCCGGCTCGGTGCGAGTCCCGCCAGGTGGAGCCGGTGGCCTTGCGGAGCGGCGGATGAGGCCGGATCACGTAGGCCGGGGACGGGCACGCGGTCGGAGGTGCCGAGTGCTCAGGCCGCTGCCCAGAAATACCAGCCCTGGTCGTCGAAGCAGGGGTGGGTCTGCGTCCCACCGGCCTGGACGCCGTTCCTCCAGTACTCGCAGATTCCCTTGGTGGAATAGGGGCCGTACCAGTGACCTGCCGTCTCCTTGGCCTGCGCGGGGCTGACGGAGAGCAGGAGAGCCGCGAGGCCGCCGACGGCGGTGACGGCGATTTTCCCGGTGACGTTCCGCTTCATTTCTTTCACTTCCTGTCGTCGTTGTCGTCGTCCGTGTGCCGTTCACGCTAAGGTCCGGGAATTTCCCGGGCCAGGCAGCCGGCAGGGCATTCACCGGACATTCGGCCGGTTCACCGGTCAGGTGACAACAGGTCGACCAGGGGTGGGCGCGGTGCTCCGTTACGGGGAACGCGGCTCAGCCGGTCACCAGGCGGCCGGCGAGGTGGACGGCGCGGGGGCGGGCGAGGGTGGTGATGTCGCGGGTCGGGTCGCCCTCCACCTCGAGCAGGTCGGCGTCGTAGCCGGGCCGGATGCGGCCCTTGCGCTCGCCCAGGCCGCAGACGTCGGCGGCGACGGACGTGGCGGCGGTCAGCGCGGCCGTCGCCGACAGGCCGGAGGTGACGTACTCGGCGAGGGTGGCGGGCAGCAGCCCGTGTGGCTTGGCCGGGCCGATCCCCCCGTCGGAGCCGGCCACCACGCGGACGCCGCCCCGGTGCAGGCGGGCCACGCCCTGCTGGAGGATCGCCTCGGTGATGCCGGCGCGCTCGGCCATCGCCCTGACCTCCGGCGGCACGAACACGCCGGGATCGGAGCCCAGCGTCGCGCAGACCGCCGTCCCCGCCCCGGCGAGCGCGGCGAGCAGGTCGTCGTCGATGCGGATGCCGTCGGGCGTCAGGCAGGTGCAGTGCTCGATCCCGTCGAGGCCCGCCTGCAACGCCTGCCGGACCGCGGTGAGCGCGTGGGCGTGCGCGGTGATCGGCAGGCCGAGCGCGTGGGCCTCCTCCGCCGCGGCCTTCAGCTCGCCGGCGGTGAACTGGGGGCTGAAGGTGTCGGTGCCGGGGGTCAGCACGCCGCCGCTGGCCATGATCTTCACCACGTCGGCGCCGCGCTCGGCCCGCCGGCGAACCGCCTCCCGGATCTCGCTCTCGCCCCGCACCTCGCCGCCCATCGACCAGCAGTGCCCGCCCACGCTGGTGATCGGCGTGCCGGAGGCCACCACGGTGGGCAGGTCCGCCCCCGCCTCCGCCCCCGCCCCTGAACCGGCTCCGGCTCCGGCACCGGCTCGCCAGGCGAGCACCGCGTCACGCTGGTCGCCCAGGTCCCGCACGGTGGTCACGCCGGCAGCCAGGTGGACGGCCAGGGCCGCCTCGATGGCGTCGTTCACCTGCTCCTCGGACTGGCGGGCGAGCCGGTCGAGCGCGCCGGGGCCGCTGTCGGCGCACAGGTGGACGTGGGCGTCGATCAGGCCGGGCGACAACGTGCCGTCGGCCAGCTCGCGCACCGGCCATCCCTCGGGCACCGTCGAGCCCGGTAACACGTCGAGGATGAGGGGCCCGTCCACCAGCACCACCGCGGGGCCGTCGAGCATCCGCCCGCCGTCGAACACCCTCGCCGCCCGGATCGCCATTTTTCCCATTCGATCACCATAGTCCGCTGCTCACGAGCGAAATGGCGGACCGGTGCGCGTGGCGGGCCTACTGCTTCTGGGTCAGCCGCAACGAGACGTACGCGGAGAAGCCGGCCCGGCGGGCGAACCGGACGGGACGCCGCCGGTACTCGGTGAACCCGAGCTTGCGGTAGAGGGCGAGCGCGGGGACGTTGTTGTCCTTGACCTCGCGCAGCACGTACTCGTCGTACTCCGGGAGTTCGAGCAGGTGGCGCAGCAGGGCCGTCGCCACGCCCCGGCTCCGGTACGCCGGGGCGGTGGCGACGAACCCGATCTCGGCCAAGCCCTCCCGCGCCTCGGGCAGCGGGCCGAGGAACTGGGAGCGCACCACGAGGTGGCTGATCGTGCCGTGGACGGCGCCGAGGTGGCGCCGCAGCTGCGACCAGCGCGGGGCGAAGCACTCCTCCTGGCCGGTGGTGAGCGAGGCCAGCCCGGCCGGCTCGCGATCGACGAGAGCGACGTGGAACCGGTCCATGATGACCATGTGCGCGAACGCGTCGGCCAGCTTGCCGGGGTCGTCGGAGAAGAAGGTGAAGTCCTCGGCGAAGCCCCGCGTCAGCACCTCGGTGATCGCACGCCGGTGGGCCTCGCCGAGCCGGTCGGCGCGCTGGATCGTGATCATTCCTGTTCCCGCTCTCCTGGTGTCGGTGCCTCGGGCATGACCTTCATGTCGCGAGCGGGGCGGCCGGCCCCGATCCGGCCGTCCCCTCTTCTGCGTATGGCATACGCGGTACTGCGTAGACCATACACGATAGACTGCCGGCATGGACAGCGAGAGCGACGAGGCGTTCCCCGCGAGCATCGAGGCGGCCTGGGGCCTGCGCGAGCGTCCCCACAAGGGGCCGAAGCGCGGGCTGACCCTCCAGGGCATCGTCTCGGCGGCCGTGAAGGTCGCCGACGAGGAGGGCCTCGACGCGGTCTCGATGAGCCGCGTGGGCGCCGAGCTGGGCAGCTCGACCATGGCGCTCTACCGCTACCTGGCCACCAAGGACGAGCTGCTCGCGCTGATGCTCGACACCGCGCTCGGCCCGCCGCCACCGCTGCCCGAGGGCCTCGGCTGGCGGCGCGGCCTGGAGTCGTGGGCCACCTCGATGCGCGCGGCGATCCTGGCCCACCCCTGGACGGTTCGCCTGCTGGCGCCCAAGGGGCCGCCCGCCACCCCCAACCAGCTCGCCTGGCTCGACCAGTTCCTGCGGATCCTCCAGGACACCGGCCTGCCCGCCAGCGCCAAGCTCGCCACCCAGCTCCTGATCAGCGGGCACGTGTGGAGCCACGTGAGCATCACCGCGGCGATCATGCTCGACACCGACCCCGGGAGCCGGCGGCGCTGGAGCGCGTACGAGCCGTTCCTGCGGCGGGTCACCGGCGAGGGCCGCCTGCCCGGGGTGCGCGCCGCGCTCGACGAGGGCGCTTTCGGCGAGGACCCGCACGCTGCCGACCGGCACTTCGCCTTCGGCCTGGAACGCGCGCTGGACGGCGTCGAGGCGCACATCCGCTCGCTCGGCTGACTCGCCGGCGACCGAGGAGCCGGTGCCCGAGGAGATGGCCGGTGGCGAGCGGGCGCCTGGGGTCAGGTCGTGCCGCGGGGGATCAGCTCCAGTCGCAGTGCCACTTCGCGGGCGGTACCGGGGCGGTCGAGCCGCTGCATGAGCAGCTCCATCGCGGCGCGGCCCGACTCCTCCAGGGGCTGGCGCACGGTGGTGAGGTCCAGGGCCTCGGCCAGCTCGCCGTCGTCGAAGCCGACCACCGCCAGGTCGCCGGGTACGGCGAGGCCGAGGTCGTGCGCGGCCCGCAGGGCTCCCGCCGCGAGCGTGTCGTCGGCGGCGAGGACGGCGGAAGGACGGCCGGGCGCCGACAGCAGCCGCCTCGCGGCGGCGCGGGCGGGCGCGAGCCCGTGTGCGGTCAGCAGCACCCTGCCCTCGGGGAGGGCGTGGCCGGCCTCGGCCAGGGCCGCCCGGTAGCCCGCGAGCCGCTGCTGTGACGGCGAGACGTACGCGCCGGACCTCTGGGCCTCGCCGAGGAAGCCGAACGCGCGGTGGCCCCGGCCGATCAGGTGCTCGGCGGCGAGCCGGCCGCCGGTGGCGTCGTCGGTGTGCACGGAGTCGAAGCGGGGATGGCGGACATCGATCAGCACCGTCGGCAGGCGCATGCCTGTCAGACGGTCGGCCACCGCCTCCTCCAGGGAGACGCTGACGACCACGAGCCCGTCCAGCCGTCCGGTGATGGGCAGGCTGGCCAGCAGCGGCGAGGAGCTCTGCGCGGCCGACTCCTGGTCGAACAGGACGACTTCCAGGGGGCGGGAGCCGACGGCTCCCAGGATGCCGTTCAGGCGCCGGGCGACCGAGGGGTACGACGTGAACGGCGCGATGACGCCGACGCGCCCCACGCCGCGCCGGGCCTTGGCGACCGCGTCCTGCTTGGGGACGAAGCCGAGCGCGTCCGCGGCCTCCAGCACCTTGCGCCTGGTCGCCTGGCTGACGCGGGCCGGGGAGTTGAGGGCCAGCGACACGGTGGAGATGCTGACGCCCGCCGCGGTGGCGACGTCGTAGATGGTGGCCCGTGGCGTCATGCCCCTCCTTGTCGGAAGCGTCGGAGCGGTCGGAAGCGCGGTCTTGCCGTCGGCGGGAATCGTACCAAGCGGTCGCGGCCTGTCGAAGTGCTTCGATAAAAGCATTTGACAAGTCCATCGGCGGCCCCGTCTCATGAGGAGACGACAGGAGCGCGGCGACGGGAGGAGAGGACGAGCATGAGCCGTTCGTACGTGGTGACAGGAGGGGGCCGGGGCATCGGCAGGGCGGTGGTCGAGCACCTCGTCGGCGACGCCGGCGCCGTGGTCGTCGCCATCGAGCGCGACCCCGCGGAGCTGGCCTGGATGGACGGCCATCCCGCCCGCGCCCGCCTGACCGGCGTGACCGGGGACGCCGCCGACGAGGCCGTGGCGGCGCGCGCCGCCGATCTCGCGCAGGCCGCGGGCCCCCTGGCCGGCTGGGTCAACAACGCCGCCACGTTCCAGGACGCCTCCGTCCACACCGCCACGACCGGGCACGTGCTGGACCTCATCACGGCCAACCTCGGCGCCGCCGTCGTCGGGTGCGCCGTCGCCGTGCGCCGCTTTCTCGCGGCGGGGACGCCGGGCGCGATCGTCAACCTCTCCTCGCACCAGGCACGCCGGGCGGTCCCCGGCTGCCTGCCGTACGTGACGGCCAAGGCCGCCGTCGAGGGGCTGACCCGGGCGCTCGCCGTCGAGTACGGGCCGCACGGCATCCGCGTCAACGCCGTGGCCCCGGGCTCGGTGGCCACCGAGCGCTACGCGCGCTTCCTCGGCTCCCAGGAGCCCGCGGCCGCCGCCCGCGTCGAGCGGGAGATGGCGCGGCTGCACCCGCTGGGCCGGGTGGCGCGGTCCCAGGAGGTCGCGGCCGCGGTCGCCTACCTGCTCTCCGACGGCGCCGGCTTCATCACCGGCGCCACCGTGCCCGTGGACGGCGGGCGTTCGGTGCTCGCCCGCGACCCCGAGGCGCGGGAGCCGATCCCCGAGGGAGCCTGACCGTGAAGATCCTCGACAAGCGTCACGACGACCTGCTGAGCGGGAGCGAGGTCTGGTTCGTGCGGCCGGATCACCTCGATGACGTCTTCCGCGTATGCGTGACGTCCAACGCCGATCCGGCGGGCGGCGACCGGGTGCCCGTGGTGATCGCCGCCGACGCCGAGCTCGGCGGCGGCGCGTTGCAGAGCCTGGTCCGTTGCGCCGCCGTCGGGCTCGACCTGCCGCCCCTGTACGCGGTCAGCGTCGGCTACCCGCTGGACGCGGTCCCGTCCTTCGGGGTGCGCCGCGTCCGTGACCTCACCCCGAGCGTGTGGCCGGCGTACGAGCGGGCCGTGCCGGCGATGGCGGGGGCACCCGTGCCGGTCGTCACCGGCGGCGCCGACGCCTACCTCGCCTTCCTCGACGAGGAGCTGAAGCCGGCGCTGGCCGCGGCGTTCCCCGTCGATCCCGACGACGCGGCCCTGGTCGGGCAGTCGTTCGGCGGGCTGCTCGCGGTGCACGCGCTGCTCACCCGGCCCGCCGCCTTCCGGCGCTACCTGGTGGGCAGCCCCTCGCTGTGGTGGAACGAGCGCGAGACGCTGGCCCGGGCCCGCGCGGCGGTCGCCGGCTCCCCCGCGCCCCGCGCGCGGGTGTACCTGTGCGTCGGCGAGCTGGAGCACCGGGCCAGGTTCGAGCGGCAGTTCCGCTCGGTGCTTCCGCTGCTGCCGCCCGCGATGGCCGGCGCCGACGTGCAGGGCGACTTCTTCGCGCTGGCGGAGATCCTGAGCGGGTGGAGGGACGAGGGCTTCTCCGTGGAGGCGCACATGTTCCCCGAGGAGAGCCACGAGTCGATCACCGGCGCGATGCTGAGCCGGGGCCTCCGGCGGCTCTACGGCTACCTCTGAGCGTGGGCCCGGCGGTCGGCGGACACCAGGTGCAGGACGGCCGGGCCGCCGATCGCGGACGGGACGGTGAACTCGACCGGGCCGTCACCCGGCACCGTCACCTGGCCGCCGGGCAGGGAGGCCCGCTCGTCGACGGCGTACCAGTGGGCCGCGTAGCCGCCGGCCGGCAGCTCGGCGGTGAACGGCTTGTCGGCCTCGCCCGGTTGCAGGACGAGGTACTCCACGCCGGGATCGGCCAGCGCGTAGCCGGTGGAGCTGAGGTCGCCACGGGGGAGCATGCGGACGAGGTCGATCCTCTCGGCGAAGCGCCTGGTGTCGCCCATCGCCCGGCGGGCCGGCTCGAAGGCGTCCGGCTCCGGCGGGATGCCGTCGATG
This sequence comes from Nonomuraea sp. NPDC050783, assembly GCF_040802095.1. NCBI lineage: Bacteria > Bacillati > Actinomycetota > Actinomycetes > Streptosporangiales > Streptosporangiaceae > Nonomuraea > Nonomuraea sp. NPDC050783. Next base: position 119,440 of record NZ_JBFAHK010000012.1, read on the forward strand.
AGGCCGAAGTCCATCAGGATCGGGTTGTGGCCGCGCAGGAACGCCTTCCACACCCAGAGCGCGTCGCCCTGGCCGGGGGCGAAGTGGTCGGTGTCGCTGATCAGGACCTTCCGGCCGTCGGCGGCCGGCGGGTCGGCCAGCCATCGCGACGGCGGGCCGCCGGGGGCCGCGGGGTGGCCGCCCTCGCGGAAGATCTCGTCGTCGTAGCCAGGCGAGATCCAGTCGGCGGGCCCGTCGAACAGGGGCGCGTTGACCAGGGTCTGGTCGGCCACCGGGAACTGCATGGTCATCCCGATCGGGCGCGGGTCGTAGTGGCGCCGCCGCTCGTACTGCCGGACGAACTCGATCACCCAGTACTGCCAGTCGGTCGAGTCGCCCCACCCGGTGTCGGGCGGCACGCCGAGCGCTTCGGCCATCTCCTCGCCCGCCGTGCCGCCTCCGGACGACTCGTTGGCGACCTCGTACAGGACATTGGGCAGGTCGTGAACGGTGTCCACGACCTGCCGGAGGTACGCCTCCTGCAGCGCCCGCACCTCGGGGTCGAGCGGCAGGACCTGGTGGTCGAGGATCGAGGTGATCCCGATGCCGTTGACGTTGTTGGCGGCGTGGAACGGGTGGCCCTCGACGTTGTCCGGCGCCGGGCTGAGGTGCAGCGCCCAGCCCTCGAACAGCATCACGGCCACGTACATGCCGCGCTCGCCGGCCGCCACGACCCGCTCGCGCAGCCGCCGGAAGTAGGCCGGGTCGAACCGGGACAGGTCGAACCTCGGTTCGCCGTCCCTGGCCGTTCCCTCCCCTGTGCGCAGCCAGGGCTGCGGGCTCATGTTCAGGTGATAGGCGCCGCCCGCGGCCTGCGACACGACATGCTCCCAGCGCCACAGCCGGACGAAGTTGTGCCCGCGTGCGGCGAGGAAGTCCAGGTAGGAGTCGTAGTCCAGCTTCTCGGGCGACGCCGGCGCCGTCGCCCCGGGCCCCATGCCGTCGTGGAAGTTGTTCCAGATGTGCGAGCCCGTGAGGTACACCGCCCGGCCGCTCGACCGTACGGTGAAGTAGCGGGGGTTGTCCGCGGAGACCTCCAGGGGGCCGGGCATACGATCAGCGTGTACGGATATGTCGGACATGTTGTTTCCTTTCGCGTCGTTACCGCGTCAGCGGCCGACCGGGTAGCGCAGGTGCGTGACGCCCTCGCCCGCGACGACCGCCGGGGTGCCCAGCAGGAGCGGCGCCTTGGCGAGCCCGGCGAAGAACGGCACGCCCTCCCCCAGCAGCACCGGCACCAGGTCCACCGCGATCAGGTCGACCAGGCCGAGGGCGAGGCACTGCCGCGTGATGCTGGGGGTGGCGAGGGCGACGTCGCGGTCGCCGGCCAGCTCCCTGGCCCGCCGCACCGCGCCGGCCACGCCGTCGGTGACGAAGGTGAACGGCGTGCCCGCACGCGGCCAGCCGTCCGGCACCCGGTGGGTCACGACGACGACGGGCACGCCCATCGGGTGCCTGCCGCCCCACGCGTTGGTCAGCTCGAACAGCCGGCGACCGCAGACCAGCGAGCCCAGCGAGCCGGGCGGGAACACCTCGGCGCCGTCCGCCCGGGCCCCGGCACCGGCCCCGGGGCGTCCGGCGTCGTGCCAGGCGAACACGTGGTCCACCTCGTCGTCCGGCCCCGCGACGAAGCCGTCGAGGGACATGGACATGCTGGCGACGACGGATCCCATCGCGTTGCTCCCTGCTCGTCGGGTTC
>NZ_JBFAHK010000012.1:121274-321128 GCF_040802095.1 Nonomuraea sp. NPDC050783
GTCGGGTCTGGCGGGTTCGGGTCTGGCGGGTTCGGGTCTGGCGGGTTCGGGTCTGGCGGGTTCGGGTCTGGCGGGTTCGGGTCTGGCGGGTTCGGGTCTGGCGGGTTCGGGTGCTCGCGGCAAGACTGCCTCGGGCGGCCGGGGGGAACATCGGCCAGGTGGCCGAGATCGCGGCCCTCCGGTGGCCGAGGCCGCGGTCCCTCCGGTGGCCGGTCCAGGCGCGTCGATGGCAGACTGGGCCGTGCCATGACCTCCGCCGCGCCCCCCGACCTGCCCGTCCAGCTCACCAGCTTCGTGGGCAGGCGGTCCGAGCTGGCCGCGGTGCGTGCCCTGCTGGACACCGGGCGGCTGGTGACGCTCACCGGCCCCGGCGGCGTCGGCAAGACCCGGCTGGCCGCGCGGCTGGCCGCCGCCGAGGCCGCGCGCCGCCCCGACGGTGTCCGGTGGGCCGAGCTGGCGGCCGTCAGCGACCAGACGCGGCTCGCCGACCTGGTCGCGGCGCGGCTCGGCGTACTGGTCGATCCCGGGCAGGGCCCCATCCCGTCCATGACGGCGCAGTTACGCGGCCGCCGCGCGCTGATCTGCCTGGACAACTGCGAGCACGTCATCGACGGCGCCGCCGAGCTGGCCGGCGCGCTGCTGTCCTCGTGCCCGGAGGTGTCGGTGCTCGTCACCAGCCGCGAGCCGCTGGCCGTGCCGGGCGAGGTGGTCTGGCGGGTGCCGCCGCTGGCCCCGGACGAGGCGTTGCGGCTGTTCGTCGAGCGGGGCCGCCAGGTCCGGCAGCGCTTCGGCCTGGACCGGGCGGGTGAGGCCGCCGCGCGGGTGCTGTGCTCCCGGCTCGACGGCGTCCCGCTCGCCGTCGAGCTCGCGGCCGCCTGGCTGGGCTCGCTCACCCCGCAGCAGATCGAGCAGCACCTGGACGACCGGTTCGGCCTGCTCGTCCGCAGCCCGCGTGGCGTCGCCGCGCGCCAGCAGACGCTGGCGGCGTCCCTCGCCTGGAGTCACGACCTGCTCGGCGAGCTGGACCGCGCGGTGTTCCGCCGCCTGGCGGTGTTCCCCTCCGGGTTCGAGCTGGACGCCGCGCGTGCGGTCTGCGCCGGCGGGACGGTCGGCCGCGGCGACGTCCTGGGCAGCATCGGCCGGCTGGTGGACAAGTCGCTGGTCGTCGCGGAGCCCCGCGGCGGCGCCTCCCGCTACCTGCTGCTGGAGACCATCCGCGCGTACGCCGCCGACCGGTTGCGGGAGGCCGGGGAGGGCCACCTCGTCCGCGACCGGCACCTCGGCCACTTCCTCGCCTTCGCCGCCGGCGGGCCCGGGCGGACCGCCGACCTCGACGCCTGGCGCGCCCGGCTGGAGGGCGAGTACGACAACCTGCGCGCCGCCCTGGAGTGGGGGCTGGCCGCCGCCGACCCCGGCAGGGGGCGCCGCCTGGCCGCCGAGCTGGCGTGGTTGTGGCACCTGCACGGGCACGGGCACGAGGGCATCGCCTTCCTGCGGCGCGCCATCGACCGGGCGCCGGCGGACCGCTCGCCGCTCCAGGCCCGGCTGCTCGGCGGGCTGGCGCTGGTCGCCGACACCACGAGCCCGCTCGACCTGGAGTACGACGTGGCCCGGCAGGCGCTCGAACTGGCCACCGCGCACGGTGACGAGAGCCTGCGCAGCCAGTGCCTCTCGCTGGCCGCGGTCGGCCGGTTCTACACCGACTTCGCCGCCGCCTGGGACCTCACCGTCGAGGCCACCCGCTCCGCCGAACTGGCGGGCGACGAGTTGTTCGGGCATGCCCTGCGGGCGCTGCGGGGCATGATCAGGCAGCTCCAGGACCGGCACGACGAGGCCCGCCCGCTGCTGGAGTCGGCCCTCGACGGCCTGCGCCACCGCCACCGCGGGATCGCGTCCACCACGCTGGCGTTCCTGTCGGGCGGAGCGCTCGCGTGCGGCCGGCTGCCCGAGGCCCGCCGCCTGGCCCGGCAGTCGCTCGACCTGGCCGAGCCGCTCGGCGACTACCTGCGCGTCGGCATGGCACGCGGTGCCCTGGCGTCCGCGTACGCGGCGTCCGGGGACGTGGCCGCGGCGACCGAGGCGATGCGGCCGCTGCTGCTGCTCATGGAGAGCGCCGGGGCGGCGGCCTTCGTACCGGGCATGGGCTCCGCGCTGGCCCACGTGCGGATGGCGAGCGGCGAGCTCGACGAGGCGCTGCGCTGGTTCGAGCACGACGTGCGGCAGGCCGCGCACGCCGCGCCGACCTATCTCGCGGCGCAGGCGCACGCCGGCTACGCGGAGGCCCTGCGGCTCGCCGGCCGGTACGACGACGCCCGCGGCGAGCTGGGGCGGGCGGCGGCCGTCGCCGGAAAGCTCGGCATGCCGCGGGTCCTCGCGGACGTGCTGCACCAGCGGGCCCACCTCGACGGCGACCCCGGCCTGCACCACGAGGCGCTGGCCATCCGCGTCGCCCACGGGCTGCGCACGTTCTGCGTGGACAGCCTGGACGCCATCGCCGCGCACCTGGCCCCGCCGAACGCGGTACGCACGCTGGCCGCGAGCACCGCGGCACGCGCCGCGATGGGATATCCCCGGCGCGCGGCAGGACGGCGCGAGCACGACGAGCTGGTCGCCCGGCTCGGGCAGGCGCTCGGCGCGGAGTTCGCGCCGGCGTGGGCGGCGGGCGCCGAGCTGTCCCTCGACGACGCGGTCGCCTACGTCCGCCGCAGCCGGGGCGCCCGCGACCGGCCGGCCGCCGGCTGGGACAGCCTCACCCCGACCGAGCTGAGCGTGGTGCGGCTGGCCGCCGCGGGCCTCAGCAACCCGCAGATCGGCGCGCGGCTCTTCATGAGCCGGAGCACCGTCAAGACCCACCTCTCCCACGTCTACGCCAAGCTCGGCGTCGCCAACCGCACCGAGCTCGCCACGCTGGCCACGGCTCCGCCCGCCGGTGATCTTGGAGCAGCCGGGTGATCGCCTGGATCCCGCCGGCCGCGCACTGGCACAATCGTCCGATGCGTTTGTGGACGGTCCAGCACCGAGCGGTTCTCGCGTCGCTGGAGGACACCGGCGAGCTGGTGGGGAGCTGGGACCGGATCATGGTCAGGAACTACCGAGCCTGCTACGAGGAGATCGTCGCGGAGATGGCCCGGCGCGGCCTCGACACCGGAGGCCGGCCGCCGGTGTGGGCGTGGGCCGGGCCGGACACCCGCGACGACGCCGTGGCGCTGACGGCGGACCTGCTCCTCTGCCCGCGGACCCCCGAGGAGTACGCCCGCTACGTGGTGCTCGACCTGGACGTGCCGGACGAGGCCGTCCTGCTCAGCTCGTACGGGCGCTGGAACGATTTCATGGAAGCGGTCGTCATGGGCGAGGGGTCGCCGCGGATGGACTGGTCGATCGGCCGGGAGGAGCCCGGCGGGGTGCAGGCGTGCCTGGCGCGCGTCGCCGCCGGATGGGTCCTCGGCGCCCGCCCGCTGGAGCCGTACGGGCTCGCACGCTAGGCGCCGCCGATCGAGGCGGCCCCCAGGAGCGCCTTGATGTCGCCGTGGAACGCCGGGCCGGGGGTGACCCGGAACGGGACCAGGTCGAGCAGCGCGATCTCCTCACCGTACAACGCGTACGTCCTGGGGAAGATGAGGCACTCCACGGCGGCGTCGTGGTCCTCGACGGTGAGGATCGCCCACCGCCCGCCTCGCGCTCGAACGCGGATCGGTGGACGCCGCCTTCTGCCGCACGACCGGCCCCCTGGACGAGCTGGGCAGCGTGCCCGCCTTCCTGGAGCCGGTGCACCTGCTCGTCAGCCGTGACCATCCGCTCGCCGGCCGCGCGTCGGTGCGGACGGCGGAGCTGTCGGGGTCGGTGGTGTGGATGCCGGGCAACGCGCCCGGCAGCGAGTGGGAGGAGTTCTACGCGCTGCTCGGCGCCGCGTTCGGCATCGGGATCGACACCTCGGGGCCCGACTTCGGCTGGCACCACTTCGTGGCGGACGTCGCCGCCGGCCGGGGGGTGAGCTTCGTCGGGGAGATGATCCGCCTGCCCTGGCATCCGGACACCGTGCGGATCCCGCTCGTGGACCCGGCGCCCGTCTACCCGTCCTCGCTGCTGTTCCACCAGCGCAACCGCCATCCGGTGCTGGCGGCCCTCGTCCGCTTCGTCGCGGAGCGGCGCCCGCGCTTCGACCCGGGCCGTCAGTGGCTGCCCGAGCCCGACCGCCGGCTGATTTGAGGTGCGATGGACGGATGCCCGAAGATGGTCCGAATGAAGGTCGTCGCAGGTCGTGCCCTTGAGGTCACCGTCGCCGTCGCCGTGCTGGGCCTGGCCCTGGGCGGGTGCGCGCCGTCGTCCGGCACCGAGGCCAAGGAGGCCCCGCCGCCGTCCGCGAGCGGGTCGCCGGTGCCCTCCCCGGCAGGCACCACGGCGGCCGGGGAGCCGCGGGCGGACGCGGCGCTGGGTTTCGGCCGGCCCGCCGTGATGGACTTCTCGTACAACGGCAAGAAGGGCAAGCTCCAGGTCACCGTCACCCGCATCGTCAAGGGCCGCACCGCGGACCTGTCCGGCCTGAGCCTGAGCGGCAGGGCCAGGAAGATGGTGCCGTACTACATCCACGCCACGATCAGGAACGCCGGCACCACCGACCTGTCGCTGACGATGCCGCCCGGGCCGCGCGGGGTGCTGGCGAGCGGCGAGCAGGCCAGGAGCCTGTCGGTCATCGGCCGTTTCGCCAGGTGCGACAGCTACCCCGACACGCGCAGGTTCCCGCCCGGCAAGTCCTACCGCACCTGCGCCCCCGTGCTGGCCGATCCCGGCGAGACCGTCACCGGGGCCGTCTGGTCGAGCGACCCCTACAGCGACGGCCCCGCCGCCACCTGGACGCGCCGGCCGCGGTGAGCGGGGCGCCCGCCGGCCCCGTCAGAAGCCGACGTGGGCGATGATCTCCAGCACGAACGGCGCGGCGACGACGAGCACGGCGATGACGATCAGCAGCGCGATCGTGTTGCCGACGAAGCCCGACCCGCCGGACCGGCGCGCCAGCCGCGCCGAGTCCTGGGTGGACTGGCGCGCCCACTGAGCCGCCCTGGCCGCGTCCCGGGAGGCGTTCTGCTGGTTCTGCCACGATGAGAAGTTCGGGTTGGACATGGCGGTCCTTCCTTTCTGGTCGGGTGGGTCAGGTCGTTCGATCGGGGCGGGTCCCCGGCCGGGCCGTCCCGCGGAGCCGGATCGCGCCGGCGAGCAGGGCGGCGCCGAGGGGCCCGGCACCCAGGAGGTAGGGGGCTCCCGGGTCGCCGGTGAGCGGGCCGAGCAGCGCGGCGGACGCGATGACCGCTGCGGACGCCGGCCGGACCAGCCCGGCGCGGGCGAGGCCGCACGCCAGCAGCGCGAGGCCGACGGCGGCGGCGCCGGCCAGGGGGAGCCCCGGGACGGGCTGCGCCCCGACGCACCGCCCGGCGGCGATGCGCAGCGTCGCCCCGACCGTCCAGGCCGAGGCGGCCACCCCGAGCAGGGCCAGGGAGACGGCGGCCCGCCCCCGTCCCGCGTGCCGTGCGACGTCGCGGTACACCGTCGCGGTCGCCGCCGCCCCGGCCCATGCGCCGGCCCCCCGCCACACCTCGGCGGACGCGGTCAGGGTCCCGGCCAGGCAGAGCACCGCCGAGGCCAGCAGCCCCAGCCCGCCGAGCACCCGCGCTCTCATGTCCGTCGTCAGGGCCGGAGGTGCGGGCTCAGCAGTGGTTGCTCAGTGACATGTGCTTGACGAGCGGGAACAGGCCGGCGTCGAACTCCGCGTCGGCGGGCCTGATCTGCCACCGGTACCGCTCGGTGTGGCTGGGCAGGTTCTTGACGAACTTCGTCAGGTTCGTGGGGTTGGAGCGGGTGTGCCGCAGCCAGCCGAGCACGGCGCCGTTCTCGTCCTTGATCTTCGCCCACATCAGCCAGGCGTCGTCGTCGTCGCTGCTGGTGACCGTGCCGTCGAAGAACGCCCTGCCGTCGGAGGTCAGGGTCCACCGGGCGCCCGAGAGCATCGTGCAGTCGCCCGACCGCATCGTCGCGAACGTGAAGGTCCTGGTGGCCAGGGCGGTGCCGTCCTGCGCGTGGGCGGCTCCGGTGGTGGTGAGGGTCAGCCCCGCGACCAGGGCAGCGGTGGTGGATACGGCGCCCAGCGCCCTTCGGGTCCCGCGCATCGGATCGTCCTTTCCTGAAGGTGGCTCGTCGGTCACCCTCAGGGTGGGCGGCGCCGCGTCCCGCCGTCATGGGTCGCGGGTCCCGGCCGGTCCGGGAAGTCCTCCCGGGCGCGGTGCCGGCCGCGGCGGCGTCAGGAGGACTCGGGCGCTCCGCCGAGTCCCGCCTCGCGGGCCCGGACGATCGCCGCGGACCGGTCGCTCAGCTGCAGCTTGGTCAGGACGTTCGAGACGTGGTTGCGCACGGTCTTGCCGCTCACGCCGAGCCGCCGCGCGATCGCCGCGTTGTCCAGGCCCCGCGCGACCAGCCCGAGCACCTCGTGCTCCCGCTCGGTGAGCTGCGGGAACGGGGAAGCCGCGACGGCCTTGGAGAAGTGCGCGAGCAGCCGCGTCGCCACGCCGGCGCCGAAGACCGCCTCGCCGCGGGCGACCGCGCGGACCGTGGCCGTGATCTCCTCGGGGCCCGCGCCCTTGAGCGCGTAGCCGTGGGCGCCGGCCCGCAGGGCGGCCAGGACGTTCTCGTCGTCGTCGTACATCGTCAGGATCAGCGCGCGCGTGGGCAGGCCGGCGGCCCGCATCCGGGAGGCGACCGTGAGCCCGTCGCCGCCGGGCATGTTGACGTCGAGCACCGCGACGTCGGGCCGGTGCTCGACCGCCGAGCGCAGCGCCTCCTCGCCGGTCACCGCGACCGCGAGCACCGTCATGTCCTCCTCGGAGTCGAGCAGGGCCCGCAGGCCCGACGCGAACACCGGGTGGTCGTCGGCCAGGATCAGCCGGATCATCGTGCCCTCCCAGACTCGCCCAGATCCGCCGGCAGGAAGGCCCGCACGCGGGTGCCCCCCTCGGGCAGGGAGGATATCGAGCATTCCCCGCCCACCTCGGCCGCCCGCTCCCACATGGAACGCAGCCCCACCCCGGGCGCCCGCTCCGGGTCGAGCCCGCGGCCGTCGTCGCGTACCGTCACCTCGACGCCGCCGGCCGCCAGCGCGATCTCGGCGGTGCAGCCGGTCGCGCCGCTGTGCCGGACCGCGTTGGTGATCGCCTCGACGGCGATGCGGTAGGCCGCCGTCTCGACCGCGGCGGGCAGCGGCGGCAGGCCCTCCCCGCCGACGACCTCGATCGGCATCGCTCCCGCCAGGGTCGCCGCCCGGGAGCGTACCGCTCCGACGAGGCCCAGCTCGTCCAGCGCGGGCGGGCGCAGCGCCTCGACCAGGCGCCTGATGTCGGCCACCGACGCGCTCGCCTCCGCGGATATCTCGCCGAGCAGGGAACGCGCCGCCGAGTCGCCCGGCACGGCGCGGGCCGCCAGCGCGGCCTTGAGCCCGATCGCGGCCAGCGCCGGCCCCAGCCCGTCGTGCAGGTCGCGGCGGAGCCGGCGGCGCTCGTCCTCGCGCGAGGCCACCACCTCGGCGCGGGAGCGGGCCAGGTCGTCGTGCAGCCGTACCGCCTGCACCGCGCTTCCCACCTGCTGCGCCAGCGAGGCGATCAGGCCGAGGTCGATGGGGTCGAGCGGGTCGTCCGGGCCGCGCGCCGAGACCAGCAGGAGCCCGACGAGCGTCCCGTGGTAGCGCAGCGGCTCGGTGTGCACCTCGCCCGCCGGGGCGCCGTGCCGGGCCGCCGGGTGGCGCCCGCCCGCGCCGTCCACCAGGTCGATCGCCACGTACGGCACCCGGAGCGACCGGGCCACGGTCTCCACGATCGCCGGCAGCACCTCGGCGGGCAGCAGCACCGCCTGCAGCCGGGTGCCGAGGCGGGTCAGCGCCCCCTCCGGGTCGTGACGGTCGCCGTACATCACCCGGTTGACGGTGCTCTGGGCGGCGTTGCGCAGCGGCGCCAGTGCGAGCGCCGCGCCGGTCGCGGCGAGCGCGGCGGCCGCGGTGCTCGACAACCGCAGCACGCTGACCAGGAGCGCGACCACGGCCGCGTACCCGGCGACCAGGATCGCGACCACGGTGGCGTACACCAGCGAGCGGTTGGCCAGCCGCTCGACGTTGAACAGGCGGTGGCTGCGCAACGCCACCCCGATCCCGGCCACGAACGGCAGCCCCGACAGGCCGAGCGCGCCCCACGGCAGCGGCTGCGTCCCGGTGATCAGCTCAGGGAGGAGCCAGCCCGCGAGGCCGAGGACGGCCGCGACCGCGCCGCCGCCCAGGATCCAGCGCATCCGCCCGCGCATCAGCGGGTCCGGGTTGCCGCGATAGCCGATCACGCCCCAGACCGTTCCGGCCACGAGCGCCAGCGCCACCACCGCCGTCTGGCCGCTGTGCAGCAGGCCGAGCCACCGCAGCGCGTCCGGCGCCACCAGCGCCGCGACCCCGCTCCACGCGGCCATCACCGCCAGGGGCGCGGCGTACGCGACGGCGATCGTCCTGCGGACGCGGGGCGTCAGGGGCTGGCGGGCCGTGAACGCGAGCACGAACGCCAGGAACGCCCCCCAGCCGATGGAGTACGACACGATCGTGTTGAGGTGGAACAGCCAGAGCTGGGGGCCGCCGGTGGCCAGCGCGAGCACGGGCAGCCCGGCGTCAACGGTGAGCGTGCTGCCCAGCAGCCCGGCCGCGAGCACGAGCAGCGGGGCCGTCGCGGGCGCCTCCGGCCGCCGCAGGTAGAGCGCGGCCGCCAGCCCCGCCAGCGCGAGGACGAACACCAGATCGCCCCAGCCCTGCACGAGCAGCGGGTAGGGATCGGGCCGATCGACGCGCACCGCCACGACCCGCGCGTCCTCGCCGGCCACGCCATAGGGAACGCTCGCGCCCAGGCCGGGACGGGGAACGGTGCCGAGCCCGTCGGCCAGGCGCCGGCCCGCGACGGCGACCACCAGGTCCCCGGTCCGCAGCCCGGGCCCCGGGGACGCGGCCGGCACATCCACCACGACGCCGCCGAGACCCCACCCCGGCCCGCCCAGCAGCACCACGCCGCCGTCGGACGGCGCGTCCAGCGTGACGGCGGTCGCCACGACGCCCAGCACCACCAGGACGGTGGCGACCCCGGCCGGAACCCTGCGCGACCGCCGCACCGAAGCCAGCCAGGCCAACCGCGCGGACACACCCCCATCCTCACCGACAACCGCCCGCGGGACCACCGGCTCCCCGGAGCCCGGCGAGCCTGCCACGGCATCGGAGCGCGGGTGTTCCTGAGGTGTGCTCACCTGCTGGCGGGTCCTACGCCGGCGGCCGGTACTGCGCGGGCACCAGACACGAGATGTCCAGCAAGGGCGTCGACCCGGGCGGCCGGACCCGGAACTGGCAGATCTGCACCGTCACCCGATCGACGGCGGTGCCCTGCGGGGCCGCCAGTTCCAGGGAGAGGTCGGGCCTGTCGGGGGGAACGTAGAAGGACTGCTGGGCGATCTGCGTGTCGCCGTCGTAGGCGCGGAAGGCGACCGAGTGGAATCCCCGTTCCGGGGTGCACGACGGGATCGCGGTGTGCTCGATCGCGTACCCCTCGACCTTCACCACCTCGTCGCCGGCCCACGTCAGCGTGCCTTCGGTGATCGCGCCCGGGCAGCCGCCCGCGGCGACCCGGAACGGCACGACGGCCTCCGCCCGGGCAGGCGATGCCAGGACAGGCACCGGCAGCAGCGCCGCGGCAAGGACGCATAACAGACGTTTGACCAACATGTCCCGACGATAGGAGCGGACACCCGCTCGGTACAGATGCCGTTTCTCACCCCTTCCCCGTGGATTCCTCACACGAGGAGACCCGCTCTCCCCAGCGCGAACGCCGCCTCGCAGCTCTGGCCGTCCGGCACCGCCACCGAAAACCGCCGCAGAAAATCCGGACTGATCGCGGTCTCGCCGAAACGCCCGGCCCTGGTGTCCTCATCGCGGCAGGATGTCCGACATGACACTGCCTGCTCTCCCCGAGGAATCCTTCCAGCGCGTGCTCTGCGTCGTCGCGCACCCTGACGACATGGAGTACGGCACGTCCGCGGCCGTCGCCCGCTGGACCGCGCGCGGCATCGAGGTCGGTTACCTCCTGCTCACCCGTGGCGAGGCCGGCATGCCGAACCCTCCCGAGGAGACGGCCCGCCTGCGCGTCGCCGAGCAGCGGGCCGCCTGCGACGTCGTCGGCGTCAAGCGCCTGACCGTTCTCGAACACCCGGACGGCGTGCTCGTCTACGGCCTCGACCTGCGCAGGGACATCTGCCGGGAGATCCGCCGGTTCAGGCCCGACGTCGTGCTCGGCGCCGGTTACGAGATCGAGACGCCCTTCGGCTTCGACCAGGCCGACCACCGGGCGGCCGGGCTCGCGACGCTCGACGCGATCCGCGACGCGGGCAACCGGTGGGTCTTCCCCGAGCAGGTCGAGGACGAGGGCCTCGAACCGCACTCCGTGCGCTGGCTCATCGTCCCGGCGTTCGCCGGCTCCGCCACCCACGGCGTCGAGGTGACGGGCGAGCCGCTGCGCCGCGGCATCGCCTCGCTCAAGGCGCACGCCGCGTACCTGGCCGCACTTCCCGGCCACCCCGCCCCCGAGGACTTCATCCCGAAGTTCGCCGCGATGAGCGGCAAGGCGATGGGCGTGGAGCACGCCGTGCTGTTCCGCGCCCACGACCTGCAGGCACCACCGGAGTTCTTCACCGAGGCCATGCAGGACTGACCGGGGCACGCATCGAGCCGAGCAAGGGCTGCTCGAACGGCTATGAGGAGATAAATGGCGGCATTACGGGAAATCGTCTTCCACTGTGCGCGGCCCGCCGCGCTGGCCCGGTTCTGGGCGCAGGCACTGGACGGGTACGCGATCCGGCCGTACGACGACGCCGAGATCGAACGGCTCGCCGGCCTGGGCCGGACGCCCGAGACCGACCCCAGCGTGGCCGTGGACGGTCCCGGGCCGATCCTGTTCTTCAGCGAGGCCGCCGAGCTCGACGGCCCCGGCAACCGCCTGCATCTCGACCTCGTCGCCGCCGACCGGCCGGCCGAGGTCGAACGGCTGGTGGCGCTGGGCGCGTCGGTGGCGCGCACGTTCGACTCCTGGACGATCATGCGGGACCCGGAGGGCAACGAGTTCTGCGTCGCCGACCCCCGCTGACCCTCGCCCACCGGCGTGCGGCGGTGGTCAGGCGGGCGGTGGTCAGATGGGCGGTGGTCAGGCGGGCGGTGTCAAGTGGGCGGTGTCAGGCCCCGCGGATCCGGGTGAACCAGCGGAACACCTCGGGCAGCGCCCTGTGCGGCGTGGCCATGTGAGGGACGTCCCCGACGTCGGTCAACGTGGCCTTGACCCCGGCCGCCCGGAGCTGTCCCAGGCACTGCCGGGAGTTGGCGAAGGCCACCTCCTTGTCGCCGTGCGCGCCGTACAGGTGGACCGGCACGCCCGGCCGCCAGCCGGCGCAGGTGCCGTCGTTGGCCTCAAGTGCCTCCAGCAGGGGCCCGGACGGCGCGGCGAGCCTCTTCAGGTAGGCGGGGGTGGCCAGCTCCCGCGGCGTGCGGGGCAGCTCGGCGGTGATCTGGCGGAAGCTGTGCGCCCCGTCGAAGAGCCGTTCGACGGCGGGACGGCGGAACACCTCGCCGGGCGAGTCGTAGAGGCGGTGCAGCCGGTTGGTGGAGACCGTCCAGTACGCCAGGTAGAAAGCCGCGATCGACGGGTCGAGCCGGCCGCCGAGCAGGGCGGGCATCTCGGCCGTACGCAAACGGTACGGCCCCGAGACGGGCGCGACCGCCCTCACCCGCCACGTGTCGTCGTCCCGCAGCGACCGGGCCAGCGCCATGGCCGCGTGCCCGCCCTGCGAGAACCCGGTCACCAGGAGGTCGCCGCTCAGCGCGCGCCCCTGGCGCCCGGCCAGCTCCGTGGCGGCCCTCAGCAGGTCGGCGGAGGCGGACGCCTCGGTGGCCGCGTCCAGGTAGGGGTGGTACCCGGGTCCCTTGCCCAGCCCCAGGTAGTCGGGTGCGACGCCGGCGAACCCGGCGGCGGCGAACATGAGCGGCACCGCCCGCCCGTCCCCCTCGTCCATGGACGGCGCGTCGGCCTTGGTGGCCAGGGTGCCGTGCTCGTACGTGACCGTCCACAGGTGCTTCCTCGACCTGTGCGGCAGCGCGACCACGCCGCTCGCCGTGGTGGGCGTGCCGTCCACGGCGAGGGTACGGTGGACGACGGCGTACAGGTCAGCGCCCTGCGGCCGGGCCGGCACCGGCAGCCCGGCGCGGGCGAGGTAACGGGCGACCTGCTTCGAGGAGCGGCGCGCCAGCAGCGTGGCGGTGACGATCGAGCCCCTGTCGTCGATCGTCACCGGCTGCGCCGCGGGCACCCCGAGAGCGGCCCGGCCCGCCGCGACGGCCGGCCCGACGGCCGGCGCGGCCGCGGCCTGGGCCGGCACGACCGCGGCCTGGGCCGGCACGACCGCGGCCTGGGCCGGCACGGCCGCGGCCTGGGCTGTCGCGGCCGCCGGCACGACCGCCCAGGCCAGCAGTGATCCGGCGCAGGCCAGCGCGAGCAGCCGCGTTCTCGTGGGAGGTGTCATGGCGGAAACGCTACGGATCACGACCGACGTCCCCCATCCCGCCCACCTCCCACTCCTGGTAGGGAACACCCCACCCCCGGCCGGGAAGGCGCAGGATCCGCCCGGACCGGCCGGGCGTACCGCGGAGGAGACGCAACCGCAGGGTTGCGCTTCGGAGAAGCCATGTGCAACCATGAAGTTGCGGGACAAGCGGCGACAGGAGAGCTGATGAGCGAGGACCGGATCGAACGCGAGACCCTGATCGACGCTTCGCTGGAGCGAGTGTGGTCACTGGTGACCGTGCCCGGGTTCTGGGTGGCCGAGGAGGCGAGCGTGGCGGGCACCGTGGCCACGGAGGGCGCCCTGCTGGCCGCGAAGAATCCCCATCTGGGCGAGGTGTGGGTGCGGGTGGAGAAGGTCGAGCCGCCCACTTACGTGGCCTATCGCTGGAACAGCGTGTTCCCCGGGGAGGAGCTGAGCGAGGACAACAGCACCCTGGTGGAGTTCACGCTGAGCACGGAAGGCGGCAGGACGCGCCTGCGCGTCGTCGAGAGCGGTTTCGCGACGCTGAAGGCGCCCGACGAGAAGCGCGAGCAGGCGCGCTGCGACAACATCACCGGCTGGGCCCATGAGCTTGACGCGGCCAAGGCCCGCGCCGAACAGGCCGGGTGACCACACCGGAACGTCGCGACGCGGCCGAGGCGGTCGACACCATCCTGGCCGCGCTGGCCGATCCCACGCGACGTCACATGCTCGATCTCATCGCCGCACAGGGCGAGGCCACCGCGACGACGCTCGCCGGGCAACTGCCCGTCTCACGGCAGGCGGTGGTCAAACACCTGGCCGTCCTGGACACCGCCGGCCTGGTCTCCGGCGTCCGGGTGGGACGGGAGGTCCGGTACGCGGTACGGCCCGCCGCACTGGACGCCGCTGCGCGGTGGATGACCGCGCTCGCGGCCGACTGGGATCGGCGGCTGGCCCTGATCAAGCGCACCGCCGAAGCCGCCGAGGCCGCCGAGGCCGCCGAGCGGGAGCAGGACCAGCCACCGCAGTGATCGGCGCCGGCCGGACCGGCTGATCACCCCGGGAGCGGGCCCCGGGCAGCCCCGGAACGGCTCAGCACACCCCGCGCCACGGGGTGTGCTGAGCGTGCCCTGAAGTCGGGCGAACCCAGCCGGAGCGCAGCCGCCCGCCCGCGTCATGACACCACGCCACGGCCCGCCGCGTACCGATCGAGCCGTGTCCTGGAGAAGCCGTGTCCTGGAGAAAGGGAACCTTCTCGTGCCTACCGACACCACCACCATCACCACCACCTCACCACCACCACGCTTCACCGGCCGGCAGCGGTTGATCCTGCTGATCCTGCTCGGCGCCGGATTCATGTTGTCCGTCGATTTCTCCATCCTGAACGTCGCGCTGCCGGAGGTGGGCCAGGGAGTCGGGCTGGAACTGGCCGCGCTGCCGTGGATCGCCTCCTCCTACGCGCTGCCCGCGGCGGGTTTCACCCTGCTGTCCGGGCGGCTGGCCGACCTGTTCGGGCGTCGCCGGCTGTTCCTCGCCGGCATGATCGTGCTGGCCGCCTCCTCGCTGCTCGGCGGGTTCGCCACCGCGCCCGAGACGCTGCTGGCCGCCCGCGCGTTGCAGGGCCTGTCCACCGCCCTGTCCGTCCCGGCCTCGCTGTCCCTGCTCACCGTCACCTTCGAGGAGGGCCCGGCTCGCGACCGGGTCCTGGGGCTCAACGGCGCGCTGCTGTCGGGCGGGTTCACCGTCGGCGCGCTGGTCGGCGGCACCCTGGTCAGCCTGCTGAGCTGGCGGGCGGCGTTCTTCATCAACGTGCCCGTGGCCGTGGCCATCCTCGTGCTCACGCCGTTCCTGATCGCCGAGAGCAGGGTGCCCGATCGCGTCAAACTGGACGTGCCCGGCGCGGTCACCGTGACCGGCGGCCTGCTGGCCGTCGTCTACGCGGTCATCGAGCGGAGCGTCCCCGCGGCCGCCGTCGGCGTCGTGTTGCTGGCCGCGTTCTGGTCGATCGAGCTGCGTGCGGCCGCGCCGCTCGCGCCGCTGCACATCCTCCGGCGGCCGACCGTCAAGTGGGGCAACTACGCGGGCCTCGTGGTGTTCAGCATGGAGACGGGGATGATCTTCATGATGACGTTGTACCTCCAGAAGGTCCTCGCCTTCGACCCGCTCGTCACCGGCCTCGTCTTCGGCGGCCCGGGCCTGGCGGCGGTGCTCGCGGGCCCGATCGCCGGGCGCCTCATCGGCCGCCACGGCTACCGCCGGGTGCTGCCCGCGGCCCTGGCCGTGCAGGGGCTCTCCACGCTCCCGCTCATCTTCGTCGGCTCCGGCCGCGCCGGGCTGGCCATCCTGATCCCCGCGCTGCTCGTCAGCTTCTTCGGGCACGTGACCGCCATCGTGGCCTACACGGTCACCGGCACCTCAGGGCTGCCGAACGAGGAGCAGGGCCTGGCCACCGGCCTCACCACGATGACCCAGAACGTCGCCATCACGATCGGCATCCCGATCCTGGGCGCGATCGCCGCGTCCCAGACGCCGGAGCTGACCGGCATCCATCTGGCGCTGACCGTCAACGTGATCGTCACCCTCGTCAGCGCCGTGCTCGTCCTCGCCGGCCTCCGGCCGCGTACGGCGCCGGCGGCGACCGAGACCTAGGGTCTGCTGCCTGGATCTTGGGAGTGCTGGACTGACGAGTTGTCCTGCTCGGATCGTTCGGCGCGGTGGGCGATGGCGCGGAGCATTTCGAAGCGGATGAAGCCGGCGCCGCCGGTGCGGATGAGCAGCCAGTAGGGGGCGAAGGCGCGCCGGGCGGCGGCGTCGGTGGCGTGGACGCGGGTTTCGGCGGCCAGCAGGGTGCGTCCATCGGGCAGGGGGGAGAGCTGGAAGCTCATCGCCGCCTTGACCCATCCTGGCTCGGCGAAGGCGGCGAAGCCCTCTGGTGTCGTGGTCGAGTCCGGGCCTGGCGTGGGACGCAGGCGCCAGAACTTGGCCACCTTCCCGGCGGTGACCTCGCGGGCTTCTTGGCGGCCCAGTAGGGGGATCGGGCCGGTCTGCAGGATCGGGCCACTGAGATGGGTCCGGCCGGCGCTGCGGGCGGCCATGAGCAGCCGGGTGACCGGGAGTTCGTCGTGGGTGACCGCGTGCAGGGCCGCCCAGACTTGCGCGGGTTCGGCGGCGATCCGCCGGGTGTAGCGGGTGCGGAAGTCATCGGCGGATAGCAGCTGGTCGATGAGTCGCTCCATGGCGATCTCCCTTCTGGACGGTGCCGTACAGAATGGTAATGTACGGAACCGTCCAGAACGCTGTCCAGTGAAGGTGATCGATGCCACGGACCGCTCGTCTCACTCGTGAGGATTGGGCTGAGGCCGCCTTGGCGGTGCTCGCCGAAAGTGGCCCGGCGGCGGTGGCGGTCGAGCCGGTCGCGGCCCGGCTGGGCGCCTCCAAATCCAGCTTCTACTGGCTGTTCGCCAGCAGGCAGGCTTTGCTGGAGGCGGCGCTGCAGCGGTGGGAGCAGCGTCAGACCGACGCGATACTTCCAGCGTTGGCGGCGATCGCCGACCCGGCCGAACGGCTGCGGGTGCTGGTCCGGCATGCGCACGCGGCAACCGAGGGCGCGGACCTGACGCTGCGGCTGTTGACCGAGTCGGGCGACCCGATCGTCCGGCCGGTGGTGGAGCGAGTCACCCGGCGGCGGCTGGCGGTCATCGAGGCGGCCTTCGTCGAACTGGGTCGTTCCGCCGACCGGGCCCGGTACGACGCGAGTGTGACGTATGCGGCCTACCTGGGCACGGCAGCGCTGCGCCGGGTCGATGCCGCCCCCGGCGACAGTGAGGAGTTCATCGCTGCTTTGCTGTCCGCCTTCGGCGTCGAACCTTAGGCACGGCCGCAGGGATCACACCGGGTCGCGGAGCCATGTCTTGATGGACGCGACGTCGATGGGTGCCCTGGTAGACGACCTCGCGCATGTCGAAGCGCGTGGCCACGGCGCGGTGCTCGGCTCACCGGCCGCCACGGCCCGGGTTGCGCGGCGGCAGCGGCTCCAGCCGCCCCCGTTCCTCATCGGAAAGGTCATGTCGATCAAGATCCAAGAAACGCGCCCGAGCGGAACCGGCCGTGATCATGCGGGCCGGAAAAGAGGTGGACGGGCTGACGCTCCGGCTTGTAGCTTGCAGGCGGCCGTGACACCGCCCGAGGAGGTGAGACCCATGAACGCTGTATCGACGTGGGTGCTCCCCCTTCCCGTCACGGCCGGGCGACCGAGGTAGGTGTCGCCGGGAGCGCCGCCGACAAGGCACTCCCGAAAGGCGACAACACCTATGCCTCATCAGCATCGGACCACCGCCGGCCATGCGCCCGGCGTCCTCGACGTGATCATCGCCGGCTGCGGGCCGACCGGTGCCGTGCTCGCCGCCGAACTGCGGCTGCACGGCGTGCGAGTGCTCGTTCTGGAGAAGGAGACCGAGCCCGCGTCGTTCGTGCGCATCGTCAGCCTGCACATGCGCAGCCTCGAACTCATGGCGATGCGCGGGCTGCTGGACCGCGTTCTCCCGCACGGAAGGCGACGTCCGATCGGCGGCGTCTTCGCCGCCATTCCCCAACCCGCGCCCGAGGGCCTGGATCCCGCGTACGCCTACATGCTGGGCGTCCCCCAGCCGGTCATCGAGCGGCTGCTCGAAGAGCACGCGACCGAGCTGGGCGCGCGGGTCCGGCGCGGTCGCGCGGTGACCGGTTTCGAGCAGGACGGCGAGGGCGTGACCGTCGAGCTGGCCGGCGGGGAACGGCTGCGCTCGCGCTATCTCGTCGGCTGCGACGGCGCGCACAGTACGGTGCGCAAGCTGCTCGGTGTCGGCTTCCCCGGCGAGCCCTCGCGGAACGAGACGCTGATGGGCGAGATGCGCGTGGGCGTGCCGCAGGAGGAGGTCGCCGCCAGGGTGGCCGAGATCCGCGGGTCCCATCAGCGATTCTGGCTGCGGCCCTTCGGCGAGGGGGTCTACAGCGTCCTGGTCCCCGCCGCGGGAGTCAGCGACCGCGCGGAACCGCCCACCCTCGACGATTTCCGGCGGCAGTTGCGGGCCGTCGCCGGAACCGACTTCGGCGTGCACTCCCCGCGCTGGTTGTCCCGCTTCGGGGACGCCACCCGGCTGGCCGACCGCTACCGGGTCGGGCGGGTGCTGCTGGCCGGTGACGCGGCGCACGTCCATCCGCCCATCGGCGGCCAGGGCCTCAACCTGGGCGTCCAGGACGCCTTCAACCTCGGCTGGAAGCTGGCCGCGCAGATCCGCGGCTGGGCCCCGGAAACGCTGCTGGACACCTACCAGGCCGAGCGTCGCCCGGTCGCCGAGGACGTGCTGGACAACACCCGCGCCCAGACGGAGCTGCTGTCCGCCGAACCGGGGCCGCGGGCCGTGCGCAGGCTGCTCACCGAGCTGATGGACTTCGACGCGGTGAACCGCCACCTGATCGAGAAGATCACCGCGATCGGCGTCCGCTACGACTTCGGCGAGGGCCCCGACCTGCTCGGCCGCCGCATGCCCGACATCGACGTGGAACAGGGCCGCCTCTACGGCCTGCTGGGCCGCGGCCGCGGCCTGCTGCTCGACCGCACCGGCCGCCTGTCCGTCACCGGCTGGTCGGACCGGGTCGATCACCTCGCGGACCCCACGGCGGGCCTGGACGTCCCGTGCGTCCTGCTGCGTCCCGACGGCCACGTCGCCTGGATCGGCGACGACCAGCAGGACCTGGACGGCCACCTCTCCCGCTGGTTCGGCGAGCCCGCCGGCTGACTCCGCCCGAGACGCCGCCGGTCATGACGACGGCGCGCCGGGAGCGGTGAACGGGCGGGTGGGCACGGCGTCGAGGGCGGCGAGGGTCTGCTCGTCGAGGGTGATCGCGCCCGCGGCCAGGTTCGCCTCCAGGTGGCCGGTGTCGGCGGTGCCCGGGATGAGCAGCGTGCGGGGCGAGCGGTGCAGCAGCCAGGCCAGGGCGACCTGTGCCGGGGTGTGGCCCAGGCGCTCGGCGGCGGCGAGCACGGCCGGCTCGTCGGCCACCTTCGCCAGCCCCGGCAGCGCGCCGCCCAGCGGGAAGTAGGGAACCCAGGCGATCCGCTCGGCCTCGCACAGCCGGAGCGCGTCCTCGTCGTCGCGGGACACGAGGCTGTAGGCGTTCTGCACGCACACGATGCCCGCCGGCAGCGCGCGGCGCAGGACGTCCGCGGTCACGCTGCTCAGCCCGATCGCGCCGATCTTGCCTTCGTCGCGCAGCGCGATCATCTCCGCGAGCTGGTCGTCGAGGCCGACGACCTGGTCGTCGGGGACGGGGATCGTGATGCCGGAGTCCACGCGGCGCAGGTTGACCACCGGGATCTGCTCCGTCCCGAGCGTGGCGAGGTTGTCCTCGACGCTCGTGCGCAGCTCCTTGGGCCGCTGCGCCAGCCGCAGCGGGGTCGGGCCGCCGGGGTCGGAGACGGCGCCGACCTTGCTGACGACCAGCACGTCGTCCCCAGGCCGGAGCGCCTCGCGGATGATCTCGTTGGCGAAGCCGTCGCCGTAGAACTGGGCGGTGTCGACGTGGTCGACGCCGAGGTCGATGGCGTGGCGCAGCAGGGCGACGGCGGCCCGGCGGTCGCCGCGCAGGCGATCGAGCTGCATCGCGCCGTAGCCCACGCGCGAGACCGTACGGCCGGCCAGCTCGCCGGCGCCTCCGGGGCGCGGCGCGGGAGCGGCGGGAGTGGATGGGGACGTCATGGGTGACCTGCCCTCATGAGAGAATGGACGAAACGGAGGTACCTCCGTTACTTCCACTGTAGCACTACCGGAGGTGCCTCCGCTTTGAGCCGGCCCGAGACCCCGTCGCCCGGGACCCCACCGGATCCGCCCGACGCCGCTCAGCGGCCGGGACGCCGTGACGCGCGGCGCAATCGCGACAAGCTCATCGCCACCGCCCAGGCCGCCTTCGCCGCGGCCGACGGCCCCGTCGCGCTGGAGGCCATCGCCCGCCAGGCCGGGGTCGGCATCGGCACCCTCTACCGCCACTTCCCCACCCGCGAAGACCTCGTGGACGCCGTCTACGCCGCCGAGCTCGACGCCGTCACCGCCAGCGTGTCCACTCTCCTCGGCCGGCACCCCGCCGACCAGGCACTGCGGGCCTGGCTCGGCCGCTACGCCGCCTTCGTCACCACCAAACGCGGGATGATGGACACGCTGCGCGCCGGATACGCCTCCGGGCGCATCGCGCCCCCCTCCCGCGAGCGCGTCACCACCACGGTCGCCACGATCCTCCGCCAGGGCGCCGCGCAGGGCACCCTCCGCTCCGACGTCGATCCCGAGGACGTCACCACCCTGCTCACCGGCGTGTTCCTCGCCATCACCGCCGGCGCTCCCCAGGAGCAGACCGACCGCCTGCTCGACCTCCTCACCGACGCGCTCCGCCCGCGGCCCGGCGCGGGCACCGCCCCGTGACCGTCCGTGCCGGGGAACGGCGGGCTCACCCGCCTGCTCGCGCCCGGCGGCGGAGGCCGCCGAGCCGCGTTCCCCGGTCCTTCTCGGCGGCGACGGCGGAGGCGGACAGGAGCGTCGCGCCGGCGAGGCCGCCCCAGAGGGCGGCCGGGCCGTGGGAGGCCAGAGCGGTGATGACCGCCGGCGAGACGGCGAGGCCGAAGCCCGTGGAGAGCTGGAAGCGGGCGAGTGCGCGTCCCAGGAGGTGGGCCGGGGCGAGGGCGGTGACGAGCGCGGTCGCGCTGCCCGCATAGATGATCTCGCCGATGGTGCAGACCACGGACACCGCGGCGACCGCCGGGGCGCCCCAGCCGGGTCCCAGCCCGGTGGCCGCGAGAAAGCCGAGATAGGACGCGGCGAGCACCACGCCGGCCAGAGCCAGCACGGCCCGCCGGGGGAAGCGGGACATCAGGACGGTGACCGGGACCTGCAGGGTGACCACCAGCACGGTGTTCGCCACGAAGATCGCCGCCGACCACACCGGGGACGCGTGCAACTGCGTCACCAGGACCAGGGGCAGCGCGATCTCCGGGACGTTGAGGCAGAAGACGTAGACCACGTTGGCGGCCGGCAGCGCGCGCATCCGGGGGGCGGGCCCGCCGGCCACGCCCTCGGCCGGAGCGGCGGCCGGGTGCGTACGCAGGTGGACCGACCAGGTCAGGGCCGCCGCGGCCAGATAGGCCAGCCCGGTGACGACCGCCAGCACCCGCAACGCGGTGGTGCCGCCCGCCAGGCACGCGGTGGCGATGAGGGCACCCGCGCCCAGGCCGGCGTTGCGCAGGGCGCGGCCCGCCGCGAGAGCGGCGTCCCGCTCGCGGCCGTGGGCGACCGTGGCCACGAGGGCCGCGTGGGCGGCCGGCCAGGACTGGTTGCCGATGCCGAGGAAGAGCGCCGCCGCCGCGAACAGCCAGACGTGCCCCGCCGGAGCGGCCAGCAGCAGCGCCACGCCCAGCACCCGTACCAGCATCGACGCCGCCACGACCGTGCTGCGCGCGCCCCGGTCCAGCCAGCGGCCGACCGCGGGCACGCACACCAGGCCCACCACCACGCCGGCCGTCATGGCGACGCCGGTGACCGGCGCGGACAGCCTCAGCACCAGCACCCCGTAGAGCAGCAGGAAGGGACGCAGCAGGCCGGTGCCGAGCGCGTCCACGGCCAGGGCGACGGCATAGCGGGGGCCTCCGGAGGCGCGGACGAGGGCGCGCGGCCGGATCTTGGTGGTGGTTGCCATGGCGCCAACGATGCGCCCGGCCGCAGGGCCGGCCACGTCGGTTGACGGACACCGTCAATCGTCGCGGCCGCCGGCCGCCCGGACCGCGATGATGGAGGGATGACGTTGAGGATCGACATCGGCGGCCTGCCGTCCGGGCGGCTGCGGTTCGCCGCCTCCCCGCTGGCCGAGCTGACCGCGATGCTGCACGTGCTGGCCGAGCCCGAGCATCACCCGCAGCTCGCCGGCTGGGCCGCGGAGGTCTGGGCCGGGCTGCGGCCGGAGCTGGCCGAGCGGTTGCGGGAGGCGGAGTTCCTCTGGCGGTCCTCGCGAGCCGACTTCCTGGTCCCGGCCCGTCCCCGGCCGACCCTCGCCGAGGAACTGGACGATGTCGACCTGATCGACGACGAGACCTATGTGACCGCCGCGCTCATCACCACCTGCGGCAGCAACCGGGTCAACTTCGCCGCGCCGTCGCCGCTCGCCGACGCCACGGCGCGCGAGCGGGCCCTGGACCTGGCCCAGGCCCGCGGCGCGCTCCAGGAGGCCTTCGCGGAGCGGCTGCTCGCGGACCCGGCCGCCGTGCGGGCGCGGGTGCGTCACACCCTCGAACAGTGCGCCGCGGCCTTCTTCGACGCCGCCTGGACCGACATCGCCGTGCGGCTCGCCACCGACCTGCGCCTGAAGAACGACCTGCTGAAGCGCCAGGGCCTCGGGGCGGCACTCGCGTCGGTCTCCGGCGCCGTCACCCTGGCGCCGGACGGCACCTGCATCGTCGTGGACAAGCTGCAGGACAACACCACCACCGCCCACGGGGCGGGGGTCACCTTCCTCCCCAGCGTCTTCGGCCGCCCGCACCTGGTGGTGGTCCACGCGCCCGGCTGGCAGCCGGTGGTGCAGTACCCCGTGGCCGAGACGGGGCCGTCGGAGCCGGTGTCGCTGGAAACGGTCACGCTACGGCTGGAGGCACTCGCGCATCCGGTACGGCTGCGGCTGCTGCGCACCCTCGCCCGCGGCCCGCACACCACCGGCGAGCTGGCCCACGCCTGGGAGCTCTCGGCCCCGGAGGTCTCCCGCCACCTCGCCGTCCTGCGCCGCGCGGGCCTGCTCACGGCCCAGCGCCACGGTCGTTACGTCCGCCATGCCCTCAACCTCCCGGGCCTGACGGCGCTGGGCACCGACCTGCTGACGGCCGTACTGCGCTGAGCGGAAGGACGTCCCGGCCGCGCGCGATCGGCGTTCACCGAGACCCCGCACCAGGTCCAGGGGGTTGCCGACGGCTCATGCCGAGCATCTGGTCCCCGACGCCGACGTAACTGGTGAACAGGGTGATCACGTCGTGGAGCCGGTCCTGGGCAGGGCCGGGGCCGACCAGACCCTCGCCGTCGCGCAGGGCGGCGATCAGGGATCTGGCCCGCGCGTGGCTGGCCTCCAGCAGCGCCTCGATCCCCGCCGTGGCCTCGATGAGGAGCCTGCGGCTGCCCGGCTGCGGCATCACCCTGGCGAGTCCCCACGCGTTGAGCTGCCGTACCGCGGTGCTCACCGCCCCCTTGCTCAGCTCCAGCTCGGCGGCGATCGCGTCGAGAGAGGCAGGCTCCTCGGTGACCAGGAGCAGCCCGTAGACACGGCCGGTCACGTGCGGCAGGTTCCACGAGGCCAGCAGGTCGCCCACCGACGTGACGAACGCGCGCCGCCTGGTCGCGCTCGTCACGACGCCCGCCTCGGCCCGGGGAGCGTACGCAGGAACGTCCCGATCACCTCGTTGACCGCCCCGGGGTCGTCCTGGTTGGCGATGTGGCCCGCGCCGGGAATGACGACCTCCTCGACGCCTTCGGCCCGCGCCCACGCGGGCATCGCCGTGGCGATGTTGCCGGTCCGGTCGTGCCCGCCCCGGATCAGGCACAGCGGAACCGGCGTGCGGTAGCCGGGGTCGGAGGCGAGGAAGCCGACAGTTGCCCGCCACACCTGGAGGAACTCCTTCTTCGGCAGTTGCGAGAAGGCCCGTCTCGCATCGGCCCGCGCGGCCTGGGTGACCGCGGACGCTTCGGCCATCAGGCGGGGGAGGTGCCTGGCCGGGATCATCGCCAGGCTCGGCGCGGCCGTCTTCACCAGCAGACGCTCCTTCCACGACAGTGGTGCGGTGTTCCAGGTCGCGCCGATGACGACCAGCGCCCGGGCCAGGTCCGGATGGCGCCGTACGAACGCCTGGCCGAGGTTGCCGCCGAGCGACTGCCCCACGAGCACCGGCCGGTCGAGCGCGAGGTGCTCGATCAGCGCGCGCAGGTCCGCGATCGCCCGCTCGGCGGTGAAGCCGGCCCCGGCCGGGCGGGACGCGCCGTGGCCGCGCAGGTCCCACATCACGACCCGATGGCCCTGGGCCCGTACGTACTCGAACTGGGCCTCGAACATCACG
The DNA here is from genome assembly GCF_040802095.1 of Nonomuraea sp. NPDC050783. NCBI lineage: Bacteria > Bacillati > Actinomycetota > Actinomycetes > Streptosporangiales > Streptosporangiaceae > Nonomuraea > Nonomuraea sp. NPDC050783. Next base: position 145,003 of record NZ_JBFAHK010000012.1, read on the forward strand.
TGGTCGGCCCCGGCGCCGTGCGAGAACACCACGGGGACGCCGTCCCCGCCACTGTCGGCGTAGTGGAGAGCACAACCGTGCAACGCCAGCGTCGACGTCAAATTCACCATTTACTAAATATAGCGAACATGACTGCCATCCGGCCGGGCGGGCGGGCGGGCGCGCGTCGACCGGATGCCCGCGCCCCGGACCGCGGATGCGCCGGGCCGGAGCCGAGCGTAGTGTCAGTGGCAGTGCCAGTGGCGAGGTCAGTGGCGGCGCTTCTCCCCCGCTGGGAGGTCCAGAGATGGTGAACGAGCAGGAGCTCCTGGCGGTCCTGGCGGTGCTGGAGCAGGTGAGCGTCCAGGCCAGGGGGTTTCCGCTCGGCGCCGAGGCCCAGCGGCTGGCCACGGTGTTGCGCGGCCGGCTCGACGAGGCGCGCGGCGGCGTGGTGAGGCCGCCTCCCTCGCCCGCCGAGCTGCGCGCGAGCCTGGCCGAGGACAGGGAGGAGGCAGCGGAGCAGCGGGATTCCATCGCCCGGCTGCGGGACGAGGCGGCGGCTCAGCGTGATGCCGACGCCGTCGCGCGCCGCCGGGAGGGCCGGGGGTCCCGGGCCGCGATGGAGGCCAGCGACCAGGCCGTGTACGAGCTGCTGAAGGCAGCCGAGCTGCGCGATCGGGCTGCCGGTTCGGGTGACGGCACGATCGCGGGGCCGGACGGCGGGCAGGTGGACGGCGGGCAGGTGGACGGCGGGCAGGTGGACGGCGGGCGGCCGGACGGCGGGCGGTCGGACGGCGAGGGCCCGGCGGGGACGCAGGCGGCCGGGGAGTGGCGGATGCGGGACGCCGACCGGGAACGCAACGAGCAGGATCGCATCCGGCTGCGTGACGCGTGGGCGTTGATGGACAAGGAGCGTCACGCGGCCCGAGCCGACGCGACCGGCGCCGGGCAGGACCGGTTGCAGGCGCGGCGTGACCGTGAAGCGGGCGCGCGAGATCGTGCCGCCGCACACGCCGACCGGCAGGCGACGCGGGCCGACCGCGAGCAGGACGCCATCGAGCGCGAGCAGGCGAGCGTGGCGGAGGAGGTCGCGGCGGCCAAGAGCGCGATGGAGGAGGCCGCGGCGGGCGGGATCGCGATGGAGGAGGCCGCGGCGGGCGGGATCGCGATGGAGGAGGTCGCGGCGGGCGGGATCGCGGCGGGCGGGATCGTGGCGGGCGAGGTCGTGGTGGAGCGGGACCAGCCACCCGCCGCTCGCGTGGACGACCTGGCGACCGGGTGGGTGTCCGCGAGTGCGCGCGATCTCCGGGAGCGGATCGCGGAGGCCACCCGGCAGGGCGAGCTGGCCCGCCAGAGCGCCGTGGCGGCGCGGCACCGGGCCCAGTACCTCGCCGAGCAGGCGGTGGAGCTGCGGCGCCGGTGGCTGAGCAGTGGTGACGACGAGTCGCGGGCGGAGCCGCCGGCCGACGGATGAGCCGGGTGCGCGGGCGGCCCCGGGTCCAGTGGCCCGGCGCCGCGGTCTCACCGCGCAGGGCGCGGGGCGCCCCGGGCGTCGTCGAGGTCGGTGATGTCGATGCAGTACTCGCAGATGTCGCCGTCGGCGAGGCCGCGGCCGACGAACAACATCCAGCGGCGGGTGCCGTCGGCCAGGATGTACTCCTTCTCGTAGGGGCCGATCCGGCCGGTGGCGGCCAGAAGCTCCAGCTGCGCCTCGCTGACCGGCAGCCATTCCGGTGGCGTCATGGCCTGCCAGGTCAGGGCCCGGGCCTCGATCTGGTCGCGGGTGTAGCCGCTCATCCGCAGGAAGACCTGGTTGGCGTCCACGACGGTGCCGGTGTGGTCGAAGTACAACATCCCGACGTTCTCGGTCTCCAGGAAGAGGCTCAGCCGTTCCTGGTTGATCCGGCGGACCCGGGACAGTTCGAGTTGCGCGCCGACGCGCGCGACCAGTTCGCGGGCCGAGAACGGTTTGACGACGTAGTCGTCGGCGCCGGCGAGCAGCCCTTCGATGGCGGTCTCCTCGCCGGCGCGGGCGGTGAGGAGGAGGACCGGCAGCGTGGCCAGGATCGGATCGGCGCGGATGGTGCGCAGCAGAGCGAAACCATCCAGGCCGGGCATCATCACGTCGGCCAGCACCAGATCCGGTCGCCGGTCGCGGATCAGTGCCAGGGCTTGAGCCGCGTCGGCGGCGGCGGTCACGCGCCAGGCCGGGGCGAGCAGCCGGGTCAGGTAGTCGCGCAGGTCACCGTCGTCGTCCACGATCAGGACGTGGGCTCCCGGGGCTCGCAGCGGCAGCCGTCCGCCGGTCCCGACCGCGTCAGCGGGACCGGCCCACGAGCCCGATAGCGGGCCCGACTGCGAGCCGGTCTGCGGACCGAGCTGCGGGCCGGTCGGCGAGCCCGACTGCGGGCCGGTCGGCGGGCCGGTCTCCCAGCGGGCGGCCTCGCCGGCCAGCGCCGTCGCCAGGCTCCCGGCGGGGGCGGCCCGGTCGGCCGGGCGGGAGGTGTCCTGGATCCTGGGACGCGCGCCGCGCGGCACCCACACCGTGACCGTGGTCCCCTCGCCCACGTGGCTGGTGACGCGGACGCGGCCGTGATGGATGCGCACCAGCTCCTGGACGAGCGCCAGCCCGATCCCGGCGCCCTCGTGGGAGCGCCCGCCGGCGCCGCGTACGCGGTGGAAACGCTCGAAGACGTGCGGCAGCTCCTCAGCGGGGATGCCGACGCCGGTGTCGCGCACCACCAGCTCGGCGTGCTGGGCCAGCGCCCGCAGGGTGACCCCGACCGTCCCGGTCCAGGTGTACTTGAGCGCGTTGGACAGCAGGTTGGACAGCGTCTTCTCCCACATCTCGGCGTCCACCCAGATCGGTTCCGGCAGCGGCGGCGCGTCGAGGGTGAGCTTCAGGTCGGCGGCCTCGGCGGCGCTGTGGAACATCGCGGTGATCTCGGCCGTCAGCGCGGCCAGGTCGGTCGGGGCGAACCTGGCGCGCATCCGGCCGGCCTCGATCTGGGAGAAGTCCAGCAGCGTGTCCACCAGCCGCAGCAGCCGCCGGGTGTTGCGGTCGAGCAGGTCGACGTACGCCGCCTGCTCGCCGGCGGTCCTGTCGGGGTGCCTGCGCAGCTCGTCCAGCGGGCCGAGCATCAGCGTCAGCGGCGTGCGGAACTCGTGGGAGATGTCGGAGAAGAACGCCGTCCTCGCGCGGTCGAGCTCGGCGAGCCGCTTCAGCTGCCTGCGCGCGCGGTCACGCTCGCCCGCCCCGGCCAGCCTGGTGTCGATCGTCCCGGCGGCGAGCGAGAGGAACTCGCCGAAGGCGTCGTCCAGCGGTAACCGCGGCTCGGTGCCGAGGATGAGCACCCCGGACACCTTGTCCCTCGCCTGGCCCTCCGTCCTGTCGTACAAGGGGTGCAGCACGGCGCGGCGCACCGTCAGGCGCTCAGGACCGAAGACGTGCCCGCGGAAGCGCTCGTGGACGTCGTCCAGCACGATCGGCCGCCGGGTGTGCACCACCTCGGCCAGCGGCCAGGCCCCGCCGGCCGTCAGGGGCAGGGCGCGGGGGGCCGGCGCGCCGCCTTCCGCCACGCCGCTCGCGCCCGCGAGGTTCGCCCACCCGCCGTCCAGCAGGTAGGCGATCGCGAACGGCAGGTCCTCGGCCTCGCCGAGCCCCGCGAGCGCCTGCCGCAGCTCCTCGCGCCGCGTGGGCGCCGGAGGCGCGGACGCCAGCCGGTTGAGCGTGCGCAGCCGCCGCGCGGCCAGCACCTCGCCGGTACGCTCGCGGAAGGTGGCGAGGACGCCGGCGACGCGCGCGTCCAGGTCGCGGACGGGGCGGAACCCGACGTCCCACCAGGCGTCGCGCAGCCGCCCGTCGCGCAGCAGCGCGCTCCTGAACCGCTCGGCGTACGCGGTCCGCCCGCTGAGCGCGCGCTGCCGCAGCGGCGCGAGCCGCGCCCGCGCCTCGGGGAAGACCTCGTCGTGCGGCCGGGCCAGGACCTCCAGCGGCGCGCGGCGCAGGAACGCCGTGGCCGCGTCGTTGGCCAGCGTCAGCCCCTCGGGCCCCCACAGGACCGCCGCCGGCTCGGGCGCGTCCATCGCCAGGCGCACCACCGCGCGCAGGCAGGCCGGCCAGAGGTGCACCTGGCCGAGCGGCGTGGCGTCCCAGTCGATCTGGTGCGCGGCGGCGGCCACCTCGCCCGGCTCGCCGAACGTCGCCAGGATCGCCTCGCGCTCCGAGCCCGGCCGCGCCACCGGCGCGCCGGCGGCGAGGTCGGCGAGCACGCCGGCGATCTCGTGCAGCGGCAGCACCAGGTCGGCGCCGGCGCGCGCGGCGGCGCCCGGCATCGCCGGGTACTCAGCGCTGTCCTCGCTCTGGGCGATGACCAGGCCGCCGCGGGCCTTCAGCGCGGCCACGCCCGCCGCCGCGTCGTTGCCCGATCCGCTGAGCACGACGGCCACCGCGCGCGTCCCGAAGGAGTCGGCCAGCGAGGTCAGCAGGACGTCGTGCGGCCGGGGCCGCTGCTCCAGCGGCGCCAGCGGGCTCAGCGAGCACGTGCCGTCGGGCAGGACCTCCAGCTGCCGGCGCGGCGGGCAGACGCTCACCCGCCCCGGCACCAGGGCCGCGCCGTCGGCCGCCCACTCCGCCTGGTGCCCGGTCAGCCTCCGCAGGATCTGGGGCAGCACGCTGCCCCGGCCGCCCAGGTGCTGCTGCACGACCACCGCCGCCGGAAGGTCCGCCGGCAGCTCCCGCAGCACCGCCGACAGCGCGTCCAGCCCTCCGGCGGACGCCACCAGAGCGACCACCTCGGCCTCGGGAACCTTCCACGGATCCGGCATCACCCCATTATCGCCGCCCGGCCCCGCCGTGCCAGTGCGCGCGGCGGGGCGGCGCGGGGCGCGGCGACGAGCGCTCACCGGCCGGCCCGCCGGCCGCGGTGAGCATGAGGAATCGCGTACCCGGAAATGAGTAGTCATTACTCTGCCCCCCGAATTTCGCGACTGCCAGAGTTTCTTCTGCCGGAAGGCGGAATTCCGATTTCGAAGGGGAATGATGAGAATGAAACTCCGCACCGTTTCAGCGGGACTCGCTGTCGCGGCCACGGCGGTGACGGCCATCGGGGGCCCGGCGAACGCCGCGAATCACCCTTCCGAGGCCGACGTCAGGGCCGCCGTCGAGCACGCCGTGTCGGGCAAGGCCACCGCCGCGGACCTGGAGATCATCAAGAACGACCCCGAGCTCGCCCGTACGGTGCCGGTCTCGGCCAAGGTGGGCACCCCGGTCGTCACCAAGGTGGACCCGCCCCAGCGCTCCGGCGGCCGGGACTCCTCCGCGCTGCGCGCGGCGCTGGCGTCGTACCAGCAGTTATGCCTGAACATCGACGTCCCGCTGACCCTGACGTCCTGGTCGGGCACCACCATCTACACCTGGCACCACGCCTTCTCCTACTGCACGGCCAACCAGATCTCGGGCTGGGAGACGACCCGCGTCATCACCTGGGCCCCCTACAACCGGGGCGACTACTTCACCGACAAGAGCTCCGTCGTCTACCCGCAGGGCCTGGTCACGGACGTGCTCAACGCCCCCGTGGGCGCGGCGATCGGCACCAACACCACCGGGGCCGGCTCGCGCTTCCTCTCCCACATGGCGCGCTCGGTCAACCTCTGCATCGCCCAGTTCGCCTGCTACGCCAGCAACCTGCCGCAGAGCAAGCTCACCCTCGGCAGCGAGAACGTCACGGTGGCGTTCTCGTCAGCGTTGTGAGAAAGCCCGTCGTGAATTCGAGAGGACAGGAAACGCCGTGAAGAATGCCGTCAAGAAAGCGCTGGCGACGGCCGGCGCCGCCGTCGCCGCGATCGCCGTCCTGGGCTCGTCCTCCCCGGCGGCCGCCGTCGGCAAGTATCTGGAGACGGACAAGGTGGCCTGTCCGGTGTGGGCGACCGGAACCTACCACGACACCTATGAACCCTCCGGTTACCGTGCCTTCGCCAACGAGTGCCATACCAAGGCGTTCGTCATGAGCGCGCGGGTGCGGCTCGTCACCAGCTGCTCGTGGGGGTTCACCTACCGGGGCGAGGTGAAGACCGTCGTCGAGGGGCGCTGGGCGAGCTTCACCACCCCCTCGCAGAACGAGCCCGGCTGCCTGTTCGGGGTTTCCGACTACTGGCTCGAAGCGGCCTGACGCGCCGCCCGCGACCTCCGGGTCCCGCCCGCGACCTCCGGGCCCCGCCCGTGCCACCCGGCACGGGCGGGGCCCGCCGGCTCACGTGCTCCGGTGCCCGAGACGGCCGGCCAGCTCCCCGCGGGTCGAGACGCCCAGCTTCGCGTAGACACGCTGCAGGTGGTTGTCCACCGTCCGCACCGAGATCGACAGCTTGGCCGCGATGTCCCTGCTGGCCAGCCCCTCGGCGGCCAGGATCGCGACCTCCCCTTCCCTGGCGGTGAGCGGCGTCGCCGCGCCGGCCGTCCGCAGCACGGGGGTCCGCGCGCCCTCGCACCTGGCGGCGTTCGCGGCCGAACGCGCGGCGGCGGCCGACGCCCGCCGGGAGTTCCCCGCGCGGCGCCACAGCTCCGCCGCCGCGCCCGCCGCCTCCGCCGCGAGCAGGCCCGCCCCCATCCGGTCGAGGTCGCCCGCCACCGCCGACAGGCCGTCCGGGTCGGCCGCGGCCAGTGCGGCCGCCAGTTCCGCGCGGGCGGCCGTGAAGGGACCCCCGGCCCTCGCCAGCTCCGCGAGACGGCCCGCCACCTCGGCGGCGGCCCCGAGCCGTGCGAGGTCCGTCAGCAGCACGGCCTCGGAGGAGAACTGGCCCCGCTCGCGGGCCTCGGCTGCCGCCGCCCGGAGCACCCTCCTGGCCTCGCCCCGCTCCCCGCGCGCCACGTGCGTCCACGCCTCGCCGAGCCGTTCCTCGGGCACCCGCGCCGCCGGGGCCGCGAGGCCGGCGTGCTCGGCGAGGGCGGCCTCCGCCGCGCGCACGTCACCCTGCAGCGCGGCCGCCGCCGCGAGCCCGGTCAGGGCCAGCGGACGGATGATCACTCCCTGCGGGCGGGTGTCGTGCACGATCTCCGCGTACCAGCGGCGCGCCGAGGCCGGGCGGCCGGCCAGCCAGGCGTTGCGGGCCAGCGGGAAGAGCAGGAGGGTGCGCTGCCAGCCGGTCGGTGCCCCGGCCGGGTCGGTGTAGGCGTGCTCGCCGGTGACGCGGGCCTCCTCCAGGCGCCCGCTCTCGGTCAGGGCCAGGACGAGGGCGGAGCGCGCGGCGGCCTCCTGCGGGGCGTACCCGCGGCCCTCGTCCCGCGCCCTCACGCACAGGGCCACGGCGCGCTCGGCCCACCGCACCGCCTCCTGCCCGCGCCCCAGGAAGGACAGCGCGCTGGCCCTCGTCGCGGCGGCGGCCGTCCACGCGATCACGCCCGCGATGTCGTCCACCGGCGGTTCCTCGTCCGGCATGCCGTCGAGCAGGGCCAGGCTCTCGGCGTGGTGACCCAGGCTGGAGACGATGTTGGCCTCGTTCACCCGCAGCGCCCGCAGGCCCGCGGGGCTCGTGACGCGGTCGCGCGCGGCGTCGTTCGCGGCGACGGCCTCCTCGCGGGCGGCGCCCCGGCACCACATGAGGTTGTGCGTGCGCGCCAGCGCCACCGCGAGCGCGCGGGACTCCGTCCTGGCCGTCCCGTCCGCCCTGCGCAGCACGTCCTCGGCCTCCAGCGGCCGGCCCGCCTCCGACAGCGTGCGGCCGAGCAGGAGCAGCGCGGGGAAGGTCAGCTCCTCCTCGGGGATCGCCCGGAGGAAGGCGAGCGCGCGGGCGTGGTCGTCGCCGTACGCGGCGAGCCGGGCGGCCTGGAGGAGCAGGGCCGGATCGGCGGTGCCGGTGCCGGCGAGCCGGTAGGAGGCCAGGCGCATGGCGTCCTCCCGGCGGCGGGCGCCGGTCGCCTCCAGCCGGTCCGCCTGCTCGCGCAGGATCTCCCGGCGGCGCGGCTCGGTGACGTCCGCGGGCAGCACCTCCGCGTAGAGGGGGTGTGCCAGGCGGGCGTACGCGCGCCGCCGTTCCCGTACGACGGTGACCAGCCCGGCCCGTTCCAGCTCGTCCAGGACGTCGGCGCCGGGATCGCGCTCCAGGTCGGCGACGGACACCGGGCCACACAGCGCGAGGACGTCGAGGACGCGGCGGGCGGGCGGGGCGACCGTCGCGAGCCGGTGGCGGATCAGGTCCGTGAGGCGGCGGGTGACCGGAAGGGGCTCGTCGGTGGCCAGCCGCCAGATCTCCCCGTCGTTGGTCAGCCGGCCTTCGGCCAGCGCGCCGCGCACCAGCTCGCCCAGGTAGAGCGGGTTGCCCCCGCTGGCGGCGTGTAATCGGTCGACGCTCTCGCGGTGGACGTGCCCGGCCAGGGCGGCCCCGAGGAGCTCGCTCACCTCCCGCCAGGTCAGCGGCGCGAGGTCGGCGTGATGGACGGCGTCGCCCCGCCCGAGCGTCACGGCGCTCTCCCCGGACGAGGCGTCCGAGCGTACCGTGCCCACCAGGAAGACGGCGCCGGTCTCCATGAGCTGGCGCAGCAGCAGGGCCGAGGCGGAGTCGAGCAGGTGCAGGTCGTCGATGAGCAGGACGAGGCGGGCCGTCGCGGCGTAGGCCCGCGACATGAGCCGGACCGCCGCGGCGAAGCCCGCGACGGGGTGCGACAGGTCCACCCCGTCCGGCAGCAGATGGGCTATCGCCCCGAGGGGGATCTCGGCCGCCGCGCCGGTCGCGGCGGCGCGGGCCACGGCGTGTCCTCGCAGGTCGGCGAGGGCGAGGCATTCCTCCGCCAGCCGTGTCTTGCCGACGCCGGGCTCCCCGAAGATGAGGAAACCGCTGCACCCGGGGTCGTCGAGGACCGCCCCGAACGCCTCCAGCTCCGCGTCACGGCCCACCAGGGACCATCGTCTCGGCACCACCTCAGCCGTCGCCACCGCGTGCTTCTCCTTCCATCCGGCAATCGAGCGTGTCGTACGGGGGCCGGCCAGAGGTGCTGACCGGAGACGCCCTCTGATTGTCCGTCGATATCCGGCGAAAGGGGAGAGAAAGGTAGGAACGGCCTTCCCGGGCTTCACCCGCCGCAGGGCCGCGCCACCGCGACGAAGCGGTGCGACGCGTTCACCCCCATGTTCGCCTACGGGCGGCCGGCCTCGGGGCTGACCGGCGGGGCGACGACCAGCTCGGTGTCCGGGTCGTGGGCGAGGTGCGGCGGGCCGGCGACGATCATGGTGGCGCGGACCCACGGCCGCTCCCGCGCCAGGAACGGCAACTCCTCCAGCAGCCAGTTCGCCACGTGCTCCAGCTGCTCGGGGGAGTCGCCGTCCCGGGCGACCAGCAGGCGCTCCTGCTCGTCCAGGTCACCCTGCATCCACACGGAGGCGTCCAGCCACGGGGCGAGCTCCTCGCGGATGACGCCGGTGCCCTCGACCCAGACGACGGGGGCGCCGGCGGGGACGGTGATCGATCCGGGCCGGTCGTGGTCTTTCCAGGCATCGGGGCGGAAGTCCACCGCCTCGCCCCGGTGCAGGGGGCGCAGGACGTTCTCGACGAGCACGGCGCCCCAGTCGAAACAGGCGTGGTTCCACGCGACGTCGTCGGTGTGCACGACGGCGGAACCGGCCACCGCCTCCCGTAACCGCCCGGCCAGGGTCGTCTTGCCGGCGCCGCCCCGGCCGTCGATCGCGATCACCCGCGGACGTCCGGTGACGCCGGGTGACGCGTCGCGCAGCCGCCGCACGGCGTCGAGCACGGTCACCACCCGCCAGCCGGCGGCCTCGGTCTCGCCTGGATGAAGACGCATGGACAACGTGCCTCCGGAGGAGCGGGCGCGGGCCGGGGTGCGCCGGGGTCGTTCACGGGTGGTGGTGCTGGACCAGCTTGGTGATCTCCGTGCCGTCCGAGGGCCTGGCGGCGGCGGTGGCGGTGGCGGTGCGGAAGGAGCGGAAGTGCGGGTCCAGGTGGCCGCGATCCAGGCTCAGCTCGGGGTCGGTGGTCGCGGTCGGCGTGGGCAGGGCCGGGACGGGCTGCCGCGCCACGGCGGCCCGCGCGGTGGGCCGTGACGCGGCGCGATGAGTCGTACAGCTCACGAGGGCCGGCGCGGCGGCCGACCGTGCGATCGCACGCAACGCCCTCATGACGAACTCCCCGATACCGACAAGCCGATCGTGAGAGTACGACGACGCGCGAAGCGGGAAAGTTCCCGCCACCATCAGCTGAGACCCGACGGGCGCGTGCCCCGTAGCCGGGCCATCCCGGGAACGAGGAGCAGGCACGGCGGGATCAGGAGCACGAGCCCCGCCGCGCCCAGGAGGACGGCTCGCTCGCCGGCCAGGCTCGTCAGCGGCCCGGTGGCCGCCTGGCCGAACGGCATGAGGCCGAACGTGCTGAGCCAGGCCAGCGAGGTGATCCGCCCGATCAGGTGGCCGGGCACCTCGCGGTACAACGCGACGTCCCAGCAGAGGGCGTAGGTCTCCACGCCGAAGCCGGCCGCGAGGTAGCAGCAGAAGAGCACCCAGGCCGAAGGGGCGTACAGCAGGCCGAGAGGGACGACGGCGTAGAGGGACATCGAGCACATGGCCACGACTCCCGGGCGCCGCGGCCGCCAGGCCATCATCGTGAGGCTGCTCATCAGCCCGCCGGCGCCGTAGCACGCCAGGGCCGTGCCGTACGCCGTGTAGGAGCCGAAGGTGTCCCGGGTAAGCACGGGCAGGAGCACCTGGCTGGGCGCGATCACGAACATGAGGCTGATCGGCGAGAAGAGCAGAAGGGCCGTCAGCCACGGCCGCCGTGCGGCGTCGGCGAACCCCGCCATCGCCTCCGCGAGCAGGGAACGGCGGGCGACCCGCGTCCACGGCGGCTCCTTCACCCGGAGGAAGGCGAGCGCGCCGGCGGCGAAGGCCAGCGCCGCCAGGACGAAGGGAAGGGCCCCGCTCCCGCCGGCGAGGAGCGTGCCCGTCACCGGGCCGGCGATGACCCCCACCCGGGTGCAGATGTTGATCAGGGCCCGGCCGGACACCCGCCGGCCTTCGTCCAGCGAGCTTGCCAGGAGGGCGTTGAACGCGGGCCGGATGAAGGCCTCCGCCGCCCCGATCACGAACAGGACAGCGGCCGCCGACCACACGGCGGCAGAACGCCCGGCCACGAGGATGGGAACGCTCGCCGCCACGGCATCGACGGCGAGCATGACGGTCAGGACCCGCCGTCGCGGCAGCCGGTCGGACCAGACCCCGCCGGCCAGGAGCAGGCATGACGACGCGATGCCCTTGGCGGCCAGCACGACACCGACCGCGGCCGCGTCACCCCCGGCGCTGAGCACCGAGACGGTGACGGCGACCGCCAGGACCTGTTCCCCCGTCACGAACCCGATCTGCGCCAGCGCGATCAGCCGGAAGGCGGGACTCCGCAGCGCCGTCAGGTCGATACCCGCCCGCATGGGTCTCACGCCCGCTCCCCTCTCGTGGTCTCGGGCACGGGACGGGGGTTCAGAGGCTCTTGCGCATGAGAACGCACATGGTCTCGTGGCGGCGTACCGAACCGTCGGGAGCTTCCTCGTCCCAGGCTTCGGGCTCTCGGCCATAGGCGACGTAGCCCAGGCGTTCGTACAAGGCGCGAGCCCGGGGATTGTCCTCCTCGACGGAGAGTTCCGCCCTGCGCAGGCCGCGGTCGCCGATGCGTCGTTCGGCGGCGCCGATCAGCAGCGTTCCCAGGCCACGGGACTGGAGCGCCGGGAGCACGGCGAGCTGCCACAGGGTCCCGGCACCCGCACGGGCCTGGTAGTCGATGCCGCCGATGGCCACAGGCAGGTCCACAGGGGTGCACACCGCCAGATAGTCCACCTCCCCCTTCGCGGCGCGGGCCAGCGCCCGCCCCACCTGGCGCAGGTGGGTGGCCGAACCCGACCAGGCGCACGCGGGCAGGTCGCCGGGCAGGAGGTCGCGCACGCCGACGGGGACGGCGACGGTGGTCATGACGGGGCGGCGGGCGGCGGTCACGGGCGTGAGGATGTCAGGCGACGCGATGGCGGGGCAACGCGTTTTCCCGCTCCCGGCAGGGTCATGGCGAAGGACGGATCGGGATAACCTGCCTGCGGTGCCCCGAAGCCGCGTGACCGAAGGAGCCGATGCTGCGATGACGGCGGAGCGAGCGATGCCCACGCAGGACGACGTGCTCGGATATTTCGACACGCTGTCGAACTGGGGACGGTGGGGCGACGACGACCAGCTCGGCACGCTCAACCACATCACCGACGACGTCCGGCTGGCGGCGGCGCGGGCCGTGCGCCACGGCAGGAGCGTGTCGTGCGCGTGGGAGGTCGCCGTGCCGGACGACATGGAGCGGTCGACGACGGCGTGCCCGTACGCCGCCGACATGCCGGGCGCCGAGAACATGCCGGCGGGCGCGTTCCACAACGACCGGCGCTGGGGCTTCTCGACCGAGCGGCTCGGCCTCACCTTCCACGGCAACACGCTCACCCACCTCGACTCGCCGTGCCACATCTTCTGGGACGGCACGATGTACAACGGGCGGTCGCACGCGCTGGTCGACGCCGCGACGGGATCGGCGTGGGGGGCCGTCACGGCGGCGGCCGACGGGATCGTCACGCGTGGTGTCCTGCTGGACGTCGCGAGGGCCCGCGACGTGCCGTGGCTGGAGCCGGGGCAGGGCGTGTTCCCCGACGATCTGGAGGAGGCCGAGCGCCGCCAGGGCGTGCGGGTGCGCTCCGGCGACGCGGTGCTCCTGCGGACCGGCCACGGCCGCGCCCGGCACGAGGCCGGTGCGGACGGCGGCTTCACGCAGCCCGGCTGGCACGCGTCCTGCCTGCCGTGGCTGCACGAGCGGCAGGTCGCGCTGATCGGCGCCGACAGCCCTCAGGACGTTCAGCCGTCGGGGTACGACGACGTGTTGATGCCGGTCCACGCCGTGAGCCTGGTCGCGATGGGCCTGTGGATGCTCGACAACTGCGACCTGGAGGCGTGCGCGGCGACGGCCGCCGAGCTGGGCCAGTGGGACTTCCAGCTCGCGGTCGCGCCGCTGCGCCTCGCCGGCACGTCCGGCAGCCCGATCAACCCGATCGCCACCTTCTGACCGCGGCTCACGAGGGGGCGGGGCGACGTGGTGGATCCGCTGGGCGCCGGTGAACACCGCCGACCCCGCGAGGACCGTCTGGCTCGCCGCTCCGCAGTGTTTCGCGGCCTTGGCCGCGGTCGTGGCGGCCGGGTCGCCGGACAGGTTCGGCCGAATCCTGTGGCACCCGGGCGTGGGGGTGACGCGCGTTCAGTACGCGCCGCGACCGGTCGGCGGGAACCGGCGGATCTCCTCCAGCGGGTACGGCGTCTTCCTGCTGTCGCTCTGCAGAGCGTGGTAGAAGTCGTTCAGCACGGTGGCCAGGGGGCTGTGCCGCGACAGCAGGGCCGCGACCCCGTCGGGCACGCCGGCCGGCCGTTGTCCCGCCGCCCATTGCCGCACCAGCTCGCGGCGTCGCGGCCAGTCGGCGCCGTGGAAGGTGCCGGCCAGCCAGTTCACCAGGTACGTCAGCGTGTAGGTGCGGTCGAAGGTGAGGTGCCGGCGGTAGAAGGCCCGTTCCTCCGCCGACAGGTCGAACCGGCTCGACACGGCCTGCCCGAAGTCGGTCAGGTAGAGGCGGTGCCCGTCGGTGAGGACGTTCTCGAAGTGCGCGTCGAAGTGCAGCAGGCCGCCCGCGTTCATGAAGGACACGGCCTCGCGTAACCCCTGGCCCGCCAGGGCGCAGGCGCGGTCGGCGTCGCCCGCGCGCACCCGCTCGCCCAGCCACTGGTGCAGGTTGGCGGGAAAGTACTCCAGGAAGAGCGTCAGGCTCGCCGGCGCCTCCGCCAGCGCTTCGAGGCGGCGGCGCACGCCGGGCGCGCCCTCCCAGAAGGCGACCGCCCGGTCGATGTCGGCCAGCTCCCCGTGCAGCGGGGCGGGCTCGGCGTTGGGCAGTATCCGCCAGTGATACAGCAGCGGGAAGCCGGGGAACCGGCCGGTCAGCACCCATTCGGTGGTCATCGTGTGCGCGGCCAGCTCGCGCCAGGCGCCGAAACCCGGCGAGCCGATGCCGTACTGGCAGAAGGGCGGCAACCCGAACAGGTTGGCCGTCGAGTGCGGGTGGCGCAGCTCGGGCTCGGTGAGGGGCACGCGTTTGACGAAGACCGAGGTGCCGCCGAGATCGAGCCGCGCGGACGCCCCGCCGATGCCGGTGCCGAGGGGCACGGCCTCGCGCTCCAGCAGCTCGGCCAGCTCCCGGTCGTCGTGGCGGGCGATGGCCGTGGAGAGGTCACGGTGGGTGGTCAGCCGCGGGTCCGTCATCGTGATCACTCTACTGTCCGGTGCCGGCGCGCCGGCCCCGTCGGCGGGGCGCTCCACCGGCCCGCCGCGGGCGGATCCCCCTGACCGCGACTCCGTACACGCTCTAGGCTGGCGGGGGTGACGGGATCGGCGGCGGGCGTGCGGACGCAGGAGCAGGTGCGGCAGCGGAACCTGAGCGAGGTGCTGCGCCGCGTCCACCAGGACGGCGCGGTGTCGCGGGCCGCGCTCAGCCGCCGGATGGGCCTCAACCGCAGCACCATCATGGACCTGACCGCCGAGCTCATCGCGGCCGGGCTGGTCCGCGAGGACGCCCCCACCGGTCAGGGCCGCGCGGGGCGGCCGTCCATCGTCGTCATGCCGGAGCAGGGCACGGTGTACGGGCTCGCCTTCGACGTCGCCGTGGACCGGCTGGTGGCGGCCCGCGTCGGGCTCGGCGGCCGGGTCCACGACCGCCGCGAGGCCGTACGCACCCGCGCGGGGGTCGATCTGGAGGACGTCGTCGGCGTCCTCGCCGCCTTCGGCCGCGAGCTGGTCGCCGGGGCCGGCCCGGACGCGAGGTGCGTGGGTGTCGGCGCGTCGTACTGCGGGTTGATCAGGCGTGCCGACGGCACCGTCCGGTACGGCCCGCACCTCGGCTGGGTGGATCAGGCGTTCGGCCCGGAGCTGGCCGCCGGGCTCGGCCTCGGCCTTCCCGTCGAGGTGGGCAACGAGGCGCACCTGGGCGCGATCGCCGAGCACGTGCGCGGCGCCGGGCGCGACGTGGACAACCTCATCTACCTGCACGGGGACGTCGGCGTCGGCGGCGGGATCATCGTCGGGGGCGAGCTCCTGGACGGCGACGCGGGCTACGGCTGCGAGCTCGGGCACATGCTGGTCAACCCGTTCGACGGCAGGCCCTGCCTGTGCGGGTCGCGCGGCTGCCTGGAGGCCGAGGTGGGAGAGGAGGCGCTGCTCGACTACGCGGGCCGCTCCGCCGACCTCGTCGGACGCGACGGCATCCGGGCCGTGGTCGCCCTCGCCGGGGCCGGTGACGCCCGCGCGCGGTACGCCCTCGACCGCGTCGGCGACTGGCTCGGCGTCGGCGTCGTCAACCTCATCAACCTGTTCAACCCGGCGCTCGTGGTCTTCGGCGGGATGCTCCGCGACGTCTACCCGGGTGCCGCGTCGCGCGTCCGCGCCCGGATCGACGCGCACGTGCTGCCGGTGTCGCGCGAGCGTGTCCGCCTGGCGGTGACGGCCCTGGGCGCCGACACCACGCTCGCCGGGGCCGCCGAGCTCGCCTTCGCCGGCCTCCTGGACAACCCTCTCCACACCCTGGCCGCCCTGCGGCGATGAGGCGGGGCGCGTACGAGAGCCTGCCGAGGCGAGCAGGAGGGGCCGTGGCGGCCGGCTCAGGCGGGGAGCCGGTCGAGCAGGAACGCGGTGACCAGCTTCCCGTACGGGGCGGGCCGGTCGTGGGCGATGTCGTGGCCGGCGCCGTCGATCGTGCGGAGGACGGCGTTCGGCAGCACGTCGGCGTACTCGCGGGCCACCTCGGGCGCCAGGTAGTCGCACGAGCCGCGCAGCACCAGCACGGGCACGGCGACCCGGCGCAGCACGGGCCGGGGGTCGGCGACGCCGCGCGCGTCGCGCGTGGTCATGGCGTTGGCCCAGAACCCGAACCCCGCCCCCGAGCGCGGCACCCGCAGCGGCCGCCCGGGGCAGCCCGCCCGCATGTCGAACGCGCCGGTGAGGGATTCGAACTCGCCGCTCATCGCTTCGTCGGGCAGCAGCGCGTGCGCGGTCCGCGGCCCGGTGACCTCGGTGAGCAGGTGCGCCAGCAGGAAACGCGGGTGGTGCTCCCACAGCACCTGGTTCTGGTCGCGCAGCCCGCCGGCCGTCAGGTGCCGGTTGCCCGGGAAGGCGGGGGACCACAGGGTTCCCGGCGAGGCCACGACCGCGCGGGCCACCCGGTCGGGATGCGCGGCCAGGTAGGCGGCGACGAGCTGGCCGCCCCAGGAGACGCCGGCCAGCACGACGCGGTCGGCGCCGATCGCCGCCCTGATGGCGTCCAGGTCGGCCACGTGCCGGGCGACCGTGTAAGCGCGTACGTCGGGCAGCCGGCTGGACAGGCCGGCGCCCACCTGGTGGTAGTCGTACACGTCGAAGCCCGCGGCGGCGAGCGCGGGGGCCAGCGGCGACGGCTCGGGGTCCGGGGAGCCCGGCCCGCCGTGCACGAGGATCACCGGCGTCTCCCTGCGCTCGCCCGCGGCCGGCGTGCGGACGTAGGCGATGCGCGAGCCGGTCGGCAGGTCCCAGTACCGCGTGCCGGGCCCGGCCACCGCCGGCCGGTACGGCGGCCCGCCGAACAGCAGGCCCGCGACGGGGACGGCCACGGCCGCCAGCTCGATGCCGGCGACCGCGATCGGCACCCAGCGCCGCGCCCGGGCGCTCGCCACGCGCCGCAGCGCCGACCGGCACAGATACCAGGCGACGCCGGTCAGGACCGCCGCGGCCGCGGCCGACGCCACGTACCGGTTGCCGCTCGCGGCGGCACCGGCCCACAGCGCGCCGGCCCCCGCCACCAGCCCCGCCAGGACCGCCGCGACCACGCCCAGCCCGGCCATCACCTTCGCCCGCCCGCCCGCGCTCTCGCCGCCGGCTGAAGGGCCTCGTCCACCGTCCGCATCTCCCATGCCAAGGCCAACGGACGATCATGTCGTTTTTCTCCGCGCCGGCAGCGGCGGCGGGCGGCGTCGGATCGCCTGGCGGGTCACGCCGCGTCCCGGGGCCACGGGTCAGCGTTCGCACGTCCCGGCCTTGGCGGAGCAGGTGGCGGGCGGGGGCGTTGCGGCCCTGGCCCGCGTTCGAGCGAGCGGTGAACGGATTCGCCGGGGATGAGATCTGAGTCACTTTCGGCGGGACGGTGTCACACGCCGGCCTCCGCCGGCGCTCTCAGGCAGCAGTCACACGTTGAGGGAGACCTGTCGATGTCCGATGCCACCCAGCTGTTCGCGGCCCATCGGGAGCTGCTGTTCTCCATCGTCTACAACATGCTCGCCAGCGTCACCGACACCGAGGACGTCCTGCAGGAGACCTGGCTGGCCTGGTCGTCCAGGGATCCGGCCCGGATCGGCCACTCGCGCGCCTACCTGGTACGCGTCGCCGTCAACCAGGCCCTGGCGCACCAGACCGCGCTGCGCCGCCGGCGCGAGACCTATGTCGGATCCTGGTTGCCCGAGCCCCTCGTCACCTCCGCCGACGCCGCCGACCACGCCGTGCGCGCGGAGTCGCTGTCGATCGCGCTTCTCGTGGTGCTGGAGTCCCTCACCCCGCTGGAGCGCGCGGTGTTCATCCTGCACGAGGTGTTCGCGTACCAGCACACCGAGATCGCCGCGATGATCGACCGGACCCCCGCCGCGGTGCGGCAGCTCGCCCACCGCGCCCGTGAGCACGTCCAGGCCCGCCGCCCCCGCACCCGGATCGACCCCCGCCTTCAGCGGCTGGTGACCGAGCGGTTCGTGGCCGCCGCCTTCGGTGGCGACCTGGACGCCCTGATGGAGCTCCTGGCACCGGAGGTGACCCTGTGGTCGGACGGCGGCGGCAAGTCGTCCGCCGCCGGCCCGCGTCCGGTCCGCGGCCGCGACAACGTGGCCCGCGTGCTGGTCGCCAGCACCGCCCGGCCCGTCGAGGGCCTGGAGGTCCGGTACCGGCAGGTCAACGGCGAGCCGTCCGCGGTGCTGTTCGTCCAGAACGCCCCGTACGCCGTCATGGTCGTCGACCTCACCCCGGACGGTTCGCAGGTGCGCGACATCTACGCCATCAGCAACCCCGACAAGCTCACGCACCTCCCCGAACCGCCCGCCGCATGAGCCAACCCATCGACGGCTGCCGGCGAGCGGCGCCGCCACCGGACCATCCCACGGAGCTCTCATGTCCCTTGCCTATGAGGTGACCGCCATCGTGACGATCGCCGCCAACACCTTCTCCGGCCTCGCCGCCATGACGCGCCTCAAGCCGATCATGCGGACTCTCGGGCCGGCGCTCGACCGGGCCGGAGTGCCGGAGACGTGGCTGGTGTTCCCGATCGGGGCGCTCAAGGTCGCGGGCGCGCTCGGGCTGGCGCTCGGCCTTCTCGGCGTGCCCCTGATCAGTACGGCGAGCGCCGCGGGCCTCGTCCTGTACTTCGTCTGCGCCCTCTACACGCACCTGCGCGTCCACGACTTCGTGCCCCAGTTCTACCTGGCGATCGTGTTCCTGGCGCTGGCCGTGACCACACTGACCCTGGACCCCGCGCTGGTGGTGAACTCCAGGGGGTGACCGGCGGTGGAGGTGGTCCTGCTCGCGGGCGGTCAGGGCGGTGGTCTCGTAGGTGCGATCGTAGGCGTCGACGAAGTCGACCATCGCTCGTTCGGCATCCGTCGACGCGGTGACGGGCCCCTGTGGGACGGCCATGCGGCCACCCCTACAACAACTTGATGGACTCAAGTATCTGTGCCAGGATGATGCTTGATTGGATCAAGTATCTGTGGAGGAGTTCCGATGACGACGATCACCAGCAAGGGGTACGCCCGGGAGTGGCACCTGGTCCGGCGGCCGTCCGCGCAGGCGTCGGTGGACGACCTCGCGCTGGTCGAAGCCCGGATTCCCGAGCTGGGCCCCGGCCAGGTGCTGGTCCGCAACACCCACCTGTCGGTGGACCCGTACATGCGGGGCCGGATGGACGACCGCCCGTCCTACATCCCTCCGTTCCCGCTGAACGCGCCGCTGGAGGGCGCGGCGGTCGGCGTGGTCGTCGAGTCCCGCGCGGACGGCATCGAGCCGGGCCAGGTGGTCGAGCACTTCCTGGGGTTGCGCGAGGCCACCGTGACCGACGCGTCCGGGGTCGTCCCGATCGACACCGGCGAGCTGCCCGCCGAGGTCTACCTCGGCGTGCTCGGCGCGACGGGCCTGACCGCCTGGCTGGGCGTCACCCAGGTGGCGTCGGTGCGACCCGGCGACACGGTGTTCGTGACGGGAGCGGCCGGGGCGGTCGGGAGCGTCGCCGGCCAGATCGCCAGGTTGCGGGGGGCCGAGCGGGTGATCGGCAGCGCGGGGTCCGCCGCCAAGGTACGGCACCTGGTGGACGACCTCGGTTTCGACGCCGCCTTCGACCACCACGACGGCGCGGCCGGCGAGCACCTGGCGCAGGCCGCGCCGGACGGCATCGACGTGGTGTTCGACAACGTGGGCGGCGCCCAGCTGGACGCCGCCATCGCGCGGCTCCGGGTCGGCGCCCGGCTCGCCCTGTGCGGGATGGCCAGCCAGTACGACGGCCGGGAGCCCTACGGCCTGCGTAACCTGTACGAGCTGGTCACCAAGCGGGCGACCGCGCGCGGCTTCCTGGTCTCCGACCACCTGGACCAGATGCCCGCCTTCCGCGCCGAGGTGGGCTCCTGGGTGCGCTCGGGCGAGATCCGCCACCGCCAGACGGTGCTGGACGGCATCGAGCGGGTGCCCGAAGCCCTCCTGGGCCTGCTGCACAGCGGGGCGTCCACGATCGGCAAGGCCGTCGTCCGGCTCCAGGAGCCGGCATGACCCGGCGGGCCCCGGTCACGGCGAGTTCCTACGGGTGGTAGAGCCAGAGCTCGATCCGCCAGTCGGCGACTTTCCAGCAGTACGACTGGTAGCCCCGGGCGTTCCACACCCTTCCCATCTCAAGGCACTTGTTGCACGGGTCGGTGCTGGTGAACGACGCGCTGTAGTTGTACCACCACGGCGGCGGCGTCGGGGAGCACGAGGCGAGCAGCGCCGTCGCGGGGACGTTCGCCGCCGTCGCGTGCGAGGTCGCGGAGGACCGCTCGCTGACGCCTGCCCTGGCGGGGAGGGTGCTGACGAAGAAGGCCAGCAGCGTCAGGAACGCCATGATGAGCGCCTTGCGGGTCATAGCTCTCCTCTCGATCCAGCGGGGTCGCCGGTGTACGGCCGATGCTGTGCTACCAGCCCGCCCACGGCCAGGACACGCGCCGGACACTGACCGGACACCGGACGACGGGAGCCCTGCCTCACCCGAAGTCGCGGCGGCGGAGGGCGAGCAGGGCGCCGCCGAGCAGGAGCGCGGTGACGGCGAGCAGCGCCAGGACCGGTCCCGCGGCCACGGGTGTCGCCGCGAAGGCGTTGGGGATGTAGTGGAACGGCTCCAGCGGGCTGCCGCCCCACTGCCCGTAGAGGGGGCCGGCGACCTGCCCGAGCACGGCGGTCAGGACCCAGACGGCCCAGCAGATCGCCGCGCTCGCCCGTGGCAGCACCGCGTAGGCGAGCAGGCACAGCGCGCCGACGCACCAGGCGGCCGGCACGGCGCCCAGCGCCCCGGCCAGGAAGCGGGGCAGGTCGGTGGCGAGGTCGCCCACGAGCACCGAGTACAGCGTGCCGAACACGAGCCCGGCGGCGGCCATCAGCGCCGTCGTGCCGAGCCCGGTCACGACCAGGTGCCCGGCCGCCCACCGGAGCCGGGTCACCGCGGTGGCCTGGACGGCCTCCGCGCGGCCCGACATCTCCTCCGCGCGCAGCCGCAGCGTCATGAGCACCGGGTAGAGGGCGACGGCGTACGCGAGGATCAGGATCATGTACCAGGAGTAGGCGCCGAGCATCTCGTCCGCGGGCAGGCCGAGGGTGTGCCTGATGTTGTCGACCACGAGGCTCGGCCGCGACAGCAGGTCCCGGCCCAGCGGGCTCAGCCCGGCGGCCGCCAGCGCGAAGAAGGCGACCCCTGCCGTCCATTTCGCCAGCAGGCCGCGGTGCAGCCGCCAGGCCAGGCTGGTCGGGCCGCGCAGCTCCGGTGCCCTCGCGCGCCCGAGGCGTTCGGGCAGCAGCCCGGCGCCGAGGTCGCGCCGGGCGAGCAGCCGGTGGGCGCCGGCGGCCAGGACGGCGGCGGCCAGGGCCGAGATCCCGAGCATCCACCACCGCTCGTCCTGGTAGGGCCGCACCAGATGGCTCCAGCCGATCGGGGACAGGTACCGCAGCCAGTCCTGCCCGCTCGCGTCAGCGGCGTAGCGCATCACGTAGGAGACGGCCAGGACGGACAGGCCGATCGTGGTGGCCGTACGGGCGTTGCGCGCGAGCTGGGCGGCGACGGCGGCGACGCCCGCGAACACCCAGCCCGCCACCGCGACGGCGGCCCCGTAGGCGAGCGACCCGACCGGTTCGAGCCCGATCCCGATCAGCACGACGGCCGTCAGCAGCCCGCCGAGCAGGCTGCTCCCCGCCGCCACCAGCAGGGCGGCGGCCAGCTGGGCGTGGCGGCCCACCACGGCCGAGCGGACCAGCTCGCCGCGGCCGGCGTCCTCCTCCGCCCGCGTGTGGCGGACGACCGACATGACGGCCGCGAACGCGCTCGCCACGTAGAGGAACCCGCCGCTGCGCCACGTGGCGAGCACCTCCAGCCGCGGCTCGACGGACCGGCCGCCGAGCCCCTGGAGGAAGGCGTTGTCGCGGATGATGTCGAGGTAGGCGAGCTTCAGCTCGTAGGTGCCCATGTTCTTGTTGACGTAGGCGACCATCGTCAGGGCCAGGGACACGGTCAGCAGGATCCACCAGGGGGCGATGGCCCGCTCGCGGCGCAGCGCCAGGCGGGCGAGGTGGCCGGTGCCGGTGAGAGCGCTCATCGTCCCGCCCCCGCGTGCCGCCCGCCGCTCCCGCCGGTGCGGTCGTAGTGCCGGAGGAACAGCTCCTCCAGGGTGGGGGGCCGGCTGACCAGCCCGCGTACGCCGAGGTCGGCGAGGTGGCGCAGCACGGGGTCCAGGTCGGCGGTGTCGACGTCGAACCACACCCGGCTGCCCTCGGTACGCAGCTCGTGCACGCCGGGCAGGCCGGCCAGCCCGTCCGCCGGCGCCGCCAGGTCGGCCTGGACGGAGGTGCGGGTGAGGTGGCGCAGTCCGGCCAGGGTGCCGCTCTCGACCGTGCGCCCGTCCTTGATGATGGTCACCCGGTCGCAGAGCTCTTCGACCTCGGCCAGGATATGGCTGGACAGCAGGACGGTGCGGTCTCCGCGGCGCTGCTCCTCCCTGACGGCCTCGCGGAAGACCTCCTCCATCAGGGGGTCCAGCCCGGTGGTCGGCTCGTCGAGGATGAGCAGCTCCACGTCGGAGGCGAGCGCGGCGATCAGGGCGACCTTCTGCCGGTTGCCCTTGGAGTAGGTGCGGCTCTTCTTGCGGGGGTCCAGGTCGAAGCGCTCCAGCAGCTCGGCGCGGCGGTGCTCGTCCAGCCCGCCGCGCAGCCGTCCGAGCAGGTCGATCACCTCGCCGCCGGACAGCTGGGGCCACAGCGTGACATCGCCGGGGACGTAGGCCAGCCTGCGGTGCAGCTCCGCCGCCTCGGTCCACGGATCGCCGCCGAGCAGCCGGGCGGTGCCCGCGTCGGCGCGCAGCATGCCGAGCAGGGTGCGGATCGTGGTGCTCTTGCCCGCGCCGTTCGGCCCCAGGAAGCCGTGCACCTCTCCGGTGCCCACCACGAGATCGAGGCCGTCCAGCGCGCGGGTGGTGCCGAACGTCTTGACCAGGCCGGTTACGGAGATCGCTTCACTCATCGCCGTGCTCCTCGGTCTCGCGGGGGGTGGCTCCGGCGTCCGCCTGGATCTTGTCCAGGGCGTCGCGGTACGTGGCGGCCTCCTCCGGGTCGAGCCAGGGATGGGAGTAGAGGTCGAGCACGGCCAGGGCGAGCAGGTGGGCGCCTTCCCGGCTGGACACGTCGACCCCCAGCCCCCGGGACACGTGCTTGTGGAGGATGCCGACGGCCAGCGCCATCGCCGTGCTCACCGTCGCCCTGGCCTTGCGGTCGGCGAAGGCGGGATCGGAGCGGCGCTCGTCCCGCCGCGCGAGCCACTGCTCGCCCATCCGGACCATCGCGTCGAACACCGGCTCGGCCCACCCCTCGGTCAGGGCTCGCGCCAGGTACCGCTGGTAAGGGCCGAGGGCGGCCATGGAGGCCGCGACGTGGTTCACGCCGCTCACCCCGCTCGGGTCGCCGGCCGCCTGCTCGTTGACCCCGCTGATCAGCTTGACGAGGTGGGCGTCGCACGCCTCGCGCAGCGCCTGCTTGGATCCGAAGTGGTGGCGCAGCAGCCCCGGGGAGACGCCCGCGGTCTCGGCGATCGCCCGGGTCGTCGCCCGCTCGAAGCCGTGCTCCCCGAAGTGCCGCAGGGCCGCGTCCCTGATCCGCGCGCGAGCGGTCAGGTCCTCAGGATCGGGTGTTGGTGTCGTCACAGCCCATGACTCCTATTCAACCGCACAGTTGGTTGTGCGGATGAAAAGGATACTATGCGGTTGGATAGTCGCCGTCCAGTGGGGGCACCCCCTCCCCCAGCCAGCGCCGCACCGCCGCCCGGAGCGACGCGCGGGACCCGGCGTCCGGCCGCGCGGCGTCGGTGGCCCACGCCACGTACCCGTCGGGCCGCAGCAGCAGCGCCGTGCACGGTACGCCGGGGTCCGGCAGCCCCGCGATCGCGGGACACCCCCAGTCGCCGCCGCCGGTCAGGTCGACCAGCAGCGGGCGGCCGTCCCTGGTCAGCTCGGCGAGCCGGGCGCCGTCCTTGAGCTCCAGGTCGGGGGCCCACCGGCCGGCCAGCGGGTGGTCGCCGCCCACGTCGTAACGGATGTCGGCGCCCGACATCAGGTCGGCGACCCGGCGCAGGTTGCGCGGGTCGTCGAGCAGCTCAGCGAGGAACGCGCGCAGGCCGGTGACCTCGCCGCCCGGGGCGATCAGGGCGGACTGGGCGCGCGCGGACATGATCACCCGTTCGGCGACCGGGCGCCGCTCGGACTCGTAGGTGTCGAGCAGGCCGGCGGGGGCCGTGCCGCGCACGTCGGCCGCGAGCTTCCAGCCGAGGTTGATCGCGTCCTGCAGGCCGAGGTTGAGCCCGGGGCCGCCGATCGCCGAGTGCACGTGGGCGGCGTCGCCGACCAGCAGCACCCGGCCGTCCCTGAAACGCTCGGCCAGGCGCGTGCTGCCGCCGTTGAGCTTGCGCGTCAGGTGCGGCCCTGGGCCTTCGGGCGGCCCGAGGGCGAGGTCGGCGCCGAGCACGCGGCGGACGCTGGCCCGCAGCTCGGCGAGCGTGAGCGGCCCCTCGGCGTCCTGTCCCGACCACTCGATGGTGGAGATCAGCGGGGCGGGGGCGCCGGGCAGGGGCGCGTACACGAACAGGCCGCGTTCGGTCCGGTGGTGCATGAGCGGCGGGACGAGCCCGTACCCGGGAACGTCGAGCCCGCCGGTGACCGGATCGACGAGCTCGGCCGGCACGGCGGCGTGCGCGGTGCGCGAGATCGCCTCGTCGGTCGTCACGCCGGGAAAGGCGATCCCGGCCAGCTTGCGGGTGACGCTGTGGCCGCCGTCGGCGCCGACCAGGTAGCGCGCCTCGATCGTGTACGGCCCGGCCGGCCCGCCGACCTCGACGCTCACGCCGTCCGCGCCCTGGCGCAGGCCGGTCACCTCGTGGCCGCGCCGGATCTCGGCGCCCAGCTCGACGGCCCGCTCCTCCAGCATCTGCTCGATCCTGCGCTGCGGGACCTGGAGGAGGTAGAGGGAGTTGTCGTCGCCCAGCACGCCCAGGTCGAGCGGCAGCGCGCCGAAGACGAACCCGGGAGCGGGGCGGGGCGGATCCTGGTGCCCGGTGAGCCGCTCGTACAGGCCGCGCCGGTCGAGCATCCGTACGACCTGGCCGACCAGGCCGTTGGCGCGGTTGTCCGCCGTGCGCTCCGGCAGGCGTTCCAGAACCAGGGGGCGGACCCCGGCCAGGCTCAGCTCGCAGGCCAGCATCAGCCCGTTCGGCCCCGCTCCGGAGATGACGACATCGGCGATCATGGTGCTCCTTCAGGGCATGACGGATCGGCCGGCGGCGGGCCGGCGCGTCCTCTACGGGGGAACGGGAAGGGTCAGGGTGTGGGCAGGCCGGCGGCGACCTGGTCGAGGGCGTCGCGCAGCAGCCGCTCGAACGGTGCCGGCGCGTCCCCGTGGAGCCACAGGTGGATGGCCGCGAGGATGGCGGCGCCGACCGAGCCGGCGACCAGGTGCGGGTACAGGTCGCGAGTGGTGTCGGTGCCGGTGCGCTCGGCGACCGCCGCGGCCAGCGCGTCCACGGCGGCCGTGTGGGCCTTGAGGAACTCGCCGCGGTGCTCCGGGTGCTGGGTCATCAGCTTGATCCCGGCGATCCAGCGCTCGTCCACCGTGTGCTCATCCGGTCGCGCGCCCAGCGCGAACCGGGCGAACACCGCGTGCGCGATGGCCTCCCACAGGGGCTCGCCGGCCGGCCTGGACCGCAGCTCGTCGGCGATCTGCACCGCCCGGTCCAGGTGCCGGGCCGCGATGGCCTCGCCCTTGCTGGAGAAGTAGTTGTTGAACGTGCGGTGCGAGACGCCCGCCTCGGCGGCGATGTCCTCCACCTTGACGTTGTCGAAGCCGCGCTCGACGGTCAGCTTGATGGCCGCCCAGCTCAGCGCGATCCGGGTCTCCTGCTTCTTGCGCTCTCGCAGCCCCATGAGACGACCCTACACGAACTTGCGCCACGCGCAAAAGTGCGAGACTCGCAATTTTTGCGCGTGGCGCTCCCCCATGCCGTGGCACGGTGTCAGAACGGCGCGTTGGTCATCGTGTACCACGTCGGGACGAAGGTCAGCAGGACCACCGCGACGAGGACCGCGGCCGGCCCGAACGCGCGCGAGGTGGTGAGGGCCGCGGGCGCGATGGGCCGCTGCTTCCACCGCCCGGCCGCCACGACCGCCGAGGCGCCGCCCAGCAGGAGGTTCGCCGGCACCAGGGCGTACTCGCCGCGCATGATGTGGAAGCCGGCCGCGAGGATCATCGTCAGGGTCAGCCCGGCGGCGGCGAGCGGCGTCAGCACCGGCTTGACCCTCGCCATCGCCGGCAGGATCAGGCCGACGCCGCCCAGCACCTCGCAGACCCCGATGAAGACGATCAGCGGCTGCGGCACCGCGGCGTACCAGGCCACGGCCCGGGGCGCCGCCGCGTACAGGGCGTCGTCGTACAACAGGACCTTGCCGAAACCGCTGCCGGCGAAGAAGAAGCCGAACACCACCTGGAGCGACCAGAGGACGCCGTTGAGCGTGAATCTCGCTCGGCGCCGCTCGGGCTGCCGCTGCTCGATGTCCGCGACGCCGAGGGGGTCGCCGGTGACGTGCAGGTTCATGACCGCTTTCCTACCTTCTCATCGGATTCAGCCGGGAAAATCTCCGGCTCCAGCTTGGTCGCGGGCCGGGGCAGGCGACAACGGCAGGTCCGACAACGTGCGTTAACCTCTCGCTTAACGACGGGCCCCGGGCTCAGGGGTTGTGGAAGGTCACTTCGGGGTCGGCGGCGGACGGGCCGTCCAGCAGGGGCTGGTGCCGGCCTTGGAGGTGCTGGTCGAAGAAGGCGCCCACGTACGACGTGGTGATCTCTCCCGACCGCCCGCCCGGCAGCGGCGCGCCGGGGTCGGTGATGCCGGCCTGGGCGCCCAGGATGGGCAGGTCGATGAAGGTGAAGTGGCCGGCGCCGGCCACGGTCAGCCAGCGCTTCCAGCCGTCCAGGTGCGGCCAGTCGCGTGACCAGGTGGTGTCGGCGGCGCCGGGCGAGTGCTGGTTCTGGGTGCCGAGCATGAGGAACGGCCGCCCGCCGAGGCCGGAGGCCGGGACGGGGGCGAAGAACGAGCCGTCCAGGTTCACCCCGGCGCGGACGCGCGGGTCGGCGGCCATGACGGCGGCCGCGGCGTTGCCGCCGAGCGAGTGCCCTGCGGCGCCGATCCGGCGCGGGTCGATCATCTGCCGGTGCTTCCAGGTGGGCACGGAGCGCGCGGGGCCGGTCAGCCGGTCGATGACGAAGGACAGGTCGGCCGCCCGGCCGGCCGCGGCCCTGGCCATCAGCTCCTTCTCCGCCTCGTCGGAGGGGGCGCTCTCCACCGCCTCGCAGGCGACGCAGGTCAGCGTGCGGCCGCCGGGGAAACTCGTGCCGAACGACTCGTAGGCGTGGTCCACGAGGGCGACGACGTAGCCCCTGGAGGCGAGGTCCTCGGCGAGGGTGGTCAGGGTGGCGCGGTTGAGGGTGAATCCGGGCGAGAGCACCACCAGGGGGTGCCTGCCGCCGACGGGGCGGGCGTCCTGGCGCGCGTTCGTGCTGACGCCGGCGAGTTGCCCGGGCTCGAAGACGGTGTCGAGCCGCTGCCCCTTGAGGAGGGCACGGGCCTCGTCGACGGTCATGTACGGCGCGGCGCTCCCGCCGGTGCGTGCCGGATAGTACAGCGACACCATCAGCTCGCGCGCGGCGGCGGGCACCCACGGGTCGCGGCGGCCGGTGTCGACGAGGTGCAGGGTGTCGCGCCCGACGCCGTACCGGCCCGTGGGGCGGGGGATCGCGAAGCGCACGTCGGAGGCGCCAGCGGCGGTGGGCGCGGTGGGCGTGGCGGCGGCGGGCGATGACGTGGCGGCGGCGGTCGTGGCCGCGACCGGCAGGGCCAGCGCCATCGCGAGGAGGAGGGCTGCGGGGTTACGTCGGTTTCTGATCACGCTCAGCACTGTAGAAACGGCGCCATCCTGCCCGACATGCCGGAAAGACCAGCTCGCGCCCTTACTTTCGTCAGGGTCGTCAGGGTCGTCAGGGTCGTCGGGGTCGTCAGGACTCGTCCACGAGCTGCCGCCGGAGGGCGGGGTCACGCCGGGGGGTCCTCGGGACGCGGGCCGGGGGCCGCGTCGTCCCGGCGCCTGTGGGGGTGCCTGGTGTCGACGTTGCGCGCCAGGGTCCTGAGCAGGCCGGGCAGCTCCGCCACCGTCCCGGCGCTCAGCCCCGCGACGGTCTCCTGTGCCAGGACGCACCACAGCTGCTTGACCTGGTCGGTCAGGGCCCTGCCGCCGTCGGTGAGCTCGACGACGGTGGCGCGCTGGTCGCCGGGAGCCGAGCTGCGCCGGATGTGGCCGGCGGCTTCGAGCTTGCGGGCCATGAGGGTGACGCTGGGCCGCTCGACGCCGAGCGCCTCGCTGAGCTGGGCCTGGATCATCGGGCCGGTACGGGCGAGTTCGAGCAGGAGCGCCTCCTGCCCGGGGTGCAGCCCGTGAGGGGCCAACAGCTCGGCGATCCTGGCCCGGTGGCGCAGGCTCAGCAGGCGGATGGCCTGGTTGACGGCGTCGGCCTGGTCGAAGTCCACGAACACTCCCTTGACAACTTCGTTAGGCGCATAACTATTATGCGCCTAACGTTATCCGCATAACTAATCTTATCCGACCCTCAGGGAGCCGACATGACCGCGAAGGTCGCCGTCATCTACTACAGCGCGACGGGCACCGTGCACGCCCTCGCCCAGGCCGTCACCGAAGGCGCCGCCTCGGCCGGGGCCCAGGTACGGCTGCGGCGCGTCGCCGAGCTGGCACCCGGCAGCGCGATCGCCCAGAACCCCCGGTGGCAGCGCCACCACGACGCCACCACCACGATCGCCGAGGCGTCGATCGAGGACCTGGTGTGGGCCGACGCGTACGCGTTCGGGACGCCGACGCGGTTCGGCACGCCGGCCGCGCAGCTCAAGCAGTTCATCGACCAGGCCGGCGGGCTGTGGCAGGAGGGCGGCCTGGCCGGCAAGCCGGTCACGGCCTTCACCTCGGCCCACAACCGGCACGGCGGCAACGAGGCCACGATCCTGTCGCTGGGCAACGTGTTCTACCACTGGGGCGCGCTGATCGTCCCGCCCGGCTTCACCGACCCGGCCGTGTACGCCGCCGGCGGCAACCCCTACGGCGCCTCCGCCGTGACCGGCCCGACCGGGGCCGACCTCGGGAGCGCGGCACTGGACGCCGCCCGCCACCAGGGACGGCGGCTGGCCGAGATCACGACCCGGCTGCTGGCGGGCGGCCCCGCCGCCGACGACGGCGGGGCCGGGCTCGAAGCGGCCGCCCACGGCGCGTGAGCGGCGCCACCACCCCGCCCTCGTCCCCTTCAGGAGCCCTCGTGACCTCTCAACCGTCCGCCATCTCCGTGCCCGGCGTCCGCGACCCGGGGCGGGCCGGCCCCGCCTGGATGG
Organism: Nonomuraea sp. NPDC050783; assembly: GCF_040802095.1. NCBI lineage: Bacteria > Bacillati > Actinomycetota > Actinomycetes > Streptosporangiales > Streptosporangiaceae > Nonomuraea > Nonomuraea sp. NPDC050783. Next base: position 174,305 of record NZ_JBFAHK010000012.1, read on the forward strand.
TCCTGGCGCTGGTGTGCGCCTGCCAGTTCATGGTGATCCTGGACTCCTCCATCGTGAACGTCGCGCTGCCCTCGATCGACCGGGACCTCGGCTTCTCCCCCGCCGGCCTGGCCTGGGTGGTGAACGGCTACCTGCTCACCTTCGCCGGCTTCATGCTGCTGGGCGGCCGCGCCGCCGACCTGTTCGGCCGGCGCCGGGTCCTGGCCGCCGGGCTGGTGCTGTTCAGCGCCGCGAGCCTGGCCGCCGGCCTGGCGACCCTCCCCGGCGTCCTGGTGGCGGCCCGCGTCGTGCAGGGCGTGGGAGCCGCGCTGCTGGCCCCGGCCACGCTGGCCGTGATCAACACCAGCTTCGCCGAGGGCGGCCCGCGGGCCCGCGCGTTCGGCGCGTGGTCGGCCGCGGGCGGCGTCGGCGGCATGGCCGGTGCCGTCGCGGGCGGTGCCCTCACCACCGGCCTGTCCTGGCGGTGGGTCTTCCTGATCAACGTGCCGATCGGCGTGGCCCTGATCGTCACGGCCCTGAGGGCGCTGCCCGGCACCCGGGCCGCCCGGCGGGACAGGCTCGACCTCCTCGGCGCGGTCACCGGCACGGCGGGGCCGGCCGCGCTGATCTACGGGATCATGCACAGCACCGAGCAGGGCTGGACCTCGGCGCCGGTCCTCGGGCCGGTCGTGGCGGGCCTGCTCCTGCTCGGTGCCTTCGTCCTGGTGGAGGCGCGGTTCGCCGCCCGGCCGACGGTGCCCCTGCGGCTGCTGCGCATCCGGGGGGTGGCGGTCGGCGGCGGCATGCTACTGCTGTTCGGCGGGATCACCATCGCCATGTGGTACTTCACCTCGCTGTTCCTGCAGAACGTCCTCGGCCACGACGCGTTCCGGGCCGGGCTCGGGCAGACGCCGGCGGCGGTGACGTTCCTGGTGGTCGCGCGGGTGGCCGCCACCCTGCTGCCGCGCGCCGGCGTACGGCCCCTGATCCTCGCCGGTGGCGCCTGCTTCCTGGCCGGGTTCGGCTGGCTCGCCCAGGCCGGCCCCGGCAGCGGCTACCTGGCCGGCGTCCTCGGCCCCACCCTGCTCGTCGCCACCGGCATCGGGCTGACCTTCCCCACCCTCATGGCCGCCACCACCGCCGACGCGCCCGAGGGCGACGCCGGGACCGTCGGCGGCCTGGCCCAGACCGCCGGCCAGGCAGGCGGCTCGCTGGGCCTGGCGGTGCTCGCCACCGCCGCCACCTGGGCCACGGACGGCGGGAGCTCCCCGGCCGCCCTCGCCGCCGGCTACGACCGCGTCTTCCTCATCGCGGCCGGGCTCGGGGTGGCCGTCGCGGCGGCCGGCCTGCTGCTCCCGCACCACCGGCCCACGGCGCCGCGCCGAACGAAGGCACCCGGCTGAACGAAGACGACCGGCTGAACGAAGGCGGCCGGCCACCTCGCGGCGACCGTCAGCGACCGGCGTCACCTCCGTGGCCGGGCGCGTCCTCCTCGGCCGCGACCGGCCCGGCGTCCCGCGGGCTCGACCAGCGGCCGGTGAAGAGCTCCTCCCCCGGCGGCGAACCGGGCAGGGGGCCGTGTCCCGGCCGCAGGCCGTCGAGGGCTATCGCGATCAGCCGCCGGCGCGCCTCGGCGGCGGCGGGCAGCAGGTCGTCCCTGCCCTGCTTGCGTAGCTGGTCGACCACCGGGGAGCGGCCGAGCTGCTCGATGAGCAGTGAGATGTCGACCGCGGTGACGTCCCCCCGGAGGACGCCGGCCTCGTGCGCTCGCCGTACCAGCTCGTCGAGCAGCTCGTCGCCGCGCCGGGCCTTGGCGTCCATCTCCGGGGTCACCGCGATGGCGCCGGCGATGGGCCCCAGCGAGCCCTGCCCGAACTCGACGCACCCGCGCACGAACCCCGCCAGGCCCGCCCACGGGTCCGGCTCGGCCAGGCCCCGCTCGGCCACCTCGTTCCAGTGGTCGAGGGACATCACGCTGAGCCGCTGGAACAGCTCCTCCTTCGTCCTGTAACGGCGGTAGAGGCTGCCGATGCCGAGGCCCGCGCGGGCGGCGATGGCGGCGACGGAGGCGTGCGCCCCGTCCTCGGCGAGCACGTCCCGGGCGGCCTGGAGCAGCGCGCGGTCGTTGCGTTCCGTGAGGTTCTTGCGCGTGGTCATCGTCCTTCAGCTTACCCCTTGCGGAGCGAATCGCTCCGGCATACGCTCATAGCGGAGCGATTCGCTCCGCTATTTGAGGAGATGTGACATGAACGCCGACATCGAGGCGATCGAGCAGGTGGTCCGGGACGCCGAGAAGCTGCAGAGCGACGTGGCCGGTTTCACCGGGCTGCTGACCGAGGAGGTGAGCCTGGTCAACTTCACCGGCACCCGGCTGCGCGGCCGCGCCCAGGTCAGGGAGGTCATGGCCGGCGCGCTGCGCACCCCGCTGAAGGACGTGCTGACCAGGAACGAGCTGCTCGACATCACATTCCTGCGGCCGGACGTGGCGCTGGCCGGCCTGATCAAGCACGTCGACGACGGCCGTACGGGAGCGTTGACGTTCGTGCTGGTCAAGGAGGACGGCACCTGGCGGATCGCGCTGGCCCAGACCACGCCGGTGGTGAAGCCCTGAGCGGGCCCGGGCGGCGGTGGCGACGTCGAGGTGACGCAGGGCCTGGACCACGTTCCGCGGCTCGCCGCCGACCTCGATGTCGTACGTTCCGGATGGAACCTGCCGGTCGGCGGCGCATCCCATGACGAATACACATTGTAACTAGAAGTAACTGTAAGTGATGGACGCGGGTGGGCAACTACACCAAGGGGCTCAAGTCCCCCTGAGCAAGGAACTTCGCGAAAGGCGACTTCCGTGTCTGTCATCCCCCTGGCGGCGTCATGACGCGCATCTCCATCAACGGCCACACCTTCGACCCCGCCCGCGGCACCGGACGGCTGCCCGCCGCCGACGCCTCCCGATCCGACCACATCCTCGTGCAGGTGAACGGCCCGCTGACCGCCGAGAGCAAGGCCGAGCTGGCGCGGGCGGGCGTCCAGATCCTGGAATACGTCCCGGACGACGCCTACCTGTGCCGCTACCGTCCCGCCGACCTGCAAGCGGTGCGGAGCCTGCCGTACGTGGTGTGGGCCGACGTCCTGCACGCCGACCTCAAGATCGACGCCGGCCTCCAGAGCCGCACCGGCCTCCAGGGCGGCACCGGCCCGCGGGACGCGCCGGAGCCGGAGGCGGCCGGGTCGGTGCTCATCGACGTGATCTTCCACGACGGCGTGGACGTCACGGCGCCCGGCCTGCGCGGACGGCTGGCCGGCGTCGCCGATCCCGCGCAGGGCCCGCCGCGCGTGAGCGCGCGCAAGGCCCGTCTCGTCGCGTCCGCCACCGCCGTCGCCGAGCTGGCCTCCTGGGACGAGGTCCGCGCCGTCCTGCGCGTGCCCCGCCACGGCCCGGCCAACAACATCGCCCGCGTCATCCTCAACGCCGACGTCCTCGTCGGCGACACCGTCTACCAAGGGGAGGGACAGGTCGTCGGCATGGCCGACAGCGGCTTCGACAGGGGCTCCACCACCGACGTGCACCCCGCCTTCACCGGCCGGGTACGCAAGCTGTACGCCTTCGGCCGCCCCGGCAGGACCGACGACCCGCAGGGCCACGGCACGCACGTGGCCGGCTCCGTCCTGGGCAGCATCGACTCGCCCGAGATGGGCGGCCGGATCGAGGGCACCGCCCCGCGCGCCCATCTGGTGCTCCAGTCCATGCTGGACGACGAGGGCACGTGGGGCGGCATCCCCGACGACGTACGCGAGCTCTTCACGCCGGTCTACTACGCCGACGGCGTCCGGGTGCACAACAACTCCTGGGGCCCGCTGGAGGCCGGGTTGCCCTACGAGTACGGCGGCTGGGAGGTCGACGACTTCGTCTGGCGCCACCCCGACATGGTGATCTGCTTCTGCGCGAGCAACGACGCCGCCGACACCGACGGCGACGGCGTGGTCGAGCACGGCTCGGTGGGCGGCGTGGCCGCGGCCAAGAACTGCATCACGGTCGGCGCCAGCGAGAACGCCCGCCCCGACATCCCCGTCACCTACGGCGAGCGCAAGCCGCAGTCCTTCCCCGCCGAGCCCATCCGCTCCGACCAGATGGCCGCCGCGGCCCACGGCATGGCCGCCTTCAGCAACCGCGGCCCGACCAAGGAGGGCCGCTACAAGCCCGACCTGGTCGCCCCCGGCACCAGCGTGCTGTCGGCCCAGTCCCGTGTCGCCGAGCCGGGCACCCACGACGGCGTCTCCCGCGATCCGCTGCTGTCGTTCAAGAGCGGCACCAGCATGGCCTGCCCGCTGGTGGCCGGCTGCGCCGCCGTCGTCCGCGAGAGCCTCGTCAGGAACGGCACCCCCGATCCCACGGCGGCCCTCGTCAAGGCCCTGCTCATCAACGGCGCCGTCGAGCTGACCGGCCAGTACGCCCAGACCGAGGCCGGCAGCAGCCCCAACAACGACTCCGGCTTCGGCCGGGCCGACCTGGCCCGCTCCATCGTCATCCCCGGCAGGACCCGCGACGCCGGTTTCCTGCAGGGCGACCCTCTCGATCAGGAGCAGGAGCGCACCACCACGATCACCCTCCAGAACCGGGCCGCCGGCGCCGCCGCCACGCTGAAGGTCACCCTCGTCTGGACCGACCCGCCCGGGGCCGGCCTGCAGAACGACCTCGACCTCGTCGTCCGCGCCGGCGACGGCCAGGAGCGGCACGGCAACATGGGCAGCGCCACCGGCTACGACCGGCACAACAACGTCGAGCAGGTCTGGTGGACCGGCGTCCCCGCCGGGCAGGCCACCATCACCGTCCGCGCCCACCGCATCACCACCGGACCCCAGCCGTACGCCCTCGCCTGGCGCGTCACCTGAGGGCGCCGGAGCCCAGCCGGCCGAGGATGAGGCGCGCCACCTCGTGCGGAGCCTCCAGGTGCATGTCGTGGCCGGTGGCCAGATCGGCGAGGGAGAGCAGCGGAGTCCGCCCGGCGACCGCCGCCAGCTCGCGGGCGAAGCCGCGGACGTAGGCGTCGAAGGGCCCGGTGGGATTGGTGTGACCGTCCAGGTTGACCGCGAGCGGGCACTCGGGATGCTCCGAGGCCCACAGGGCCGCGACGATCCTCAGCCGCCTCCAGCAGCGGCCCGGCGAGCCGCCAGTCCGTGGACCTGCGCCCGCCGCCGGGCAGCAGCACGATCTCCGTCATCGTGCCACCCTCCCGGCCCGGCACGCGACCCCGCGACCCGATTCCGCTCCGCGCCGTCCCGAGGCGCGGTTACCGGGCTCGCCGGATCTCTGGTTCCATGATCATCCATGAATGCGAAAACCGGCACGCGAGGCAGATGGTCCAAGCTGCTCGCGGCCTTTGTCGCCCTCCTGCTCTTGGCGGCGCTGGGCCTGTACCAGCTGATGAACGCACGGACTTTTCAGGTGGCCGGGGAGCTGGTCAACCGCGTCGCGACCGACGAGAAGGTCGTCGCCCTGACCTTCGACGACGGCCCCGACGAGCACACCCCCGAGATCCTCGACCTCCTCGCCGAACAGGGCGTCCGCGCGACGTTCTTCGTCATCGGCTCCAAGGTCGAGGCCCAGCCGCAGGCCGCGCGGGCCTTGGTCGCCCGAGGTCACCAGCTCGCCAACCACACCTACACGCACCGGCGGATGGTCTTCGTCTCGGCCGCCACCGTGGCGGACGAGGTGCAGCGCACCGATGCGGCGATCCGGAGGGCGGGCCAGCGCGGCGAGATCCTCTTCCGCCCGCCGACGGGCAAGAAGCTGCTCGCCCTCCCGCTCTACCTGGCCGATCACCACAGGCGTACCGTGATGTGGGACGTGGAGCCGGACTCCGGCACCACTCCCACTCCCGCCGAGATCGTCACGACCGTGCGCGAGAAGACCGAGCCAGGGTCGATCATCCTGCTCCACCCGTGGTACGCCACCGGCCGCAACACCCGTGCGGCGCTCAGGGGCCTGATCAGCGGTCTCCGCGAGGAGGGGTACCGCTTCGTCACGGTGTCGGAGCTGCTCGCCCTGCGATCCCGCTGATCCCGGGGGCGGAACCGGCCGGCCGGCCGTCACGGCCCGACGTCCACCAGGACCTTGCCGACCACGCCCTGCTCCACCGCCCGGTGCGCGTCGGCGGTGCGGTCGAGCGGGAACCGGACCAGCGGCAGGCCGTGCTCCTCGCCGACCGGCAGGGCGCCGTCGCGGAGCGCGGCGGCGACGTCCTCGACGGCCGCCGCCCGCGCCTCAGGACCGGCCGTGTAGAGCACCAGGAACTGCAGGCGGGTGTTCAGCACCATGTTCTGCAGCACGTCCAGCTCGACCGGCTTGCCGCCCTCGTTGGCGTAGGTCGAGATCGTGCCGCGGGGCCGCAGCACGGCCAGGTCCAGCGCGAGGTTCGCGCCGAGCGCCACCTCGGCGACGATGTCCACGCCGTCCGGGGCGACCTCGCGGATGCGGGCGGCCGGGTCGCCCTCGCGGTAGTCGATCACGTGGTGGGCGCCGGCGGCGGTGGCCAGCCGGGCCTTCTCCGGGCTGCTGATCGTGCTGATCACGGTGGCGCCGGCCCATCGGGCGAGCTGGATCACCGCGTGCCCGACCGCCCCGGCCCCGCCCGCGGCGAGCACCACCCTGCCGTCGAGCGCCCCGGGCCGCAGCCGGCGCGGCCCGTCCTCGGCGACGGTGAGCGCGCGGTGCGCGGTGAGCGCGGGGACGCCGAGCGAGGCGCCGACGTCGAAGCCGGCCTCGTCGGGCAGCGGCACGGCCCGCTCGGCCGGCACGACGGTGAACTCGGCGGCGGTCCCGGTGGGCCGCCCGGCGGCGGCCATGAACAACCACACCCGCTGGCCGGCCCGGCTCCGGTCGATCCCCTCACCGACGGCGTCGATGACGCCGGCACCGTCGAGGTGCGGGGTGATCTCGGCGAAGTGCTTGGGGTGCGCGGTGCCGGAGCGGGCCTGCCAGTCGGTCGGGTTGACCCCGGACACGGCGACCCGGACGCGGACCTCGCCGGGGCCGGGCACGGGCAGGTCACGCTCGACGAGCCGGAGAACGTCGGGGGCGCCGTTGTCGCGGTAGATGATGGCCTTCATGATCGTCCTTAGATGAGGCAGGGGTGGAGGAGGGTCGCGGCGCCGCGGGTGATCCCGGTGATCATGAGGCTGTCCCGCCGGTCGTCGATCCCAGGGCGGCGTAGAGCAGCTCGGCCTGGTAGAGCGCCATCACCCGGTGGGCGATCGGGGTGGCGCGCTCCCGGGCCTCGGCCGGCTCGTGGCGCTCGACCTTGACCAGCCAGGCCGTGACGCAGTCGTGCAGCATCGCGCGCATCCGGCAGGTCATGTCGACGACGATGTCGTGGACGGCCGGGTCGGTGGTCGCCTCGCCCCAGGTCTGCACGCCGACCCGGGCCTTGGCGGGGTCGATCGCCGCGACCAGGCGGGCGAGCAGTTCGTCGGGGGCGGGCGGGGTGTCGCTCGCGGCGTGCTCGCCGAGCACCTTGGCCCGCTCGGCGAGCACCTCGCGGGCGACCTCCTGGACCAGCTCGGCCTTGTTGCGGTAGTGCGCGTAGATCGAGCCGGCCGAGAGCCCGGACTCGGCGATGATGTCGGCGATCGAGGTCCGCTTCAGGCCGTGGCGGCCGAAGCAGCGTACGGCGGCCTCGGCGATCTGGGCGCGCCGGAGTTCCTTGCGCGCGTCGGTGAGCCGAGGCATCACGATCCTCCCAAACAGAATGGCTGTTCTTCTTGTCACACCCTACAAGCAGAACAACCATTCTGTTTGCGCCGGGATCCGGTCAGTCGAGCACGCGGGTGAACCGGACCGCCTCCTCCCGGTGACCCACGGCGGCGCCGGGAGACGAGCTCCATGACGGCGGGGCGGTCCTCGTCGCGGACGGGTCGGATCTGGACGCTCTCGTGCTCGATGCTCATGGACGTCACCAGCCCGGCCCGGGTCGTCGCCGTGGACGCGTGAACTCCGGCCCCGCGCGGCGGCGGGGCCGGAGCTCACGTCTCGCGGATGGTCAGGGACAGTTGTGGACGTCGCTCCTCGCCGACGACACCACGACGTCGGCGACGCCGGGGGCGGTGATGTGCATGGCGTTGACCTGCATCCCGGCCGACGCTCCCGGCACCGGGGCCTGCTCGTTCAAGGTGATGGTCAGGACCCCGGCGCGGATGACGGTGTTGGGGGCGATCGTGCCGGCCGCCTGGGACACGCCGCCGACCGTGAGCGTCCCGAGGGTGACCGAGCCGGTCGAGCCGGCCGTGTAGGGGCCGATGTGGCAGGTGCTGGTGGACGTGGCGCGCACCTCGGTGGCCCGGATGACCGGCAGGCCCGGCAGGCCCACCGTGACCGCGCCCGTCGCGGCCTGGCCGGTCGACACGCCGTGGCCGGTCTCCACGCCCGCCGTCAGGCCGGTGGCGCCGGCCAGCAGCAGGTCGACCGAGGCCGCCGTCTTCTGCCTGGTCGAGGCGGCGGCCGTGGAGACCTCGCCGGTGTCGGACACGATGGTCTGCGCGAGCAGCGCCGGCTTCAGCGACAGCGCGTACGAGCGGCCGGTGTAGTAGAGCAGTTTCGCGGTACCGGCGGCGTCGGAGGGCAGGTAGCAGCCGTCGGCGGCGAAGGCGGCCGTCAGCGGGACGCTGGTGGCCGTGGCGGGCTGGGCCACGCTCGTGATCACGCACTGCGCGACGCCGTCGGCGCCGGTGACCGCCGTGCACGACTGGGCCGTCGCGCCACTGCCGAGCGTCAAGGTGACCGTACGGTTCCTGACGGGGTTGCCCTTGGCGTCGGTGAGGGTGGCGCGCAGGGTGGCGGGCGCGTCGTTGGCGACGTTGGCCGGGCCGTTGATCGCCAGGTCGGTCCTCACCAGCACGGTGGTGTCGGCCTCGGCGGTGTCGTTGCCGGGGTTGGGGTCGGGTCCGGCGAGGTTGTCGACGACCGCCGTGGCGGTGATCGTGCAGCCGTCGCCCGTGTGGACGACGTCGCCGGGGACCTGCGCCTTGATGGTGAACGTCTTGGACGCGTTCCAGGTCAGCTCGTCCAGGACGCAGTGCACCTTCTGGCCGGTGCGGTCGCAGGGGATGCTGCTGCCCGCGTAGGTCACCTCGGCGGGCAGGGTGACGTCCACCTGGGGCGAGCTGGCCGGGTTGGGGCCGTGGTCGGTGGCGGTGACCGTCCAGGTGAGGGTCTGGCCGCCGCGTACGGGGTCGGGGCTGCCGGTGATGGTCACGCCGAGGTCGGTGGTGTTGAGGTCGGTCCAGCTCTGGTCCAGCTCCTCCCGGGTCGGCAGGTTCGGCTCGTCCAGCGGCTGGGGGTCGGGGGGCGTCTCGTCGCTCGCCTGGCGCGGCAGGCCGCGGAACCCGGCGTACGGGATGGAGACCGCGACCTTCGCCCAGTCGTCGAAGCCACGCAGCGTGTCGGTGCTCGAGGTGTTCTTCGCGCAGTCGCTGGGCCGGCCGTCGGGGCCGGCGGTGTTGACGTTGACGGCCGGGACGACCGGGTTCTGCACGTTCGGGCCGTCGCCGCTCCAGTCGGGGGCGCGGTCGAGGTCCTCGGTGACCTTGCGGCCCTGGACTCCTGGCGTGCCCGGCAACTGGTCACGCCCGTTGACGAACACGAAGCGGTTGCGCGGGTCGGTGGGGTCGAGCGCGGCGCCCTCGTTGAGCGCCGTCTCGACGAGCTGCCCGGGCACCTTGCCGCGGCCGGTGCCGTTGAGCGCGGTGCGCGGCGGCGAGTAGTCGAGGATGCGGCCGCCGCCGACCCGCGGGATGCCGCCCTGCAGGTCGTAGTTGAGGACGCTGACGTAGTTGGGCTTGCAGTTGGCGATCTCGAACCCGCCGTGCTCCAGGCCGAGCAGGTGGCCCAGCTCGTGCAGCAACGTGCCGCCGTCGTGGTTGTACTCGACGAAGGACCGGTTGTCGGTGCTCGCCTGCCCGCCGCTGGCACAACTGCCGGCCTTCGAGGTGCTGATCGCGTAGCGGAAGACGCCCCGCCGTACGGCCGCGAAGTTGGCGGTGTTGCGGGCCGCGGTCCGGAACGTGCCGTCGATGCCGCAGTTGTTCAGCGCGGGGACGGCGCCGCCGCCGCCGAGGTTGTCACCCACGAGGCAGGTCCGGTCGCCGGTGTCGGTGGCCGCGCACCGGGTGCCCGACGGGTCCTCGGCGCTGCCGTCCAGGTACGTGCAGTCGCCGTCGGCGCCGTCGATCCAGCCGTCGGCGCCGTTGTCGATGCCGTCCGCGCACGTGCCGGTCGCCGCGCCCTTGCGCGCGGTCGTGTCGACGAGCGGCCCTGTGTCCACCCACAGATGGATGCCGTCGGTCCCGTCCGGGTTCGTCACCGGGGCCGCGTTCATGGCGGCCTTCATGGCGAGGATGTCGGCCTTGGTCGGCTGCTGCCCCAGGGTGTAGTCGAGTTCGAGGAAGATGTCCTTGTGGCGCGGGTCGGCGCCGAACGCCGGCAGGTCGAGCGCCATCGAGCCGTCGGGGTTGCGGATCCCGTTGAGCTCGGCCAGGTCGCTCAGCCCGTCGCCGTCGCTGTCGCTGCTGCTGGTGACCTCGGAGGAGACGGTGAAGCCGATCCGGGTCGCGGCGCCGTCGTTGACGTCGGGGAAGTCGGCGTCGCCGTCGCCGGTGGCGCAGCTCTGGCCCTTCGGGACCGTGCCGCGCAGGCACGGGACGCCCCAGGTGAGGTCGTCGGAGGAGGTCCACCGGTCGGTGAGGACGTCGTAGGTGAGGTCGACGTCCACGTTGCGGTCCTTGGGGCTGATGTCCACGTGGTCGTCGCCGCCGTTGGCGCCGCTGTCGTAGTCCCAGATCTGGATCACGACGGGGACGGTGGTGTTGCCGCCCGACAGGGTCACGTCCTTGGAGAAGACCCAGCCGTTCGGGGCCTCCGGGGTGCCCTTCGGCTCGAACTCGTCGTCCTCGATGCGCGGGCTGCGCGGGAAGGTCTCGCCGGCGATGCTGACGACCGTGTAGAAGTCACCGGTTCCGTCCGGGCTCTCGATCTGCTTGAGGTAGTCCACGCTCACGGTGACCTTCACACCGGTGTCCGCGCCGGCCGGGGGGCTCAACGCCACCATCGACGTGAGGAGGACCGCCGTGACGGCGGTCACCGCCGTCCAGCGCCGTCGTCGTAAGAGCATCTTCCCGGCCTTCCGCGCGGGAAGGAGCGATCGCCACATGACAGGTCTCCCATCGGGACGGCTGAACGTGGCCTCAGCATCCGGTGTCCTGATGAATGAGCACATGAGTACCCACATACTCAGATTTGCTGATTCGCGGTCAGCCGTCCGTCCGGAACCCTCCCGCGCGAGGGCGGCGCGTCACGAGCGCATCTGCACCTTCATGGCGCCGTTGACGCACTCGGTGTAGTAGTTGGGGCCGGACGGGCGCTCGCCGCACATCCAGTCCTTGCCGTCCACGTAGACGGTCACGGTGCTGCTGCCGGCCGCCGCCCAGGCGTTGGCGACGTTCTGCGCGACGGCGCACGTCTCGGGGTGGGGCTCGTTGTCCAGCTGGACCACCGCGAAGACGTCGCCCCCGGGACCGGGACCGCAGTTGATCTCGTCCGCGCGGTACGAGGCGGCCGATCCGGCGCCGGCCGGGCCTCCGACGGCGATGAGGGCCGCTGCCAGCACGGCAGCCGGCGATGTGCTCTTGATGATTCGCATGAACGACCCCTAGATGTCCGGTTTCGTTCTGACGTGTTCATGGTCTCCCGGCAGGCCGTCCGGCCGGGCCAACCGCGCGGCACGGCTGCCCCAACATCGGCTTGCGCCACCCACGGGAGCGGCGATCCAAACCCAAGGGGTTCCCAAGGGCGGGCACCTTCCGGCCGCGGCGGGGCGCCCGCTCCGGCCGGGGAACCAGCGCGAGGAAGCGCTACTTCCCGCGATGTAGTCGCGCGGAGCCCCTGCTCCCCCGGTGCCGGTCCGAGGCGTCTTCCGAGGCAGGACGACTTGTGACCGGCCAGCGGGCCACGATGTCCGGCAGGTGCACGATCAGCGGCCGGCGGCACGAGCGCGGCGGCCGGCCCTGGACGACGAAAGGACGGACGGGATGAGGATCCGGCTGGTGGCATGGGCGAGCGTGGCCGTGCTGGGTGTCGGCGCGGGCACGGTGACGGCGGTACCCGCGTCCGGCGGGACGGCGGGCAGGGCGGTGGTCGGGACGGCGGGCGGGACTGCGGGCGCCACGGACGCGGTGACCGGGGTCGATCCCGCGCGGCTGAAGTCCGCCATGGACGAGGTCCACCGCGCGGGCATGCCCGGGGTGTTCGCCGAGGTGCGCTCCGGGGGCCGGGTCTGGCGGGGCGCCTCCGGGGTGGCCGATCTGAGGACCGGCCGCCCCGTCACGCCCGGCATGCTGCAACGCGTCGGCAGCCTCGCGAAGACGTTCGTCGCCGCCGCCGTCCTGCAACAGGTCGAGAAGGGACGGGTCGAGCTCGACGCGCCGATCGGGCGCTACCTGCCGCGCCTGGTGCCGGGCGAACGCGGCAGGAGGATCACGGTCCGGATGTTGCTCAACCACACCAGCGGCATATCCGAGTACCTGGGCTCCGCGTTCCCGTCCCTCCAGAAGTTCCCCTCCCTGCCCGACATGTCGCCCAAAAGCCTGGACGACAACCGGTTCAGGCGGTTCACCCCGGCCGAGCTGATCGAGATGGGACTCAAGGCCCCCGCCGTCGGCAGGCCCGGAGCCTCGCCGGGGGTGTACGCCAACACCAACTACCTGATCCTCGGCGAGCTCCTGGAGAAGGTGACCGGCACCGCCGCCGAGACGTACATCACCCGGAACGTCATCGAACGCGCCGGCCTGCGGCACACCGCGTTCCCGGCGGGAGCGCGCCTCAAGGGACCGCATCCCCGGATGTACGAGGCGTTCTTCGGCCTGGTCGACCCCCCGCGCGACTACAGCGTCTACGACATGTCGTGGACGGGGATCGGGGCCTCGCTGGTGTCGACCGTGGAGGATCTCAACCGCTTCTACGCCAAGCTGCTCGACGGCACGATCGTCAAGCCGTCGTCGCTGGCCCGGATGCGGCGTACCGGCCCGGTCATCAGCCAGTCCGGGCAGCGGATCTCCTACGGCCTCGGCCTGCACGTGCTCAGGATCCCCGGCTGCGGCACCTTCTGGGGCCACGACGGGACGGTCTGGGGCGCCCAGACGGAGTCCTGGATCCGCGCCGACGGCCGGCGCCAGGTCTCCGTCGCGATGAACCTCGCGAGGTGGAACAGGATCGGCCCCTCGGGCGAGCCGCAGCGCCACCCCATCGATGAGGCACTGTCCGCCTTCAAGCGGCAGGCGCTGTGCGGCGGCGGCGCGGGCGCCCCTGCCGGGAACGCCTCGTAGGAGAGGAGGGCCGCGAAGGTGAGGGTGCCGCAGAACTCGACGCCGCCCGCCACCACCGCCTTCCCCCTTGCGGCGCCCTGTCAGAGGGCCGGATCGCCGAACCAGCGGGTCGCGGCGCCACGGAACGCCTCCGGGTCGGGGTCGTGGTCGCCGGTCCAGGCGACGATGCCGTCGGGCCGGATCAGCAGGGCGCCGAAGCCGAGGTCGTCGCTCACCGGCCCGGCCGCGTAGCGGATCCGGCCTTTCCAGCCCGTCGCCGCGTCGTGCAGGCGCCGGCCGGTGGTGAAGTCGAGCGCGACGCCGTGCCCTTCGCGCAGCAGGTCGCCGAGGCGGGTGCCGTCGGCGAGGCGGAAGTCCGGGGCGGTACGGCCGACGAGCGGCTGGTCGCTGCCCAGGTCGTAGCGGTGGAACAGCCCCGAGGTGCTGCGGAAGACGTGGGTGGTCCCGTCGCGGGTGCCGAGCAGGTCGCGGACCAGCCGTCGCAGGGCCGGGGCGTTGGGGCCGGGGTTCATGGTCGCGACCTGGGCGCGCGACCAGTCGAGGATCGCCGCGCCGACGGGGTGGCGTTCGGCGGTGTAGGTGTCGAGCAGGCCCTCCGGCGCGGTGCCGCGGATGGTGGCGGCGAGTTTCCAGCCGAGGTTCACGGCGTCGCCGATGCCGAGGTTGAGGCCCTGGCCGCCGAGCGGGGAGTGGATGTGGGCGGCGTCGCCGGCGAGCAGGACGCGGCCGTTCCGGTAGGTCGTGGCCTGCATCGCGCGGTCGGTGAAGCTGGAGGCGAGGTGGACGTCGGTGAGCGTCGTGTCGGTGCCGGAGACCCGGCGCAGGACCGTCTGAAGGTGCTCGCGCGTCAGCGGCCGGGAGCGGTCGAACGCGCCGCCGTCGAAGTCCATCATGCCCAGGTGCCCCTCGAAGGGCGTCCGCAGGTACATGCCCGCCGGTGTCAGGTTGAAGCCCGGCTTCAGCTTCCGCGCATCGGCGAAGGTGACGTGGGCGACGTAGCCGGTGAAGAGCGGTTCGGTGCCGACGAAGCCGAAGCCCGCCAGCGCGCGCACCGCGCTGCGCCCGCCGTCGCACCCCACGAGCCAGCGCGCCCGGTGGTCGTGCCCGCCGGCCCGCGTGACGACGGTGTCGCCGTCCTGGGTCACGGCCTCGACGGGAACGCCCCGCAGGATCCGTACGCCGAGCCTGGCCGCCCGCCCTGCCAGCACCTTCCCGACCGCGTCGAGGCTGGTCACGATGCCCTCCATCGCCGGGCCCGGCAGCCGGAACGGGAGCGCGGCGGTGTCGACGGCGGCCGGGTCGAGCTGCATGCCTGCGAAGTGGCTCACCCCGCGAGGAGCCGGCGGCTCGTGCGCGGCGGGGTCCGCGCCGATCCGCGCCCCGTCGGCGCCTGACGCCTCCAGCAGCTCTTCCAGCATCCCGCGGCGGTAGAACGTCTCGACCGATCCGGCGTTCAGGCCCCGCATCCCCAGCGGGAGCGCCTTCCACGGCGAGGTCTCCTCCTGCTCCCGCTCCAGCACCAGGACCGAGCAGCCCGCCAGCGCGAGCTCGCCGGCCAGGAACAGGCCCACCGGGCCGGCTCCCGCGATCACCACGTCGTACACGTCGTACACGTCGAGCCTCCTCGATCACGGCCGCCCGGCGAGACCCGGGCGGCTTGTGGAGCAACGCTCCAACTCTGGAACGGTACTCCATTGTGGATCGATGCTCCAAACCTGCCAGAATGACCCGCATGGCCACACGGACACGCCGGTCGGAGCGACGCAGGCAGGTGCTCACCCGGGAGCGCATCATCGAGACCGCCGTCGAGCTGCTGGACACGACGGGCGCGGACGCCCTGACGGTCCGGGCGCTGACCAGCCGCCTGGCCACCGGTCCCGGCGCGATCTACTGGCACATCGGCAACATGAGCGAGCTGCTGGAAGCCGCGACCGACGCCGTCGTCGCCACCGCCCTGGCCCCACGTTCCGCCGAGCCCGCGGAGCCCGCCGGAGCCGGCGAGGCCGCGGCCACGCCCCAGGACGAGATCCGCGCCGCCGCGCTCGGCCTGTTCGACGCGGTCACCCGGCACCCGTGGCTCGCCGCCCAGCTCGCGGTCCAGTTCACCCGCAACCCCTGGGGGCCGGTGACGTTGCGGATCTTCGAGAGCATCGGCCGGCCGGTCCGCGCGCTGGGCGTGCCGCGGTCCGAGTGGTTCGCCGTGGCCTCGACGCTGGTCCACTACCTTCTCGGCGCCACCACCCAGACCTCCCAGAACGCCGCCCCCCTCTCCGCGGCGGACCGCGCCGCGTTCCTCGACACCGCCTCCAGGGCGTGGCAGGAGCTCGACCCCGACGACTACCCGTTCGTACGGGCGATCGCGGAGCAGATGCGCGGGCACGACGACCGCGAACAGTTCCTCACCGGCGTCGATCTCGTCCTCACCGGCATCACCACCCTCCACCCGCCCACCGCGCCGGGCTCCCCCGCCCCCGCGCCGGAACGGCTCGCGCAGAAAGGCCGGCCGGCGAGGTGAGAGAACCTCGCCGACCGGCCATCCCCGCCACGTCAGGCGGGCGCTCACTCCTGGGGCTCTGACGGCGCCTTGCGGGGCATCAGGGCGACGACGGGAAGGCTGAGGGCCGTGACGGCCAGGACGACGACGAGGCTCACCTTCATCGCGTGGGCCGGTCCGGAGGTCGCGGCCTGGAAGAAGACCGAGGTGACCGCGGCCGAGCCGATCGCCGAGGCGAGCTGCTGGATGGAGCTGAAGGAGCCGCTGGCGCTGCCGGCTTCCGCAGGGCTCGCGTCGCCGAGAGCGACGGTCGGGATCGTGGCGAAGCTGAGGCCGATGCCGACGCCGATGACGAAGAACGCCGGGGCCGGCGCCCAGAGGCTGATGTCCGTACCGGAGTGGACGACGAGGCCCAGCATCCAGCCGCAACCGGCCAGCACGACGGTGAGGCCGATGAAGATCAGCCGGCGGCCGAGCTTGACGATCAGGCCGCCCATGGCGGCGAACCCGGCGGCGACGAACCCCAGGGTGAGCGGCAGCAGGCCGAGCGAGGTCTCGCGCGGCCCGGCGTGCAGCCCCTCCTGCAGGAACAGCGACAGCACGAAGAGCAGGCCACCGCCGGCGGCGACGGCGACCAGGCACACGAGCAGCCCGGAGGTGAAACTCCGGTTCTTCATGAGCGAGGGCATGATGAGCGGGTGGGCCGCGGTGCGCTGGCGGTGGGCGAAGGCGGCGAAGAACAGGACACCGACGACCATCGAGACGATCGGGACGACGCCCCAGCCGTTGGTCGAGCCCTCGATCAGGCCGTACAGCAGCCCGAGCATGGTGACCCCGAGCAGGCCGGAGGCCCGGACGTCCACGACGGTGGACCGGTCGGCGTCGTCGTCACGCGGCAGGATCCTGACGGCCATGATCAGCCCGACGACGCCCAGGACGATGTTGACGAGGAAGATCGGGCGCCAGGACAGACCGAACAGGTCGGCGCTGATGAGGAAACCGGCCAGGACCGGGCCGCCGACGCTGGAGAGCCCGAGAACCGGACCGAACAGCCCGAACGCCTTGGCCAGCATGTCCCGGTCGAACGCCTTCGTCATGATCGCCATGCCCTGCGGGATGAGCAGCGCCCCGAACGCTCCCTGAGCGATCCGGGCGCCGATCAGCAGGGCCGGGTCAGGCGAGAACCCCGCGACCGCCGAGGCCAGGGTGAACCCGCCCATGCCGACCAGGAAGAGCCGGCGCTGGCCGAACTTGTCCCCCAGCCGCCCGCCGACCACGAGCAGGACTCCCATGGCGAGCAGGTACGCCGGCCCCAGCCACTTGATCAGGCTCTCGCCGCCGTGCAGGTCGCGGGCGATGGTGGGGGCGGCGATGTTCGTCACGGTCGCGTCGATCACGTCGAGGGCGTCGGCGAGCAGCACCAGCCCCAGGATCGCCCACATCGGCCGGCTGGAGCGGGGTGTGGCGACGGTGCCCGGCTCCGTCAAGGTGGTGGTCATGAGGAACGTCCTTCTCTATTCCGTGGGGACGCCCCTCTCGGGCGGCCTCTCACCCTCACCACGAACGTCCCCGGCCCGATCCGACACCTCCGGCGGAAAAATCTCGGCGAGATCTTCCGGCGCGTGCGCCGCCGGCGGAACACGACCCATCCGCGGACGAGCAGGAGCCCGGCCGCGCGGCCGGGCCAGGCCAGGGCGTGCGGGTCGTGACGAATGGCGCCCGGTGTCGTCCAGCCGCGTCTCCCCTCTCACGCCCCGCCGAAGGCTGCCGTACCCGAAGCCGAAAATCTGTAGTCGCGGTGGTAGACATTCCTGAGCGTGGGTGCTATGTTTTCTGACATCGCAAGAAACGGATCTACCGGGCAGCGAAAGTAGTTCCTGCATCACGACGAACTGCCCGCAGCACGATGAAGTCAGAGGTTGACGGCAGAAGGTCGGACGTGACGGGCCAGCGCAGTAGGTAGGGGCCCTGACCGTGGACGCGCTGCCGAAGATGAAGTTGGCAAGTGGTCCGGAAGAGAAAGAAGAGGAAGGGAGTATTGACGCCATCGGGATCGCCCGTTGCCGGCTGAAGGTGCGCCGCTCGGGTACCGCAGTTCCACGGGATTGGTAGGTGGTCTACGGTCACGCATCCGCGATCCGCGCATCACCGCCGCTCAGTACGGCGGAGGCGCACAACAGGAAGCCGGCCGGACGGCCGGTAGATGGTGTTGAACTCTTTCGGGGCCCCGGCGCGACAGGCGCCGGGGCCCCTGTACGCGTGGCGAGAAGGGAATGTATGGATCAACGCCGTTCGGCTGCCGAGGGTGACACGCTGGCTCCCGGCAGAATCACGGAACCGACGGCCGAACGCACGGCCGAGGACCGGTTCGACGACGAGGACTACCCCGCCTACAGCATGGGCGCGGCCGCCGAGATGCTCGGCGTCACCCCCACGTTCCTGCGGGCCCTGGGCGCCGCCCATCTGATCGAGCCGAAACGCTCCAGCGGCGGCCACCGCCGCTACTCCCGCTACCAGTTGCGCCTGGCCGCGCGGGCCCGAGAGCTCGTCGATCAGGGCACTCCCGTGGAAGCCGCCTGCCGGATCATCATCCTGGAGGACCAGCTCGCCGAGGCGCTGCGGATCAACGCCGCGTACGAACGCGAGCGCGCCGCCAGTGCCTAGCGGCGCACACCGCACCCTGCGGTCTGGTCTCCGACCGCGCTGACCAGGCCACACCGCCTCCCACCAGCCGGCGGCGGTGGTCAGTCAGAGCCGGAGTGAGCGGGTGCCCAAGGCGATGGCGAGGGCCAGGCGGTCGGCGTCCTCGGTGCCTGGCTCGGCGGTGTAGACGGTGATGCGGAGGTCGTCCAGGGCGACGAACAGCGTGTCGCAGTCGAGGGTGATCGGGCCGACCGCCGGGTGGTTGATGGTCTTTGTCGGGACGTGTCGGTCGAGGGCGGCGGCGTACCGGCATCCCAGAGTTCGGCGAAGCGCGGGCTGCTGGAGGTCAGGTCGGTGATCAAGCGTCGCAGGGTGCGGTCGGCGGGGTAGCGCGAGGCCGTCAAACGCAGGTCGGCCACGAGCCGGGCTTCGTGTTCGGCCTGCTCCTGCGGGGTGTGCGCGACGGCACGAGGTCCGGGCCGGGTGCGGCGTGCCCCGCCAGCCGGTGGAGCAGGTCGCGTTCGGCGTCGGACAAGCGCAGCGCCCGGGCCAGCGGCTCCACGACCTGCGCCGACGGCGCGGTCGCGCGCCCCTGTTCGAGGCGGGTCAGGTAGTCGGCCGAGATGCCGGCGAGCGCGGCCAGCTCCTCGCGGCGCAACCCGTCGGCCCGGCGCAGGTCGGCCACCCCGGCGCGGTTACGTCACCACCGACTGAACAGATCACCGGAACCAAGCGCCGACTCAACGGATCCTCAACCTGCCCTCGTTCATGCTCCGTTCATCGACGGATGCGAAGGAGCGGGAGATGACGCGGAGATGGATGGTCGCCGGAGTGGCGGCCGGACTGCTGATGAGTGCTGCGCCCGCGGAGGCGCAGGCTGCCGCGGGTCCCATCAACTACACGTGCGGGCCGGGCATCAACGCGCACAACGGCATCGAAGTGGCCACCACCCAGCGAAGCAACGGAGCCTTCGCGGCTCTGGTCAAGTCAACCAACAGGCCGTACAAGGGGCAGAACGTCTTCTGGGTCCACGGCGGGCAACTTCACAAAGGCGACCGGATCTCGCTCGACTGGGGCGACGGTTACGGCCACGGCTACCACGCCTGCCAGGACAAGGCCAAGGGAGGGGGCGCCCACACCCGCGGCGTGAACCAGCCGAGCGGCCGCTGGTTCCGCGCCTGCCTGAAGTCCAGCAACCGCTGGACGTGCACCAAGTGGTTCGGCATCGCCTGACGACGCACATCACGGCCGGCCGAGGAGAACGTCGGCACCGTTGCCCGGTGAGCGCGCCGGGTGCCGGGTGCCGGGTGCCAGGTGCCGGGTGCCGGGTGCCGGGTGCGGTTCTACTTCAGTTGGTCGCGGCGGCGGGTGAGGAAGGCGGTCTCGCCGGTGTTGCCGGCCAGCTCGATGGCGCGGTCGTAGGCCGCGCGTGCCTGCCGGCCGTGGCCCAGCCGGCGTAGCAGGTCGGCGCGGGTGGCGTGGTAGGCGTGGTAGGCGGCCAGCGGCTCGGCGAGGCGGTCGACGATGGCCAGCGCCACCTGGGGCCCGTCGAGCTCGGCCACGGCGACGGCCCGGTTGAGCGCGACGATCGGCGAGGGGTCGAGGCGGGCGAGCTGGTCGTAGAGGGCGAGGATCTGGGACCAGTCGGTGTCGCGGACGTCGCGGGCGGAGGTGTGCACCGCGTTGATCGCCGCCAGGATCTGGTAGCGGCCCGGAGCCACCCCGGCGGCGGCCGCGGCCAGGCGCTCGCGTACCAGCCGATGGCCTTCGGCGATCAGCTCCGCGTCCCAGGCGCCGCGGTCCTGCTCGGGCAGGGGGACCAGCTCGCCGCCGGCCGAGAGCCTGGCGGGGCGGCGGGCCTCGGTGAGCAGCATCAGCGCCAGCAGACCGGCCACCTCTCCGTCCTGCGGCAGGAGCGCGCGGATCAGGCGGGTGAGCCGGATCGCCTCGCTGGTCAGGTCGTGCCGTACCGGATCGGTGCCGGGGCCGCTGGCCAGGTAGCCCTCGTTGAAGACGAGGAACAGCACGGCCAGGACGCCGGAGACGCGTGCCGGCAGATCGTCGGCGGACGGCATCCGGTAGGGGATGCGAGCCGCCTTGATCTTGGCCTTCGCGCGGGTGATGCGCTGCTCCATGGTGGTCCCCCGCACCAGGAAGGCGCGGGCGATCTCGGGCACGGTCAGGCCGCCGGCCATGCGCAGCGTCAGCGCCACGCGCGCTTCCATCGCCAGTGCCGGATGACAGCAGGTGAAGATCAGCCGGAGCCGGTCGTCGTCGATGACGCCCAGCTGCTCGGGTGGGGTGTCGTCGTGCAGCATCTGCGCCTCTTGGTGCTTGCCGTCGCGTTTGTTCTCGCGCCGGATCCGGTCGATGGCCTTGCGGTTGGCGGTGGTGGTCAGCCACGCGCCCGGGTTGGGGGGCACGCCGTCGGCCGGCCACCGCTCCACGGCGGTCGCGAACGCCTCGGCCGCCGCCTCCTCCGCGATGTCCAGATCGCCGAAGCGCCTGGTCAGTGCGGCCACCACCCGCGCCCACTCCTCGCGGTGCGCCCGGGTGACCGCCTCGTCGACGTCGATCCTGTTCATTGGAACGGACGCACCTCGATCCTCCGGTCACAGGCCCTCGACCCCTCGGCGGCCAGCTTGAGCGCCACGTCGAGGTCGGGGGCCTCGATGATCCAGAAGCCGGTGAGGTACTCCTTGGACTCCAGGAAGTGCCCGTCGGTGATCAGCGCCTCCCCGCCCCGGTTGTCGATGACGGTGGCGGTGTCGGGCGAGGCGAGGCCGCCGGCGAAGACCCAGTGGCCCTCCGTCCGGAGCCGGTCGTTGAACGCGTCGATCGCGGCGTGCTCGTCCGGGGTGGCGAGGCCGGCCTGGTCGTGGATCACGGAAATCAGGTACCGCATGTGGAGATCATCTCCTGTGGTGTCAAGACGCTGTGGTCGATCGGGCAGGTGTTCCGGCGGGCGCATGTCGTGGGCACCCGGCCGGACCGTTGACCTGGATCGTCGCGACCTCCGTCCCTCCTCGGTGCCACCCCTCGCGAGCGGCCTCACTTCTGCTACGAACGCGACCGCCCCGATCCGACACCGCCACCGGATTTCTTCTCGGGGGCGGACACCGAACGGCACGGGCGAAATCCGGGCTCTTTTGCTTTTGATGAGGATCGGTCCCGCCTCCGGGAACCGCAACACGAACCGTGGCAGAAATGCCATGACAGTTGGCAGTAAAAGAACTGTCAACTCCACGTAAACTCGCACAGTCTTGAGGAGTCAGCGGCGCGCCTGATCGCGTCCGGCAGCCCCAGGCTGGATGCCGGTCATGCGTGCCACGATTCCATCGAATGGAGCTCGCATGTTGAAGCGCTCGGCGATCCTCGCCTCCACCGCGGCCGCGGCGGCTTTCGGGTTCATGGGCCTCACCGCCACCCCGGCCCAGGCCATCGACAACGTCACCTGCAGGGACGGCGCCGGCTACACGGAAATCTTCAACGAGAAGCGCCACTGCTTCGCCAATGCCGGCCGCGCGGACGTCTGGATCACCAACGTCTACGAAATCAGGGCCAACAACAACAACATCACCATCTGGTACAGGTACGGCACGGGCGGAATTGCGCAGACGCAGCTCAACAAGAACCAGAACTGGACGAACATCAACCCTCGTATCACCGTCGAGGACATCCAGATTCACTGAACAATAAGGGCGTAAGCCCTTGAATACCGTTTATCAGGTGTGTGTCTCATTCCGGCACACACCTGATGAACGTCAGCGCGGCACGATGTCGCCGGTGCCCTTCCCCGCCGGTGGTTCGGGGCCGGCCTGGTGGGCGAGGAGGCCCGCCTGGGTCCGGTTGGCCAGGCCGAGCTTGTCCAGCAGGCGCGAGACGTAGCTCTTGACCGTGGTCTCCGACAGGAACAGGCGGGCCGCGATCTCGCCGTTGGTCAGCCCCTCGCCGAGGCAGCCGAGCACGTCGCGCTCGCGCTCGCTCAGCGCGTCGATCCTGGCTCGGGCGGCCCGGCGGGCGTCGTCCGTGCTCGCCGAGCGGGCGACGAGGTGGCGGGCCGCCGAAGGTGACAGCACGGTGTGCCCCTGGGCCGCGACCTTGACCAGGTCGAGCAGGTCCTCCGGCGGCGTGGACTTCACCAGGAAGCCGCTCGCTCCCGCCTCCAGCGCTCTGAGGACGTGGACGTCGGAGTCGAACGTGGTCAGCGCGACGATCGCCGGTGCGGTGCTCGACGCGGCGATCTCGGCGGTCGCCGTGATGCCGTCCACGCCCGGCATCCTGATGTCCATCAGCACGACGTCGGGGGCCGTGCGCACCACCGCCTCCACCGCCTCCGCCCCGTCCTCGGCCTCGGCGACCACCTCGATCTCGCCCGCGGAGGCGAGGATCGCCTTGAGGTGGCGGCGGACCATGGGATCGTCGTCGGCCACGAGCACCTTGATCATGCCGTCTCCCGTCCACGCCGCTGCCCGTCAGGGACATCCTGCCCAACGGCGGCGTCCTGCCCGGCCCGTACGGGGACAGTGGCGGGAACGGCGGCGGGGAGGGTGGCGACGACGCGGAAACCCCCGTCCGGGGCGGGGGCGGCGGTGAAGGTGCCGCCCAGCAGGGTGACGCGGCGCCGCAGCCCGTCGAGGCCCAGGCCCGACCCGCTCGCCGCCAGGTCGAGGCCCAGGCCCGGCCCGCTCGCCGCCGGCCCGGAGGCGGCCTCGGGCGCCGCGTTGCCGACGGAGACGGTCAGGGCGCGGGGGCCGTGAGCGAGCTCGACCTCCACCCGCGCGCCGGGCGCGTGCTTGCGCGCGTTGGTGAGCGCTTCCTGCAACACCCGGTACGCGGCCCGCGCGATCGCCGGGGTCACCGCCGCCGGCCGGCCGGTCACGCGCAGGGTGGTCGGGTTGCCCGACGCGACGGCCCCGTCCACCAGGGCGTCGAGGTCGGCGGGCAGCAGCATGACAGGGGCGGGCTCGCGGGATCCCGGGGACTCCGGGGACTCCGGGGGGTCGTCGTGGCCGCGGCGCAGGATGCCGATCAGGTCGCGCAGCTCCGCGAGCGTACGGGCGCCCGCCTCGCGGATGTGCTCGGCGGCGGACCGGACGGCGCCGTCGGCGGTGGAGACCTTCAGCGCGCCGGCGGCCAGGACGATCTCCGTGACGTGATGGGTGACGATGTCGTGCATCTCCCCCGCCAGCCGCTGCCGCTCGGCCGCCCTGGCCCGCTCGGCCAGCAACCGCTGCTCCCGCTCGGCGCTCTCCGCCCGCTCGGCCAGCAGCCGGCGCTCCCGTTCGGCGCTCTCCGCCCGGTCCCGCAACGAGCTCACCAGCTCGCGGCGGGCGCGGGCGTACAGGCCGAGCGCGGCGGGCAGGACCGTCGTGGTGAGACCGGCGTAGACCGCCTCCCAGCCCGGCGTCCACGGCCGGATCGCGGACAGGGCCAGCACCGCCACGTACGCCAGCGCCTCGCGCCTCGGCAGCCGGTGGACCGCGAACCACACGATCACCGGCGTGCTCGGCGGCGCGGTCACCGGCGTGGCCTGCTCGTACGGGGTGAACGTCCCCGGGGCCAGGGTGTCCCCCACCGCGGCCACCGCCGTCACCGCGCACGCCACCAGCGCCACCGCCCGGGGGAAGCGGCCGGCGAAGGGCAGGCAGGCGTCCGCGACCAGGCTCAGCACCAGGCCGGCGGCCGGGCCGAGAGCGCCGCTGGTGCGCTGCACGTTCCGGTAGAGGGCCAGGTCGAGCAGCACGAACGCGACCATGGCGAGAACCAGGAGGGTCTGCGTCCTCCTGGCCTCGTTCGCCTGGGACGGGTCGGTCATGGTCGGCCGAACAGGTCACATCGGGGCGCGGGCGTGGTGGCGGTGCCGCCCGGCCGCTCGGTGATCAGCCGAGCCACCGGCTCGCCGCCCCGCCAGCGCGGCCAGGCCGTGCCGCCCGAAGCCGGCGTGCCGGTGCGCGCGAACGTGGTCCAGGCGGTCACCATCTCGCGGGCCACCGCACGCTGGGCCGCCGTGAGCGGGACGGGCCGGCCGTCCAGGTCGATCGGCTTGTCCTTGACGTCGAACAGGTACGCCAGCTCCGAGGCGTGCCCCGCCCCGGCGGGGAACCCGGGCACGGTGGGGACGAACGGCGGCGCGGTGTCGTCGCCGAAGACGTACGCGTACACCCTGGTGCGCCTCGCGAGGGCGTCCTGGGCGGCGGCGTGCGGGCAGGAGAAGATCGCGTCCGTGTACGGTGCCGCCCACGCCTCGTGCGCGGTGCCGTACCGGTCGCGGGGGTAGCGGCGGGCGACCTCCTCCGCCCGGTCGCCGAAGCCCTGGCGGAGCAGGCCGGGCAGGCGGGCGTCGGTGATCGGCGCGCCGAGCAGGCTCATCACCCCGGCCATCATCAGGGCCTCCTTCGCGGTACGGCCCGACAGCACCGGCACCCGGGCGACGTCCCCGTCGCGCAGCGCCTGGCCCGGAGCGACGGGCAGGGTGGGGCCGCCGTAGGAGGCGGCGGCGAAGTAACCGGTCAGGGTCAGCAGCTCGCGGACCGGCTTGGCGCGCAGGCACTCCAGCGCCCCGGCGTCCTCACGGCAGCCTACCTGCCGGGCGGCCGCCCGGGTGGCGGCGTAGGTCTCCTCCAGCGGCCGCCAGAACGGCAGCCTCGGCGTGCCCGGGGCGACCGTGTTCGGCAGCAGGACCGTGTCGCACGCGCCGCTCTGCATGATCGCCTTGTGGAACAGGCCGCGGCTGGCGGGCGAGGTGAGGTGGCCGCAGGTCGCCACGCCGCCGCCCGACTCGCCGAACAACGTCACGTTCCCGGCGTCGCCCCCGAAGGCCGCCGCGTTCCGCCGCACCCAGCGCAGTGCCGCCTGCTGGTCCTGCAACCCGAACGTGCCCCCGCCGGGCATCCCGGGCATGGCCAGGTAGCCGAACACGCCGAGCCGGAACTCCACGGTGACCACCACGACGTCACCCTGGACGGCCAGGCGGCGCGGGTCGTGGTCGGCGCCCCGGCCGGCGTTGAACCCGCCGCCGTGCAGCCACGCCATCACGGGCCGCGGCTCGCGGCCCGCCTCCTTGGGCACGGTCACGTCGAGCGTGAGGCAGTCCTCGGCCTCGCTGCTCTCCTTCGGGTTGTCGCTCGCCTGCGGGCACGCCGGGCCGGACGCCGTCGCGGGCAGGACGCCCGGCCAGGCGGCGACGGGCCTGGGCGGCCGCCAGCGCAGCGCACCGACCGGCGGCTGGGCATACCGAACGCCCCGAAATCTCACGACATTTCCATCTTCAACACCCCGAACTCGCCCCCCATCAAGCCTCACCACAGGCCCGCCCCGACCACCGCCCGGGGCACTGCTGGGGGCACTGCTGGGGGCACTGCCCGGGGCGCTGCTCGAAGTGCCGGGCGCCGTGGCCCCACCGGGAGCCCCCCGGCCGTCCCCCGCGGCCCGGCCCGCGTCACACCCCTGCCCGAGCAGGAGCGCGAGCACTGCCAGGACGACTCCACCTCGTGATACATCCATGACCAGCACGCTAGGAAGAACCGCCCGCCCCCCGGTACGGCCGCGGGTTGCGTCCGGCCGACCGAAGGTTGACAGTGGCCGGGCGGGGTCGTCCTCGGCCGGGACGGGTCCGGCTCAGGCGGGTAGGTCGGTGACCTTGGGGGCGATGCGGCCGAACAGGTCGCCGATCGTGGTCAGGGCGGCGGCGTGCAGGGCCTGGGCCGGGATCGGCGTGCCGTCAGGTCCCGCCAGCGGCCGGGTCGCGCACGCCTCCGCCACCACCGTGGGCCGGTAGCCGCGGTTGAACGCCCCCTGGGCCGTGAACTGGACGCACATGTGCGTCATGAACCCCGCCAGCACCAGCTCCGGCCCGGCCGCCGACCGGCGCAGCACCTCCAGCAGCTCGGTCTCGTGGAAGGAGTTCGGGAAGCCCTTCACCACGACCGGCTCGCCGTCCACGGGCGCGACGCGCTTGTCGATCTGCCCGATCTCGACGCGGATGTCGTACGGGCTGCCCTCTCCGCCGTCGTTCACCACGTGCACGACGCGGGCGCCGGCGGCCCGGGCACGCTCCAGGAGGCGGGCGGCGGCGTCCAGGGCGGTGTCGGCGTCCGGGAGGGCCATGACGCCGGTGCGGTAGGTGTTCTGGAAGTCGATCAGGATCAGGGTGGCCTCCGACAGCCGCGGCAGGTCGCCGTCCAGGCCGATCACGTCACGCAGGGTAGTCGAAACGGTCATCACAGCTCTCCTCTTCACTTCTTGGACATGGTTGCTTCCGGGCATGGCGGATCGCCGCCGGGCCCGAGGGGGGAACAGGATCAGGCGGCGGTGCGGAACCGTCGCCGGTAGGCGGCCGGGGTGGTGCCGAGCCGGCGCCTGAACGCGCGGTGCAGGGTCTCCACCGAGCCCAGCCCGGACGCGGCGGCCACCCGCTCCAGCGGCTCGTCGCCGCCCTCCAGCAGCCGCCGGGCCGCCTCCACCCGCGCCGCCTCGACGTAGGCGGCCACGGTCGAGCCGGTCTCCTTGCGGAACACCCGCGAGAAGTGCCGCTCGCTGAGGCGCATCCGCGCGGCGAGCGCCGCGGCCGACAGGTCGGCGGTCAGGTTGGCGGTGATCCACGCCCGCAGCTCGTCGATGTCGCGGCGCTCGGCGGGAGCCTGCCACAGCGGGACGCTGAACTGGCTCTGCCCGCCCTGCCGCTTGAGGTACATCACCAGCTGCCGGGCGACCGCCAGGGCCGGCCGCTCGCCGTGGTCCTCGGCGACCAGGGCGAGCGCGAGGTCCATGCACGCGCTGATGCCGGCGCCCGTCCACACCTTCCCGGACCGGACGTAGATCGGATCCGGATCCACGATCACGTCGGGATGGTCGGCGGCCAGCCGGTCGGCGGTGGCCCAGTGCGTGGTCGCGGTACGTCCCGACAGCAGCCCGGCCGCGGCCAGCAGGTGCGCTCCCACGCACACGGAGGCGACCCGCCGGGCGTGCCTGGAGGTCGTCCCGATCCACTCGACCAGGGCCGGGTCGATCACCGGCGCGCCGTCGCGGTCCACCGCGCCGGGCACCACCAGGGTGTCCACCCGCTCGCCGACCTCGTCGAAGGTCAGGTCGGTGGCGAGGCGGACCCCGGCGCTGGTCCGCACCTGGCCGCCGTCCCGGCCGGCCAGCAGCACCTCGTAAGGCGTCCGGCCGGGCATCTCCCGGTTCGCCACCGCGAACACCTCCGCGGGCCCCGTGACGTCGAGGAGATCGACGTCGGGGAACACGGCGATGACAACACGGTGCGGAGCGGGCATGTCTCTATTGTCGCGAATCGCAGCGGCGTCCGCCATGACGAGGTTCTGTCACATCCGGACGGCGCCCGGCGGCGCTCCCAGGAACGGCAGCAGGCGTTCGGCCTCCTCGGCGCGGGTGACCGAGATGGCGGCCCGGGTGCCCAGCCGCCCCATGTCCCCGTCCGGGGGTGGTGGATCAGCGGGGTTCGCAGCTCCACCTCTCCGGCCAGGACCTTGCCGTCCCAGCCGGGGTGGGGCGCAGGGCCGGGAGCCGGGCCGCACCTGTCGTGACTCAGAGGGGCAGGACTTCCAGCGAGCCCGGACCGGCGACCCGCCGCACGCCGCTGGTGAGGCACACGACGGGATCGACGGTCAGGCGGGCGCTGGTCAGCTGGAGGGTGCTGCCCGCGAAGTCACCGGAGGTGATGGTGGCGAGCACGATGCCGACGGTCTCGCCGACCGGCCGCTGGCTGATGGTGATGCCGCCGCTGAAGGACGAGGTGCCGGTGTGCTGGCCGGCCGCGTTCTCCCACTTCACGGTGCCGGTGGCGTTGGTGATCGGCGCGTTGACGGTGCAGCTGATCAGCCCTGTCGCGGTGGCGCTGTACTCGGCGAAGGCGTGGTCCGGATCGATGATCTGGTTCACGCAGGGGCCGAAGGTGCCGGACACCTTCACCGTGTTGGTGGCCGGCAGCACCGTCAGGCCGGGATCGATGGTCTGCTCGACGTAGCCGGGGCAGGCGACCAGCGCCAGGGGGTCGGCGGAGGCGGGGGTGGCGGCGCCGGTGAGCACACCTGCGACGGCCAGGATCGTGGCGATCGTGAGGATCTTGCAGCGGGACATGGTGCTCCCTGGGATCATCCCCGGGGGCGATTGAGGACCCTCGGCACCGGTTCCTGTTCCCGGCTCCTGCCCTCGGGGGAGCCCACATTACCTACCGCGCCCAGTTCGCCACAGAGAGTAGAAGTATGACCCTGTAGCCAGCAAATATAACGGAATGTTCCATATTGGTTACGCATGGCGGCGTGCAGGTCGGGTGCCGGGCTTCATAACGCTTTCGCCGGTACCGACCAAGAAGGGGTGTCATCGACGAAGGGAGCATTGCCGGTGCGTCTCAGACTGCCGGACATCGCGACGGACCCGGACGCCTTCGAGGCGTTCTACCGGCGTCACGTCGACGGGATCAGCTCGTTCCTCGCCCGCCGGGTCGAGGATCCGCACACGGTCGCCGACCTGGTGGCGGAGGTCTTCGTCGCGGTGCTCGACTCGGCTCACACCTACCGGCCCGGACGCGGCAGCGAGATCGCCTGGCTGTACGGCGTGGCCCGCAACACCCTCTCGGCCGAGCGGCGGCGGGCGTTCAAGGAGACGCGGCTGGCCGGCCGCGTGGGCGGCAGGAGGCCGCTGGACGCCGACGACCTCGCCGAGCTCGAAGAGCGGATCGACGCGGAGGCCACGGCCAGGCGGGCCTTCCAGGCCATGAGCGGCCTGCCGGACGGTGACCGGGCGATGCTCGAACTGGTCGTCATCGACCAGCTCACGATCGCCGAGGCCGCCGAGGCCCTGGGCATCCGCCAGGGCGCCGCCAGGGCCAGGCTGCACCGCGCCCGCCGCACCCTGCGGAACGTGCCGGGGATCGCCCCCTTCGTCATAGGAGGAACGAGATGAGTTTCAAGGAGCATGTGCTGATGGAGATCAGGACCGAGATCGTGGCCAGGAACGACGCCCGGCGACGACGTGTCCGGCGGCACCTGATGACCGCGGCGGCGGCCACCGGGGTCGCGGTGGCCGCGGCCGTCGCGGTGCCGGTGCTGACCGGCGGGGGGAGCCCGGCCTACGCCGTCACCGAGAACGGTGACGGCACGATCACCCTGGAGATCAAGGAGTTCAGGGATCCCGGCAAGGTGGAGCAGGACCTGCGCGAGCTCGGCGTGACCGCCGACGTCTCCTACCTCAGGCCCGGCACGCGGTGCGCCCCTCGCCGGGGCCGGAGCGACTCCGGCCCGTCGTTCTCCGAGCAGGAGATCCGGAGCAAGGACCCCGCGGTGCGGAAGAGGGTACGGGAGGCGATCGAGAAGGCGCGGGACGGCAAGGCCGTCAAGCCGGCCGGCGGCGGCCGGGTCCGTATCGATCCCCGGCACATCAGGGAAGGGGAGACGGCCGTCATGGAGTTCACCGAGAACACCGACCGGACCTCGGGGCCGGAGAAGCCAGGAGTGGTGTGGTCGTTCGCCGGTTACCTCGTCACCGGTCCGGTCAAGCCCTGCACGGTGGTCCCCGACCCGAGCTGGAGCGTGATGCCGGACCCGGCCACGAACCCCGAGGCGTACCCGCCGCCGGGAAGCTGAGCCGCGCGTGCCCGCGTCCGGGGCCGTCAGGACTGGATCTGGACGCAGTCCGTCGCCCACAGTCTCCGCGTGGCCGTGTTGGTGATCTGCGCGGTGTGGCAGTAGTGGTGCGCCATCCCCGCGAAGATCGTCACGTTCGTGCTGCCCGAGCCGTTACATCCATAGGCCTGCAAGTCGTAGTTCATCCCGACGGGCGGGAAGGTCTGCGCGCCCAGCAGGCACACCCAGTCGTAGTCCTGGGCGTGCGCCGGCGTCGCCAGGGTGCAGGCCGCCAGCAGCACGCCGCAGGAGGTGGCGGCGAAGCGTTTGAAGGACATGGCTCGACCGTAGAGCCGCGGTCCGGGCCCGCCCAGAGGCGCTTGTCACCGGATCGTGTGCGTTTCTCACATCCGGCGCGCGTCACCCCGCCGTCGCGGGCCGGAAGGCCGCGCCCCAGCCGGTCGCCCGCCACGTCGTGTAGTGGGCCTCCAGCCGGTCCCGGTGGTCCTCCCAGCTCGTCCGCTCCCGCGTCCACGCCCGTTCCGCCGCCCCCGGGAGGCGGGGCAGCAGCAGGAACGCCAGATCGTCGAAGGAGGTGATGGTCTCCGCCCAGATCGCGGCCTCCACCCCGGCGATGCGCACGTCGAGCCCGGACACCAGCGACCGCGGCGTCCAGTCGAACATCTCGCGCAGCGTCTTGGCCGGGTAGTCGCGGAATCCGAGCCTGGCCCTGCGGGCCTCCCCTTCCGCCCCGGCGGCCGGCTGCGCGTACGGGCGGTCGAGGTACAGCACGTCGCTGGAGGACAGCAGCACCGGCAGCCCGGCCGCCGCGGCGGCCGGGCCGTCGGCGGGCGCCAGGGCGAACAGCGCCACCATCTGGTCGACCAGCGGGTGGGCGGCCTCCGGCAGCGCGGCCTTCTTGGCGTCGGCGTCGATGCTCGTCTCCGCGCCGATCCACAGCTGCACGAGGTCGCCCTGCCGCAGCGCGCCGGCGCGCACCGCCTCCTGCCAGGCGACGACCCGCCTTCCGGCGTCGTGCGCCGCGCGTACGGCGGCGCCGACGGCCCGGGTGTACGCCTCGAACGGCATGCCGAACGGCTCGTCACCGCCGACGTGGACGAACCGGGCACGCGACGCCCGCGCGAACTCGATGACCGTCTCCTGGATGAACGCCCCGGCCTCCGGCGCGGCCGGGTCCACGTAGCCGAGCCGGGCGGCGGGGCCGCCACCGGTGAGCCCGGGGTAGGCGCGGGTCGCGGCCAGCGAGTGCCCGGGCAGGTCGATCTCGGGGACGATCGTCACGCCGCGGGTCGCGGCGAAGTCCGCCAGCTCGTCCAGGGCGCGGCGGGTGATCAGCTCGCCGGGCGAGGTGGCGTCCAGGCCCGGCCGGGCCGCCGACTGCAGCCGCCAGCCCTCGGCGTCGGTGAGGTGCAGGTGCAGCACGTTGAGCTTGTAGCGGGTCAACAGGTCGACGACGTGGCGGATCTCGGCCACCCGGAAGGGGTGCCGGACGACGTCGAGCATCAGGCCCCGCCACGCCAGGGCGGGGCCGTCGGCGATCCGGCCCAGGGGCAGGCGCCCGGCCGTGCCCTCGGCCAGTTGTACGAGCGTCGCGGCTCCGCGCAGCACCGCCTGGGGGGACGGCCCGGTGACCGTCACCTCGCCGGGCGCGATCGTGACGGTGTGCCGCTCGTCGGGCGCGTCCCGGTCCGGCGCGATCCCGTCCGCCGGCGGCACCTCCGGGGGCGCCTCCCCGATCCGCAAGGTGACCCGCAGCGGCGGGGCGGCCGCAGGTCCGCCGTCCGGCGGGGCTGCGGCGAGGCGGGTGAGCTCGCCCGCGAGCCAGGTGCCTGCCTCGTGCAGCGGGTCCTGTGCCCGGATCTCGACGTGGCCGGGGTCCAGGGGCGTCGTCGCGGGGCCGAGCCGGGCCGTGTGCGGCCACGGCACCAGCGGGGGCCTCATGGCCGCCCCGCCCGCAGGCCCGGCAGGTGTGGCCGGTCCGCCCGCAGGTCCGGGAGGCGCGGCCGGTCCGCCGCGCCCGCCGGACCGGTCGTGCCCGCCCTGCCCGCCGCGCCCGGCAGGCCGGCCAGTGCGGTCCGGAAGCGGCGCGCGATGAGTGCCAGGCCCTCTTCCGTCGGGTGCAGACCGTCGCCGAGCAGGCCTGCGTCGTCCTCCCCCAGCAGCGTCCGGCCGTCCAGCAGGTGGAGGTTGGGGTCGGCGGGGGCGCGGACGGCGTGCGCCCGCTCGATGATCCGGCGGGTCGCGGCCAGCGTGAGGGCGCCGTCGTCGTTCTCCACGTCCCGGAGGGCACCCGCGGCCGACCCGCCGCGCTCGACCGTCGGCCCCGGCGCGTGCTCGTGCGCGGGGCAGGCGATCGCGGTGATGAGGATGACCGGCGTGTCCGGATGGCCGTCGCGGACGAGGTCGAGGAAGCCGTGCAGGGCGGGCAGCATCGCCCTGGCCCGCATCGAGTCGGCGTTGACCAGGTTGATGCCCACCTTGAGGGTGATCAGGTCCGCGGGAAGGTCCCTGATCATGCGGGCGACGAACGGGTCCAGCTGCGCGTTGCCGCCGAACGACAGGTTCCACAGGCGCCGTCCGGTCTCCAGCGCCACCCGCGCCGGCCAGGTGCGGTCCGGGGAGGACGCCTCCAGCCCGTGGCTGATGGAGCTGCCGTAGTGGATCCAGCGCGGGGCGCCGCCGTCCGGCGCGGGCGCCACGGGGGCGTCGGCCGCCAGGCTGACCAGCTCGACCGCGCAGTCGTGCGGCAGCAGCAGCTCGACGAGCTTGGCGGTGCCGGGAATGCCGGAAGTACCGGAAGTGCCAGGAGGAAGCGCCACCGTCACCACGGACGGATCGCGGCGCTCGTGGCCGACGACGCGGTGGCCGGGGCCCACCACGATGACGTCGCCCTCCGGGAGCGGGACGTGCGCCGCCACCGCGCCGTCCACGACCAGGGCGAGCGTGTGCGGCCTGGCGGGCCCGGCGCCGGCCGGCCGGAGCGAGCGGGTGTGCAGGCGCAGCCGCAGGAGGGAGGCGCCCGTGACGAGCCGCAGCGACACCCCGGCGGGCGCCTGCTCCATGAGGGTGAACCAGGGGTCGTCGTGCTGGGCGCGCGCCCACTCCGGCAGCCGACGCGGGCGCAGCCCGCCGTGCTCCCCCGGGTCGAGGGCGGCCGCGCCCTCGACGAGCGGTGCCAGGTCCGGGCCGTCGAGGACCGTGCTCACGACGCCGCCGGCCCGCCGAGCGTCGCCGCGGGGTCGCGGACGAGTTGCCCGAACCAGCGCGCGCTGGGCTTGACCGTGCGCCGGAAGGTCGTCCGGTCCACCGCGACGAGGCCGAAGGTGGGCTCCCACGACCCCCACTCGTAGTTGTCCAGGAGCGACCAGTGCAGGTAGCCGCGCACGTCGATGCCGTCGGCCAGGGCGCGGGCCAGGCCCGTCACGGCCTCGCCGGTGTAGGCGATCCGCTCGTCGTCGTCGCTGGTCGCGATGCCGTTCTCGGTCACCAGCAGCGGCGTCGACGCGCCGAGCCGCGCGGCGGTGTGGCGGATCGCGTCCTCCAGCGCGGCGGGGTAGTACTCCCAGCCCGTCATCGTGCGCCGGTCGTCCGGGCCGGGCAGGACGATGCCGCTCTCCCCCACGCGGAGCCGACTGTACGCCTGCACCCCGACGAAGTCGTCCCCCTTGGCCACGTCCAGGTACTGGTCGTCGATCAGGTAGGAGACCTCGGCGGTGCGGTCGGGGCCCGCGCCGTGGTCCTGGACGTTCTGGTTGGCCACCGTCCAGCCCGACCGGACGCCGGGCACGGCCGCGAGCAGCTCCCTGGCCTGGGCGTGCGCGCGTACCAGGGCGGCGGTCACGCCGGGGTCCGGCGGGCTGAGGAAGGGGGACCCGTCCCCGAGCCCCTGCTTGCGGCGGGCGGCCATGAACGCCACCATGTTGGGCTCGTTGATCGTGCAGACCCACCGCACGCCGTCGAGGATCGGCAGCACCGCGCGGACGTACTCGGCGAAGTGCGCGATCGCGCCGTCGGAGGTCCAGCCGCCCTCGGCGGTCAGCCACGCCGGGTTGGTGAAGTGGTGCAGCGTGACGACCGGCGTCAGGCCGCGCTCCTCGCATCCTTCGATCATCCGGCGGTAGTGGGCGAGCATGGCGGGCGAGGGATGGCCGGGGGCCGGCACCACCCGCGCCCACTCGATGCTGAACCGGTAGGCGTTGAGTCCGAGGTCGCGGGCGATGTCCAGGTCCTCGGGCCAGCGGTGGAAGCTGTCGCAGGCGTCCCCCGAGCGGTCGGCGAGGCCCCAGGAGCCGTCGTTCTCCGCCTGCCAGAAGTCGCTCGCGACGTTGTTCCCCTCCACCTGGTGCGCCGCGGTCGAGGCCCCCCAGAGGAAACCGTCCGGGAAGGCCGCCGGCTGCGTGGTCGCCATGTTCACTCC
The DNA here is from genome assembly GCF_040802095.1 of Nonomuraea sp. NPDC050783. Lineage (NCBI taxonomy): Bacteria > Bacillati > Actinomycetota > Actinomycetes > Streptosporangiales > Streptosporangiaceae > Nonomuraea > Nonomuraea sp. NPDC050783. The sequence continues at coordinate 208,815 of NZ_JBFAHK010000012.1, forward strand.
TGTCATGGATGTCGGGGATGTCGGTGTCGGGAAAGTCGTCATTTGAGGCCCACCGTGGCGATGCCCTGCACGAAGTAGCGCTGCAGGGCCACGAAGAGCGCGAGGATCGGCGTGATGATCAGCACCGCGCCGGACAGCAGCGTGCCGTAGTCGGTGGCGTACTGGCCGGTGGAGTAGAGCGACAGCGCCACCGGCAGCGTGTACATCGACTCGGACTGGCCGGCCACCAGCGGCCAGAGGAAGTTGTTCCACGAGCCGAGGAAGGTGAGGATGCCGAGCGTGGCCAGCGCCGGGCCGCACAGCGGCAGCACGACGCGGGTGAAGATGCGCAGCTCCGACGCGCCGTCGATGCGCGCGGCCTCCAGCAGCGAGTCCGGGATGTCGAGCATGAACTGGCGCATCAGGAAGACCCCCACCGGCTGGGTGAGGAACGGCAGCACCAGGGCCCCGTAGGTGTTGAGGATCCCCAGCTTCGCGACGATCACGAAGAGGGGGACGAAGGTCACCACGCCGGGCACCATGATGGTCACCAGGACCACGCCGAGCAGGATCCGCTTCCCGGCGAAGTCCATCTTGGCGAGGGCGTAGCCGACCATCGAGCAGAACAGCAGGTTGCCCAGCACGGTGAGCACCGCGACGATGAGGCTGTTGGTGAAGAAGGTGCCGAAATGCAGCTCGGTGAACCAGCGGGTGAAGTTCCCGCTGGTCGGAGAGTGCGGCCACCAGGTCGGCGGGTCGGCGAAGATCTCGTCCTGGGTCTTGAACGAGCCCAGCGCCATCCAGGCGAAGGGCGCCAGCCACGCCAGCGCCCCGGCGGTCAGCACCGCGTAGGCGAGAAGCCGGGCCGGCCGGCGTCCGAGCGGGCTCACGTGGACCTCCTCAGCAGGCGGAACTGCACGACGCTGACCACGGCGATGACGACGAACATGAGGTAGCTCGCGGCGGACGCCTTGGCGAAGTCGCCGAACCCGAAGGTGTTGAACGTGTAGTAGGTCATGGACAGCGTGGAGTCGAGCGGCCCGCCCTGGGTCATCACGAAGGACTCCTCGAAGAACTGCAGGTAGCCGACCGAGATGAGCACCCCGCCCAGCAGCATCGTGGGCCGCAGGAGCGGGAGCGTGACGCTGCGCAGGCGGCGCCAGCGCCCGGCGCCGTCCATCGCGGCCGCCTCCATGACGTCGGGCGGGACGGACTGCAGCCCGGCCAGGAAGATCACCATCAGGGTCCCGGTGTTGCGCCAGACGGCCATCAGGATCAGCGAGGGCAGGGCCCAGGTGGTGCTGTTGAGCCAGTCGGGTCCCTGGATGCCGACGGCGGCGAGCGCCATGTTCAGCAGCCCGTCCCGGGCCAGGATGTAGCGCCAGATGACCGAGACCGCGACGACGCTGGTCACCACGGGCGCGTAGAAGGCCAACCGGTAGATCGGCCGGAAGCGCCGGATCCCGGAGTTGAGCGCCAGGGCCAGGGCCAGCGCGAGCGCCACGGTCGCGGGGATGCCGACGAGCACGAACACCGCCGTCACCCCGGCCGCGTGCTGGAACTCCGGATCGGCGAGCACGTCGGCGTACTGCTGGAACCCCACGACGTTCACGTTGAACGGCGTCTGGATGTCCCCGGCGGTCAGGTCGGTGAAGGAGAAGCCGATCGAGCCGGCGATCGGCAGGACCATGAACGCCGCGAAGATGAGCACGAAGGGCGCGGCGAACAGCCAGGCGACCAGCGTCTGCCGGCGCCGGCGGGCGGAGTTCGCCCCCGCGGCCCGGCGGGCGGGCACGTCGCCGGAGGACGCGCGTGCCCGCCGGGGCGAGGTCGAGAGGGTGGCTTTCGGCACTGCTCAGGACACCCCGATGCGCTCTGCCTGCTGCTGGAGCCGGCGCAGCGCGTCCGCCACCGGCGTCCCGCCCTTGATGATCTGCTCGATCGCGGCGTCGCCCGCCGCGCCGACCTTGTCGAAGGAGACGATCTGAGGGGGCGCCTTGGCGGTCTTGAGCTGCTCGGCGAACGCGGCGAGCGTCGGGTCGGCCGTCAGCGCCGGGTCCTGCCACGCGGCCTGCACGGCGGGCAGGTCGCCGCTGAGCTTGTACCACTCCACCTGGGTCCGTGCCTCGCTGAGCCACTGCACCAGCTTCCACGCCGAGTCCGGGTTCTTGGCGGCCTTGAAGACCACCAGGTTCGACCCGCCGACGAACGAGGTCGAGCTCTTGCCCGCGGGCAGCGGCACGGTCGTGTACTTGCCGGTGAACGCCTTGCCCGCGGACTGGGTGATGGCGCCGCGCACGAACGGGCCGGCGACGAGCATGGGGGTGTCGCCGGTCAGGAAGTCCTTCACGGCGGCGGCGGGGGCGGTGTCCGCGTTCGGGTCGGCGATGCCCTGCTTGAAGTACGAGGCCAGGTACTCGTACGCGGCGGCGAACTCCGGCGTGTCGAGCGTCCAGGCGGACCGGTCGGCGTTCATCAGCTCGGCGCCGTTGGACCACGGCATCCACAGCGCGGACAGGAACGACCCGGTCGTGCCCGCGGGCAGGCGGATGCCCCATTTCGCGCCGGCCTTCTTCCGCAGGTCCTGGGCGAGCTGCCGCAGCTCCTCCCAGGTGGCCGGGGGTTTGTCCCAGCCGGCCTTCTTCGCCAGGTCCGTTCGGTAGTAGAGCACGCGGACGTCGACGTACCAGGGGACCTCCAGGAGCCGGCCGCCGATCGTGCCCGTCGAGACGGCCCCCGGATACATGCCGGCGGTGTCGACGGCCTCGGGGACGGGCGCGAAGGCGTCCTTGAAGACCGGCAGGCCGGGCATCATGGCCAGGTCTGGAACGTTCCCCGCGGCGATGGCGGTCTGGAACTTCTGGTAGGCGGAGTCCCAGGGCACGGCCGTCACCTCGACCTTGACGCCGGGGTTGGCGGCCTCGAACGTCTTCACGAAGCCGGGCAGCAGCTCGCCCTCGGTGCCCATCGCCCACATCGTGATCGTGCCGGTCGCCTTGGCCGCGACCGTGGAGGACGGCTGGGGTTGCGTGGTGTCCTCGCCTGCGCGGCCGCAGGCTGTGAGCGTCGCCGCGGCGAGGATCGTGGCCAGGGCGGCCACGGCTGATCTGTAACGCACGATCAGTTCCTTCCTGGTTGCCTGGATGGCCCCCGACAGGGTGCGAATTTATGCGCTTAACTCCACACAAATCCAGCATCATTGCTCAATCGAGACATAACCTTGTTCTGGTCGGCCCCCGCGGGCCCGCGCGGCCTCAGCCGCAGCCGCAGCTGGCGCCGATCACCAGGCGCGTCGGCAGCACGTACGACCTGGGGTGCTCCACCCCGGCCGCCGTGTCGATCAGGATGCGCACCGCGAGCCGGCCCATCGACGCGAACGGCTGGCGCACCGTGGTCAGCGTCGGGCGCGACAGCCGCCCGGCGAGGATGCCGTCGAAGCCCGTGACCGCGACGTCCTCCGGGACGCGCAGCCCGTGCCGGGCCAGCACGTCGAGGACGGCGAGCGCGAGCTGGTCGGTGGCGCACACCAGGGCGTCCGGCACCCGCCCGGACGCGATGGCCTCGCGCAGCGAGCGCAGGCTGTCGGCCGTGAGGGTCGTGGTGTCGAAGGGCTCCTCGGGCACCGGCAGCCCGTGCGCGCCCAGCGCGGCCTGGAACGCCCTGAACCGCGCGCCGATGTCGGGGGCCGCCAGCTCTCCCAGGAACACCACGGACCGGTGGCCGTGCCGGCCCACCAGGTGATCGACCAGCTCCCGGACGGCGGCCTCGTTGGCCACGGTGATGTGGTGCAGCGTGTCGTCCATCGGCGGGCTGCTGAAGATCACCACGGGGACGCCCCGGCCGACGTACTCCAGCAGGTCGCGCTCCGCGCCGCCCGGGAAGATCGCCAGCCCGTCGACGCTGCCGGCCAGGTCGATGCTGCCCAGCGCGTCGCGGCTCGCCCCGGACCCGAGCATCACCGTCCGGCCCATCCGCCGCGCCTCCAGCTCGAACCCGCGCTGGATCTCGTCGACGTAGAGGGGGAAGCGCCGCGCGTCGGCGGGCCCGTCGAGCTCCCGCCGCACCAGGGCGTCGAGGCTCGCGGGCGGGGCGTTGAGATCGGAGGGCAGGAACATGTCGAAGGCGTACAGGCCGAGCGCCTGCGAGCGGCCCTTGGCGAGCCCGCGCGCGCTGCCGCTCGGCACGTATCCCAGGACCCTGGCCGCCTCCAGGACCAGCTCCCGCGTCTCGGGACGGACCTTCTGCGGCTGCCGGAACGTGTGGGACACGGTCGCGATGGAGACGCCCGCCCGCTCGGCGACGTCGTAGACGGTCGCCCTGCTCGCCACCAGGCCACCACCCGCGCTCTCTCGACGTCCGCCCGCATCGATGGTATCCGCCTGGATCACCGGCTCCTGCCCGCACCCGGCGGCCCGCAGCGAGAGGAAAGGCGCAAGACGGGAACGGTGCGCAAGAAAAAGCCATCTTGTGGCGGTTTGCGAGAAATAACGGGGGTAGGGGCGGGCAGCCGCTCCACGACCTGCACGACCTGCACGACCTGCACGACGGCCCGCACCAGGGCCCGCACCCCCTCTGCCTGACGGCTCCGCCCAAGATCACGGAGAGTGACGTGACCACCCTCAAGCCCGGCGGCGAACCACCGACCACAAGGTCATCGGGTACCTCTGCCTCGTCACCTCCTTCGGCTTCCTCGCCCTGGCAGAGGCCATGGCGCTGACGAGCTTCGAGACGCCGATGTCGTTCGCGATCGGCTTCCCCACCACGTTCCTGGCGCGGCACCGGCCCAGGCAGCTCGGCATGCCGCGCCGCTACGCCGACCACCCCGCGCGGTAGGTGGCCGATGAACCTGTCGGACCGGGAACGCCGGATGCTGGCCGAGATCGAGCAGGGCCTGCGCGGCCGGGACCGTCTCTTCGCCTGCCGCATCGACGCGCTCAACGCCGCGTGCGCGCGGCGGAGAACGCAACGCTTCGCCTGCCACACCGGCCGGCGCGAGCTGACGTGCGTCCTGCTCCTGGTCATCGCCATGACCGCGCTGTCGATGCTGGTCGTCCTGCTCGCCGGGCACGCTCGTCCGGCCCCGGCGCCCTACCCGCCGCCGGGCACCGCCCTGGAGGAACTGGGGCGCGCCCCCGCCGGATGACGCCCGGCCGCCGCCGGGCCCACGGGCCGGGCCGTCACCAGCTCCACATGCCCACGCGTACCGGCACGCCCGGCGAGGCGTGCAGCACGGCCGGCCCGGCCGGGGCGGGCAGCCCCGCCGCCTGGATCAGGTCCTGGTCCAGGCGGGCCAGGCGGGCGTGGTGCAGCGGCCACGGCGGGTGCTCCACCTCGGCGGCGGCCAGCCGGCCCGCCACGCGCGTGAACAGCCGGAAGCGGGCGGTCAGGAAGTGCGCCAGGCCGTCGCGCTCGTCCTCCGCCAGCGGCGGGCCGGTCTCCACGTCCGCGTCGCACCGCGCGCCCGGCCCGGGCAGGCGCCGGCGGCACCGGTACCGGATCCGGCCCTTCCCGGCCTCCACCGCCATCGCCGACCAGAAGTAGGGCAGCCCGAACCCGGCCCGCCCGCCGAGCACGGCCGGCGACCGGGCGGCGTCCAGGGACAGGAACCAGATGCCGGTACGCCCCCGCGCGTCACGCGCGTAGGTACGCAGGTTCGTCTCCGGGAACCTGGACAGCACCGGCAGCGCGGGCACGCCCGGCACCCGGACGCCCCGCATGAGGAAGGGCGTGATCCCCACCCACGCCGCGCCGTCGAACGTCTCGGCCGTGAGCCCGTCCGGCAGCAGCGCCTGGACGCGCTCCGGCGGGTAACGCCAGTGGATGAAGGTGATCCGCGTCCACTGGTGGTACATCACGGGGCGGCTGACACGGGGCGACGGCGGGGCTTCCATCCCGGGCCCCTGCCCCGCGACGGTGCCCGCAGTCCCCGTCCGGCGGCGGGAACGCGATAGCCCGCGCGAGGACCGGGTAGCGGACGGCCGCAACGCTCACCGCTCTCCCTCTCCGAAGGAACGTGATGACGGAATACCGCACCACCCGCGACGTGGCGGCCCTGGCCGAGGTGGTCTACAACACCGCAGGCGACCTGGAACGGCTGGACCGCTGGCTGCCGGCCGGCGTCACCGCCGAGCACCTGGAGGACGGGACGGTCCAGCTCCGCTGGCGGATCGACGACCGGCAGGGGCAGGCGCGGCTCGCGGTCTCCAGGGACGCCGACCGGCTGCGGATGGAGTGCCGCGCCGAGCAGCCGCAGGGCGCCGGCGGCTGGCTGGAGGTCGGGCAGGCGGGCGCCGGCGCGGCCCGCGTCGAGGTCTGCGTGCAGGCGCCCGGCGGCGCGCAGGACGTGATGCGGGCGCTGGTGGACGACGCCCTCACCGGACTGCAGCGGGAGGTGGGCGAGAACTTCACCGTGAGCTGAGCGCCGAACGCGGGCGGGACGCCGGCCCCGCATCCGGCGCCCCGCCCGACGCCGGTCACCGGGGTCAGCCGTCGTGGTAGCGGCGGTGCAGCTCGCGGACCTCGTCGGCCAGCTCCGGCACCGGGCCCTCCACGGTGACGCCGGGCGCGACCTGGTGGACCGGCAGCGGCCGCACCGGGGCCGGCGGCACGCCCATCTCGGCCAGCCAGGTGGCCAGCTGCGCCGAGGACGCCACGTACACGATCCGGCCCAGCCCCACCCAGCCGTGGGCGGCGGCGCACATCGGGCAGTGCTCCCCCGAGGTGTAAACGGTCGCCCGGGCCCGCGCCTCCGGCGTCAGGTGCGCCGCCGCCCAGCGGGCCAGCGCGAACTCCGGGTGCTGGGTGTGGTCGCCTCCGGCCACGTGGTTGTGGTCCTCGCCCAGCACCTCGCCCTCGCCCGAGACCAGCACCGATCCGAAGGGCTCGTCGCCCGCCTCCAGCGCCTGCCGGGCCAGCTCGATGCAACGCCGCAGGTGGATCAGCTCATCATCGTCGATCATGGGGCGCCATTTTAGCCCGGATCGGCGGGGGCGCGGCGGCCGGGATTTCCCGGAAAACGAGGACGATCTAGGCGGGAATCAGCCGGAAATTGACGGTATATCGGCTTATCCGGGGAGCCGGCCCCTTGCCATACTCGAAATGCCGATCGGGCCTTTCCGAAATCCGGGCCCCGGCGCCGTCGTTCAACCGCCGAAGTCCGCTCTCCTGATTCCGGGAACGTTGATGCAGCGCAGATCGTCGCGAACGGTAAAACTGAATTCGCTGGCCGTGACCGTCCTGCTGCTGCTCGGCGTCTGCGCGGGCGAAGCCCCGCGAGGGAGGACCGGCGTGCCGGAATCGGCCGTGCTGGACCTGGCCGAGCAATTACTGGTGCGCGACTGCATGAAAGCCCACGGTTTTCAGGTATGGCTCATTCGCCGTGACGAGCTGCCCGTGGACAGCCTGCGCGCGTTCCCCTACGCCGTGACCGACCTGAATTGGGCGAAGCGGCACGGCTACGGCGGCGACCAGCGGGCGGAAGCGGCGAAACTGGCCGCCGCCGACCCGAACAAACGCTATTTCGACAGCCTTTCACCGAGCGACAAGGCCAGGGCCAGGGCGGCGCTGAACGGCGCCGCGCCCGTCGGCCTGGAGGCCGAGCTGCCGCTGGGCGGGACCATGCGCAGGAGCGACCAGGGATGCGTCTCCCAGGCGGAGAGACGCCTGTACGGCGATCTTCGCGGCTGGTACCGGGCCAAGAAGGTCGTCGAGCAGCTGACACCGCTGCGCGTCGGGCGGGTGATGAAGGACCCCCGCTTCGGAAGGAGCGTCGCCCGCTGGTCGGCGTGCATGCGGGCCCACGGCCACCCGTACGCCGATCCGGCCGAGGCGCGGCAGGCCGCCCTGCCACCGAACGGCGCCACCGACCGCGCGAAGGAGATCGCCGTCGCCACGGCGGAGGCGGCCTGCGCGGCGGAGAGCGGCCTCACCGCGACGATCCACCGGCTGGACCGGCAGTACGAGCGGGAGATCTCCGCGCGGTACCGCCCCTTCCTCGACGCCAAGCGCGCCCTGGAGCTCGCCGCCCTGCCACGAGCCCGCGAGATCGCCGGCGACCGGCAGCCGTGAACCGCGGCGAACCGAACCACCCCCACGACAGCCCGCACGACAGCCCTCACGACAGGAGGAAGAACATGAAAGCCATCCGAACCGCGGTGCTCGCCGCCGCCGTCCTCGGCGGCGTGCTCGCGATGACCCCGGCCGCGAGCGCCGATCCGGCTCCCGCGCCGGCCAGGACCGACACCGTACGATCCGAGGGCGTGCCGACGCCCGCGTACCAGGAGAAGGGGCAGAAGCAGCTCACGGCGGCCGCCGAGGACGGCAATTTCTGGGTGTACGAGCATCCTTACCGCGGCGGCCGGGGTTGCGGCTACCCCGACGACTGGTCGAACTACGCGAGCTCCGGCCCCTGCGGCAACATGGACAACATCGCCTCGTCCGTCTACAACCAGGGCTATCTGGACTACTACGACGACGTGGTGATGTGGTCCGAGGCGTACAGCCGCGGGGTGTACATGTGCCTCGGCCACGGCGACTACTGGCAGGACTTCACCCTCGGCAGGGAGAGGTTCTCGGACGGCTCGCTGCCCGACAACCGCCTCAGCTCGCACTACTGGACCACCACCTGCGGCTGAGCGGACGGCCGCGCCGGTGCCGGTGATGCGGGCCGGCGCGGGCCACGGGCGGGCGGCTCAGTCGCCGGCCCGTGGCGCCAGCCGGGCGGGGATGCCGGCCAGCGGGTACCTGCGCCAGAAGAAGGCGTCCGCCGCGTGCTGGTCCGCGGCGAAGTTGACCGCCTCGGCGATGCGGCCGCCGCGGATGCGGAAGGCGAGCGCCCAGAGGATGTCCAGCCCCTCCGGCCGCGTGCTCCACCCCCGGTGCAGGTCGATCACCCAGTCGCCGTCGGCGGCCAGCGCTATCGGGTCGGCGCGGAAGCCGGCGCGGGCGAGCTCGGTGAAGAAGGCCAGCACCTCGTCGGCTCCCCGCTTGGTCCCGGCGAGCGGGTGGTGGCCGGGGATGGTCCACACGATGTCGGCGGCGAAGAAGCGCTCCCTCAACGCGGTCAGGTCGTTGCGGGCGTAGGCGTCGTAGTAGCCGCGGATCAGCTTGATGTTGGGGTGCTCGCCGGCGGGTTTGCCCGCGGCGGCGGACGTGCTCGCGGCGGCGGGCGTGCCCGTCGCCGCGAGGGTGAGGCCGGCGGCGCCCAGGGTGCGCAGGGCGGCGGCTCGGCTGAGCTCGGTCATGGGGGAACCTCCTGTCGAACGTGCCCCCATCCTCGCGAGCCCCGCCTGGTCACGGCCAATACCTGCCGTCATAGCCACCGGCTATCGCGGGCCCGCCCCGGTGCGAAGCGCTACTCTCGCTCGCATGACGAACAGCACTTCCGTGGAAGCGTTGCTGGACGGGCTGCGGGCCGAGATCGCGCGGCTCCCTCCGGGCTCGCGGCTGCCCACCAGCCGCGAGCTCGCGCGCCGCCACAAGGTCGGCCCCGTCACCGTCACCAAGGTCTTCGCCCAGCTCGCCGCCGAAGGGCTGGTGACGACCCAGCCCGGCAGCGGGAGCTACGTCGCGCCGCGCCGCCCCTCCCGTGACGGCGTGCCGGGGGACGTCTCCTGGCAGGCGGTCACGCTGGCCGGGCGCGGCGGCGCGGTCCACCCCGGCGGCCCGCGGGAGGGCGGCTCCGCGCCGGAGGCGGACGACGCGCCGGCCGCGCTCCCGGAGGGCGGCGTCCTGATGGCCGGCGGCTACCTGCACCGCGCGTTGCAGCCGGGGAAGGCGCTGGGCGCGGCCCTGGCCCGCGCGGCCCGGCGCCCCGACGCCTGGGACCGCGCGCCCACCAGCGGGCTGGCGCCGTTGCGGGCCATCTTCGCCAAGCTGGTCGGCAACGGCACGACCCCGGAGGACGTGCTCGTCACGGGTGGCGGGCAAGGAGCCCTGTCGATGCTCTTCCGGGCGCTGGCCGCGCCCGGCGGGCCGGTGCTGGTCGAGTCGCCCACCTACCCCGGAGCGCTGGCGGCCGCGCGGGCGGCCGGGCTGCGCCCCATCCCGGTGCCGATGGACCAGGAGGGCATCCGCCCCGACCTGCTCTCCGACGCCTTCGGCATGACCGGCGCCCGGGTCCTCTACTGCCAGCCCGGCTGCCACAACCCCACCGGCACCGCGCTGTCGTCCGAGCGCCGCCACCAGATCATCGACGTCGTGCGGGCGGCGGGCGCGTTCCTCGTCGAGGACGACTTCGCCCGCTTCCTCGGCCACGGACGGCCGGTGCCGCGCCCGCTGATCGGTGACGACCGCGACGGGGCGGTGATCTACCTGACCTCGCTGACCAAGCCCGCCTCGCCGAGCCTGCGGATCGCGGCCGTCATCTCGCGGGGGCCGGTGTCGCGCCGGTTGCGGGACATGCGCGCCATCGACGACTTCTTCACCGCCCGGCCGCTGCAGGAGGCGGCGGTCGAGCTGCTCAGCTCGCCCTCCTGGGAACGGCACCGGCGGGCCCTGTCCGCGGCGCTGCGCGAGCGGTGCGGCGTCCTGGCCGGCGCGCTCGCCGCCGAGCTGCCGGGATGGCGCCTCGACCGGCGTCCCGACGCGGGGCTGCACCTGTGGGTCGGCCTGCCGCCGGGGCTCGCGGACACGGCGGTGGCGGACGCCGCCCGCGCGCACGGCGTGGTCGTCGACGCCGGCCACCGGTACTTCCCCGACGAGCCGCCGGCCCACTACCTGCGCCTCAGCTTCGCCGCCGCGGCCGAGCCCGCGGACCTGCGGGAGGGCGTGCGCCGGCTCGCCCGCGCCGCCAGGACTCTGGGGCAGGACGTACTGGAGAAGCGCTTGACCGATTGATATCCTTGTTCATGAGAAATACGGATAACGCTTTCGCCTCTAGCGGAGAATCGCTTCTCGACGTCGAGGCCCTGCGCGCCGACACCCCGGGCTGCGCGTCGGTGATCCACTTCAACAACGCGGGCGCCGGCCTGATGCCCGCCCCCGTGCTGCGGGCGATGCTCGACCACCTCCAGCTGGAGGCGAGCATCGGCGGGTACGAGGCGTCGGCCGCCCAGGCCACCGCCGTGAAGGACTTCTACGCCGCGATCGCCGAGCTCATCGGCGCCGGCCCGCACAACATCGCCTTCGCCGGCAGCGCCACCCACGCCTACAGCAAGGCCCTGTCGGCCATCCCGTTCCGGCGCGGCGACGTCATCCTCACCACCCGCAACGACTTCATCTCCAACCAGATCGCGTTCATGTCCCTGCGCGACCGCTTCGGCGTCGAGGTCCTGCACGCCCCCGACCACCCGGACGGCTCCGGCGTGGACGTCGAGGTGATGACCGCGCTCATGCGCTCGCGCCGCCCGCGGCTGGTCGCCGTCACGCACGTCCCGACCAACTCCGGGCTCGTGCAGCCGGTCGCCGAGATCGGCCGCCGCTGCCGGGAGCTGGGCCTGCTCTACCTGGTCGACGCCTGCCAGTCCGTCGGCCAGTACGAGATCGACGTCGAGGAGATCGGCTGCGACTTCCTCACCGCCACCTGCCGCAAGTTCCTGCGCGGCCCGCGCGGCTCGGGCTTCCTGTACGTCTCGGACCGCGTCCTGCGGGAGGGCTACGAGCCGCTCTTCATCGACATGTACGGAGCCCGCTGGACCGAGCCGCGGAGCTACCGCCCGGTCGAGACGGCCGCCAGGTTCGAGGAGTGGGAGTTCCCGTACGCCACGCTCCTCGGCTGCGCCGCCGCCGCCCGCTACGCCCTGCGGGTCGGCGTCCCGGCCATCTCCCGCCGCACGCCGTGGCTGGCCGCGCGGTTGCGGGACCGGCTGGCCGCCCTTCCCGGCGTACGGGTGCTGGACCGCGGGCCCGCGCCGGCGGCCCTGGTGACCTTCGCGGTGGAGGGACTGCGGCCGGAGCCGTTCAAGCAGGCGCTGGACGAGCAGAAGATCAACTCGGCGCTGAGCTTCCGGGAGTTCGCGCTCTACGACTTCGGCGACAAGGACGTGGAGTGGTGCCTGCGGCTGTCGCCGCACTACTACAACACCGAGGAAGAGGTGGACACCGTCGTCGACGCGGTCTCCGGGCTCGTCATGGGGTCCGCCCGCTGACCTCGTACCCCGGCGCCCGGCAGGGCCCGCCCGTGGCGCGTGGCGGGCCCCGCCGGCCGGTCTACAGGAAGGAGCCGAGCGGGCCGTCCAGCGTCCAGCCGGGCTCGTCGCGCAGGATCGAGTCCTTGTGCGCCGTGAGGGCCACCCGCCGGTTCGAGCGGTTGTTCAGGTGCAGCCGGTGGACGCGGGCGGCGGGGGCGCCGCTCGTGGCGACGTACCCGACGATGCCCTCGCGGACGAAGCGGCCCGACAGCGACCGAAGCGACTGAAGGTTGGAGTTGAGCACGCCTCGCGTTCGCCGCCCCGGCCCTGCGTTCCCGCCGGTCCGGAAAAGCCGTGCGGCCGGACCGGCGACTCACCTCACCCGGCGCGGAACGCCGGACATCCGGCCTGTTCAGAGGCGGTCCGGCAGCTCCGGAAGCGACTGAAGCGACCGAACCTCAGGATGGGTCGCGCCATTTCGCGCACACCGGCCACCGGCCTCGGCCTGACCGGCCTTGACCACTCTGTCATGACGGTGAAGCGGATGGGCGGAAAACCGCGCATCTCACGGCGGCGCCGGGAGGGAATCAGCCCGGCTGGGTGGCTCGGGAGCCGATCAGGGGGCCCAGGACGCGTGTGCCGGGTCCGGCGCGGCCGCCGGTGCCGGGGAGCTGCGTAGTGTTGTCCGTGGTCAGCTCGGTGCCGCAGTGGGCGCAGGCCGTGACGGGGGCGGTGTCGTGGCCGCAGTCGAGGTGGCGGATGCGGACCGGCGGGCCGTCCTCGCCCGCGTACCACCGGTCGCCCCAGTTCATGAGGGCCAGCAGCACGGGGTAGAGCTCCCTGCCCTTCCCGGTGGCCAGGTAGTGCTCGCGCGGCGGGCGGTCCTGGTAGCGCTCGCGGACCAGGATGCCCTCCTCGACCAGCCGGGACAGCCGGGCGGCCAGGATCTTGCGGGAGATGCCGAGGTCCGTGGCGAGGTCGTCGAAGCGGGTGATGCCGACCAGCACGTCCCGCATGATCAGCAGGCTCCACGCGTCGCCGACAACGTCGGCGGCACGCGCGATCGAGCAGGTCACGCCCGCCAGCGAGGTCCGCGTCATGCTGCGAGCCTACCCGGGTTCCCCGAGGAAACCGGCGATGGGTAGGGTTTCCTCAGGAAACCTACCTTGAGGGAGTCCGTCATGAGCCATCACCCCGTCATCGAGCTGGACGCCGCATCGCCGCAGGCCGTCGATGGCCGCCAGCTCAGGGCGGTGTCCTTCCAGCGGGTGCGCATGACCTACGCCGAGGACGTCATCGAGCGGTTCCAGGTCCCCCGGGGCGGCAGGGCGCTGGTGGTGGGGAGCGGGCGCGGCCTGCTGGCCCGGGGGCTGGCCCGCCTGGGGCTGGCGGTGACGGCGGCCGACCCCTCGCCGAGGGCGACCGCCCTCGCCCGGCAGGCCGGCGACCAGGAGGGCCTGAGCATCGAGTACGTGACGGCGCCCGCCGAATCCCTGGCCGCGCTGGGTGACGGCGACTACGACCTGGCCTACTACGCCGACACCTTCGAGATCACCCGGAGCCTGGACGACGTGCTGGCGGAGGCGGCGCGCCTGCTCCGCCCCGGCGCGCCGCTGATCTTCGACACCGTCAACCGCACCCCGCTGTCCCGGCTGGTCTACCTCGGCGCCTTCCAGGCACTGCCGATGACCAGGATCATGCCGCCCGGCCGCTACGCCGCCGACCGGCTGCGGCCGCCGGCGGAGCTCGCCGCCGCGATGCGCCGGCACGGCCTGCTCCCGCAGGACGTCTGCGGCTTCAAGCCGCGCAGCGCCGGCGCCCTGGTCCGGGCCACCCTGGCCCGCCGTCGGGGACGCATCGGCGACGAGGAGATCGCGCGGATGGTGAGCTTCGTCCTGGACCCGCACGGCCGTCCCGTGGTCACCTACCTCGGCCACGCCCGCAGGGCCTGAGCCGGCGGGGACGGGACGCGCGTCAGGAGGGGAGCTCGGGGGCCGCGATCCGGTACCCGACGCCCGGCGTGGTGGTGATGAGAGGCGGGTCGCCGAGCTTGCGGCGCAACCGGCCGACGGTGACGGTGACGGTGTTCGTCAGCGGGTTGGCGTGCTCGTCCCAGACCTGCTCCAGCAGGTCCTCGGCGCTGAGGAAGCCGGGAGCCGCCCGCAGGAGGGCTTCGAGCAGCGCGAACTCCTTGACCGACAGCTCCAGATGCCGCCCGTCGCGGGTGGCGACGCGGCGCAGCGGGTCGAGCGTGACGTCCGCCGCCCGCAGCGTCCGGGGACGGGCGGCGGGCTGGCGGCGGGCCAGGGCCCGGATGCGCAGCACCAGCTCGGGGAAGTGGAAGGGCTTGGCCAGGTAGTCGTCGGCCCCCAGGGTCAGCCCGATGACGCGGTCGCCGGGCGAGCCGGCGGCGGTCAGCATCAGCACCATGACCCGGTCGTCGCGTTCGGTGATCATGCGGCAGAGCGTGTCGCCGTGGATGCCCGGCAGGTCGCGGTCGAGGACGACCACGTCGTAGGCGTTGAGGTCGAGCTTGGCGGCGGCCTCCAGCCCGTCGTAGGCGACGTCCACGGCCATGCCCTGATCGCCGAGCCCTTCGGCCAGGACGTCGGCCAGGGAGCGGGCGTCCTCGACCACGAGGACCCTCATGCCGTCGCCTCCGCCGCCACGCCCGCGGCGGGGAGCGGGGTGGCGGGCGGCGGGCTGGCGGGCGGCGGGCTGGCGGGCGGCGGGGCGGCGGGCAGCGAGACGGCGGCCAGGAGCCCGCCGTCCGGTCGGGCCCGCAGGTCGAGAGCGCCGCCGTGCGCGGCGGCGACGGCCTGGACGATCGACAGGCCGAGCCCCGAGCCGGGCCCGGAACGGGTGCGGTCGGCGCCGAGCCGCTGGAAGGGCCGCGCCAGCCGATCGACCTGCTCCTGGTCGAGGACGTCGCCGCCGGTCTCGACGACGAGCCGGGCGGTCGTTCCGGCTGTGGTGCCGGCTGTGGTGCCAGTTGTGGTGACGGTTGTGGTGACGGTTGTGGTGACGGCATCGGTGCCGGCTGTGGGGACGGCATCGGCGCCGGCCGTGGTGACGGCCAGGCGGATCCAGCCGCCGTGCCGGTTGTGGGTGACCGCGTTGTCGAGCAGGTTGTCCACCATCCGGGCGAGCAGCTCCCGGTTGCCCCGCACCCACGCGTCCTCCTCGCCGACCCCGGAGGAGTCGACCGCGAGGTCCTTGGCGGCGACGGCGTCGGCCCGCGCCCGCAGGGCGGTGGCCGCCAGGTGGCCGAGCGAGAGCGTGGTGCGGCCGGGCGGCGAGCCGTGCTGGGCGCGGGCGAGCGCGAGCAGCCCTTCGAGCAGGCGGTCCACCTGGTCCAGCTCGGTACGCACGCGGCCGGCCAGCGCGACGGTCTGCGCCGGCACCGGCTCCGGCTTGGCCAGCGCGACGTCCAGCGAGGCACGGATGGTGGTCAGCGGGGTGCGCAGCTCGTGGGAGGCGTCGGCGACGAACCGGCGCTGCGCGGCGAAGGCGCCCTCCAGCCGTTCCAGCAGGTCGTCGATGGTGTCGGCGAGCTGCTTGACCTCGTCGTCCGGGCCCTGGACGGCCAGCCGCTCGTCGAGGTTG
This sequence comes from Nonomuraea sp. NPDC050783, assembly GCF_040802095.1. Taxonomy (NCBI): domain Bacteria; kingdom Bacillati; phylum Actinomycetota; class Actinomycetes; order Streptosporangiales; family Streptosporangiaceae; genus Nonomuraea; species Nonomuraea sp. NPDC050783. The sequence continues at coordinate 224,468 of NZ_JBFAHK010000012.1, forward strand.
TCGGCCGTGATGCGGCGGGTCGCCGCGGTGATCGTACGCAGCGGGCGCAGCACCCGGCCGGCGACGAGGCGGCCCAGCACGAGCGAGAGCACGCCCATGACCGCCAGCGCCACGGCCGAGCCGATCAGGAGCTGGCGCGACTGCGCCGCGTGGGTGTCGGCCAGCCGGGCCTGCAACCAGGCGATGCGCTCGGTGGCGTCGGCGAGCGTGACCGGACCGGCCGGCGGGGACCCCGTGGAGAGGGAGCGGCTGACCCTCGTCCCGCCGAGGCCCACGAGGTTGGCGATGGCCAGCAGCCCGGCGCCGGACAGCAGGAACATGACCCCGTACAGGGCGGTGAGGCGCACGCGTGCGGTGCGTGCCGGGCGTCGCCACTTTCTCATGCGTCCCAGGATGCCGTGCCGGGCCTAACAACGAGGTGACAGGCCCCGTTCGGCCCGTGTTAGGCCCGGGCCACTACAACCGGTTCGCATGCACCCCACCATCGAAGTCACCGGGCTGCGCAAGAGGTTCGGCCGTACCCTGGCCCTGGACGGGATGACGTTCACCGTCCGGCCCGGCCAGGTCACCGGATTCGTCGGCCCGAACGGGGCGGGCAAGTCCACCACCATGCGCGTGATCCTCGGGCTGGACGCCCCCGACGAGGGCCGCGCCCTGATCGGCGGCCGCCCCTACGCCGGCCTGCGCACCCCTCTCCGCCAGGTCGGCGCGCTGCTGGACGCCGGCGCGCTGCAACCGGGCCGCACCGCCCGCGACCACCTGCTCTGGCTGGCCCACTCCCAGGGCCTGGGCGGCCGCCGGGTGGACGAGGTGCTGGAGCAGGTCGGCCTCGGGCCGGTGGCCCGGCGCCGGGCGGGCGGCTTCTCGCTGGGCATGCGCCAGCGGCTCGGCATCGCCGCCGCGCTGCTCGGCGACCCGCCCGTGCTGCTGCTGGACGAGCCGGTCAACGGCCTCGACCCCGAGGGCATCGTGTGGATGCGCGGCCTGCTGCGGTCGCTGGCCGCCGAGGGGCGGGCGGTGCTGGTCTCCAGCCATCTGATGAGCGAGTTGCAGGACACGGCCGATCATCTCGTGGTGGTCGGCAGGGGCCGCGTCATCGCCGACACGGGCGTGGCCGAGCTGATCGCGGCCGCCTCCCGGGGCCGGGTCACCGTACGCACCCCGGCGCGCGCCGAGGCCGTGCCGGTGCTGGGCCGGGCCGGCGCGGCGGTCGCCACGGGCGACGGCGACACGCTCGTGGTGTCCGGGTTGCCCGCCGAGCGCGTCGTGGCCGTCCTCAACGCCGGCGCGGTGCCGTTCTCGGAGGTAGCGGCGTACCGGGTGACGCTGGAGCAGGCTTACCTGGACCTCACCGGCGGGGCGGCCGAGTACCGGGGGGTGGCGCGATGAGGCCGCTCCCGTCCGGGCGGGCCGGCTTCCACCGGCTGCTGCGCGCCGAATGGACCAAGCTCCGCACGGTACGCGGCTGGGTCGCCACCCTGGCCACGGCGGCGCTGGTGGTCGTGCTGCTCGGGGTGACGTCCGCCGCGGGCAGCCACGCCTCGTGCGCCGGTGCCGGCGGTGCCGAGGTGGCCTGCCCGCCGCCGGTGACCGGGCCGGGCGGCCAGGCGGTGACCGACAAGTTCTTCTTCGTGCACCGGGCGCTGACCGGGGACGGCGGCATCACCGCGCGCCTGACGTCCATGACCGGCCGGATCCGCAAGCCCGACGTCACCCCGGGAGAGCGCAACCTGGTGGCCGGGGTCGTGCCGTGGGCGAAGGCCGGCGTCATGATCAAGGCGGGCACCGGGCAGGGCTCCGCGTACGCGGCGGTGATGATGACCGGGCGGCACGGCGTGCGGATGCAGCACGACTTCGTCCACGACCGGGCCGGCCGGCCGGGCGGGGTCTCGCCGCGGTCGCCGCGCTGGCTGCGGCTGGCCCGCTCGGGCGACACCCTCACCGGCTACGAGTCCGCCGACGGCGCCACCTGGACCCGGATCGGCACCGCCACCCTCGCCGGGCTGCCGCGCACGGTCCGGATCGGCCTGTTCGCCACCTCGCCCGGCGACCTGACGGTCACCCAGGGGGATCTCGGCGGGTCCGTCGCCGCCGAGCGTTTCACCGAGGCCACCGGCGAGTTCGACCACGTCACCGTGTCGGGCGGCACGGCAGGCGACGGGACGGGCGACGGGACGGGCGACGGGGTGCGGGCCTGGCGCGAGGACGACCTCGGCGCCACCGTCGACCCCGGCGGGTCGGTCCACCACCCGGGGCGTGCCGCCCGCTCGGGCGACTCCTTCTCCGTCACCGGCGCCGGCGACATCGCGCCGGCCGTCGAGGGGACGACCGCCGAGCGCCCGCTCAGCGGCGCCCTGGCCGCCCTGGTCCTGGTCATCGTGGTGGCGGTCAGGTTCGTCACCGCCGAGTACCGCTACGGCCTGATCCGCACCACGTTGCTGGCCGGCCCGCGCCGCGGCCGGACGCTACTCGCCAAGGCCCTCGTGCTCGGCCTGGTCACCTTCGCCGCCACGCTGCCGGCCGTCGCGGCCGCGTTCGTGGTCGGGGGACGGCTGCTGCGGTCCAACGGCAACGCCGTGCTGCCCGTGCCCCTATCCACCCAGGTGCGCGTCGTGGCGGGCACGGCCGCGCTGCTCGCGCTGGCCGCCGTGCTCGCCCTGGCTCTCGGCGCGTTGCTGCGGCGCAGCGTCGCGGCGGTCATCGCCGCCGTCGTGGTGATCGTGGTGCCGCACGTCCTGGCGACCACCTCGGTCCTGCCCGACGGCGCCGCGCGGTGGCTGCTGCGCCTCACCCCGGCGGCCGGTTTCGCCGTCCAGCAGAGCGTCCCCGCGTACCCGCAGGTGGTGGCGCACTACGCGCCCATCGCCGGCTTCTACCCGCTGCCGCCGTGGGCGGGTCTCGCCGTGCCGGCCGGCTACGCCGCGCTCGCCCTCGCCGCGGCCGTCCTCCGGCTTCGCGGGACGGACGCATGACCCCCTCGAACCCGGGCCACGGGAGGCGCGCGTGAGAGCGTACCTGCACGCCGAATGGACCAAGCTGCGTACCGCGCCGGGCACCGGGTGGCTGCTGGCCACCGTCATCGTGCTCACCGTGGCCGGTGGCGCCGCCGCCTCCGCCGTGGTCACCTGCGGCGGGCGGGGCTGCGGCTACGATCCCGCCAGGATCGGCCTCTTCGGGGTCCAGATCAGCCAGGCGGCCGTCGCCGTCCTGGCCGTCCAGGCCGTCAGCGGGGAGTACGGCAGCGGCATGATCCGCCTCACCCTGGCCGCGATGCCGCACCGGGCCAGGGTCCTGGCCGCCAAGGCGATCGTGCTGGCCGGCCTGACGCTGGCCGCCGGGATCGCCGCCGTGCCCGCCGCCCTGCTGGTGGCGCGGCCCGTCCTGCTGGCGCGCGGCTTCCCGCCCGGCCTGCTCGACCTCACCGGCGGCCCGATGCTGCGCGCGGCCTGCGGCTCCGTGTCGTACCTGGTGCTCATCGCCCTGTTCGCCTTGGGGGTGGCCACCGCCGTGCGCGACTCCGGCGCCGGCATCGCCACCGTCCTGGGGACGCTGTACCTCTTCCCCGCCCTCATCCTCATGGTCGCGGACGGGGACTGGCAGCGGCTGCTCTGGCAGTTGTCCCCCATGAACGCCGGGCTCGCCGTCCAGGCCACCACCGGCCTGTCCGCCCTGCCGCTCGCCCCGTGGGCGGGCCTGGGCGTGCCGGCCGCGTGGGCCGCCGCGGCACTGCTGGGGGGTGGGCTGCTGCTCCGCGCCCGGGACGCGTAACGCGAGCGCCACCGCGCCGCCCGGTCGCCGTGGTCCGGCCCGTGTTCTCAGCCGGTGTGCAGGACCCGGAAGCGGTCGGGGCGGGCCGGGTCCCGGTCGGCGACCTGGAGCGGCGGCCAGGCCCACTGCCAGACGCCGACGCCCGGGACGCGGGAGAACCGGATCAGCCCCCGGGTGCCCTCGACCTCGACGCGTGGCCACCCCCCGGCGAGGCGCGCCCGGCCGGCGCCGTGCGCACGCAGCACCTCGGCCAGGACGGCGACCGTGTCGTAGCCCTCGAAGGCGACGAAGGAGGGCGCTTCGGCCAGCCGCTCGCGAAGGGCCGCCTCGACCCGCGTGCCGAGCGGACCGAGGCGCTCGGGCAGGTAGCGCAGGAACGGGATCCCGGCGCCGTCGCCTCCCAGCGCGTCCGCCCACGCGCCGAACTCCGGCTGCCCGGCCGGCGCCCCGATCATGATCCCGGCCAGGCGCGGGTCGCGGCGAACGGACGTGACGATCGGCACCGCCGGCTCCGGGTGGCCGACCAGGAGGAGCAGCGCCGTCGCGCGGTGGCCGGCCAGCTCGTCGCACGCGGCCTCGGGGGTGAGCGCGCGCATGTCGAGCTCGGCGACGGTACCGCCGCGCGGCGCCAGGTGCTCCCGCAGGACGCGGATCCCCGACGCCCAGTAGACGCTCGGCTCGGCGGCCACGGCGAGGTGGCGGTGACCGGCGTCCAGGAGGAAGTCCGCGTAGACCCGCCAGCCGCGCGACTGGGCGGGGGCGAGGCGCGCGACCCGTTCCGTCGGCCGCTCGGTGAGCGCGTCGAGCACCGCCGACGAGCACAGGAACGGCAGGCCGAGGGCGTCGGCCCTGGCGGCGGCGGCGCGCGCGACGACGCTGTGGTACTCACCCGCCAGAGCGGCCACGCCCAGGCCGGCCAGCTCGTCCACGGCCGCCTCGGCCCTGCGCGGATCGGCGGCGGTGTCCCGGACCACCAGCTCCAGCGGCCGGCCGCCGATCCCGCCGGCGTCGTTGACCTCGCGGGTGGCCAGTTCGAGGCCGGCGAGCAGGTGCCGGCCCGCCTCGACCCAGCCGGGCCGGGTCAGCGGGACGAGAGCGCCGACGCGGACGGCCGGCCCGCCGGCCTCGCCCGCTCCGGATGGCGATGACGGCGTGTGCATGCGTTCGCGCCTCCTTGTGACAGTGGTTGCATGATGCCAGAAGGCACCTCCCGCCGATTGTCAGGATTTTGTCAGATCGGCAGTAGACGCGATCTTCGTCAGCTTAAGATCACGCCCATGGTGATTCGCCGAACCTTACGCACGATCACAACCCTGGCCGCCACGCTGGCCGTCGCGCTGTCCGGGACGCTCACCGGCCCGGCGTCGGCCGAGGAGCGCCAGCTGTTGTTCTACAACCACGCCTACAGCGTGGTGGACAAGGAGACCGCCGACGCGATCGAGAACTCCGCCTACCTGCGGGAGTTCGCCAACTTCGAGGTCCGCACCACGACCGGTGGCGGGATGACGTGGAAGGGCCGCTACCTGAAGGGCCGGGAGACGTACCTGGAGCTGTTCGCCGTGGGCGACCTGCCCGGCCAGGACGCCGAGTTCGGCTCGGCCGGGCTGGGCGTCTCGACGGAGCGGGCGGGCGACCTGGCGACGGTGACCGAGCGGCTGAAGGCCCTCGGGGTGGCCGAGCCGTTCCCGTACCGGCAGACCCGGGACTTCGGGGACGGCGTGCGGGTGCCCTGGTTCGACACGGTCCGGGTAACCGGCGAGCAGTACGAGGCGTTCGACCCGTGGGCGATGGAGTACCTGCCGGAGTACTTCGCCGATCCCCGCAGCCAGACCGAGCCGGCGAGCTTTCCCGGCGACGTGGGGCGGGAGCGTTACCTGCCGGACGCTTACAAGGAGCACCTGATGCGCGACGTCACGGCGATCCGGATCGGGGTGCCGGCGCGTGACGTGGCGAACGCGACGCCGCTGCTGCGCGCGGGCGGCTTCGCGGTGCGGTCACTCCCGGGCGGGGGCGTCGTCGCCGACGGCGGTGGCACGCGCATCCAGCTGGACGCGGTGCCGCGCGAGCAGGCCGGGCTGAAGGAGGTGCGCTTCTCGTTGAACAAGTTGCTGCCGTACATGACGGAGAAGCGGATCGGGCGCTCGACCCTGGCGGTGGGGCCCGGGGCCCGCGCCGTGTGGAGCTTCGACCCGCCCGCGTGAGCCACGTGACCCGGCCGGCCGCTCTGAGCCGGCCGGGCCCGTCGCCGTCGGTTCTTCTTGTTCGGTCCGCGGCTTGCTCATGGCGTGTCCACCGGCGGTTCGAGGCGGGCGAGCCAGCTCGCGAGCAGCCGTTCGAGCTGGGCGGCCTCCTCGGGGCTCAGCTCGTCCAGGAGGCGGCGCTCGTTGCGCATGTGCTCGGTGAAGGCCCGGTCGATCAGCTCCCTGCCGGCCGGGGTGAGCGCGACCACCCGGCCGCGGCCGTCGTGCTCGCTCGGCCGGCGGGTCACCAGGCCGTCCCGCTCCAGCCGGTCGATGCGCTTGGACATCGCGCCGGTGGTGACCATCGTGAAGGCGGCCAGCTCGCCGGGGGCGCGTTCGAAGGGAGGCCCGGCGCGGCGCAGCGCGGCGAGCACGTCGAAGTCACCCTCCCCCAGCCCGAAGCGCCGGTAGACGAGGCACAGCTGCTCGGTGAGGTGGCCGGCCAGCCGGTGCAGCCGGCCGATCACGCCTTGTGGGGAGACGTCGACGTCGGGGCGTTCGCGGGCCCATTCGCGCTGGATCCGGGCTACGTGGTCGAGAGGTTCCGTCACGGGCTCCAATATATCTTCCTCGGAAGCTATATTAGCTTCCATGGAAGCTAATTTCCGCTGGGCGCTCGTCACGGCGATCGCACCGGTGGCCTGGGGCGCCAACTACTACGTGACCCGCGAATTCCTGCCGCCCGAGTACCCCCTCTACGGGGCCGCCGTCAGGGCCCTGCCCGCCGGGCTACTGCTGCTCGCCGTCACCCGCGCGCTCCCCCGCGGCTCGTGGTGGTGGAAGTCCCTGGTGCTCGGCACGCTCAACATGAGCGCGTTCTTCGCGCTCGTCTACGTCGCCGCCCAGACGCTGCCCACCAGCCTCGCCTCGATGATCATGGCGACGTCGCCGGTCATGATGATGCTCCTGGCCTGGCTGCTGCTGTCCGAGCGCCCGGGGGTCCTTCCGGCGGCGGGGGCGGTGATCGGCGTCGGCGGCGTGTGCCTCATGCTGCTCGCCGGCACCACGGCCGCCGGCGCGCTGGGCGTGGCGGCGTCCGTGGCGGCGATGGCGATGTCGTCGCTGGGCGCGGTGCTCGGCAAGCGCTGGGGAACGGGCGCCGGCGTGCTGGCCATGACGTCGTGGCAGCTCGTCGCGGGCGGGGTCGTCCTGCTGCCGTTCGCCGTGGCCGTGGAGGGCCCGCCGCCGGCGGTGACCGGGCCCGTCGTGCTGGGGTTCGGCTACGTGACCGTGATCGCCACGGCTCTGGCCTTCGCCGCCTGGTTCGCCGGCCTCCGCCACCTGCCCGCCGCCACGGTGGGCCTGGTCGGCCTGCTCAACCCGGTGACCGGCGTCCTGCTCGGCACGATGATCGCCGGCGAGGGGCTCACGGCGCGGCAGGCGGCCGGGCTCGCGCTGGCCTTCACGGGCATCGTGCTCGGCCAGCCCGTCGTGGCCCGCCTGACCGGGCGCCGCCGGCCGGCCGCCGGAACGCAGCCCACCCCCGTCCCTGTCTCCGTCCCGGGCCGGGCCGGGCGGCCGCCGGGACCGAAGGCGGAGGTCACAGGCGGCGCTGCAGGAGCATGCCCGGCCAGTCCTTGACCCGGAAGGGGGCCACCCTGGTGAAGCCGCAGCTCTCGTAGTAGGCGACCAGGCGGCCGTCGTCGCCGGCGTAGCAGTCGACGCGCAGCAGCCCTACCCCCCGGGCGAGCGCCTCGGCGGCGGCCCAGGGGTCGCCTGCTCGGTGCGGCGCGGATCGCCGGTGAAGGGCCTGTCCCCCCCACTGGCCGGTACGCCCGTGACGGGCCAGCCAGGCCACGGCGCTGTCGAACATGGCGAGAACCGCGGGGATGTCACCGGCCGTGCCCGGGCGGATGGCCGGGGAGCCGTTCTGCTTGTCCATGGGAGCAGTGTGCCCGCGGGCGCGGCTCGCGCCCCGGGCGGGGCGGCCCCGGCGGCGCCTCCGAGGACCGCCTCCCTCATCCGGCGATCGAGGCGTCGGCCTCCGTGATGAACTTCTGGGCGGCGGCGCCGGGGCTCATCCGGCCGAACAGCACCTCGTGCGTGTACCGCGTGAGGATGTCCTCCATGGCGCTGGCCAGCTTCGGCGGCGCGGAGGGCGGGTCCGTGAGCTCGCCCTCGATCTCCTTCAGGAACGCGACGGTCTTCCTGTCCACCTCGGGAAGCCTTCCGGTGACCGCCGCCAGCACCTTGGAGTTGGCCGGCAGGCCGCGGTCGCTGAGGATGATCCCGCCCGCGTCCGGGTCATTGACCATGAAGTCGATGAACGCGGCCGCCTCCGCCCGGTGCGGGGACCTCGCCGACGCGGTGTAGAACATCGCGGGCTGCAGGAACATGCCGCCCGAGGCGGCGTCGCGCGCCTTCGGCATGCGCAGCAGGCCGACCTGCTTGCCGCCCGACGCCTTGCTGATCGCGCCGAGCTCGTTGCTCCACCACATGCCCATCGCGCCGTTGCCGGTGGCGAACAGCGACCGGTCCACGCCCTGCCCGGCCAGCTCCACGGTCCTGGCGACGCCGGGAGAGCCCTTGGTGTCGATCAGCCTGCGTTGCAGGGCCCACCACGCCTTCAGCGTCCCGGGCGAGACGCCGATCCTGTTGCCCTCGTAGAAGCGCTCGCCGCGCTGGGCGGCGAAGATCTGGAGGAACGCCGGATTGAACGCCTGCTGCGCGCCGTACACCCGGCCGCCGGTCCTGGCGGTGATCGCCGCGGCCAGGGCGGCGTACTCGTCCCAGGTCCACCTGGTGTCGTCCGGCAGTTTCCGCCCCGCCTTTCCGAACGCCGCCGGGTCCACGACGAGCGACCAGGCGTTGACCCCCGTGGGGATGGCGTACTGCCTGCCGCCGATGCTGCCGGTGGCCAGCACCTTGGCGTCGAGGTCGGCGGTGTCGACCACGCCCGCCAGGTCGGCCAGCGTGCCGCGCTCGGCGTACTCGCGCAGGCCGCGGATCTCGATCGTGATGACGTCGGGCGCCTGGTCGGCGGCGACCTTGGTGGCCAGCGCCTCGTAGTAGCCGCCGAAGCCGGAGAACTCCCCCACGACGTCGATGCCGGGATGCTTCTCCTCGAACTTCCTGATCGCCTCTTCCGTCATCCTGTGGCGCGCCTCGCTGCCCCAGTAGAAGAACCGCAGCCGGGTGCCGTCCGCGCCGTCGCCGCCGCACGCCGCGGTGATGGCCAGCACGGCGGTGGCCAGCAACGTCGCCATCAGCGGTCTCCTGCCAGAGCCCACGGGTTCGCCTCCTGGGGGTACGAAGATCGACTTCGCGAAGATCGGAGCTTACAACGACTCCGCACCGGGTTCACCGGATCTCGTGAAACCGGCGGCACGCCCGGCCCCTCAGTCACGGCCCCTCAGTCACGGCCCCTCAGTCACGGCCCCCGGTCACGACCCCTCGGTCACGAGACGGCCGCTGTGAGCGGGTCGGCCACGGCGTCCAGGACGCGCTGCGCGGCGGCGTTCGGCAGCGGCTTGCTCTCGCGCATCGACCGGCCCGGGACGTCGGAGCCGCTGACGCTGATCGTGATGAGCACGTTGCGCTTGCGGATGACCGCGCGGCCCTCGCCCCGGCGGGCCTCGCCGATCCGGTAGACGAAGTAGACGTAGTAGCCCTCGTCGAAGTCCTTTCCCGCCGACACGGACCCGACCTGCTTGATCGTCCCCTTCACCGAGGGGGCACCGCCGAAGAGGCTGGGCTGACGGTAGTCGTCACGCCTCTTCCGCTCGAAGGCCCTCTCCTGGTCGGCGAGGGACATGACGCCCTCGATCCCGGCGTCGTAGGTGACCTTGAGGTCCCGGAAGGTGAACGGCGGGTTGTCGCCGGGGTCGTTGGTCCAGTGACAGGTGACGTCGAAGGTGTCGTGCTCGTCCTTGCGGGTCTTGGGCATGCCGATGCGTGCCCGGGTGCGCGCGTTCAGGGTCCGGCACGGGCGGGCGGGAGCCTTCAGCAAGGGGGCGCCGGTGGCGGGCCTCGCGCTCCTGCTCGCGCTCGCGCTCGACGGGAGGCTTCCGGACGTGGCTGCCCGCGCCGGAGGGTTCTCCGTCCCCGCTGTGACCCCGGTGCCGCAGCCGGCCGCCAGCGCGGGCAGCAGGATCAGTCCCAGCGCCGCGCGCATCCGCCTCGTCATCACGCCCCCTCAAGCATGCGGTGCCCTTCCCGTCGCGCGGCGGCGGGTGACCGCCGGTGCCGGGCGAAGAGCTGCCATGATGCCGGTTCCTCGCCGGCGGGACCAGCGCCTTCCTGCCAAAACGCACCCGCGTCCTGCCAAGGTGACGGCCGGCCGCCCCGCTGCGGCTCTCCTTGATCCGCGCGGCAGCGGCAAGCTCGCCGGGAGGCCGCCGCTACCCGGCGAGCCGGCGCCGATGGGCACGCTGGCGGCAGGCCGGGCCGCAGTAGCGGGGTGGCCGTCCGGTGGCCCGTGCCGGCAGCGGCGCCCCGCACTGCTCGCACTGCCGGAGGACGGGGGTTTCGTGACGCGACGGCGGGGAGTCGTCACGGAACGATCCGGGTTTCGTGACAGTACGGGCCCGCAGCCCGTCCAGCAGCAGCCGCACCAGCCAGGCACCGCGGGCCTGGTCCCGGTGCGCGGCACGCAGGGCGACGCCGCCGGCGGTCAGCGCCGACAGGTCTTCCACCCGCACGTCGGCGCGCACCACGCCTGCCTGCCGCGCGTCGTGCAGCAGGCGCTCCAGGGCCTCGCGGAACCGCCGTGCCCCGGCGGCCAGCACGGCTCGCGGCCAGCTCCGGTCGCCGGTGAGCGCGTCGCACACGTGCCGGCGTCCCATCGAGCTCTCGACGACCTCCAGCAGGAAGCCGAACAGGGCGTCGCCGGGAGCGGCCCGGGCGCGCCAGCGGTCGGCGGCGGCCACCAGCGCGTCGAGCTGCTCGGTGAGCACCGCCTCCAGCAGGATGTCCTTGCTCGGGAAGTGCCGGTAGACCGTACCGGCGCCGACCCCGGCGCGCTGCGCGATGCGGCCGAGGGAGGCTTCCGTCCCCTCCTCGGCGAAGACCCGCATCGCCGTGCGCAGCACGAGCTCCCGGTTGCGGCGGGCGTCGGCACGCCCGGCAGGCGCGGCGACCGGCACTGCTGTCATGTCACGAAATCCTTGTCTGCGGCGGCGAAACGGGTGGAGCATTCCGGACCGAACCAGTATCCCCCACGATTCCGGAGGACACCATGACCCCTGCGACCCCCGCGACCCCTGCGGGCATCGACGCCCCGATCCTCGTCACCGGCGCCACCGGCAAGCAGGGCGGCGCCACCGCCCGGCGGCTGCTCGCCGCGGGCCTGCGGGTCCGGGCGCTGGTACGCGATCCGGCCGCGCCGGCCGCCACCGGGCTGGCCGCCGCCGGTGCCGAGCTCGTCCGCGGCGACTTCGACGACCCGGCGAGCCTGCCGCCCGCCCTCGACGGCGCCGCCGCCGTCTTCGGCGTGCCGCCGGTGTCCTTCGGCCCGGCCGGATCGCAGCCGGAACTCGAGATGGCCCGCGCCCGGGCGCTGATCGACGCGGCGGCCAAGGCCGGGATCGAGCAGGTCGTCTTCAGCACCGTCGCCTCCACCACGGCCCCGTCGCGGGGCGCGCAGGGCAAGGTACTCGTCGAGAAGTACCTGCACGACCACGTGTCACTGCCCACGGTGCTGCGCCCGGTGCGGTTCATGACGAACTACCTCGGCGCCGCGATCACCGGCATCGACGGCATCTCCCCTGACGGCGTGCACCGGCACCTCTTCCCGCCGCACGAGCCCATGCAGGTCATCGCGCTGGAGGACATCGCCGAGTTCGCCGCGCTCGCCTTCGCCGACCCGGCCCGGTTCGCCGGGCGCACCCTGGAACTGGCCGGGGACGAGCCGACCCCGGTGGAGGCCGCCGCCGCGATCAGCGCGGCCACCGGCCTGCCGATCCGCTACGAGCAGCTCACCGACGACGAGACCGCCCGGCTCGCCCCGGAGATCGCCGAGACCAAGAAGCGCTGGGAGGCCGGTCACCGCTGGCACGCCGACATCGAGGCCCTGCGCGTCATCCACCCCGGCCTGCGCACCCTCGCCGACTGGCTCGCCGAATCCGGCGCCGCCGCCATTCGCGCCCACGTCACGGGAGCGCAGGGCACGGGAGCCCACGTCACGGGAGCGCAGGACGCCGGTGCCCGGGTCAGGGGCGCCCGGGGCACCGGCGCCTGAGCCGCGGCCTACACGGGATCCCCGGTGACCCCGAGGGCCGGTTCGAGGCCGGGGAAGTCACGCACGGCGGTGGCGAACTCCTGGAACAGCGTCCACTCGCTCTTGCTGAACAGGGAGGTCTTCAGGATGCGGCCGGTGCAGGAGCCCATGGCCCGCACCTGGCTGCCGGCACCGGTCAGCTCGAAGACCGGCCCGCCGCTGTCGCCGTTCGTCGTGCTGCCGAGCGGGCGCTTGGCCGAGACCATGTTGGTGTAACACTCGGAGTTGCCGTAGATGTCCTTGCCGCAGATCTCGCCGTACTTGTAGTCCACGACGTGGTTGCACGAGGCTCCCGAGGTGGCGCCGGAGACGCACAGCGACTGGTTCTTGTAGGTGAAGCCCCAGCCGGCCACCGGCTTGGTGAAGTCGTTGACGCCGGGGACGCCGTCCCAGATCCGGCCGTTGCCCTTGCCCGTGCTGACGAGCCCGGTCATCCTGATCAGCAGGAGGTCATGGGCGACGTTCTCCCGCTCGGCGATGCCGATGGACTGGCCGGCGCCGTCGCTGAACCAGTCGCCCGGGGCGCCGCAGTGGCCGGCCGTCAGCAGGTAGCGGGCCGAGTCGAGGTACACCGGGTATCCGCCGGTGCAATGGTACGAGCGGTTCGCGTCGCCGCCGCAGGCGCCGCCGCCCACGAAGGTGTCGTTGCGGATCGCCAGGCCGCCGTACCAGGGGATGTCGTCGTCGCACCGGGACTGCAGGCGCATCGGTTCCTGCGCGATCACCTCGACCGGCACGCCGACGTCCGGCAGCGACTGGCGGACGGCGGCGGCGTCCTCCTCCTCGACCGCCGCCGCGAGGCCGCTGCCGTCGAAGGGAAGCCTGACGGCGTGGACGCGGCCGCCCCGCTGCACGCCCGCGACCGACCAGAGCCGTTCGGAGGCCTCCCGCAGCTCGCGCTCGGAGTGCCTGGCGGGGCGCACCTCCACCGGGGCGGTCTCCCCGGCCTGGCGGACGGCGGCCCTGACCGGCTCGGGCAGCTCGCCCTTCCACCACAGGACCACCCGGTCACCGGCGAGCTCGATGCCCGCGTAGCCGTCGCCCTCCACCACCACGGCCCTGATCTGGTCGGCCGCAGCGACCAGGACGTCCTGCCGCTGAATGCCGGCCTGCACGCCGGACGTCAGGTACGGGTCCCGGGACGCCGGATCCGGTGCCGCTGATGCGGGAGGGGCCGCGGCGGCCACCGTCACCGTCGCGATGAGGACGCTCGCCACCTTTGTCGTCCATGTCACTGCCGATCGCACGCTGTCGTCTCCTTCGTGGAAGTCGGAGGTTCCAGCGGCGAAGCTAGGAGCGCGCCCTTGTGACCGGGTTGGGCCGGTCTTGCAGGTGGATGTGATCAAGCCCGCGCCCACCGGCGGCACGCATCGGGGCCCGCCGGCGCGGAGCGTGCCGCGCCGGCGGCCGGCCCGGACGGCACCGCCGTCCGGGGTTCGGGCTCAGGCCTTGGGCAGGGTGATGCCCAGGGCGACCATCGCGGGCGAGGCGGGGCCGCCCTCGGAGCGCTCGGTCTTGTGGCCGGGCTTGCCCGGGGCCAGCGTGCGGGGGTCGACGGACTCCAGCGGCGCCCCGGTGCTGTACTCCCCGTCGGGCAGGGTGTCGCGGTCGTGCGGGGCGAGCCAGAACACCCGGCGGTGGAAGGTGCCCGACGCGGGGGCCGCCTTGGCGGTGCGCCCGAGGATCGCGTAGCCGACCATGCGGCCGTCGCGGTGGTAGGCGGGCTTGCCGCGCCGGGTGGGCAGCCGGTCGAGGCTCTGGCGCACGTAGTCGAGCCCGTCGATGTCCTCCAGCCACACCAGCTCGATCTCGTGGCAGAGACTGGATTCGTTGATCAGGCTCATCGCCTCGGCTCCTCACCCTGGAACTCCGAGCGCAGGCCGATGCCCGGGTAGTACTTGCGTGAGTTGGACAGAACCATATCCTTCGGCGATGTCATCCTCAGTGTGTCCCGGATGCGCGCGGCGAAGTTTCGCGCCGAGACGGGAGTGGCACCCTCGGAACTGCACCATTTCGTGTAGGCCGCGTACAGGCTCGTCTGCTCGGCACGCAGCCCTCCTTCGAGTATGCAGGCATCTCCGATGAACCGCCCCACCACATCCTCCGTTGCTTCGTAGGCGTCAGTCGCTAGACGTACCCGTTGGGGACCGGACAAGTCTTTCTCTCCCGCTAGGTAGCGGCGGGCTCCGTCCACCAGCCAAGCGAGGATTCCGGGCCCCTCCTCATCCACCAGGATGCGTGCCAGGTTGTCAATCTTATGTTCCTCCGAGACCACGCGTTCGAACGGGATCAGCCGCAGCCGCCGCCAGAAGGCGAAGCCTCCGGTGGTCACCTCGGGCCGGTGGTTGCCCAGGAGCCACAGGTGGTGCGTGGGATCGAAGCTGAAGAAGTCCTGGCGCATCCTCCGCGCTTTGATCTTGTCGCCGCCGGTGAGGAGCTTGACCCGCGCCTCGTCGAAGCGGTCGCCCGGCTTGAGCTCGGAGCAGACGATGACGCGGCGGCCGTGCAGCTCGGCCAGGTCGGTGGGGTGGCCGTCGAAGGACTTGGCCATGAGGAACCCCGGAGGGGCCGCGTCGGCGTAGTCGCCGAGCAGTTGCAGCATGACCTCCAGCAGCACCGACTTGCCGTTCTTGCCGACGCCGAACAGGAACGGCAGCACCTGCGCGCCGACGTCCCCGGAGATGGAGTAGCCCAGCAGCAGGTGCAGGAAGTCGATGGTCTCCTTGCCCTCGGCGTCGTCGCCGAAGGTGTCGGTGAGGAACTGCTGCCAGCGCGGGATCGGCCCGTGCCGGGGGGCCAGCGTGGTGGAGCGGGAGTGCAGGTGCCGCTCCGGGTCGGGTGGGGTGATCAGGCCGGTACGCAGGTCGACCACGCCGGCCGGGGTGCACAGGGAGTACGGGTCGGCGTCGAGCGAGGCCGCGCTGAGCGCCATTCCCGGCGCGGCCTTGGCCTGGACCAGCATGGCGTGGATGCCGGAGGTGGACAGCGCCCGCTTCTTGTGGCGGCGCAGGTCGGCGGCGGAGTAGCGGTGGTAGCGGTCGAAGTGGGCCAGCTGGTCGGCCATCTCGCCGGCCGCCCACAGCACCGCGTCGCTCTCGTCGGGGACCCAGCGGTACTCGGCCCATCGGTACCAGCCGAGGCCGGGCACGTGCTTGAAGTCGCGGCCGTACATCTGCACGAACAGCTTGGCGTTGCCGCGGTCGGTCAGCGACTCGGGCAGCAACCCGTCGCTGCTGACGGCCGCGGCCGGCGCCGCCGTGGCGGAACCGGCCGCCGAAGTGGCGGTGTCCTTCGGAGCGGCCTTGGGAGCAGGCTTCGGTGCGGCCGGAGGAAGCTCAGCCAGCTCCAGCATCTGCTGCGCGGCGGCCTCGGCGTTGAAGCCGCCCGAGGAGGATCCGGGCGTCATACGCGTTCCCGCAGGTAGAGCGGCCGAGCGGCACCTCGGGCCATCCCGCTGGCGATGATCCTGGCCGACCGGCTCTCCTGCTCGGGACGGGCCTGCCGGGCGGCCGAGGTCAGCTGGGCCTCGGCCTCGCCGGCGGACAGGTAGCCCCCCGCGACGAGACCTCCGGCCGTGTAGGCGGCGCGGTTGAGCTTGGCGGTGAAACCGGCTCCCTGCGGGACGGCGGCGCAGTCCTCGACGTCGGCCAGGAGACGGCGCATCAGGCGCTCGGCGGGCTGGTGCGTGCCGCCCGCCCCCAGGACGGCCTGGCGGGCGCGCGGCGGGACCGGGGACTCGTGCCGCCCGTCGTGCGCGGGGGCCGGCACGTGCCCGGTGCGGGCGAGCTCCTGGGCGAGCCATCCGGGCAGCGGCGCGGGGACGCGGGGCCCCTCCACGGGGGTGTAGGCGCCGTCCTTGGTGCGGGTGCCCGGGGCGACGATGTAGCCGCCGTGCGCGCGGACGTCCACCTGCCAGGCGAGAGCGCGCCCGGCGCTGGAGCCCGTGGAGCACAGGAAGGTGTGGCCGGGTTCCGCGCGGTACCAGACATGCAGGCCTCCGGAAGGAGTGCGCACCCGTAGTGTCGTGCTGTCGGCGGCGGGGCTGACCTCGCCTCGCAGGGCGGCCAGCAGGGCGAGGGTGTCGAAGCCGGTGGCGAGCCCGGCCAGGTCGACCCGGTCGTCTATGGGGATGCCGGGCAGCAGCCGGTCGCGGTCGGGCACGGGGGTGGGGTGAGCGTCGATGTCGATGACGACGAGGCGGGCGGGGCCGCAGGCGACGCCGACCCCGAAGCCGGGGTGCGCCTGCCACCAGTCGCTGATGCGCTCCGGGTCGAGGGTCGCCGCGTGGAAGCCGTGGCACCAGCGGCCCTCGGCCAGGCAGGCGCAGCCGTCGGTGGCGTGGCGGGCCTCCTGGCAGCGCTCGCAGTTGCGCGCCGGGGTCTTGCGGCCGGGGGCCAGCGGATGGACGGGCCAGCCTTGGCCCGCGCACCATCGGGCGATCTCGAGCGACGGGGTGGATCGCCAGGACCGGGGGCCGATCTCCGCGAGAGGGGCGTGCAGGTTCACGGGGTCCCTTCTCCTCGCGCGGCTGGGGTGGTCAGTCGCTGGTCCGATGTGCTCGCCGGGCGCCGTCGCGCGGCGGTGCCGAGCGACTGAAGCGACCAAGCCCTGAACATGGCACAACAGGCTAGCGGACCTTGCGGGGCTTGCGGGGGATGGCCGGCGCGTGGCGCGAGAAAGCCGTGGGACGGCACGACAGCGGAGTTTCACCTCGGCTTCCGGCCCCGGCCGGGAGAGTCGCCGGTGACAGGGGGGCCGGCCAGGGGCCCGGCGGGCGGGACGGCCGGGGCCGCGGCGAGGATCGCGGTCAGCAGGCCCGGGAAACGCGCCTCCAGATCGGCCGTACGCAGCCTGCTGGGCTTGGCGGTGCCCACCAGGCGGGTGGCGACCACGCCGGCCTCGCGCAGCACCTTCAGGTGATGGGAGACGGTCGAGACCTTCACCGGCACGTCGAGCGCGCTGCAGGTGGACTCGCCGGCCTCGTCGAGGGCGCGGACGATCCGCAGCCGCACCGGATCGGCCAGCACGCGCAGCAGGTCGCCCACGTCGATGGCGGCCAGGTCCGGCTGCGGCAGCCACGTCTCGTTCACGCTTATTACGATACTCGTCGTAATGCGGGGCGGTGCCCGGCGTGGGCGTCGCACGTCCACATCCACGACCACGAAAAGAAGAAGTCCGAGGTTTAACATAATGATGTGGAACGGAGCTACAACCAGTACTGCGCCACCGCGCGCACCCTCGACATCGTCGGCGAGCGCTGGACGTTGCTCCTGATCCGGGAGCTGCTCACCGGCCCGAAACGCTTCAGCGACCTGCAGCGCAACCTGCGCGGGCTGGGCACCGGCCTGCTGTCGGCCAGGATGAGGAACATGGAGAGCCAGGGGCTGGTCCGCAGGATCACGCTCCCCCCGCCGGCCCGCACCCCGGCCTACGCGCTGACCCCGGCCGGCGAGGAGCTGGGCCCGGTGGTGCTGAGCCTGGCCCGCTGGGGGCTGAAGTGGGCGATGGAGGACCCTCGCGATGAGGAGGCGTTCCATCCCGGCTGGGCCGTGCTCGGCCTGCACGTCTGCTTCCAGCCCGAGGCCGCCGCGGGGCTCCGGGTGACCTACGAGTTCCGGGTGGGCGACGAGACCTTCCACACCCGCGTCCACGACGGGACGCTGGATACCGTCCACGGACCGGCCCAGTACCCCGACGCGGTCATCACCACGGACGAGCGGACCTTCCGCGACGTCACCGCGGGCAAGGTCACCCTCGGCGGCGCCCTGGAGAGCGGCACCGCCTCGGCGAGCGGCGACCCCGGCGCCCTGCGCGCCCTGCCCGCGCTGTTCGTCCTGCCGGCCCGCAGGTGCGGGGTGCCTGAGCGGCGAGGGCCTGCCCGCCGCACCAGGCCGTAACAGGACGACCCACGCGAGCAGCGACCCAAGCGACTGAAGGCCCAGATAGGTCGTCATCACCCTTCGTTCAGGGCATCGGGCCTGCATCCCCCGGTCGCCGGGCGGTCACGCTCGCGGCCGGCGAGGGCGGGACACGGGGGGCGGCCCTTCAGTCGCTGCCCGCCGTCCCAGTCGCTGGAAAGCGACCGTAGCTTCAGTCGCTCCGGCCGCCACGATCGCTGGACCCGGCAGAGGGACGGACCCGCAGTGCGGGCAAAAAGGACCTTTGACCTCGCCCGGAGCAGCGACTCAAGGCCCGTGGCGCGACCAGCGACTGACCGCGCCACACCGTCGGTCGCTTCAGTCTCTCCCCATCGCCGCAGTTCAGAGGGCCTGGACGGCCAGAGCCAGCGACCGAAGCGACTGCTGGTCGACTATATGCCGCCGTTAAGCGTTCAGTGTTGTGGACGTCATAAGTACTGAGCAGAGTCGCTTCAGTCGCTTTCCTCTGGTGATCCCGGCGTCTCGAAACGCTCCGGCCACCTTCTGTCATCCCCTTTCCCAAGACTTGTTGGGGATGTCATAATCCCAACGTGTCTTGGGAAAACCGGGACGACATGGTCCCCCTGCGCGCCCTGGCCAACCCGCTGCGCATCCGCATCGTGTCCTTGCTCACCGGCACGTCGATGTCAGCGACCGAGGTCGCCGAGGAGCTGGGCATCGCCCACGCCTCCGCCAGCTACCACCTGAGGCAGCTCGCCAAGGCAGGCTTCCTGGAGGAGGTCGGCGAGCAGCCGCCCCAGGGCGGCAAGGGCCGTCCCCGACGGCGCTACCGCTACGACCCGAGCAGCGGCGCGCGGCTGGACCGCTCGGAAGGCAGGCAGCTCCTGCACCAGGCCCTGAGCACCGACCTGGCCCGCCGCCTGGCCCAGACCCGCCGCCAGCGCCTGTCGATGGACGCCGAGGTGTGGCTCGACCGCCCGGTGTGGGAAGAGGTCGTCGCCCTGCTCGACCAGGCGGTGTCCCTGATGCACGGCAAGGCGGGGCCGCCCCGCAGCGGCGATCGCGTCAAGGTCAGCATGACCGCGCTGCTGCTGGAACTCGACGACGGGCGATGACCGGCCGCCTGCTCGCCTGCACGGGCGCCGGATTCCTGTCCATCGGCCTGCTCATCCCGGCGATCCCGAAGTACGTGGTCGGCCCGCTGGGCCAGCAGACGGGCGTGGTGGGCCTCTCGCTGGCGGTCACCGCCGCGGCCGGCGTGCTGGCCCGCCCCTTCGCCGGCCGGCTCGCCGACCGGGCCGGGCGCAG
This sequence comes from Nonomuraea sp. NPDC050783, assembly GCF_040802095.1. Classification (NCBI taxonomy): domain Bacteria; kingdom Bacillati; phylum Actinomycetota; class Actinomycetes; order Streptosporangiales; family Streptosporangiaceae; genus Nonomuraea; species Nonomuraea sp. NPDC050783. The sequence goes on from NZ_JBFAHK010000012.1 coordinate 243,880, forward strand.
GGCGGCCTCCTGCGCCGGCGCGGCGATCCTGGCCGCCACGTGCCTCGGCCTGCTCGCCTCGGGCTCGCTGCCGGCGTTCCTCTGCTGCCGGGCCCTCGCCGGGGTGGGCGAGGCCCTGCTCTACGTGGGCCTGGCCGCCCTCGCCAGCGACCAGGAGCGACCGGGCCGGGCGATCGACCGCTTCTCCGCCGCGGTCAACGCCGGGCTGCTGGCCGGGCCGGTGGTGGCGGAGCTCGTCCAGGCAGCCGCGGGTTTCGCCGCCGTGTGGGCGCTCGCCGCGGCGGCGGCCGCGGTCGCCGCGGTCTCGTGCCTGCTGCTCGACGCGGGCCCGGTCGCGCCCGCCCGCGGGAGGCTGGTGCACCGCGCCGGCATCCGGCCGGGGCTCGGCTACCTGGCCTCGGTATGGGGATACACGGCCTTCACCGGTTTCCTCCCGCTGCACGTCCTGGCGGTGGGCGGAACGGACGCCGGCCCGCACTTCCTCCTCTACGGGTGCGTGCTCATGGCGGTGCGCCTGGGCGGCGGCCGGCTGACTGCCGAGGTCGCCGCGCCCCGCCTCGCTCTCGCCTCGTTGGTGCTCACGGCGGCGGGCCTGATCCTGCTGGCGGCCGGAGCCTCGGCGGGCGCGGCGCTGTGGGCGGCGGCCGTGATCGGCGCCGGGCAGGGGCTCGGGCTGCCCGCCTTCCTCAAGACCGCGGTGACCGGCCTGGCCGCCGCCGAGCGCGGCGCCGCCGTGGCCACCACGACGGCCTTCTTCGACCTCGGTTTCCTCTGTGCCGCCCCCGCTCTCGGCGCGCTCACCCAGAGCGCCGGCCTTCCCGGCGGTTTCGCCTCCGCGGCGGCCGTCGCGGCCGGGGGCGCCCTGCTGTTCCTGCCCATCCACCGTGACCCCGGCCGAGGAGCCGTTCATGACCCTTCCCCCCGCTGAACTGTCCGGTTACGCCGACGTGGTGCTGGACGTCGCCGCCCCCGTGCTGCCCGACGACCTGGTGCTGGTCAACGCCGAGATCGAGCACGCGCCGCTGGCCCGCGCCCTGGCCGAGGCGGCCTACGCCCGAGGGGCGCGTTACGTCGACATCTGGTACTTCGACCCCTACGCCAAGCGCGCCCGCGTGCGGCACGCCGACCCCGCCACGCTCGGCGAGGTCCCCTCCTGGCTCGACGCCCGCAACCACGAGCTCGAACGCCACGGCGGCGTCCTGATCACCGTGCGCGGCGCGGCCGCCCCCGACCTGCTCGCCGGGGAGGACCCGCACCGGGCCGCCCTCGACCGCATGCCGTACCTGTCCTCCCGGCAGCGGCTGCAGCTCGACAACCTCGTCCGCTGGACCCTCGTCCCGTACGCCACGCCGGAGTGGGCGCGGGCCGTGTTCGGCGAGCCCGACCAGGAGCGGCTGTGGCGGCACCTGCGCCGCATCCTGCGCCTGGACGAGCCCGATCCCCGGGCGGCCTGGCAGCAGCGCATCGACGAGCTGCTGGGACGCGCGCGCGAGCTGACCCGGATGCGGCTCGACGCCGTGCGGTTCGAGGGGCCGGGCACGGATCTGACGATCGGGCTGCTGCCCGACGCCCACTGGATGGCGGCCAGGCTGCGGGACGTCCGCGGGCGGGAGTTTCAGGCCAACCTGCCGACGGAGGAGGTGTTCACCACGCCCGACTACCGGAGGGTGGACGGCGTCGTACGCGCCACCCGACCGCTGTCGCTCGGCGGGACCGTCATCCGCGACCTGGAGCTGTCCTTCGCGGGCGGCACGGTGCGGCAGGTGCGGGCGAGCAGCGGCGCGGAGGTCGTGCGGACCCATCAGGCGAGCGACGCGGGAGCCGCCAGGCTCGGCGAGCTCGCCCTGGTCGACGGCTCCTCCCGGGTGGGGCGGTCCGGCATCACGTACCTGGAGACCCTGCTGGACGAGAACGCCACGTGCCACCTGGCCTGGGGAGCTGGCCTCCCGCCCGGGGTCCCGCCGCACCTGCGCTCCGACGACCCCGCGCGCCTCGACGCCGCGGGCGTGAACACGTCCCAGGTGCACGTGGACTTCATGGTGGGCGGCCCGGAGGTGACGGTCGTCGGTCTCGAACGCGGCGGCGGCGAGGTGGAGCTGCTGCGCGACGACGTCTGGCAGTTCTGACGCCGCCCGCGCCGCCCGCGCGGACATCGCCGCCCGCGCCGGCACCGTGGACGGCGGTGTCGGCGGTGCCGTCATGGGCGGCCGGTCGCTTGGGTCGCTCCGGTCGCTTGGGTCGCCGGCCACTCGGCGACCCGGCGATGCCGGTCAGGCGGCAGGCCCCGCGAGCATCCTGATCGTGAAGTCGATCGCCGTGGCCAGCCGCTGGGCGTCGTGCCCGGCGCGTTCGCGTACGCGCAGCCCGAGCACCGTCGTGAAGAGCGACTCCGCCGCGGCCTCGACGTCCAGCGTGGCGGGCAGCTCGCCGTCGCGGACGCCGCGGCGCAGGAGCGCCGCGAGGGTCCTCCTGGTGCCCTCGAACGCGGCCTCCGTCCTCTCCTGGACCGCCGGGTCGGTGGCGCCGAGCTCGGTGGCCGTGTTGACGACGAAACAGCCGCGGCCGGCCTCGTGGTGGACCATCCAGACCAGCCACTTCCGCAGGATCTGGAGGCTGGAGCCGGGGGCGTTCAGTCGCTCCTCGGCCTGAGCGGACTCGGTCACCCGGTAGTGGTCCAACGCCCGCAGGAACAGCGTGTGCTTGTCGTTGAACGTCCGGTACAGGCTGCTCTGCTTGAGGTCGAGCTCGGTGCCCAGATCGCGGACGGACGTGGCGTTGTAGCCGCGGCACCAGAACAGGCGGGTCGCCTTGGCGACCACGTCCTGCTCGTCGAATTCCCTGGGACGTGCCATGCCCCTACCTTAGCCAAGTTGTGGAGCGATCGCTTCCGTATTAGGGTGTGCCGCCATATGGGAGCGATCGCTCCCGAATTAGTGAGGGGGATTCACCATGAGAGCGACCGACCCGGCCCTGAGCGAGCGGGACACGTCACCGAGAAGTCGCTGGGCCGCGGTGTCCGCCGTGGCCTTCGGCACGTTTCTCCTGGTCACAGCGGAGCAGCTGCCCATCGGGCTGCTCACGCCCATCGGATCGGCGCTGTCGGTGTCGGAGGGCGCGGCCGGGCTGATGGTCACGGTCCCCAGCGTCGTCGCCGCCGTCGCGGCGCCGGTGGTGCCGCTGCTCGTCGGCAGGATGGACCGCAGGCTCCTGCTCGTCGCGCTGATGGCACTCATGACGCTCGCCAACCTGGCCTCCGCCCTGGCCCCTGGCTATCCGTCCCTGATCGCTGCCCGCGTGCTGGTCGGGGTGGCCATCGGCGGGTTCTGGGCCATCGCCGGCGGCCTGGCCGTCCGGCTCGTGCCGGCCTCGCTCGTGCCGCGGGCCACCGCGATCATCTTCGGCGGGGTCGGGGCCGCGAACGTCTTCGGCGTCCCCATCGGCACGATGATCGGCGGGCTGGCGAACTGGCGGATCGCGTTCGGCGCGCTGAGCGCCCTCGCGCTGGCCGTACTCGTCGCGCTGCTGGCCGTGCTGCCACCGCTGGCGGCGGCCCGGCCCGTCGGACTGCGACGGCTGGCCGGCCAGCTCCGCGACCGGGGCGTCCGGGTCGGCATCCTGGCGACCTTCCTGATCGTGACCGGCCACTTCTCGGCCTACACGTTCATCGGCCCCGTGCTGCGGGACCTGTCCGGCATCGACGAGCGGTTCGTCGGGCCGCTGCTGTTCGGGTTCGGCGTGGCGGGCATCGCGGGGAACTTCGTCGCGGGCGCCGCCGTCTCCAGGAGGCTCCACCGCACCGTCCTGTCCATCGCCGCCGCCCTGGGAGCGACCGTGCTGCTGTACTCCGTGGCGGGGCTCACGGGCCCGGGCGGGGTGGTGCTGCTCGTGGTCTGGGGCCTGGCGTACGGCGGGGTCTCCACGAGCCTCCAGACCTGGATGATCAGGGTCGCGCCGCGAGCGGTCGAGGAGGCGTCCGCTCTGTGGGTGGCGGTGTTCAACCTCTCGATCGGTCTCGGCGCGCTGGCGGGCGGCACGATCGTCGACGCCCTGCCGCTCCAGGGCATCCTGGGCCTGGCTGGGGGCCTTGTCCTGGCCGCCGGGCTGGTCGTGTGGAGCGCCCGCCGTAACGAGAGCCTGCGATGACCTCGGGCGCTCCCCCGACCGCCGGCTCACCTTGTCGGTCGCCCGCGTGGAGCCCCCGCTCGTGGAAGGCCGCGCTCCCCTCGCACCGTAACCTCGGCCCCGTGCGACTTGCCCCGTGCGACTTGGCCCGTGCGACTTGGCCCGTGCGACTTGGCCCGTGCGACTTGGCCCGTGCGACTTGGCCCGTGCGACTTGGCCCGTGCGACTTGGCCCATGCGACTTGGCCCATGCGACTTGGCCCATGCGACTTGGCCCATGCGGGTGGGCCAGGAGGAACGCCGGTCCCTACGCCCCGTCCTCCCGCCGCTGACTCCGGCCGAACCTGATACGTGTCCGGGTGAGCCTGGCGAAGGCGATCTCCCGGTCGGTACGCGCCCTCAGCCGGTCCTGCGCCGCGCTGAACCGGTCCCGCCCGCTGGCCCCGCGATCGCGCGCAGCGGCGTGCCGATGCGCCGCGCTGTCCTGCCGGTCGTCGTCGGCGTCGCCCTGCTCCCGTTGCAGATCCCGGTCGACGGCCAGCCGCTCCTCGCGCATCCGCGCTGCAGCAGGCTCCGGAGTTCGGCCCGCTCCTGCCACCCCCCGGGCCCACTCGGTCGCCGCGAGCCTTCGCTCGCCGTCCAGCATCCGCAGCTCGTGAGCCACCTCGCCGCCGTGGCGACTCAGGCGGCGCTGCCGCTCGGCGGCCGCGCGATCGCGTCGCTCGGCCGCCTGGTCACGTCGCTCGGCCGCCCACAGCAGGTTGTGCGCGCGCCGGTCGTCCTCGTCCCGCGTCTCCCGTCTCCCGCCTGCGGCCGGTGTCGTGTCCTCGCTCGCCGGCCTGCTGATCCCGGTCCTCGGCCGACTGATCGATCGCGCGGCTCGGCGACCTCATCACGGCCGGTCGCCACACGGTCCCACTCCCGGGCCCGCTGATCGCGCTGCTCCCCGGCCCGCTCGCGCGGCTCGACCTCTCCCGACCGTGGCCCCTGAGCCTCCCCATCGCCATCTCCACCCTCAAAGACCATCATCCGATGGCACTCGCCCCGAACCCCCTCCTACCTCCTCCCCCGACACCAGCGCTCCCCACCTCTACGACTCCCCCCGCTCCACCTGGAGCAACGGTCTCTGAGAGATCGTCCTGAGTGTCGACGTCTGGACGCAGGAAAGATGACAGTGAGAGCTGCTCCCAACCTGGGCACTGTCACTTTGATGCTCGTCCAAATACCGGTGTTTGCGTCATCGACGATGACAGTTTCCAGCCGAAGATCAACTGTCACGAACGTGCCCAGAGGGTGCCTTCAAAGCTCACTCGATCTTCGGCGTCGACGACGCTGGCCTCGCATTGCGTTGGTGTGGGTCTGCGTGTCGCGATGCCAGGGTTCAAGAGACGAGATATCCCTGTCGTGAAGAAACTGCTCTGGGCCGGGATGTGGGCCCAGAGCAGTCGGGTGCGTGCGGAGGGAAGATTCGAGGTTCAGGCGGTTATCGGGGGCCGCCGACCGCAATGGGGGATTAAGGACTGTTTCTGCGATCAGGTGTGGAGCCAGATGATCAGGGCGATCGCTGCCCGGATGAGAGGCTCCCTACTCGGACTCACTCCAGAGGTACCAGGGGCCGTGCCAGTGTTCGTAGAGATCCTCGCCCTCGGGCTCGGGCGGCTCGGCCTCAGGGCTCCAGGCGAATCCGGTAGTACCGAGAAACCCGGTGCCGTCGATGGCGAAACGCACTCCGCCAGGGATCCTCTCAGCCCGTCCGACCGGGAACAGCCCTATCCATTCGTCGTCTGCGGGCAGCGGCGCTCCGTGTGAGATGGCCCGGGCGCGGCCGTCGAGGGCGGGGCGTGACAGGGCGAAGCGCGCCTCCAAGGGCGCACCCACGTATAGCAGGCCGCAAACCAGCAGAACGATCAGGGGCGGCAATGACCACACCGGCCATTCGCGACGCAAGCGCGCTAAAGGTTCACGCCTGAACAGCATGCGACCCAACGTGAGCAGCCATATGAGACCGATGAAGACCCAGATATTGGCGATCAACGCCAGCCCCATCAGGTACCAACCTGGAACGCTCGTCGCCCATACGGTCGCGAGGGCCGCGACGACCGCCGGCACGATCGCCACCGCCCGCCCAGGCCGCCAGGCGTCGGGGACGGTCTCCGCCGTGTCCATGCCACGAGCATAGAGATTCACTGTCAGCGGCGAGGATCAGGCCGCTCACGCAGAGACGACGAGGCGATCGCCCTCTCACCGGATCGCTGCGACAGGTTCTCGCCCGCCTCCGGTCACAACGGTTGACTCGTTCGGAGGGTCCGGAGTTGGAGAGAACCTCTCACTGCATCGCCCTCGGCGGACATCCGTTCCGCAGGGCCATCCGATCCACCCACGACGCGAACGACTCGCCGTACGTCGATGCCACCACCAACGCCGGCCGCCGGCGCCGAACCGCCGCCATCCGGACCGAACCTCCTGTCGCACACGCGCTTACTGACATCTCCGATGGCCTGCTGCCAAGTTCTCTGACATCTCCCGTGCCGTTCTGACATCTGCAAGCGCGCCAGACAGTGTCGAAGGGACCTCTGGAGCACTTTTTCTTGATCACTGACGTCAATACAATATTGACATGCCGCGCCAAGCGATCCCGAGAGTCAGCAAAACCGCAGGTCAGGACGCCATTGATGCCATCGTAGAGCGACGGCGGCAAGTACGCGACCCCGATCTGGACGGCCTGCTTCGCAGCGATCCGGGCGAGAACCCGCTCTCGGTGGTGCGCCACGTGCTGTCCTGCCAGCGGGTGCCGGACTGGGTGCTGGTCGGTGACGTGATCGACGGCCTGTGGGTGCTGGCGTACATCAGGGTCTACTGTGCTCACCGGCCCGAGGAAGCGGAGCGGCTGGAGCACGGGCTGCTGGAGCTGGGCCGCGCCAAGCAGGTGGCCCTCATCCGCATGGCTCCCCCTCTTAATGTCCGCACGCGGCAGGCGGTCGAACATCGCATCCTGCGCCATCGGGCGGCGCAGCTCGGACTCGGCCGCAACGAGCGGCACGAACGGGCCCACCGGCTGTCCCAGGCCGCCTCGCGGCCGGCGTCCGCCGAGGCCCAATGGTACGACCGGCACGGGCTGGCCTTGTGGGAGGCGGCGGCCGACCTGGTGAAGTGCCGTGCGCGCCTGGACCATCTCATCGACGACGAACTCGCGGAGAGCATCATCGAGCTGCGGCGCGCGGTCCGTCGGATGCGCTGGCCCCTGACTCCCGAGCACTACTCCACGCTGCGCGAGATCGGCTGGTGGCTCGGGGAAATCGTGGACGAGCTGAACGAGGACCGCTACGCGCGGTTCCGCGAGGAAGCGGGAGAACTGGTGCCGCGCGTGGCGCGGCTCGTCGCCGACCAGCATCGGGCCCGCTTCGGTGACGAGTGAGGAGCGCCGGTGGCGTGGCCGATCGACCTTTCGGCGTCACACGCACCGGTAGTAGGTGAGCGGAAGGGGCGTCGTGTACGCGGCCTCGTGTCGCGTCATGAAGCTTGGCGGGGCCTGTGTACGCGGTTCGGAAGGGGCGCCACGCACCGCTTGCCGAGCGCCGGATCACGGAGGTCGATGGCGATAGGGGACCGGGACGGGGCAAAACTGCGGGGTGGACCGCTGCGTCTCGGAGGCGTTCGTACGTCGTTGTCGCGTCCGGATGCCGCGTGGTCGTGAGCCCACTGTGCTCTCTGGTGTGCTGGACGACCGGCTCTGTGGGATGACATACAAGCTTCTGTGGCTCTGTTTGTCGCACTGCCGGAATAGGTGGTGGCCCTCCTCTCCCTGCGAGGTCTAGTAGGCGATAACGTACTGATTTATGTCATGGTTATTGCCGTCTCCTGCGCTCGGGAGCAGGGAGATAGGTTCATCAGGGCTTCCCAGAAGATGCATGTCCTCGTGGTGGGGGCCCATGATCGCTGCATCGTCCCTGGTCGTCACGACTAATAGGTGCTTCGATAGGTCTTACGAGAGTTCGTAGAATAGTGCAGCAAAAATAATCTGCGATAGGAAGGTAGATATGTGTTCTGATAGGTCTGCAGAAGGGCTGTCAATAGTTTGTAGAACAGGCACATCAATCGTCCATTGACTATGTGTAGCATCAGGTCTGCAAATCGTCTCGCCGGTAGGGAAGTGAAAGGGGTAGTGCTAGGTACAAAGAGCAATAGGGCAACAGGCCAAACGAGGGGCGCAGCACGTAACAACTCTGGGGAGCAGCAAGAGCACCGTGCGGTAGCTACCCAACCCGGACGACAGGTTGCGCGAAGAGAGGAACGCACCCGCAGGGGATAGAACCGTGAGACGATGCGCAAGGACCTCACGCAAGTGATTCTGGCGACACACCTGTGAGAAGAGTGACGGCGGAGGAAGCGTTCTGCTAGATAAGGGGAGGAAGTTCCGTCTCCGAAGTCGGGCCACCTGCCGCTTCGCTCATCGCCCAACGGAAGGGCCTTCCGTTCAGTAACCGGCATGCACAGGAGAGCAGATCCATGGCCTTCCCCCAGAGCACAGCCTCGGCCCAGGTGTTGTCCACACAGCAGATCATCGAGCAGATCCGTCCAAAGCTCAGGCGCGTGATCATCGTGTTGAACAACAAGGGCGGGGCCGGCAAGACCACCACCACCGCCAACATCACTGCCCAGCTTGCGGCGGCTCTGCACGCCGCCGGGTCCGCCAAACGAGTGCTCGCGATCGACCTCGACCCGCAGGGCAACCTCGGGCTCGATCTGGGTCACCAGGGCAAGCCCGGCGACGACGAGGGGCAGAGCGTCATCGACGTGGTCGAGGGATCAGGGGAGTTGCGCATCATCCGCGATGTACGTCCCCAGCTTGATGTGGTGCCCGGCGGGAAGATGCTGAAGAGGATCACGGCGTCGATGATCGGCACCCGGTCCATCGATCCCCGCAGGGAGATCCTGCTGAGCCTGGCTCAGGCCCTCGCCGACATCTCCGCCGACTACGAGTGGATCATGATCGACTGCCCGCCGAACATCGCCGACCTGCAACACCTCGCCGCCGTCGCGGCCGAGTACGTGCTCATCCCCGTCTGCTTCGACCAAGGGGCCATCCAGGGGCTCGAGGGCGTCAGCGACGTCTTCGACGTGGCCGGCCCGCTCAACCCGTCCCTGACGCCCTTGGGCGTGCTGCTGTTCGGGTTCGACCGGCAGCACCTGCGGAAGATCAAGGACGAGTCGGGGGAGGTGATCGGCATCAAGGAGATCGGGTTCCTGGCCAAGAAGCGGCGCGAGATCGCCGAGGTGCTCGGCGACTCGGGCATCCCGATCTTCCAGACGGTGATCACGCGTGCCGTCAACGTCGCCGACCAGTGCCGCAAGCACGGCCGGGTCTTCGCCGAGCTGGCCGACCTGACCGCCGGTCCCGACTGGAAGAAGCACGCCAAGCAGCATCAACTTACGCTCAGCAGCGAGTCGGCCGAGACCTCCGCCATCGAGATGGAGGAGGCCACCGCTGAGATCATCAAGCGAGCGCTGGAACTGGAAGCGGAGGCGTACGCGTGACCAGCGATTTCTTCGAGGACAAACCTCCGCAGCCCAAGCTGGGAGGCATGACCCGGGCACGTGGGAAGCGCGGGCAGACCGGTCTGTCCAGCCTGGTGGCCAGCGCCCCCGCAGCGCAACCGGCCCCTGAGCCGAAGCCGGCATCTGAGCCGGAGTCGATATCTGAACCGGAGTCGGCGTCGAAGCCCGAGCCGGCATCGAAGCCGGCATCGAAGCCGGCATCCCGTGATGCGGTCGCGGTGGCTGGACCTGCGATGCCGGTGACTTCCGCGAGCGCACCGGCGTCTATGGTTGCACCGGCTCCCGCGAGTGTGCTGCCGTCTACGAGTGCGCAGGCTCTCGCTGGCGCACCAGCCTCCGCGAGTGCGCTCGCGTCTCCCGATGCGCCGGTCGCTGCCACCAGGTCGCCCGAGGCGGCGCCCCAGCGTCCGGCCGGTCCAATGCCGATGCAGCGCCCGGTCCCCGAGCGTCCGGCGAGCGGACATCCCGGGACTGAGCAGCCTGTGGCGGCCCGGCCGGTTCCCGCCGCTGCTCCGGTTGTGACGGGTACGGATGGCGCTTCCCAGGACGGGCAGCCGCTGCCCGCACGGACCGCCGTCGTCCAGGTCGGGCCTCCCGTGGAGGAACGACGGCGCGATGACGCAGAACCGGCACCGGCACGGGTGCCTGCTCCGCAGGCGGGCCCGTCCGTGCCCGCCGAGCAGGCACCGCCCCGTGCCGCCGCCACGCGGCCGGCGGCGCAGCCCAAGCGGCAGCCCCGAGCACGGCCCAAGGCGCGGCCCGCTGCCGAAGCCGCCGACGCGTCCCTGGCCTACCAGACCCCCGAGCAGGTCAGCATCTACATCACGCCCGCCGCCAAGGAGCGGGCGCGGGCGATGAGCCGTGCCGAGGGCATCGAGTACGCGCAGCTCGCCATGGACGCCATCGACCACTTCCTGCAGCAGGACATGCTGGGGTTCCTGGTCAGAGCCCGGCTTGAGGTCAGCCGTCCCAACGGCTCCCGGTTCCCGCCCCGCCGGAACCTGCGCTCGAAGTCCCGGCCCGGCACCCGCCGCGTGTTGTGGCCCGTGCAGTTCCGGCCCGCCGAGCTGGCCGTACTCAACGATCTCGTGGCCGACACCGCCGCCGAGCACCTGTCCACCCTGGTGTCGGTGGCGGTGGAGGCGTACCTGCTCGACGACGGTGACACCGACGGGCCCGAGGAGACGCCGGCCGACGATCTGACCTTCTCGTCACGGGGATGACGGGGCGGCTCCGTCACGCGTTCCCGGTGCGCGTGCCTCTCGACGGCGCGCGCACCGGCCGCGTCCGGACCCCCGGGACGGACCCCCGGGACGGACCCCGCGTATCGCGTAGCGGGTAATCGGGATGTCCGTGCCTGCTCGGCGGTGGTGACGGTCCGACCGCGCCCGTGCGATCCGCTTCCGTCCGCGCAGGAAGGGCTGTCGGATCCTGAAATGGGAGCGTACTCTCATAAAGGAGTCGGCTCTTAAGCAGAGGATCCGGAGGTGCCCGTCATGGGCCAGGATGTCACCGGCCTGCACCACGTCGGCCACGTCGTACGGGACCTGGACCAGGCGATGGAGCGTTACCGGCGACTCGGCTTCACCGTGGCCGCCCCCGCCTATCCTGTCCTGCCGGTCACGCCGGGAGGCCCCGCGCAGCCGTTCGGAGTGGCCAACACCCACGTGTACTTCCCGCGCGGTTTCGTCGAGCTGGTGGCCGTCATCGATGACGCCGACCGCCTGCCCGGCGACGCGCGCCCGATCCCGTTGCGGGTGCCCGACGACAAGCTGCCGGGGCTGAGGGCTGCCGTCCGCGCCACCGCGGCCAACATCGTGTCCTTTCTGCGGCGCTTCCAAGGCGTGCACATCATGATCGTCGACACGCCCGACATCGACCGCGTGGCCGACCGGCTGACGGCCGATGGCGTCGGCCACGGTGGCGTCCACGACATCCAGCGGCCCGTCGAGACCCCCACGGGGACCCGCATGGAGCCCGCCCGCTACCTGGAGATCACCGACCCTCGCCTGCCGCCTGGACGCGTGCCGGAAGGCAGGATCGGGTTCGCGGAGAACACGCCGGCCGAGGCGCCCCGGCACCGGCAGCAGCACGCCGACCATCCCAACGGCGCCACGGGCCTGGTCGAATGCGTGTTGTGCGTGGCCGACCCGGCGTTGCCCGAGTGGGAGCGACGCTACGAGGCATACTTCGGCCCGGCGCGACCTGGCCGGACGGCGCGTTTCGACCGGGCGGGCGTCACCGTCGTCACCGCCTCGGCGCTGACCGACCTGCTGCCCGGCGAGCGCCCTGCGGTCCTGCCTGCCTTCGTCGCCTACGCGGTGGCCGTACGCGATCTTCCGATCGCCGAAGAGCTCCTGCGCGACAACGGCGTGCCGGTCGTCCGCACCGGCCCCGAGGACGTGTTCGTGCCCGCCGATGCCGCGCTGGGCGTCGCGATCATCTTTCGTCAGGAGCGTTGAGGAGGCCGGACCCCGCAGGCGTTCAGGCGGGGCTGGCGTGGGCGGCGATCACCCGCCAGCCTGAGCCCGGAAGGTGGATCCAGGTCCGGGTGAAGTTGAGGCGGGCGGCGAAAGGCACGTCGTCGAAGGTGCCCTCCAGCGCGCCCCGGAACCACGTCACGCCGGTGTGCCCGTCAACGAGGACGACCAGGTCCTCCTCCTCGACCTTCGAGAGCTTCTGCCTGCGCGATCGCTGGATCTCCAGATCGTCCTGCTTGGAGTAGCGGGCGCCGTCCGGGCCTCCGGTGTAGATCAGCCGGTCGTCGAGCAGATCGTCGAGGGCGTCGGCGTCGCCCGCCAGTTGCGCCGCTTGCAAGCGCCGCTCCGCCTCGCGCAGAGCGCTGGTGAGATCCTCGGTCGTGTACGCCTCGTTCATCCGCACAGTCAACCAGAACGTGTGGTGGAGCGGCAGGGCCGGGGTGAGCGTCCGTGGGGGCGGCCGGCTGCCTCGGCGTCGCGACCGGCGTCGGCCGGGCCTTCCTACAGCCACAGCTCAAGGGGCTCGTCGATCGTCTCGCCGGCCAGGAAGGGCCCGAGGTTCGCCGGCAGGCTGCGCGGATAGAACAGGCCGGTACTGGCCTGTACCTCGGCGACGGGCCACCAGCGGAAGTCGAAGTAGTCCTCGTCCTCGAAACCGACGCGCGCCGAGCCGTCGACGGCGGGCGCCGCGAGGTCGAGCTGCACCGGAGCCACCACCTCGTGTTGAAGCAGGCGGGTCCTCCGGTAGGGGAAGCTCGCGTCGCGGGTCCAGGTCGGGCGGCCCACCTGGGAGGCCGTCACGCGGATGCCGGTCTCCTCCAGCAGCTCGCGGACGGCCGTCTCCACGTACGTCTCCCCGGGGTCGATGCCGCCGCCCGGCAGCTCCCACCAGGTGCCCTTCTCGGGGATGGTCGGGTCCTTGGTGTGGAAGAGCAGGATGCGGCCGGCCGTGTCGCGGACGACCAGACGGACCACGTGCCGCTCGACTGTCGGTAGATCTCGCGGAAGGTCGATCATGCTTGCAGGATAAGCGCGGGGTCGCGCTCCCCGGCGTCCGGCGGGCGTCGTGCGGTGCCCGTACCGGGAGCTCTGAGAACCCGGACCGAGGCCAGTCGATCGACGGATTCGCCGGCCGCGTCCACGTGGTCGAATGGCTCGGCGGGCGGTGAGGAGGCCCGGAACGGCGTTCCGCCGGACAGGGTCGCTTGGAGGGGGTTCCGATGGGTCAGCGGTCCCGGCACGTGAGCGGGCAGGAGAGCCGGGCCGTGGCACAGGCGCTGGAGACCCTGGCGCGGGCGCTCCCGCCCGTCGATCCGTCGATCTTCGGCGACCTGCCCGCGTCACGGGCCCTGGGCGCGAGCGTGGCCGACGTACGCCGGTCCGCCGCCGAGGACCTGGCCGAGGGCGCCCGCAGGCTCCGCGACCTCGGGAAGCTTCTGGACGGGGCGGCGCGCGAGGACGGCTGAGAAGCGCGCCGCCCCGGCCACGCGCGGAGGCCGGGCGGCTGCCGCCGACGCCACGGCTCGCGGAGGGTACGGGGTCGGTGGGTACGGGGTCGGTGGGTACGGGGTCGGTGGGAGCGGGCGCGGTGGCAGGGGAGCGGAGGCTGCGCTCGCAGGTGGTCGTACGGCTGGTCCGCAGCGACTGTAGCGACTGGCCGGTCCGCTCGTGCCGTCGAGAGAGGGCAGGGAGGCGGCACGGTCGTCTATGTCCGGAGCCTGGTCGCTACGGTCGCTGAGTCGCTTCGGGCGGGACCGCCGCCCGCCGTCCCGGCCGCGGCCCTGGCGCCGGCCCCGGCCAAGGGCGGGGTCACGTCGAGCGGGCCCGGGAAACGGCCACTCAGGTCGCCGGCGCGTGGCCGGATCCGGTGGTGCCGCCGTCCACGGCCGTGCTGATCAGCCCGGCCTCGCGTGTGACGCGCCAGTGGTTGGAGGACTTCGGCACGTCCAGGCCCTCGGCGAGGGCGGCACCGGTCGAGCCCGGTTTCCCGGGCGCGCCGTACGGGCTCCAGGCGCACCGGATCGGCGAGTGCGGGCAGCACGGGCGCGAGGGTCGGTGAGTCGCGGGCGGGCCTGAGGCGGCGGCCGCCTGGCCCGGCGGCATGGGGGAGCAGGGTGACCGAACACCACGGGCATCCCGAGAACTGGATACCCTGGGATCGCCACCACTTGGCCGGACCGGGCGGTGCTGCTCGACAGCCCATCGCCGGGGCCGCGGCCCTGGTTCGACGCGGTGACGCCGCCGCCGGAGAACGGAACGGGCGCCGCTTTTGTCGCCCCGCTGGGAATCCGGCACACCACCTGCCCTCATATCCGGTAAGGATCATTTCCGGCCTCTAGGCTGGGAGGAAATCCGACCACAGGCGACTGCCTGTGCCGCTCACTACAGAAGGGACTTCATGCGAGATCCCATGCCTCCGCTCCTCACGCACCACGAACACCATCCAGGCGCGACCGTGATCACCCTGGCCGGGGAGATCGACCTGGCCAGCGCTCCGGGCCTGCACCGCTTCATCGCCCAGGTCCGCCGGCGGCCCGACGATCACCTGATCTTCGACATGGCCGCGGTCACCTTCATGGACAGCATGGGCCTGCGGGTCCTGCTGGAAGCCTTCACCGTCGCCGAGCGACACGGTGGCGCCATCCACCTGGCCGCCCTGAACGGCCCGCCCGCCCGCCTGGTCACGATCACCCGGCTGGGCGAGCGCGTACACCTGCACGACAACACCGGCCAGGCCCTGGCCGCCGTCGCGGCCGCGGCCGCCGGGGAGATCGGTGATCTCCCCGGCGACGGCTCTGCGAACGACGGCTCCACGGATGACGGCCCCGTGAACGGCGGCCCCGTGAACGGCGGCCCCGTGAACGGCGGCCCCGTGAACGGCGGCCCCGTGAACGGCGGCCCCGTGAACGGCGGCCCCGTGAACGGCGGTTCCGCGAACGGCGGTTCCAGCCGGGCCGCGTCCGGCTGACGACGGCCTCCCGACTGCGCTGGTCCCCGCCCACCCGCCCGGCTCGACGCCATCTCCGGTCCCCGGAGGGCGAGGGCCGACCCTCCGGCGGGTTCGCGCGGACGGCGCCCCCCTCCAAGGCGACGGGCCGCGCCGTGACCGGACGCGCCGTGACGGGCCGCGCCGTGACCGGACGCGCGGCGACGGGTACCGGTTTTCGAAGTGCCGTCCGATCGCGCGCCGGCTCCACCGGGCTCCACCGCGACGCCGCTGAACCGGCGCCCGCACGGGAGCGTTCGCCCGTTTCGCCGGAAGAGCCGGTCCTTGTGCGCCCACAATAGGGACCATGATCCTCAATGTCGTGCTCGCGTTGTCCCTTGCCGTCGCCCCGGCCCCGAAGTGGGAGAGGACCACGTCCGACAGCCCCGCCTTCCTGACGAAGGATCATGAGATCGACGGCGGCCTGGCGATCGCGCTCGACTGGGAGAAGCGCCCGGTCTGGCGCGTCACGCGCTGGACCGGCCGGACCTGGCGCACCATGACCGCTCCGGCCGCCTTCGCGGGCGCGAAGAACGCCGAGATCAGCCGCTCCTGGGCGTTCGCCGGCAAGGGCGGGACGATCCACGCCTGGCGGATCTCCGGGACCCGCTGGAAGGACCACCCGATCCGTTCGGCCGGCCGCCTGGTGGACGCCGCCGTGGCCGCCGACGGCGAGGTGTGGGTCGCGGGCACGGGCAAGCGGGCCTGGCGCTGGGACGGCGCGAGGTGGCATCGCCAGGACACGCCGCACGCCGCCGTACGGCTGCTGGCCGCGGGCGGCGACGACGTCTGGGCGCTGAGCGGCGACCGCCGTACCCCGATGCACTGGGACGGCGGCCAGTGGACGCCGACCGCGCTCCCCGCCGAGAACCTGCCGCCCACCCCCAAGGGCGGCATGTCCGGCGCCTGCGGCACCAGATGGACCGCGCCCGCCGTGGAGATCACCGACTGGGCGGCCGACGCCGCCGGCGGCGTCTGGGCATCGGCCGAGGTCCGCTCGCACGCCGCCAAGTGCGTGGGCCACGTGTACGGCACGCTCAGGACCTTCGCCCTGCACTGGGACGGCGAGCGGTGGCGGCGGGTGGACCTGCCGGTCGAGCCGGCCCGGCTGGAGCACGTGGCCACCGATGCCTCGGGCGCGGTGTGGTTCGGCTCCGACCGCCGGCCCGAGGTGGTGCTCCGCGCGGGCGGCTGGCAGCGGATCACGGCGCCACGGGGGCTGGAACTGCTGGACGAGATGGGTCCCACGGCCGACGGGCGCGGGGTCTGGGTGTGGGCCGGCCGGATCTACCGCTTGTCGTGACCGCTCCCGGTCGCCGGGGCGAGGGGATCGGGCCAGCGGGCGGTGTCGGTGTACTGGTGCAGCCAGGAGATGCGCCCGTCGGTGACCCGCCACAGGTGGACGAACTCCGCCTCGTACGTCCGGCCGGTGGCTCGGGCCGTGCCCCGGTAGTGCCCGGTGACCACCGTGATCCCGTCGGTGGTCTCGTGCCAGGTCTCGGCGTAGGGCGCGGTGTCGTAGGCGGCGAAGACCGCGCCCCAGACCCGGACGAGCGCGTCCCGCGGCCCGTGGAAGGCGCCGCCGGCGCCGCAGGGCATGCCCGGCGCGGTATGGGCCTCGAACCGCGGATGGAGGAGGTCCAGGATCGCGGCGCCGTCCGCGAGCTGGGCCGCCCGGTAGAAGCCCTCGATGACCTCGGATGCCATACCCGCCACCCCTTTTGTGAGGAATTATTCTAGAATGGTGCCACTATTACACGGGAAGGCAGCCAGTGGGAAGATCGCCGAAGTTCAGCCGGGACCAGATCCTGGACGCGGCCCTGGCCATCACGGCCGAGGGCGGGCCCGCCGCCGCCACGATGACCGCCATCGCCGCCCGGCTCGGCGCGCCGATCGGGTCGTTGTACCACCGGTTCGGATCGCACGATCTCCTGCTGGCCACCCTGTGGACGCGCACCGCCCACGACTTCCAGCGCGGCTTCGTGACCGCCCTGGCCGCCGGCGACGCCGAGGCGGCGGCCCTGCACACGCCGAGGTGGTGCCGCGACCATCCGGCCGAGGCCGCGTTGCTGCTGCTGCACCGCCGGCGGGAGCTGGCCGCCACGTGGCCCGCCGAGCTGGGGGAGGACCTCGACACGCTGGACGGCCGGCTCGCGGACGCCGTGGACTCCTTCGTCGCCCGGCACCCCGGGCTCACCGGGGACAGGTTGACCTTCGCCGTGGTGGACATCCCCTACGGCGCGGTCCGGCGTCACCTGCTGGCGGGGCATCCGCCGCCACCGGCGATCGACGAGCTGATCCTCGCGGCCGCCCGCGCGGTGCTGGCGCCGGTCCTCACCGGACCGCGTAGCCGCCGAGCGACGGCTCCATGAGGTCGAACGCCTCGCGCGCGGACTCGCTCACCGTCTCGGCGATCCGCGCGTCGTCCACCCCCTCCAGCGTGAGCTCCATGATCCGGTGGAGCAGGACCCGGTAGGGGGCGGCCAGGTGTGCCGCCGCCATCCGGGGCCGCGTCCCCTGGTCGCCGGTCTCCGCCGCCAGCGTGCGGGCGAGCGCTTCCTCCTGCTGCTCCAGCAGCTCGCGCAGGCGCGCCACGAGCGTCGGCGACTGCGCGATCATCTGCCCGAACCCGTCGTGGGTGAAGCCGAGCATCGGGTCCTGCCGGCCGGCGGCCTCCAGGTAGGCCCTCTTGAGCGCGGCGTGGGCCGACTCGCCCGGTGACCTGCCCGCCACGATGCGGGCCAGGGCGGCCACGAAGTCCTCGTGGTGGTCGAAGGCCAGGTCCTCCTTGCGCGGGAAGTAGTTCGTGACGGTCTTCTTGGCCACCCGCGCGGCCTCGGCGATCTCGGCGATCGTGGTGTCCTCGAAGCCGCGCTCGATGAACAGGCGGGTGGCCTGGTTGGAGATCTCCTGGCGGGTCTCCCGCTTCTTCAGCTCCCGCAGGCCGAAGATTTTTACGTCCGACATAAATTTCCTCTTGACGGTTGCCTGCCTTCGACATAATCTTACCACTGTTGTAAAAATCGTCCAGACGAAAGGAGGCCCGTGCGAGAGCCGATCCAGATCGAGCCGCCCGCCGTCCCCACCACCGCCGTCCCGCGGCGTTCCGCGCCCTGATCCCGAGCCCGGCCGGGCCGACCGGCACCATCGCAGCCCACCGCTCGTCCACCCACCCCGGGAGGGTCCCCTTGGCAGCCACCACCATGACCGCGAGCACCGACCAGGTCGCCGACTACCTCAGGCGAATCGGCAGGATCCGGCTGCTCGACGCCCAGCAGGAGGTGGCGCTCGGCGAGCGCATCGAGGCCGGCCTGTTCGCCCAGGAGCGCCTCGACCGCGAGCGCGGCACCCTGTCCCCGCAGGACCGGTCCGACCTGGAGTGGATCGCCGCCGACGGCCGCCTGGCCAAGGACCGGATGGTCGAGGCCAACCTGCGCCTGGTCGTCTCGCTCGCCAAGCGCCACCTCGGACGCGGCCTGCCCCTCCTGGACCTGGTGCAGGAGGGGAACATGGGGCTGATCCGGGCGGTGGAGAAGTTCGACCACCGGCGGGGGCTGAAGTTCTCCACGTACGCCACCTGGTGGATCAAGCAGGCCATCGGCCGGGCGCTGGCCGACCAGTCCCGGACGATCCGCGTCCCCGTCCACATGACCGAGCTGATCAACAAGGTGGCGCGGGCGCGGCGCGAGCTGTTCCAGGAGCTCGGCCGCGAGCCCTCGGACGAGGAGATCGCGCCGCGCGTGGAGCTGACCGCCGAGAAGGTCGAGGAGATCCGCGGCTACGCGCGCGAGCCCGTCTCCCTCAGCCTCCAGCTCGGCGACGAGGGCGACACCGAGCTGGGCGACCTCATCCAGGACACCGGAGCCGGTGACCCCACCGACGCCGTGGAGCATCAGCTGCTGCGCGACCAGCTCCGCGCGATCCTGGACGGCCTCACCGAGCGGGAGGCCGGCGTCATCGCGCTGCGCTACGGCCTGACCGGCGCCGAGCCGAAGACCCTGGACGAGATCGGCAAGGTCTACGGGGTCACCCGGGAACGCATCCGCCAGATCGAGGCCAAGACGATGGGCAAGCTGCGCCACCCGAGCCGTTCCTTGCCGCTGCGGGACCACCTCGGCTGAGAAGGGCGCCGCCGGTTCCCCGTCACCCGGGTGCCGGCCTCCGGGTGGCGGGGACGCCCACCCTCACCGACACGCCCGAGACCGCCAAACCGGGCGTCCAGGAGGCGGCGCCGCGCCAGGCCCAGCGCATGGGCGCGCGGCGGCTCATCTCCGGGAGCCCGGGAGCACCTGGCCGGCTCGGCCCCGATCGGCCGGCAGGAGCGAGCGCAGCGCGGCGGTGTCCACGAGGTGGGCCAGCCGGGGGAGCACGCCGGCCATCAGGGCCCGGTGGGTCCCCGGGTCCGGGTCGGCGACGCCGTCGGACAGGACGTAGAGCCGGTAGTCGCGGTCGGCGGCGTCGGTGACGGTGGACAGCACGGCGCCGCTGGTGGTGAGGCCGGCGACGACCAGGGTGGTGATCGCACGCTCCCGCAGCCGCCGGTCCAGGCCGGTGGTGGACAGCGCGCCGAGCCGGGTCTTGCGGGCGGTGAGGTCGCCGGGCCCGGGGACGAGCCGGGGGTGGAAGGCGGTGCCGGGGTCGGCGTGGTGCAGCAGGCGCCGCCGGGCGACGGCGGAGAAGGTCCTGTTGCCCGGCGGGGTGGCCGCCCAGTCGGCTTCGGTGAAGCCGACCCGTACGTGGGCGACGGCGGCGCCGTGCGCGCGCAGCTCGGCCACGGCGCCGGCCACCCGGGCGACCAGCGCCTCGGCGCCGGCCGGCTCGGGGAGCGCGGCCAGCGTCGCCCGCTGGCAGTCCAGGACGAGCAGCGCGGTCGCGCGGGGGTCCAGCTCCGGAGGGGTCGGGTCGGTCATCTTCTCTCCTGGGGGTAACGAGGGTGTTCCGGCACGCCGGGAACGGGGGCGGCCGGGCGGCGGGGGAGCAGCAGCGGGGTCGCCAGCAGGAGCACGCCGGCCAGGCCGATGGCCGCGCGCGGGCCGAGCAGGCCGCCCAGCACGCCCCAGACGGCGGTCAGCAGCGCGGTCGCGGCCTTGGTCGTCACCGACCAGGCGGACAGCGTACGGGTGACCCGGCCGGCCGGGGTGAGCTGGAGGCGGTAGGTGGCGCAGACCGGGTTGAAGATCCCGCAGCAGAGGATGAGCCCGAACTCGACGCCCATCACCAGCAGCAGCCCCCCGGTGCCCGGCCCCGCGAACGCCAGGCCCGCGGGCCAGACCGCGCGCAGCACCCCGGACGCGACCAGGACCCGGTACTGCCCGAACCGGGCGGTGAGCGGCCTGGCCAGCCGCGAGCCGAGCAGCCCGCCGGCCGCGGGCACGGCGAAGGCCAGGCCGTACTGCCACGGCGCGAACCCGAGCCGGCCGAGCATCAGGACGGCCAGCAGCGCGTCGGCGGCCATCACCAGGCCGTTGAACAGGGCGGTGTTGAGGAACAGCGGGCGCAGCGTCGCGTCGGCGAGGATGGAGCGCCAGCCGTCGAACAGGTCGCCGGCCCGCACGCGCGTGCCCTCGGGCCGCTCCGGCCGCTCCGGCCGCGGTTCCCGGCCGCCCATCGCGCGGATGCCGAGGGCCGAGAGCAGGTAGCTGGCCGCGTCGGCCACCACCGTCGCCACCGGGCCGAGCAGCCCGATCGCGGCGCCGCCCAGCGGCGGCCCGACGATCGTGGTCGTCCAGGTCGTGGACTCGAACCTGGCGTTGGCCACCAGCAGGTCCCCGGCCGGCAGCAGCGCCTTCAGGTACGCGCCGGAGGCGGCGCGGAAGGTGATGTCGGCCGCCGCGACCACGACCGAGACCAGCAGGAGCTGGACGAAGGTGAGCACGCCGAGCGCGAACGCGACCGGCACCGTCAGCAGCGCCGCGAACCGCACCAGGTCCGCCGCGATCAGCACCGGCCGCTTGCGGCGGAACTCGACCCACGGGCCGAGCGGCACCGCCACGGCCGCGCCCGCCGCCGCCCCCACGGAGGACAGCGCCGCGACCTCCGCCGGCCCGGCGTGCAGCACCTGGATCGCGATCAGCGGGAACGCGCCGAAGGCCAGCCACGTGCCGAGCGCGCTGGTCCCGTACGCGGCCCAGAGCCACCCGAACCGCCGTCCCAGCCGCCCCAGCCGCCGCCCGCTCCTCATGCCGCTCGCCCCCGCCCGCACAACCGACGCTTGACCGCATGCATCAAAGCGCGAGCCCTACTAGCGGATCAAACAACCGCGAGGCCGCTACCGCACAACCGATCGTTGTGTCCCTAGGGTGTCCGCATGGACCTCGACACCGTGCGCACCTTCGTCGCCGCCGCCGACGCGGGGCAGTTCCAGGAGGCCGCCGCCGAGCTGGCGATCACCCAGCAGGCCGCCTCCAAGCGCATCGCCGTGCTGGAGCGCGAGCTGGGGGTGCGGCTGTTCACCCGCACCCCGCGCGGCGCCCGGCTCACCATCGATGGGCAGGCGTTCCTGCCGCACGCCCGCGAGCTGCTGCGCGCCGCCGAGCGCGCGGTCGCGTCCGTACGCGCCGGCAGCCGCCCGCTGCGCGTGGACGTGCTCACCTCGCGCAGCGCCCAGTCGGGCCTGATGCGCGCCTTCCACCACGCGCACCCCGAGGTCGAGCTGGACGTGGTGATGCTGTTCGACATGGACAAGGCCGTCGCCGCCCTCCGGTCCGGGACGATCGACGCCTCCTTCCGCGCCGTCGGCGTGCCCGGCCGGCCCCTCCCCGAGGACATCGCGCACGCCCGGGTGCTCGACGAGGAGCTCCAGTTTCTCATCGGCCCCGGCCACGCGCTGGCGGGCGCCCGGTCGGTGAGCCTCGCCCGGCTCGCGGGGCACCGGGTCTGGATGCCCGGCATCGTCCCCGGCACCGAGTGGGCCGCCTACTACGACGGCCTCGTCGCCGAGTTCGGCCTCTCCATCGAGGCCACCGGCCCCAACTTCGGCTCCGACGCGCTCCTCGACACCATCGCCGACACCCCGGCCCTGGCCACGTTCATGGGCGCGCGGACCCGCCTGGTCTGGCCCGCCGGTCACGGTCTGCGCCGCGTCCCGGTGACCGGCCCGACGCCCGTCTACCCGCACTCGCTCCTGTGGCATCGCGACAACCCCCACCCCGCGCTGGCCACCCTGCGCGCCCACCTCGCCACCACGACGACCGGCCGCGACGCCTCGGGCACCTGGACACCGCCCTGGACGCCGCCCTGGACACCGCTCCGTACGGCGAGTCCGTGACCCCGCCCGGAGCCTCGCGTCCCGGCGGGCGCCTGCCCGGCCCTACACCTGGAAGAACTCCAGGTGGCCGTAACCTGCCCAGCTCGCGGCGTCCCCCGTGAGGACCGGCCAGCCGCGCTCCAGCGCCAGGTGGGCCGTGTGGGCCTGGTGAAGGGGCACCTCCAGGGGGCGTGGCGCGTGCCTGGCCTGGCGGACGACGCGGAAGATCTCCTGCCGGGTCAGGTTGTCGATGACGCAGGAGCGGAAGCCGAACAGCCACATGAGCTGCGCGGGATCCGGGTCGGCGACGATCGCCGCCTGGGCGAACGCGGTGACCGGCAGGAGCAGGGCGTGCCCGTCCTCGGTCAGCACCTCAAGAGCGGTCCGGGCGTCCGCGCCTTCCTCGTCGCCGGCCAGCAGCCGCACGATGGCGGTGAGGTCGGCGACGTATCCGGCGATCACGCGAGGCCGGCCTTCTTCTCCGTCGCGGCCCGCTGGGCGGCGTGCATGCGCTCGCGCATCTCCGCCTTGCGGCGGTCGTAGCCCTCGGGGTCGGCCGCGCGGTCCTTGGCGGTGAGGCGGGCGAGCCGCTCGCGCGAGGCCCGGTCGGCGTCGGCGCGCTCCTTGGCCAGGGAGGCGAGGTAGCCGGAGAGGGTGGTGCCTTCCTTTTCCGCCATCTCCTTGACGAGCTCGTACACCTCGTCAGGAAGGCTCATGGAGAACTTTTGCGCCATACCCGCACCCTACCTGGTAGGGAACGGCTTGTCCCGGGCGCGGCGGCTCCACGAGGTGGTCGAGGATCCGCTGCCCCATCGACCGGCGCTCCAGCGCCCGCCGCGCGTCCTCGACCACGGCGGTCATCGCGTACGGCAGCTCGCCGTCCAGCTCGGCGACCGTCTCGTGGGTGGCGCGCCACTCCGCCTCCAGGAACGGCACCAGCGCCCGGCCGCGCTCGGTCAGGTCGATCCGCCGGGTGCGGGCGTCGGGTCCCGGTTCGGAGGTGACCAGGCCCTCCTTGCGCATGGCGGCGACGGTCTGGCTGATCGCGGAGTGCGAGCGGCCCAGGGACTCGGCGAGCTCGCGGATGGTCAGGGGCCCGATGTGAGCGAGCCTGATCAGCGGATAGGCGAACCGCGGCCGCACCCCCTTGAGGCCGCGTTCGAGGTAGACCCGCTCGATCTCGGCGTCCATCGCGGCCAGAAGCTCGTGCAGGGAGCGCCAGGGATCAGGCGTCGCGGTGGGGTCCGGAGATGTCACAGCACTAATATAACAGCGCTACGATAACAACCCCGCTTGTCGAAGCGCCGTCACCTCGCGGAGAGGACCCCCTGGTGTATCCCTCGACAGAACCGTACGAGCACGGCATGCTCGACGTCGGCGCCGGCAACCTCATCTACTGGGAGGTCTGCGGCAATCCGGACGGCAAGCCCGCCGTGGTGGTGCACGGCGGGCCGGGGTCGGGCTGCTCGACCGGCGCCCGCCGCAGGTTCGACCCGGAACGGTTCCGCACCGTCCTGTTCGACCAGCGCAACTGCGGCCGCAGCCGCCCGCACGCCGCCGACCCGGCCACCGACCTCACCCACAACACCACCCACCACCTGATCGCCGACATGGAGCGGCTGCGCGAGCACCTCGGCATCGACAGGTGGCTGCTGTACGGCGGGTCGTGGGGCTCGACGCTGATCCTGGCCTACGCCGAGACCCATCCCGAGCGGGTGTCGGAGATCGTCATCCCCGCCGTCACGATGACCCGCCGCTCCGAGATCGACTGGCTCTACCGGGGCGTCGGCAGGTTCTTCCCCGAGGCGCAGGAGCGGTTCGTGCGGGGCGTGCCCGAGGCCGACCGCGACGGGGACGTGTTCGGAGTTCTGTCGGCGTACTCGCGGCTGCTGGCCGACCCCGACCCGAAGGTACGCGAGAAGGCGGCCCAGGACTGGATCACCTGGGAGGACGCGGTCATCTCGCAGGAGGCCAACGGCAAGCCCAACGCCTACAGCGACCGGCCCGCCGACGCCGTCATGGCCATGACCCGCATCTGCGCCCACTACTTCGCCAACGCCGCCTGGCTGGAGGAGGGCGCGCTGCTGCGTGACGCCGGGCGGCTGGCCGGCATCCCCGGCGCCCTGGTCCACGGCCGCCTCGACATGGGCAGCCCGATCCGCACCGCCTGGGAGCTGGCCCTGGTCTGGCCGGACGCCCGGCTGCACGTGGTGGAGGACTCGGGCCACACGGGCAGCGGGACGTTCAGCGAGGTGCTGAGCGAGGCCGTCGAGCGTTTCTCCCCGCCCCGGCAGGGCTGAGCCCGCGTCCTCAGCGGCCGAAGACCTCGGTGACGAGGCGCTGGGTGGCCTGCTGGAAGGCCGCGCCCATCGACATGGCGGGGTCGTCGACGTAGTTCAGCGCGGCGGTCAGGGTGGTGCGGCCGTCGGGGGTGGCGTACATCAGCGCGGCGTGGCCGGCGATGCCGCCGTTGTGGGTGATGAGGGTGCCGCCGCCGGGGGCCGGCTGGACGAACACGCCCAGCCCGTAGCCGGCCTTGCTCTCCGGGGTGCACATCTGGGCCAGCAGCTCGGCGGGCAGCAGCTCGCCGCCCAGCAGGGCGGTGACGAAGGTGTGCAGGTCGCGGGTGGTGGAGATCATGTCGCCGCCGCTGGAGATCCAGGACGGGTTGTGCTCGGTGACGTCGAGCACCGTCTCCTGGCCGCCGGGCTCCTGGTAGCGGTAGTAGGCGTGGGCGTGCGGGGCGGGCAGGTCGCTCTCGGCGGTGGGCTGGCAGGTGCCGGTCAGGCCGAGCGGGCCCAGGATCAGCCGGTGCATCTCCTGGGCGAGCGGGCGGCCGGTGACCTTCTCGATCAGCAGCCGGGCCAGCACGTAGTTGGTGTTGGCGTAGCTCCAGTCGGTGCCCGGCTCGAAGCGGGCCGGCTTGGACAGCGCCAGCTTCACCAGTTCCTCGGGCCGGTAGGTGGTGAAGCGGCCGTCGGCCCAGGGCTTGCCCGAGGGGGTGGCGGGGGTGCCCGGCACGAACGTGCCGTCCTCGTAGTACTCGCCGGTGAAGTTGAAGATGCCGCTGGTGTGCTGCAGCAGCATCCGCACCGTGATCCGCTCGTCCAGCCCGAACTCGGGCAGGTGGCCGGCGACGGGTGCGTCCAGCTCGATCCGGCCCTCGGCCACCAGGCGCAGCACGGCGGTGGCGATGAAGGTCTTGGTGTTGCTGCCGATCCTGACGTGCCCGTCGATCGGCGGTTCGGTGGTCCCGTTCAGCTCGGCCAGTCCGGCGGCGGCGGTCCACGTGCCGCGCTCGTCGTGGACGCGCAGCGTCACGCCGACGAAGCCGGACTCGACCATCTCCCGCATGATCGCGCGCAGCTCGGGACGGTCCTGGTCGATGAGGGTGGTGGACATGGCGGGTGCTCCTTCAGGGGTGGTGCGGAAACCGGCGGAACGGGCAGTGGCTGCGTCGTTCATGGCTCCACCGTCTCCGGCCGCCCTGACGGCGGGCCGTCGCTGTGCTGACACGGCCGCTGATACGCCCGCGCGCCGGTCAAGCTTTCGAGGACGTGCCGCCGGTAAGCAAAAGTGCGTTCATGGTGGAGCAAGCCCCCTGGCCGGGCCGGTGAATGCACGTACGATGACAGAACGCGTCGCCGGGGACGGCGCGCGTTCTCGAAGGAAGAGAAATTCCCGAAGGTTCGTCTTCATGAGAAGGGAGACGAAGATGCACGGAAGAACTCTGCTCCTGACCGGTCCGCTCATCGCCGCTCTCGTGCTCGGGTCAACCGGGACCTCGCAGGCCTCGATCATCCCGGCGCAGGTGAGCGGCCCGGACATTCACGTCACGGCGGCCACGGGGGCCGTGCCGCCCGTCTGCAAAAGCCTCAAGAAGAAGCAGAAGAGAATCTGCGCGAACGGTTACTCCGACGGATTCGAGACCGGCGTGAAATGCGGCCGGCCCCGCCAGAGCGGAAGAATATCCGACGACGAGGCATACGACATCGGCTTCACCGCCGGTTTCAACGCGGGCCGGCGAACGTGTAAATCGTAGAACGCCGGGACGGGCCCGCCCGGGTGACCATCCCGGGCGGGCCCGACGGCCTCATGGCGTGCGTACGCGGGTGAAGCCGGCGCGGTAGGCCGTGGGGGTGAGGCCCACCCGGCTCACCAGGTGCTTGCGGAGCGAGTCCGGGCTGCCGAGGCCGCTGCGCTCCGCCACCAGGTCCATCGGCAGCTCGGTGGTCTCCAGCAGCTCCCTGGCCCGGTCGATACGGCGGTGCAGCAGCCACTGGAGGGGGCTCTGGCCGGTTTCGGCGTGGAAGCGCCTGGTCAGGGTGCGGACGCTGATCCCGGCGTGCCGGGCCAGGTCGGACAGGGCGAGCGGGCGGTCGAGGTGCTCCAGGGCCCAGGCGCGGGTGGCGGCGAGCGAGGTGCCGCGCTCGGGAGGCAGCGGGGTCTCGATGAACTGGGCCTGGCCGCCCGGACGTACGGGGGAGACGACCGTGAGCCGGGCGGCCGTGTTGGCCACCGCCGCCCCGTGGTCGAGCCTGACCAGGTGCAGGCACAGGTCGATGGCGGCCGCGGCGCCCGCCGAGGTGTAGACGCCGCCGTCCTCGACGAAGAGCACGTCGGGACGGACGTCCACGGACGGGAAGCGCGCGGCGAGGTCGCCGGCGAGGCCCCAGTGCGTGGTGGCCCGGCGGCCGTCGAGCAGGCCGGCCTGGGCCAGGACGAACGCGCCCGTGCAGAGCGAGGCGATGCGCTTTCCCCGCGCCGCGGCCCTGCCGAGGGCGTCGAGGACCGCCGGGGGAGCCGGCTCGCCGCCGCTGCCGACGGCGATCACGGTGTCCGCGTCCGCCGTCGCCTCCAGGCCGTCCGCCACGAGCACGTCGGGGCCGTTGACGGTGGACATCGGGCCGGGCCGCGCCGTGCAGACGCGCACGTCGTACTGCGGGACGCTGCCGAACACCATGAAGGGGATCGAGACGTCGAAGCTCAGCACGGGCGGCACGACGACTACGGCGATACGGTGCATGGCCAGATCTTCCGGATAGTTGGCATTCCGGCCACTATCTCACCTCGCGGCGGATCGGCACAGTGGTCGCCATGACCTTCCAAGTGATCGTGGGACGCGGGGCCACCGCGTCGAGGACCGCCCTGCTGCTGGCCGAGGACGGCGAGCGGGTACGGATGATCAGCCGCAGCGGCGGCGGGCCGGAGCACCCGCTCGTCGAGAGGGTGGCGGCGGACGCGGCCGACGCCGATCGGCTGAGCGAGCTGGCCGAGGGGGCCGGCACGGTGTTCACCACGGCCGCGCCGCCGTACCACGCCTGGCCGGAACGGTTCCCAGCGCTGTCGGCGTCGCTGCTCACGGCGGTGCGGCGGACCGGGGCCGCCTACGTGATGCTCGGCAACCTGTACGCCTACGGCCCGGTGGACGGCCCGCTCACGCCCGATCTGCCGCTGGCCGCGACCGGCCCCAAGGGGCGGACCAGGGCCCGGATGTGGGAGGAGGCCGCCTCCTCGGGGGTGCGGGTCACCGAGGTGCGCGCCGCCCAGCTCTACGGCGCGGGCACCTACTCGCTGTTCAGCCTCATGGTGCAGGGGCCCGTGCTGGCCGGGCGGCTCGCGCTGGTGCCGCAGGAGCTGGACGTGCCGCACGCGTACTCGGCGGCCGGTGACACCGCCCGCACGCTGGTCGCCGCCGCGCGCCACGAGGAGGCGTACGGGAGGGCGTGGCACGTGCCCGCCGTGACCCTGTCGGTGCGCGAGCTGGCCGGGCGGCTGGCCGCGCTCGCGGGGGCGCCGGAACCGCGGATGGAGCGGCTCACCGAGCGGGACCTGACCCTGCTCTCGCTGACGGACCCGTTCTGGGCGGAGCTGCACGAAGTGCTGTTCAAGCCGGGGTGGCCCATGATCGTCGATTCCGGCGAGACGGAGAAGGTCCTCGGCGTCGGCGCGAGCCCGGTGGACGAGGTGCTGCGCGAGCTCCTGCCCTGAGCCGGCCCGCCCTCGACCGGCCCGCTCAACCGGCCCCTCGACCGGCCCCTCAACCGGCCCCTCGACCGGCCTTGACCAGGAGCCGGACCGGGCGGTGGACGAAGGCGGCCTCGGTCCACCGCACGGCCGCCAGGTCCTCCCGCGCCGCCAGCCCCGGCAGCCGGGTCACCAGGGCGCGGAAGGCCTCCTGAAGCTCCATCCTGGCCAGGTGCGAGCCCAGGCAGAAGTGCGGGCCGTGGCCGAAGGCCAGGTGCGGGGCGGGCGGGGCGCCGGCGAAGCGGTGGATGTCGAACCGCAGCGGGTCCTCGTACACCGCAGGGTCGTGGTCGGCGGCGAAGAGGTTGGGCAGGACGACGCTGCCGGCGGGCACGGGACCGGCGGAGAGCTCGACGTCGGCGGTGATGCGCCGCAGCATGCCGTTGCTGCCGGGGCCCTCGTGGCGCAGGATCTCCTCCACGGCCGGCTCCAGCAGCTCGGGGCGGGCGACGAGCTCGGCGTACTGGTCGGGGTGGCACAGCAGCCTGAACGCGCCCCGGATGATCATGGATGCGGTGGTCTCGTGGCCGGCCAGGATCAGGGTGAACACCAGGGTGACCAGCTCGTCCTCGCTGAGCCCGTCGCCGCCGTCGCGGGCCGCGACGAGCAGGTCGATCAGGTCGTCGCCGGGCTCGGCCCGGTGCTGCTCGATCAGCTCCCTGGTGTAGTCGAGGAACGCGGCCATGCCCTCGATCCTGGCCTCGTTGCGCTCCTCGCTGGTGGTCAGGAACAGCTCCGTCCAGCCGAGGAACTGCACGTAACGCTCGGTCGGGACGCCCAGCATCTCGCAGATCACGCGGGCGGGCAGCGGCAGCGCGTAGTCGGCGACCAGGTCGAACTCCGGGCCGGCCGCGCCGATCAGCTCATCGGCGATGGCGGCGGCGCGCGAGCGCCAGCGCTCGATGTTCCTGGGGGTGAACGTGCCGTGCGTGATCCGGCGGCAGCGGGTGTGCTCGGGCGGGTCCTGGTTGAGCAGCGACGCGGGGTCGTCGTCCAGGAACGGGCCCCGGACCAGGCGGGGCAGGCCGGGCAGGCGCAGGTTGCGGCTGGTGGCGGGTGACATGAGCAGGGCGCGGACGTCCGCGTACCGGACGATCATGGGGACGCGGTCGCCGCTGGGCAGCGTGGCGGGCTCCATCGGCGCCTCGGCGTGCCGGCGGGGGATGTCGGGGGAGAGGGTGCCGTAGGGGCCCGGGGGCAGGTCGGGCCAGGTCTGACTGGTGCCGGGCTGGTCTTCCATAGCCGCCTCCGGGCGTGCCGTCGTCCACCGCGCTCGCTCGGAACGTATGGAACGGCCGGCCGGGGGTCAAGACGGGAGCACGTCGCGGTCATGGATCCGTCACCGTTCGTCACGGGTGCCGAGGACGTACGCCGCGACGAGCGCGACGGCGCGGTCCTCGTCGTGCGCCAGCTCGGCGAGGGCCCGTGACGCCGCGGCGCCCGGGATGCCGGCGAGCGCCTGCGCCAGCCGCGAGCGGGCGGGCGGCTCCGCGGCGTCGCCGGCGAGGCGGCCGGCGAGCCCGGCGACGATCCGGTCCGCCAGCGCGGGATCGCCGGCCAGCACGCCCAGCGCGTCGGCGGCGTCCACGTCGTTGGCCCCGGCGGCGACCAGGTCGATGAGCGCCGGGATCGCGTCGGCCACCCCGCGGGCCCCGAGGGCCAGGGCCGCGTGCCCGCGGACCGTGGCGTCGGGATGGGTCAGGGCGTCCCGCAGCGGCCAGGACGCCGGCCCGCCCGGCAGCTCGGCGAGGGCACGGACGGCGCGCTCGCGCACCTCGGCCGCCGGCGAGCCGAGGCCCGCCGCCAGCAGCGCCGCCGCCGCGCCGTCGTCGCCCGCGCGCGCCAGAGCCCACCGGAGGGCTCCGGCGACGTGGGGGTCCGCCTCGTTCAGCACGGCCTCGACCAGCGCCTCCACCGGCACCTCCCCGGCCGAGGACAGGGCCGCGCGCTGGCGCCGGCCGGCGCTCTTGGCCCCCAGTCCCTGCAGGAGCGCGACGACCCGGAGCACGTCCTCCCAGCCCGCCGGCTCCGCGGCGCCGATCCGGCGCAGCCGGGTGAGCAGCTCGGTCTCGGCGGCGATGCGTTCCTGCGTCTGGCGGACGAGGTCGCCGACGAGCTGCGCGGGCGCGAAGCCGGGATCGTCCAGCGCGCGCTTGACCTCGCGCAGCGACATCCCCAGCGAGCGCAGGCTCTCGACGTGGAAGATCCGCCGGACGTCCTCGCCGGAGTACTCCCGGTAGCCGGACCCGGTGCGGCCCGTCGGCCGCACCAGGCCGAGCGCTTCGTAGTGCCGGAGCATGCGGGCGCTGACCCCGGACCGCCGCGCCACCTCGCCGATCAACACCGCCGGTCACTCCTCCTTGTCGACGCCCAGGGCCATAACGCGCTTCGCCTCCTCGACCGCGAACGCGAACCCGGCGTCCGGGTCGCGCAGCAGCAGCTCCGTGGCGGTCGCGTGCCGGCGTACGCGCGGGTCGCGGTCGGCCGCGGCGACGCGCAGGGCCGGCACGATCATCTCACCGAGCGTGACCAGCGCCCGGCTGAGGCTGAGCTGGACCTCGCGCCCGCCGCGCCCGAGCTGGGTCACCAGCACCCCGGCCAGCTCGGGCTCGCCGCCCTCCGGCACGAGCGCGACCGCCGTCCGCCAGGCGGTCCTGGCCACCTCGTCGTCGGCGTCGGTCAGCAGCTCCCGGGTGAGCTCCGGCCAGGCCCGCCGGTCCCCGATCTTGGACAGCGTGTGCAACGCCTGGCTGCGGGCCTGCGCGCGCTCCGAGCGCAGCTCGCCGACGAGCCTCGGGACGGTCATCGACGCCGGATGGCGGGTGAGCGCCCAGGTGAGCATGTCGCGCACCTGGAACTCGGGCTCGACCGCGCACCGCTCGACGAGCTTGTCGACGAGGCGCGGGTCGGGGGCCGTGCCCGCCGCCAGCGCCGCCCGCAGCCGTACCGACGAGCTGCCGTCCTCCAATGCCCGGAACATCCGGTCCAGGTCCGCGTCCTGGTTCAGCGTGGTCATCCGGACCACCTCCTCGGCAGCAGTGAAGACCTTGTCACCGTGTCAAGGTCAACCGGCGGCGCCGCGCGGGAGCTCTCAAGGGACCTCCGACAAGCGACTATCACTTTGCGTGCCTTTGCCGCTCCTTTGCGTTACGATCGGAGCGGCGCCCGCCCCGAGGCAGCCTTCCCTCGACCGACCCCGGAGTGCCGCATGGAGCGAACGGTCCTGGCCGCCGTCACCGAACACCCCGACGCCGACTCGGCGCTCGCCGAGCAGATCCGCCGGGTGTGCACGGCGATGGACGAGCTCGGGCTCCAGGTGCGCTGGACCCACCGCACGGCCGACGCCCTGGCCGTGGTCGGCTCCGACGCCTCGCTCGCGGCGATCCTGGCCGCCTGGGACGTCCCCGGCGCCGAAGACCTGCTGGGCGCGGTGGCCAGGCGCTTCCGCGGCCTGCCGGTCTTCCTGATCACCCAGGACCAGGAGCTGCCCCTGTGGGTGTACGAGGTCATCCAGGGCTACGTCTTCCCGCTGGAGGACACCCCGCAGTTCATCGCCGGGCGCATCGCGCACGCGGCCGAGCAGTACACCGACGCGATCCTGCCGCCGTTCTTCCGCGCGCTGCGCCACCTGGAGGACCACCACCACTACTCCTGGCACACCCCGGCGCACGCGGGCGGCGTGGCGTTCCTGAAGTCCCCCGTCGGCCGGGCGTTCTTCGACTTCTACGGCGAGCGGCTGCTGCGCACCGACCTGTCGATCTCCGTCGCCGAGCTGGGCTCGCCGCTCGACCACACCGGCCCCATCGGGGAGGCCGAGCACAACGCCGCCCGCGTCTTCGGCGCCGAGCGCACGTTCTTCGTGGTCAACGGCAACTCCACCGCCAACCGCATCGTCGGCCACCACGCGATCGCCCGCGACGACACCGTCCTGGTCGATCGCAACTGCCACAAGTCGATCCAGCACGCGCTGGCCATCAGCGGGGCCCGGCCCGTCTACCTGGTGCCCGAGCGCAACGGGCTCGGGCTGGCCGGGCCGATCCCGGCCGCCGCGCTGGAGTCCTCCGCCGTCCGGGCGCGCGTGGCCGCCCACCCGCTGGCGGCCGGCGAGCCGACGTACGCGGTCGTCACCAACTCCACCTACGACGGGGTCTGCTACGACGCGGTGCGCGTCGCCGAGCTGCTGGGCGCCGGCGTGCCGCGGGTGCACTTCGACGAGGCGTGGTTCGCCTACGGCCGGTTCAACCCGCTGTACGCGCGCCGCTACGCCATGGCGGTCGACGAGCACACGCTGCCCGGCACCGGGCGGCCCACGGTGTTCGCCACGCAGTCGACGCACAAGCTGCTGGCCGCGCTGTCCCAGGCGGCGATGTTGCACGTGCGCCCGTCGCCGCGGGCGCCGGTCCACTACGACGCCCTCAACGAGACCTACCTCATGCACGCCTCGACCTCGCCGCTGTACCCGATGATCGCCTCGCTCGACGTGGCGGCGGCGATGATGGACGGCCCGTCGGGCCCCTTCCTGACCGGCGAGGCGATCGTCGAGGCGGTCCGGTTCCGCCAGGCGATGACCAGGCTGGCCGCCCGCGTCCGCGACGACGGCCACCGGCCCGAGTGGTTCTTCGGCCTGTGGCAGCCGCCCGCCGTCACCGACCCGCACACCGGCCGGGAGGTGCCCTTCGCCGACGCCGACCCGGCGCTGCTGTGCGCCGAGCCGCGCTGCTGGACCCTGGAGCCCGGGGCCGCCTGGCACGGCTTCGACGGCATGAGCGAGGGCTACGCCCTGCTCGACCCGATCAAGGTGACGATCACCTGCCCGGGCGCGGACGCCGCCCGGGGCACCCTGGAGTGGGGCATCCCGGCCCGGGTCGTGGCCGCCTACCTGCAACGGCGCGGCATCGTGGTGGAGAAGACCGGCGACCACACGCTGCTGGTGCTGTTCTCGATGGGCATCACCAAGGGCAAGTGGGGCACCCTGATCGACGCGCTGACCGACTTCAAGAACGCCTACGACGGCGACAAGGCCCTGGCCGACGTGCTGCCCGGCTTCGGGCCGCCCGGGGTCTCGCTGCCGGAGTTCTGCACCGAGGTCCATCGCACGCTGCGCGAGTCGCAGGTGGGCACCCTGCTCGACCAGGTCTTCACCGCGCTGCCCGAGCCCGTCCTCACCCCGGCCGCCTGCTACCAGGCGATGATCCGCGCCCGCACCGAGCGGGTCCCGCTGTCCGGGCTGCCCGGCCGCGTCGCCGCGGCCACCGTGGTGGTCACCCCGCCCGGCATCCCCATGCTGATGCCCGGCGAGGCGACCGGCCCGGCCGACGGCCCGCTGATGACCTACCTGCGGGCCCTGGAGAGCTTCGACCGGGCCTTTCCCGACCTGGCCACCGACATCCACGGCGCCCACCGCGACGGCGACGGCCGCTACTGGGTGGAAGTCGTCCGCGACTGATCCCGCCCGCGCCTGATCCCGCCCGCGCCTGATCCCGTCCGCGGCCGGGCGTCCGGTGGCTCAGGCTCCGAGGCGGGCCCGTACGGCGTGGCGGGCGTGCGCGGCGGCGCGGTGGTCGCCGTGGAGCTGGAGGGCGTGGTTGAGCGCCATGACCGCGCCCAGCAGCTCGAACACCACCTGGTCGGGGTCGGTGCCCGCGGGCAGCTCGCCCGCCGCCACGGCCCGCCGCGTCTCCTTGGCCAGCCGTCCTCGCCAGGCGTCGAACCTGGCCTCGACCGCGTCCCGCACCGCTCCCGGGCGGCCGTCGAACTCGTGCGCCGCGGCCACGAAGAAGCAGCCGCCGGGGAAGACCCCGCGCTCCAGGTAGGAGATCCACGCCTCGCAGAGCACCCGCAGCCGGGCCAGCCCCGGCGCGGCGGGCAGGGCGGGCTCCCAGACCTCGGCGCGGAAGATCTGCCCGGCCCGGTCGAGGACGGCGAGTTGCAGCGTCTCCTTCGAGCCGAAGTGCCCGAGCACGCCCGACTTGCTCATGCCCAGCTCGGCGGCGAGGCGGCCGATGGTCAGCCCTTCGAGCCCCTCCACGGAGGCGATGGCGACCGAGCGGTCGAGGATGGCCGCCCGCGTCCCGAGCGCCTCGGCAACGGATCTGCGCGGGCTCATGCGATCAGGTTAGCGCCCGCCCGCCACGGCCCGGGCCCAATTAGCGTCCGAACGATCGGTTGCTATAGTCCGGCCATGAACGGATCACGCCTTGTCGCCACCGGCCACTACCAGCCGGCCCGGATCCTCACGAACGACGATCTGGCGGCCATCGTCGACACCAGCGACGAGTGGATCAGCCGCCGGGTCGGCATCCGTACCCGGCACGTGGCCGCGGACGGCGAGAGCGTGGCGGACCTGGCCACGCAGGCCGCCGCCAAGGCGCTGGCCGGCAGCGGGCTGGCGCCCTCCGACATCGACCTCGTCCTGGTCGCCACCTGCACCCAGACCGAGCGCGCCCCGAACGTCGCCTCCCGCGTCGCCGCCCGGCTCGGCGTGCCCGCGGCCGCCCTGATGGACCTCGGCGTCTCGTGCTCGGGCTTCACCCACGCCCTGGCCCAGGCCGACCACGCCGTCCGCGCGGGCGCCGCCACGAACGCGCTGGTCGTCGGGGCGGACAAGATGACCGCGGTGACCGACTGGACCGACCGGACCACGTGCGTGCTCACCGGCGACGGCGCGGGCGCGGCCGTGGTGAGCGCGGCGGAGCGGCCCGGCATCGGGCCGGTCGTGTGGGGCTCGGCGCCGGAGCTGGGCGGGGCCGTACGCATCGAGGGCACCCCGGCGCGCTTCTCCCAGGACGGCCAGAGCGTCTACCGCTGGGCCACCACCCGGCTGCCCGGCATCGCCCGGCAGGCGTGCGAGCGCGGCGGCGTGCGCCCGGAGGAGCTGGCGGCGGTGGTCCTGCACCAGGCGAACCTGCGCATCATCGAACCCCTCGCGGAGAAGCTGGGCGCGGTCAACGCGATCGTGGCGCGGGACGTGGCGGAGTCGGGCAACACCTCGGCGGCGAGCGTGCCGCTGGCGCTGGCCAAGCTGCTGGAGCGGGGCGAGGTGCCGGCGGGCGCCCCGATGCTCCTCTTCGGCTTCGGCGGCAACCTGTCCTACGCGGGAATGGTCGTCCGCTGCCCCTGACGCCGCGAGCGGCGGGTCAGGCGCTGGCGGCGGCGCGCCAGCGGGCCAGGATGGTCTCGTCGTCGGGGTCGCCGTGCCAGGCGGACTCCTCGGGCACGGCGTGGGGGAGCCAGGCGTCGTAGTCGGGGGCGCCGGGGGTGATGTCGCGGGTGCCGTCGACCCGGGTGCCGTCGGGCAGCCGCGTGGTGACCGGGACGCGGAGGACACCGCTGGTCAGCATGATCGCCGTCATGAGCTGTGTCCCTTCCGTCGCGGGCATCACTTCCCCTGCCAGCATAGCGCGCCGCTCCCGCCCGGCTCAGCCGATCTGGTAGCGGCCCGCCAGCCAGGTGTAGGCCTGCTGGGCGGCGTGCTCGTCGCCGCCGAACAGCCGGATCAGGCGCCGGGCCCTGCGGACGAGCGTGCAGGCGAACGCCTCGGCGAACAGCTCGCCGGGGTCGTGCCGGTAGGGCGGCGCCAGGCCAGGGGCGTGCGCGGCGTGCAGCCGCCGCCAGAACGGGCCGCGCGAGGGCATGGCGTCCAGGTGGTCGGTGGCGTGCCCGATCTCGTGCCCGGCCACGCTCACCGAGGGGGACGGGACGCTGCCGACCCCGATCCGGCGCCGGTTGGGGTCGTACACGCCGGCGCTGCGCTCCCAGGCGCCCTGCTGGAGCGGCAGCGGGACGCCGCGCAGCTCCTCGAAGCCGGGTAAGTCCGGCACCGCTCCCGGCCCGACCACGATGCCGCCGGCGAGGTGGGCGGCCAGGCGGGTGCCCAGCGCCCGGGGGATCGCGGACAGGGTCATGATCGACAGCAGGATCTCGGCGGGCGGGAACGTGCCGGGGTCCCAGGCGCGGTGGAGGCGGTGTTCGAGCGCGCCGACGTGCAGCCAGCCCGGCCGTCCTCTGCTCTGGCTGGACACCCGCCTCCTCCTGCTGAACCGCCGCCTCTCCGGGCTCCGCCGAGCAGCGTGGTCACGGGGACGGGCACGGAAGATCGGCGAGCGCACGACTTTAGCGGTGTTCGCGCGGGCGCGCACGTCGGCGCCCAGCCGGGCCGGTTTGCCCGCGGGCGGAGATCGTGCGAGCCTTGGCGTCACCTGTCGGAAAGGGCCGGTCCTCTGGAAGGCCGGCCGGTCGGAAAGGGCCGGTCCTCTGGAAGGCCGGCCTGTCGGAAAGGGCTGGTCCTTCTGGAAGGCCGGCCTGTCGGAAAGGGCTGGTCGTGACGCTCGGCATGGTTCTCGGCGACGTCCCCTCGCGCGCTTCGGCGCGGGAGCGGTAGCCCCACCTGCCCCGACCGGCGCCCGTGCCACGGCACGGGCGCTCTCTTCCCGCTCCTCGTCGAAGTGCTCTTCGTGCCCCCGCACGTTCGATCACGAGGAGTACGTCCGTGGTGCCCACCACGATCCGCTGGACCGAGGCCGGCGTTCCCCGCTCCGCCCGCTGGCCTGCCGAGAGCGCGGCCCCGCCGCCCCGCCGGGTCGTCCCCGCCGACGACCGTATGAGAGCCGACACCGCCTACCGCCTGGCCTGCGAGGGCACGGCCCTGTTGTGGCGGGGCGACTTCCCCGGCGCGCGCCGCCTCCTGCGCGCGATGGACCGCCGCGTCGCCAGGAAGCCTCCCCGGCCGGGCGACGGCCCGGCGGACGCCTTCCACCAGTACCGCCGCGCCCGCGGCCACCGCGCCCGCGTGCTGGGCAGGCTGCTCGTCCTGCTGGAGGACGGTTACCGCCTGGACCTGCGCCGGGCCCCCGACGTGCGCCGGGCGTGCGTGGAGGCGTACGGCCCGCCGTCCGGGCCGACGCTCGTCCCGCTCACCGGGCTGCTGGGCGCGATCGGCGCGCACCAGTGGCGGGTCAAGGGCGTGGAGGTGCCGGCCCTGGGCGCGCGCGTCCACCCGCACTACGGCGTGTTCTCCCCGGTCAGGGGCGAGTACGTCGATCTCGTCGCGCACGCGCCGCTTCCCCCGGGGGCGCGGCGCGGGGGCACCGCGTTCGACCTCGGCACGGGGACGGGGGTGCTCGCCGCCGTCCTGGCCCGCCGGGGCGTCGGCCGCGTCGTGGCCACCGACATCAGCCCGCGTGCCCTGGCCTGCGCGCGTGAGAACGTCCGCCGGCTGGGCCTGGCCGGGCGCATCGACGTCGAGGGCCCCGGCCTGTTCCCCGGAGGGCGCGCGGACCTCGTCGTCTGCAACCCGCCCTGGCTCCCGGCCAGGCCCACCTCCGCCCTGGAGCTGGGCGTCTACGACCCGGGCGGCGCCATGCTCCGCGACTTCCTGGCCGGGCTCGCCGCGCACCTGCGGCCGGGGGGCGAGGGGTGGCTCGTCCTGTCGGACCTGGCCGAGCGCCTCGGGCTCAGGACGCGCGGCGAGCTGCTGTCCGGCATCGAGGCGGCGGGCCTGCGCGTGGCGGGCAGGATCGACACCAGGCCGCGGCATCCGCGCGCCGGGGACACCGCCGATCCCCTCCACGCCGCCCGCTCCGCGGAGGTGACGTCGCTCTGGCGGCTCGCCGGACGATGACGTCCGCCAGGGGCCGCCGCGTTCTCGCCGTTCTCGTCGCGGGGCGACGAGCGCCGGCCGGGCCGGCCGGGGGACGGCGCGTCAGAACATGCCGTGCGGGACCTCCTCGGGGCCGGGCACCGGTTGCTTCACGTCCCAGTGCTCGACGATCTTCCCGTCGGCCAGGCGCAGGATGTCGACGATCGCGACGCCGCGCTCGTCCCCGGGCGGGAGCAGGTGGTAGTGCAGCACGACGTACTCGTCGTCCGCGATGACCCTTTTCAGGTCCATCTTCGCCTTCGTGACGGGGGAGGCCGCCATGAAGGCGAGGAAGGCGTCCCGTCCCGACGGGTTGCCGGGGCTGTGCTCGACGAAGTCCTCGTGGAACAGGTCGCGCAGCGCCTCGATGTCCCCGGCCGCGAAGGCGGGGAAGTGGCTCTCGACGAGCTGCCTGTTGCGTGCGGCGATGCCGTTGTCGTTCATGCACGGCAGCCTCGCCCCGCGGCGGGCGCGCTGTCGATTACATGGCATGTAATGGCGGCGGGCGCCGGGCGCGGGCGATACTCGGGCATGCGTCATGATCGACCGGTGGGCGAGCTGCTGCGCGCGTGGCGGCACGCGCGCGGGCTCAGCCAGCTCGACCTGGCCCTCCAGGCGGGGGTGTCGGCCCGGCACGTCAGCTTCGTGGAGACCGGGCGGACGATCCCGAGCAGCGCCATGGTGCTGCACCTGGCCGAGCACCTCGGCGTGCCGCTGCGCGAGCGCAACCGGCTGCTGACCGCCGCCGGGCACGCCCCCGTCTTCCGGGAACGCCCGCTGCAGGACCCGGACCTGGCCGGCGCCCGGGCGGTGCTGGGCCAGGTCCTGCGCGCGCACGAGCCGTACCCGGCGCTGGTGGTGGACCGCCGGTGGAACGTGGTGCTCGCCAACGCGGGCCTGGAGGTGTTCCTGGAGGGCGTGGACGCCGCGCTGCTGGGGCCGCCCCTCAACATGATGCGGCTGGGCCTGCATCCGGGCGGGCTGGCCCCCAGGCTGCTCAACCTCGCGCAGGTCCGCGCCTTCCTGCTGCCCCGGCTGGCCCGCCAGGCGGCGCGGGCGGGCGATCCCGAGCTGCACGCCCTCCACGAGGAGCTCCAGGCGTACGGCGGCGCGGGGCGCGAGGGGGAGCGGGAGATGCCCGTGCCCGATCCCGCCGACGTCGCCCTGCCGATCCGGATCCGCCACCGCGGGGCCGAGCTGTCCCTCATCACCACGGTCACCACGTTCGGCGCGGCCTTCGACCTCACGCTCGACGAGATCGCCGTGGAGCTGTACTACCCGGCCGACGAGGCGACGGCCCGGCACTTCCGCCCGGTTCCCCGCGCCGCTACTCTGTGATACTGTGTAGCAGTACTCGGTGCTACGAAGTACTGGGGAGGGTGGAAGAGGACCCACGATGGACAACCTGACGGAGATGCTGAAGGGCACGCTGGAAGGCTGCGTGCTCCAGATCATCGGCAGCGAGGAGACCTACGGGTACGCCATCACGCGCCGGCTGAACGACCTCGGCTTCGCCGACGTCGTCGAAGGCACGGTGTACACCATCCTGCTGCGGCTGGAGAAGAACGGGCTCGTCGAGGTGACG
Organism: Nonomuraea sp. NPDC050783; assembly: GCF_040802095.1. NCBI lineage: Bacteria > Bacillati > Actinomycetota > Actinomycetes > Streptosporangiales > Streptosporangiaceae > Nonomuraea > Nonomuraea sp. NPDC050783. Next base: position 283,518 of record NZ_JBFAHK010000012.1, read on the forward strand.
AAACGGCCGTCCGGGATGGGCCCGCCGCGCAAGTTCTACACGCTCAACGACGCGGGACGCGCGGAGCTCGCGACGTTCTGGGCCAAATGGGAGTACGTCTCATCACGGATCGACAAGCTCAAGGAGGGCGGGAGATGAGCTTCTGGGAGACCATCACCGGCAGCGACCTCACCAGGGAGTGGAAGGCGTTCGAGGCCCGCGCCGCGGCGCTGCCGCCCGGCTACCGGGAGGCGTGGGAGCAGATCAAGGGCCACCTCTCCCTCTACGGGGACTTCACCGGCCGCAACCTGATGCCGATCCTCGACGGCGCCCTGGGGCTGCTCGAGGAGACGGCGTCCGACGGGCAGGACGTACGCGAGGTGCTGGGTGACGACATCGCGGGCTTCTGCGCGGCGCTGGCCGGCGAGGTGGGGGCGCGGAACTACCGCGACCGGTGGCGCGAGCAGCTGAACAGGAACGTCGCGAGGAAACTGAGCCGGCTGGGAGGCTGAGGTGGGCATCCACGACATGATCGAGGGCAAGAGGCAGTGGCGGGCGCACGTGGCGCGGGTCAGGACGCTCCCGCCCGACTACCAGATCGTCTACAAGGAGATCCAGAGGTACTACTTCAAGGTCGGGCCGGTCGGGCTGGCCGACGGGACCCTGCTGTCGGGGATCGTCGACTTCTTCGAGGAGGGCGTCGCGGCCGGCAAGGGGGTCCTGGAGCTGATCGGCGACGACGTCGCCGCCTTCGCCGACGGCCTGATCAGGGACTCCCGCACCTACGCCGACCTCTACCAGGAGTCCGCCAAGGGGAGTCCCGGCACGGCGGGGAAGTGACACCCGGGCCGGTCAAGGCGCGCAGTCGGGGACCTCGTCCCGCAGGCCCAGGCGGCCCTCGTAGACGGCCACCTTGTGGGTGATCAGCTTGAGGGACTCGTCGAGCTCCCGCATCCGGGCGAGCACCCGCTCCCGGTGCTCACGCAGCACCTCCAGCCGCTCCGCCTCGTTGCCCTGGCCCGCCCTGACCAGCTCGGTGTAGCGCCGGATGTCGGGCAGGGGCATGCCGGAGGCCCGCAGCCGCACGCACACGCCCAGCCAGTCGACGTCGTCCTCCTCGTAGACCCGGTGCCCCGCGGCTCCCCGGCGTACCGGCTGGGCCAGCAGCCCCTCCCGCTCGTAGAACCGGAGCGTGTGGACGCTGAGCCCGGTGCGCTCGGCGACCTGGCCGATGCTCAGACCCGACATGCGGCTCAGTTTGCCTTAGAGTCGGCTCTAGGTTCTACGGTTCCGACCTATGAGATATCGCATCCTCGGCGGCACCGGCATCGAGGTCAGCGCCTACTGCCTCGGCACCATGATGTTCGGCGCGGCAGGCAACCCCGACCACGACGACAGCATCCGCATCATCCACACCGCCCTCGACCGGGGGATCAACTTCGTCGACACCGCCGACATGTACTCGGCGGGCGAGACCGAGGAGATCGTGGGCAAGGCGCTGCGGGGCCGGCGGGACGAGGTGGTGCTGGCGACCAAGGTGCACTTCCCGATGGGGGAGGGGCCCAACCGGGGCGGCAACTCGCGGCGCTGGATCGTGCGCGAGGTCGAGGAGAGCCTCAGGCGGCTGCGTACCGACTGGATCGACCTCTACCAGATCCACCGCCCCGACCACCGCACCGACATCGAGGAGACCCTCTCCGCGCTGACCGACCTGGTGCGGCAGGGCAAGATCCGGGCGTTCGGCAGCTCGGCCTTCCCGGCGCACGAGACGGTCGAGGCCTACCACGTGGCCCGGCAGCGCGGCCTGTACCGCTTCCGCACCGAGCAGCCGCCGTACAACATCCTGGCCCGCGGCATCGAGGGCGACGTCCTGCCCACGGCGCAGCGGCTCGGCATGGGCGTGCTCACCTACAGCCCGCTGGGCTGGGGCTTCCTGACCGGCCGTTACCGCAAGGGGCAGGAGATCGACCTGTCGCGGGGCCGCCCCGCGCTGGCGCCCGACCGGTTCGACCCGTCCGTCCCGGTCAACGCGGCCAAGCTGGAGGTCGTCGAGGAGCTGGTGAAGCTCGCCGACGAGCTCGGCCGCACGCTGCCGGAGCTGGCCGTGGCCTTCGCCGCCGCCCACCCGGCGGTCACCTCGGTCATCCTCGGGCCGCGCACGATGGAGCAGCTGGAGGGCCTGCTGAAGGGCGCCTCGCTGGTGCTCGACGACGCCGTGCTCGACCGGATCGACGAGCTGGTGCCGCCGGGCACCAACGTCTACCAACCCGTCGGCCTCTGGAGCCCCGCCCCGCTGGCCGACCCCGCCCTGCGCCGCCGCCCGCTCGGCGACCGCGCCGCGAGCTGACCCAGGAAGAGGCGCCGGGCCCCGCGCGGGGCCCGGGCGCCGGCCACGCCGGGCAGGACGCGGTCTAGTTGAAGCAGTCCTGCTTCTTGAGGGCGATGCCGTACTCGGTGACCTTGCCACGCGTGACGCCGAAGCTGTAGTACGCCTTCTTGTTGCCGGGGACCGTGATCACGTAGTAGCCGTGGAAGTCCTTCTTGATCTTGGGATAGGCGGCCTTCACCTGCTTGGCGGTGGAGCCGATCCGGATGCCCTCCGGCGTCCTCATCCCCTTCGCGGCGAAGATGGCGGCCAGCCCGACACGCGGCGAGATGTAGATGCCGACCGCGTCCTTGGGGGTCGCGAACTTCTTCAGGTCCCAGCCGGAGCAGCCTTCGCCGCCCGACAGCTTCTTCACCACCTTCCCCGTCGCCGCGGCCTGCTTGGCGGTCATGCCGAGCTTCACGGAGCCGTACCCGTAGGGGCCGAGCGTCGGGGCGGCGGCGGCCTGCGCCGACGCGGCGGTGGCACCGGAGGCCAGCAGCATGCCGGCGAGGAGGGTGGAGCCGATCATCGTCTTCGTCACGTTTGTTTGACTGTGGCACACCGGTGAAAGTTGTCCGCTCTCGTGCCGACGTCTCTCAGAGGCGGGCGGCGAGTGCGGGGTGCCGTGCCACGAGCCGGCTCCACGCCGTGGCGAACACCGCGAGCGTGGACTTGCCGGCCGCCGAAGGGCCGTGGATCACGACGCACACACTGCGCCGGGAGGCTTCGATCATGTGGCGGAAGCTCAGCCCCGGCTCGGGCGGGCGCGGCTAAATGATCATTCCGCCGGTGGCCAGGAGGTTCTGGCCGGTGACCCAGCGTCCGTCCGGCCCCGCCAGGAAGGCCACCACGGCGGCGATGTCGTCGGGACGGCCCAGCCTTCCGAGCGCCGTGAACGGGATGACCCGCTGCAGCGCTTCGGGGGAATTGGTCGCGTGCAGCAGGTCCGTGTCGGTGGTGCCGGGGGAGACGGTGTTGGCGGTGATGCCCCGCCCGCCCAGCTCTCTGGCCGCCACCTTGGTGAACTGCTCGGCCGCCGCCTTGCTGCCCTGGTAGAGGGCGAGCGTCGCCACCGGGAGCGCGGTGTTGAGGGTGGAGATGGTGATGATCCGGCCGTTGTCGCGCATCACCCGGCCCGCCCACTGCAGGGCCAGGAAGACCGAGCGGGCGTTGACGGCGAACACCCGCTCGTACTCGTCGTCGCTGATCTCGGTCATGGGTTTCCGGCCGAGGTCCTGCACGGCGTTGCTGACCAGGATGTCCAGCCCGGGCAGCCGCGCCTCGGCCTCGGCGAACAACCGCTGGAGATCCTCCCTGCTGCCCACGTCGGCCTGGACGGCGTGCGCCCCGGTCTCCTTGGCCACCCGCGTCGCGGCCTCGGCCTCGCGGCGATAGCTGAAGACCACCTCGGCCCCGTCGGCGGCCAGCCGCTCCACGACGGCCCTGCCGATCCCGCGGGACCCGCCCGTCACCACCGCGCCCCGTCCGGAAAGTACGCCCGCGTGGCTCTCGCCGTGATCCATGCCCGTCTCCTTCGTGGTCTTCCCCGCCATCGTGCCCCTGTCCGTCAAGCGGGGGCCACTCGCGCAGGCGGCGACCGGTCCACTGCTCAGCCGCCGGCCGGATGGCTCGGCCGCAGGTCCTGCTCGCCGGCCCACGAGGCGAGCCGGCGTAGGGCGGCGTGGTCAGGACCGCCCGCCGGCGCGGTGACGAGCACGATGATCTGCTCCTGGTCGTCGACGCTGGCCAGCGCCTGCCAGTCGAGGCTGAACGTTCCGGCGGCGGGGTGGTGGACCTGGCTGTGGCCGAAGGGGAGGACCGTGACCAGGTGCTGGCCCCACCAGGTGCGGAAGTCGAGGTCGTGCACGGACAGCTCGCCGACCAGCTCCTGCAGGCGGGACTGGTCCTGGTAGGCGCCGGCGGCCATCCGCAGGCTGGAGACGGCCTCGCGGGCGCGGGCGGGCCAGTCGGTCTGCATGGCCCGGACGTGCGGGTCGAGGAAGATCATGCGGACGTAGTTGCGGTGCTCGGGCGGCAGGGCGGCCAGGTCGCCGAGCAGGGCGGCGCCGAGCCGGTTCCAGGCCAGGATGTCCAGGTAGCGGCCGAGCACCAGGGCGGGGGTGTCGACGAGGTTGGCCAGCAGCCGCAGCGTTTGCGGGGACACCCGCTGGACGGCCGCGTCCGGCCGCCCCGACGTGGCGGGGTCGGCGAGGTGGAACAGGTGCCGTTGCTGGTCGTCGTTCAGCAGCAGGGCGCGGCCGATGGCGGCCAGGACGGAGCGGGAGGCGGTGCGGACGCGGCCCTGCTCCAGCCGGCTGTAGTAGTCGGTGCTGATGCCGGCGAGCTGGGCGACCTCCTCCCGGCGCAGCCCGGGGACCCGCCGGGGGTGGACCGGCTCGGGCAGGCCGTGCTCGGCGGCGGTGACCGCGGCGCGCCGGGCTGCGAGAAAGTCGGCCAGCAATCCTTTCGGGGAGGCGAGGTGCGGGCTGTGCTCGTCCATGTCGTCGAATGATGGCATCAGGGCGGCGATGATTCCGGGAAAACCGTTCCCAGGAACAATTGAGCCTTCCGCCCCCGCCTGGCCGTCGGAGACGGTAGAGGCGGGAAGCGCAGGTGGCCCGGCGGATTCTGGAGGGGGCTGTGGGGCCGACCCGCGCCTTCCCTGTGATTCCACCGCCCTCTTCTCCCGAAAGGGGGCGGTGGAATCAAAGAACGGCGAACGCCCGCCGGACGACGGTAACGGCGTCCACGGCGGGGGCGCCGTCCGGCGCCCGGCGACTCGCGCGGACGCCGGGGGACCGTGCTGGAGATCGGCCCGGTTTACAGGTCATATTTCCATATGGCAATATGAACTCCGTTCCGGCCGGGGCCCTCGACGCCCTCGAACGACGCCTGAAGGAGAACCCATGACCTATGGAACGCTGGAGACGATCGACGGCCGCCCGGCGCTGCGCTTCGAGCGCGTGCTCGCCTACCCGGTCGAGCGCGTGTGGCGGGCGGTCAGCGTGCCGGCGGAGCTGGAGCGCTGGATGCCCGCGGCCGTCGACTGGACGCCGGCGGCGGGCGAGACCTTCGAGTCCTACGGCGAGACCCTGGAGGTGACGGAGGCCGACGCGCCCCACCGCCTCGCGTGGACCTACGCCGGCCAGCCGCACAGCTTCGACCTGGCCGCCCAGGAAGGCGGTTGCCGGTTGGTCTTCACCCACGTCATCGACGACCGCGCGCTCGCGGCGCAGACGGCCACCGGATGGCACACCTACCTCTCGCGGCTCGACCGCCACCTCGCCGGCGGGCACCTGTCCGAAGAGGAGGCGCACCAGGGGTGGGCGGAGACGCACGAACGCTACGCCGAGCGTTTCGGCGTCGATCCGGCACCGGGCCGGCGCTTCGCGGAGGCCCTGAGCGCCGGCCAGGAATGATCGCCCGGGGCCGGCGCAGATCATATTGCCGCATGGTAATGTAAAGGCATGAGTGCCTTCGCTGCTCTGGCCGAGCCGCACCGCAGGCAGATTCTCGACCTGCTGCGTGACGGCGAGCGCTCCGCCGGCGACCTGGTGGAGCGGCTCGACCTCAGCCAGCCCGGGGTGTCCAAGCACCTCAAGGTGCTGCGCGAGGCCGGGCTCGTCGCGGTGCGCGCGGACGGCAAGCGCCGCCTGTACGCGCTGCGCCCGGGCCCCCTCGCCGACGTCGACCAGTGGCTCGCGCCCTACCGCGTGCTCTGGTCGCGGACCCTCGACACCCTCGAACGGCACCTGGACGAGAACCCATGACCGAGGGCACCCTGGAGACGATCGACGGCCGCCCGGCACTGCGCTTCGAGCGCACGCTCTCCCATTCGGTCGAACGCGTGTGGCGGGCGATCAGCACGCCGGCGGAACTGGAGCGCTGGTTTCCCGCGGCCGTCGAGTGGACGCCGGCCGAGGGCGAGATCCTCGACGCCTACGGCGCGACCGGCGAGGTGACGGAGGTCGCCGCGCCCCACCGGCTGGCCTGGACCTTCGGCGGCGAGCAGTACAGCTTCGAGCTCTCGGCCCGTGAGGGCGGCTGCCGGCTGGTCTTCACCCACGTCTTCGGCGACCGCGCGCTCGCGGCGCAGGTGGCGACCGGCTGGCACACCTATCTCGCGCGGCTCGAGCAGCACCTCGCCGGCCGGCACCTCTCCGAACGGGACGCGAGCGAGCCGTGGAGGGAGATCCACGAACGCTACGCCGAGCGCTTCGGCATCGACCCGGCGCCGGGCCGGCGCTTCGCGGAGATGCTGGAAGCCACCGGCGGCGACGCCTGAGGCCGTGCGTGCGGCCGTGCGTGCGGCCGTGCGTGCGGCCGTGCGTGCCGCGTACCCCCGCCCCGTGTCCCCGCCCCGTCGCGCGGCGGGTTACTTGGACTCGACGCGTCCCACCGGGTCGTTCCCCTGCGTCAGCTCCCGGCAGGCCGCCTGCCAGGAGCCGTCGCCGGGCTCGAACCGGCTGCGCAGGTAGGCCGCGGTGAGGCGGCCGAGGGCCGCGACCATCGCCGGGTCGTCGTCGGGGGCCTCCTTGGCGTCGTAGCCGCTGATGCCGCCGAGGAGGTGGTCGGCGCCGAACAGCGTGAGCAGGGTCTTGGGGGCGGGGGCGAGGTGGTAGGGGTCGGCGTGCCAGCCGGGGCCGACGTCGGTGAAGTGCCGGGAGTCGTCCTGGTCGCCGGCGACCACGAGCGCGGGCGTGGTCATCGTGGAGAAGTCGGTGGTGTGGAAGAACGGCACCTGCTCGGCCATCCACCCGTTGAGGATGTCGCCGCCCCTGCCCGGCGCGGCCAGCAGCACGCCGGCCGTGATCCGGGGCTCGACGAGGCTCGCCTCCTGCCCGGTGTCGGGATCGGTGATCCGGGCGCCGAGCAGCAGGGCGGCGGTGTGGCCGCCGAGCGAGTGCCCGGCGACCGCGACCTTGCCGTGGTCGAGGCGCCCGGCGAGCCGCGGCACAGCCTTCTCGATCTCGCCGAGCCGGTCCAGGAGGTGGCTCATGTCCTCGGCGCGCGAGCGCCAGAAGAAGGGGGCTCCGGGCGCGCCGGCCAGGCGGCCGGCGAGGGTGCGGGAGCTGAGGTGGGTGGGCTGGAGGACGGCGAACCCGGCCGCCGCCCAGAGGTTGGCGATGGGAGCGTACCCGTTCATCGAGGAGAGGTTGTTGCTGCCGCCGTGCCCGTGGGAGAGCAGGACGACGGGCAGGCCGGTGCCGGTCGCGGGCACCGAGACGCGGACCTGGAGGTCCACGGGGCGTCCGGGCACGGGCAGGACGACGGGGGCGTACGACAGGACCGGCGCGGGGGCGGTGTCGGTGGAGGCGCTCATGATGTGAGGGGATTCCCTTCTGCGGCCGTGCCGCGGGCCGGCGGTGGCCGGGTGGCGGCAGGCGGATTGGCGGGCGCGTCCCGGCTCGGCTAATCTGAGCGGAACGTTGCTCCACTTATATTCGGATCGTTGTTCCGTTTTGTCAACCGCGGACGAGAGGACCCCTGTGCCCGCCGAGACCCCACCAGGCAGGACGCCGGCCCGCACCAAGCGGGCCGACGCGGTGCGCAACCAGCAGGCGCTGCTCGCCGCCGCCGCCGAGGTCTTCGTCACCTCGGGCGTCGACGCGCCGATCCGCCAGATCGCGGCCAGGGCGGGCGTCGGGATGGGGACGATCTACCGGCACTTCCCGACCCGGGCCGACCTGATCACCGCCGTCTACCGCCACCAGATCGAGGCGTGCGCGAAGGCCGGGCCCGACCTGCTGGCCAGTGCCGGCTCCCCGTTCGAGGCGCTCCGCCAGTGGGTCGACCTGTTCGCGGACTTCCTGGTCACCAAGCACGGGCTCGCCGACGCCCTGCAGTCCGACAGCAGCCGCTTCGCCGCCCTGCACACCTACTTCCTGGAGCGCCTGGAGCCCGTGTGCGGGCGCCTGCTCGACGCCGCGGCCGAGGCCGGCGACATCAGGCCGGGCATCCAGCCCTACGAGCTGATGCGCGGCATCGGCAACCTGTGCATCGGCGGCGACAGCGAACCGCGCTACAACCCCCGCCGGCTGATCGGCCTCCTGCTCCAGGGGCTCAGGCAACCCCCGCCCGCCTGACCCAACAGATCCTCAACACGGTCTCAACCCGCGCGGCCTAGCGTCACCGGCGCACCGTGCGACACGGTGCCCGTCGATCTCGCGAAAGGAAGCGACAGCCATGCGGGTACGTCCGACCAAGACCACCGTTGCCGGCACCTCCGAGGTGGGCTCCCCCTCGCGGGTGCGCCCGGCGAGCAGGGCCGCGGCGGTGCTCGCCACCGTCGGCGCGGTCGCAGGGCTGGCCCTGACCAGCGCCCCTGCCGCCCAGGCCGCCCAGACCGTCCAGGCCGCCGACCCGTGCATCTCGATCCCGGAGCGGGGCCCGAACCTGGACGACGGCTACGGCGTGATGAAGGGGTCGTTCAACCTCAAGAACAAGCCCAAGATCAACGATTGCAACGTCAGGCGCATGTACAGGGGCCAGGTGCTCTACTTCAACTGCTGGCGGAAGAACAACCACGGCAACCTGTGGGTGTACGGGCGGGTCAAGGGCACCCGCACGTACGGGTGGATGTCCGTCGCCAACTTCAGCTCCGTCCACGGCTCCAGCTATCCCATCTGCAACTGGAACGCGAGCAAGGACCACATCTGACGCCGCCTCGCGCCGGGACGCCCCCCGCGCCGGCCGTGACACGACCATGACGCGGCGCGGACGGTGCGGGGACACCGCTGCCCGACAGTGGTGGGGGTCGGCGGCCGGACCGCCGGCGAGGGCGACCAGGCGAAGGAGAAGGCATTGGCACGCGACGGGGAATGGGACCGGCGTTCGGTGGTGCGGGGCGCCGCGGTGCTGGCCGGGGCGGCCGCGGCCGCGCCGCTGCTGGGCGGGGCGGCCAGGGCGCTGTCCGGCGGCGGTGAGGCGGACGCGCTGTTCAGGGCCGGGAGGTTCGAGCAGGCCGGCCGCGCGTACGAGGAGATCCTGCGGACGGACCCCGCCAACGCGCGCGCGGCGCGCCAGCGCGGCTACGTGGCGCTGCTGGCCAACCGGTTCCCCGACGCGGAGAGGTACCTCAAAAAGGCCATCGAGCTGGCCCCCGGCGACAAGGACGCCCACCACCTCCTGGCCGACTGCTACATCCGGCAGGACGAGTTCGCCCGGTCCGTGCCGCACTGGCGGGCGGCCGGCGAGGACGCCTACGCCAGGTGGTTCGCGGCGGTCCGCGGCGAGGCGTACCAGGTGCACGGCGACACCGCGCGGCTGCCCTGGCTGCAGGTGGACCCGATGCCGCTGGTGGAGGTGTCGGTCAACGGCGGGCCGCCGAAGCGCTTCACCTTCTACACCGGCGCCCCGAACCTGGGCCTGACCTCCACGGTGGCCAGGGAGGCGGGCCTGAGCCCGGTCGCCAGCCAGAAGATCGACTTCGAGGGCGGGACGATCTGGGCGCACTACGGGATCCTGGAGTCCTTCAGGCTGGGCGGCATCGAGCTGCGCAACGTCCCCGTGGGCTGGTCGGCGACGGAGGCGGGCGGGGACGTCGACACCGACAGCGACGGCATGATCGGCACGTGGGTCTTCTACCACCTGCTGACCACCTTCGACTACGCGGGCCGCTCGCTGATCCTGCGCCGCCGCACCCCCGAGGCGGCCGGCGAGGCGCGCGCCGCCGCCGCGCGGGCGGGCGCCGAGCCCCTGCCGCTGTGGCTGGCCCGCGAGCAGTACCTTCACAGCAGGGGCAGCGTCGCCGGCTCCGGCTCGCGCGTGGTGGGCGTGAACCTGGGCGGCAGGGGCGAGTCGGCCGCGGTCGTGTTCGGGGACACGGCCGAGCGGCTGGGGATCCGTACCGACTACGACCGCCCGATCGGCACGTTCGCCCACAGCCATCCGGCCGTCACCTATCCCTGCTACCCGAAGGAGCTCCGGCTCGGTGACGCCGTCGCCAGGGGGATCTACTGCGAGAACCACCCGCAGGCCGAGCTCGCCGCCTTGGGGTTCGACGTGCCGGCCGCCTTCTTCCACTGCTTCTACAAGCCCTACAACGTCACCCTCGACTTCACCGGCATGAGCCTCTTCATCGCCCGCGGCGAGGCCGCATGATCACGAAGCCCGGTCCAGGGTGACCGGGCCGAGGGCGGCGGCGGTCCTGACCAGGGCGCGCAGGGCGGGATTGTCGGTATTCGACCGCCACACCAGGGCGAAGTGCAGCGCCGGGGCGTCGCGGAGCGGCAGGAAGACGATGCCGGGCGGGCTGTTGTAGCGGGCCGCGATCTCGCCCAGCGGGTGGACGCACTGCCCCGCCGCGACCAGGGCCATGATCTCGTGGAACGTGCGCGCGGCGGGCCCGCGCGGGACGCGGCGGCCGAGCGGCGTGCGGGTGGGGGCCATGGACGCCACCCAGTACTCGGGCGCACCGGGGCCGAGATCGACCACGTGGTTGTCGGCCAGGTCCTCCAGGGACGCGCTGCCGCGGCCGGCCAGCGGATGGCCGGCGGCCACCGCCAGCACCCGCCCGCTGACGAGCACGGTGGGACCGACCGTGAGGTCGGGCTCGGCCACCGGCAGCCACAGCGCGTGCGCGTCGGCCTCCCCGGCACGCAGCGCGGCGAACGGATTGCCGCCGGTGACCTCGCTGAACTGGATCTCGCCGCCGTGCCGGGCGCGGAACGCCTCGACGAGGGGGCGGAGCACGTGTCCGGCGTGGCCGAAGACGCCCAGCCGCACGGTCCGGGCGGCGGCCAGGCCGGCCGCCTCCGCGCGGGCGAGGCCCTCCTGGAGCAGGTCGTAGGCCTGTCGCAGGTCCTCGCGGAGGCGCCGGCCGATCGGGGTCAGGGCCACCTGCCGGCTGGTGCGGTCGAACAGCGCCACGCCGAGGCGGCGCTCCTGCTTGCTGATCGCCTGGCTGACGCGGGCCTGGGACACGTGGAGCCGTTCGGCGGTGCGGCCGAAGTGCAGCTCCTCGGCGAGCGTCAGGAAGATCTCGATGTCCCTCAGCTCCACTGATAACCCCCATGTTATGGATGGCCCGGTGAATCCTCCATTGTTCCACCGCTGAGCCGCCTGGAAGCTGGACCGGCCAGGACATCCATCGACAAGGCGGGAAAGACCGATGAGTGACATGCAGGTGATCGCCGATCGTGTCGAGATCGAGGCGTTGCGCGGCGAACTCACCGACGCGGTGATGATGCGCGACTTCGATCGCGTCGAATCGTTGTTCACCCCGGACGGCGTCATGCGCTGGCCGCACATCGACAGGGAGTTCGTCGGGCGCGGCGCGATCCGCGCCGGGGTCGAGTGGGGGCAGGGGCTCTGGGAGTTCTTCGTGCAGAACGTCCATCCCGGCACCGTCCAGCTCGACGGCGACACCGCGAGCGGCCGGTCCTACGTCCAGGAGTTCGGCCGGTTGCGTGACGGCGGCTCGTACCTCAACCACGCCCTCTACCACGACCGCTACCGGCGTACCCCCGAGGGCTGGAGGTTCGCCGAGCGCGTCTACGAGATCCGGTACCTCGACACCACTCCGCTCGCGGGCTCGCCGTCGGCCGCCGGTCCGGAGCTCTGATCGGGACATGACCGTGTCCGACGATTCGACCATGCCCGGCGACCTGCCCGGCGACCTGACCGGCGACTACGTCCTCGACCCGGCCCGCAGCCGGATCGGCTTCGTCGCCCGGCACACCATCGGCCCCGAGGTACGCGGCCGGTTCGACGCGTTCGAGGGAGGCGCGCACCTCGACGGCGCCGACCCGTCCAGGTCGCGCGTCGAGCTCACCATCCAGGCCGGCAGCATCCGGACCGGCAACCCCAGGCGCGACGCGCACCTGCGCGGCAAGTACCTCGCCCTGGGCAGCCACCCCGTCATCACCTTCACCTCCGGCCAGGTGCGGCGGACCGGCGGGACCGCCTTCGCGCTCACCGGCGACCTGACCATGCGCGGCGTGACCCGCCCGGTCACCGTGGACCTCGAACTGGCCGGCGTCGAGCCCGGCCCGGCGAGCGGCCCGCGGGTCCTCTTCACGGGCCGCGCCACGATCGACCGCAAGGACTGGGGCGTGAACTGGTCCGCCGCCGCCGGCCTGGTCAGCAGGACGGTGACGCTGGAGCTCGACGTCGCCGCGATCCGGCGGCCTCCGCCCCCGGGCCGGTGACGTCCGGACGTTCGGGCGGGCCGCCTTGACCTGGAGCGCGCTCCACCTCCTAGCGTCGGCGGCGTGGGCTGAACACCACCGACGACAGGAGAAGACACGTGAGGACCGTGCAGCTTGGCCGCACCGGCGAGCAGGTCAGCCAGCTCGCCCTGGGTTGCATGATCATGGGCACCGTCACGCCGGAGGACGAGGCCGTCACGATTCTGGACCGGTACGCGGAGGCCGGCGGCACCTTCCTGGACACCGCCGACTGCTACTGCTGGTGGGAGAACCAGGGCAGCCACGGCGGGGAGAGCGAGGAACTGATCGGCCGCTGGCTGGCCAGGACCGGGCGCCGGGACCAGGTGTTCCTGGCCACCAAGGGCAGCGCCGTCGTCCGCGACCTGGACGCGGTCTGGGCCGACGGCCGGCCCGACTGGGACGCCGCGTACCGGAACTTCGTCGGGGCCGGGGCGAAGACGCTGCGGGACGCGATCGACGGCAGCCTGCGCCGGCTCGGCACCGACCACGTCGACCTGTACTACGTGCACGTGGACGACCGGGCCACGCCGCTGGAGGAGACGCTGGAGGCGCTGGCCGGCATCGTCCAGGCGGGCAAGGTCCGCTACATCGGCTGGTCCAACGTGCGTACCTGGCGGCTGGAGCGGATCCGGCGGCTGTGCGCCGAGCACGGCTGGCCGGCGCCGGTCGCGCTCCAGCAGCAGCACTCCTACCTGCGGCGCCGCGCCGGGCTCCGGCACCTCTCCATCGTGGACGACGAGCAGCTCGACTACCTGGAGACGCACGACGACCTGACCCTCGTGGCGTACTCCCCGATCCTCAAGGGCATCTACGACGATCCGGCCAAGCGGCAGGGCCACGCGGCGATGAACCCGTACCAGGGGCCGGATGCCGAGGCCCGGCTGGCCGCGGTCGCCGAGGTGGCCGCCGAGGTCGGCGTGACCCCGAACGCGCTGGTCCTCGCCTGGCTGATGCACCAGACCTCGCCGACGATCGTGCCGCTGATCGGGCCGCGCACCCTCCAGCAGTACGAGGCGGCGCTGCCGGCCCTCGACGTCAAGCTCACCGATCAGCAGCTCGGCCGCCTCGACAGCGCCGGCGCCTGACCCGCGCGGGCGGGGCCCCGGCTCAGGGGCCCGCCCGCGTCACAGGTCGATGATGATCTGCTTCCGGGCGGGCGGCCAGCCGGTCGGCCGTCGCGGCGAGCACGGCCCTCGCGTCCGGCGCCGCGGCCGTCCGCACGTCCGCCCGTCCAGGAGGGGCCCTGCCACGAAGCCGCCGGCCATCACCGCGCTGACCGCGGTCGAAGTGTGATCCATGCCACCCGCCCGCGAGCCGCGCCGCGGATACCCGCGCTGGCTAAGGTGGGCAAGTGATCTTTACAAGAAATCGGAGACGTAGTCAGATCCTTGGTGGCATGGCCGCCGGCGTCGTCCTGCTGAGCGGTCTCGCCGCGCCCTCCCCGGCGGCCGCCGCCGAGGAGGGCACCGGCCTCGCGCGGCACCTGCGGCAGACCCTCGACCGGTTAGCGTTCGAGCAGGTCCTCGACACCGCCCCGCCGGCGACCGCGGCCGAGCTGAACGCGCTGCGGGCCGGCGACGTCGAGAAGGAGGCGGCGCCGCCGCCGAAGCAGGCCGAGCTGCGTGCCGCGGCCGCCGCGGCCGAGCCGATCGCGCAGCAGCCGCAGATCGACCTGACCGTCATCGAGCTCGACCGGCTCGGCCGGCCCGTCTCCTCCGGCACCGTGCTGATGAGCCCGCAGTACCCCGACGGGAAGATCGTCCCGGTGGACCGCGACCTGCACACCACCGCCGTGCGCTGGCGGCAGTGGGACGACGCCGGCTGGTACGCCAACAAGGCGCAGGGCACCATCGACATCCTCCCCGGCCGCGAGAACGCCCCCCTCGACTTCATGTCCCCCTACCCGGCGTCCGTGCTGAAGCTGATGGTGGCCTTCGGCGTGCTGCGCCTGGTGGACCGGGGCGAGCTGGCCCTCGACGACACCTATGACTACCAGCCGACGACGGTCAGCTCGCTGTGCGGCCCGGCCGGCAGCGACACCGTCCGCGACTACCTCGACGCCTCGCTCACCTGGTCCTCCAACGCCGCCACCTGCGCCCTGGTCAAGCTGCTGCACGACCGCGGCGCGGTCGACGGGCTCAACCAGACCTTCCAGGACCTGGGCCTGGAGACGTTGCAGCTGAAGAACACCAACCCGGCCAACGGCGCCCGCTGGGGCAACCCGGTCACCATGACCTCTCTGGACACGGCCAAGCTGCTCATGCTGGTCAACGGCGGCCAGGGCGTCCTCTGGCGCACGCCCGCCGGCACGGCGGTCACCGCCGCCGCCCTGAGCCCCGCCTCCCGCGCGTTCTTCACGGGCAAGCTGGCCGAGCAGGGCATGAACATCGCCCTATCCACCACCAACTGGTGCGGCGCGAGCTATCCCGCCCAGGGCATCCCGCAGCTCACGCCGCCGCGCTGGATCGCCGCCGACGGCACCGTGACCATCCCCGGCCAGGGGATCTCCTACGGTCACGACGTGCGGCCCTGCGACAGCGCGGCCGAGGTGACGTACGCCCACAAGAACGGCTGGGTCAACAACTCCGGCGCCGAGGCGGGCATCGTCAAGGCCCTGTCCGGCAAGGGCGGCCGCAGCTACGTCGTCGCCGTCTTCTCCAACCTCGGCTACCAGTACGTCGACGCCGACCGCCCGACGTCGGGCGCCGAGAACGTCTGGTTCACCGAGAAGTTCGCCAAGCTGGGCAAGGCCATCGACGCCTACGAGAAGCAGCGCCACTGACGAGGTGATCCCGGCCCGCGCGGCGGGACCCCGTACGGCGGTCATGACCGCTGACCCGCCGCGCGCGGCCGGGGGAGCAGGCGGAGGGCGAGCAGGCCCAGCGCCAGGTGGAGCGAGCCCGCCACCACGGCGACCGCGTGCAGGCCCGTGACGAAGGCCGCCCTCGCCTCGGCCGCGACCGCGGGCGCGAGAGCCGGGAGCTGGAGGGTCTCCTCCAGCGTGGGGGCCGCGTCCGGTCCCCACAGCCGGAACACCACGACGGCCAGCGAGCCCAGGAGCGCGATGCCGAGGGCGTTGCCGATCTCGTTGCTGGTCTCGGCGATGGCGCCCGCCGCGCCGGCCCGGTCCGGGGGGACCGCGCCCACGGCGGTGTCGGCGACGACGCTGAAGCAGATGCCGTAGCCGACGCCGGTGACGACCGTGGAGGCGACGTACCAGCCGGCCCCGCCGGCCGCGGCCGACGCGGGGAGCAGCAGGAGCAGGCCGCCCGCGATGGACAGGTGGCAGGTGACGAGGGCCGCCCGCTTCCCGATCCTGTCCACCACGAAGGGCGTGACGACGCAGGTGACGGTCAGCACGGCGGCGCCCGGCAGCGCGAGCAGCGCCGCGTCCAGGACCGGCAGGCCGAGGACGGACTGCAGGTAGACGCCCGCCAGGTAGGCCGTCGCCGACCACGCCGCCAGGGGCAGCAGCCCGGTGACGACCGACACCGCGAACACCCGGTCGCGGAAGAGCGAGAGGTCGATCAGCGGGTGCGGCAGGCTCCGCTGCCTGAGGACGAACCACGCCAGCAGAGCCGCCCCCACGGCCCCCAGCAGCAGCGGGACCGGCTCCGGCCCCTCGGCGGCGGCGCGCTTGAGCGCGTAGACCGCGAGCAGCAGCCCGGCCGCCGAGCTCACCACGCTGGGCACGTCGATCCGGCCCGCGCGGGCCGCGCGCACCTCCCTGAGGAGGAACGGCGCCAGAACCAGGAACAGCCCGACCACCGGCAGGTTGATCAGGAAGACCGCGCCCCACCAGAACCGCTCCAGCAGGACGCCACCGGCCACCGGCCCGATCGCGAACCCCGCCGCGAACGTGGCGGCGAAGACACCGATGGCCCGGGCCCGCAGCCGCGGATCGGGGAACAGCTCGCTGAGCACCGCCAGCCCCGACGGCAGCAGGGTCGCGCCCGCCACCCCCATCAGCGCGCGGGCGACGATCAGCAGCTCCGGGCCCGGGGCGAACGCCGCCGCCGCCGAGCCGGCCCCGAACACCGCCGCGCCGGTCATCAGCAGCCGCAGTCTGCCGTACCGGTCGCCGACGTTGCCGAAGGCGATCAGCAGCGAGCCGACGGCGAAGCCGTAGACGTCGAGGATCCACAGGGCCTGGTCGGCGGTAGGCGTGAGGGCCCGGCTGATCCGCGGCATCGCCAGGAACAGGATCGATCCGTCCATGGAGACCAGCAGGACGGGCCCCAGGACCACCAGCAGGCCGAGCCAGGCACGCAGGCCCGGCGCCTGATACGTGAGCTGTCGAGACATGGTGCCGACCCTCCACCGGGACGGGCCCATCGAGCCATCCCCCTGCCGTGGGTGCACCTGACAGGTGCACCCACGCGCGTGCGGCGCGCCTTACGCTCGAAGCCGTGGAAGGACTTGGGGCATTTCTGAAGAGCCGCCGCGACCGGATCACGCCCGAGCAGGCCGGGCTGCGTACCTTCGGGACCGCGCGCCGGGTTCCCGGCCTGCGCCGCGAGGAGCTGGCCCACCTGGCGGGGGTGAGCGCCGGCTACTACACGCGGCTGGAGCAGGACCAGGCGGGCACCGCCTCCGCGCAGGTGCTCGACGCCCTGGCCCGGGTGTTGCGGCTGGACCCGGTGGAGACCGCCCACCTGCACAACCTGGCCAGGCGGCCGGCCAGCCCGCGCCTGTCCGCGCCGCCCGTGGAGGAGCCCCACCCCCGGGTGCTCGCGCTCCTGGAGAACCTGGCGGACTCGACCCCGGCGCTGGTTCTCGGCCGCCGGGGCGACGTGCTGGCGTGGAACCGCACGGGTCACGCGCTGTTCGCCGAGCACCTTCCCTTCGACGCGCCCTGGCGGCCGGACGGCCGCCCGTCCGTGCCGCGGATGTTCTTCCTGGACCCGCTCACCCGCGACCTGCACCGCAACTGGGAGGAGCTGGCCCGCATCCACGTCGCCTACCTCCGGCTCACCGCGGGCCGGTTCCCCACCGACGCGCGCCTGGCGGAGCTGATCGGCGAGCTCACGATGCGCAGCGACGAGTTCACCGGGATGTGGGCCGCCGGGGAGGTCTCCGACTGCACCGTCGGGACGATGCACCTGCGCCATCCCACGGTCGGCGCCCTGAGCGTCGACTACCAGGTCTGGTTGCAGCCCGACAGTCCCGATCACCGGCTGGAGGTCTACACCCCGAACGACCCCGGCTCGGCGGACGCGCTGCGCCTGCTCGCGCGGACCGGCGCGGAAGCCGGGGCCGCGCGCGCCGGTGGGGAGGGTGTTCGGTCAGGCGCGTAGCGCGTCGAGGAGGCGGGACAGCGCCGCCTGAGTGCCCGCCAGGTCGGCCGGGGCGGACTGCGCCAGCCACAGCGCGGCCTCGTTCATCGCCCCCGACAGCAGGCGGGCCAGCGGCGCGACCGGCTGGGCGGGGATGGTGCCGTCCGCGACCAGGGCGGACAGGGCCTCGGTCAGGTGCTGGAAGGCGGCGGCCTCGTCGAGCGCGCGCCACTCGTTCCAGCCGAGCACCGCGGGGCCGTCGATCAGCATGATCCGCTGCACCTCCGGGTCGGCGCCGGCCGCGACGAACGCCGCGCACCCCGCCTTGAGCCGCGCCCACGGGTCGCCCTCCGCCTCGGCCGCCGCGGCCACCCGGCCGGCCACCTCGCGGTGCACGTCCTCCAGCACGGCCCGGAAGAGGTCGGTCTTGCCGCCGCTGAAGTGGTGGTAGAGGGCGCCTTTGGTGACGCCGGACTCGCGGACGATCTCCGCCACCCCCACCCCGGCATAGCCCCTGGTCGCGAACAGGCGCCTGCCCGTGGCGAGCAGGGTGCGGCGGGTGCGCTCCTTCTGCTCCGTCCTGGTCCCCGTCCTCGTCACCGTGTCCCCTTTGACATACCGATGGTATCTCAAATAGCGTACCCTCGCATACCGTCGGTATGTGAACTGCGGAGGAGGAGGCGGAGCGCATGGAGCTGAGCAGCGTGTACCCGGTGGTGTGCACGGCCGACCTGGCGGCCTCGAAGGATTTCTACGTCCGGTTGTTCGGTTACGAGGTGGCCTTCGAGGCCGACTGGTACGTGAGCCTGCGGCGCGGGCCGTACGAGCTGGCCCTGCTCGACCACGAGCACCCGACGCTGCCCGCCGCCCACCGCCGGCCGGTGGCGGGGCTGCTGATCAACTTCGAGGTCGCCGACGTCGACGCCGAGTGGGAGCGGCTGGTCGTCCGCGAGGGGCTGAGGCCGGAGCTGGCGCTGCGCGACGAGGACTTCGGCCAGCGCCACTTCATCGTCGCCGACCCGAACGGCGTCCTGGTGGACGTGATCACGCCGATCCCGCCGTCCCGGGAGTACGCGGCGCGGTACGCGCCCCTGTGACGCCGCCGCCCGGACCCCGCGCCGTCCGCGCTCCGCCGCCCTGGCCGCACGGGCTCGGCTTCCAGAGTGAACGTCCGCCTGTCCCCGGTAACGGTCCCCGGGCTGCCCTGCGGGAGCCGGATCCGCCTCTCCCCGTCGCGGATGAGCCGGGTACGCGCGCCCGTCGCGGTGGTGTCCGCGTCCTCGGCGACGGCCGCCGTGGGACGGGTCCTCCAAGGCCGGCTCGTGCACCATCGGGTGAGCCGCCCGATCCGCGGTCGCGGGCGGATCGGCGGGCCGATGGCGGCCGCCGGCTCTGGAAACGGCGGGCGCGCCCATCGGCCCGCCTCCTGGCGGGGACAGTCAGGCCGGTGGCCGTTCCCCGCCGGCCGGCGCGCGGGGCGGATGGGCCTCGAAGGGCCGCACCTGCGCCCGGAGCGCCTGGATCTCGCGGTACAGGCCGTCGTCGCGGCAGCGCCAGGTGCCGATGGGCGGCGCGGCGACCTCGGCCGGCACGCCGTGCCCGTTGACGGCGGGGGAGCCGCTGCCCCGCGGGGTCATTCCCGGACCACGGGCGTGATCCCGGTCCTGCGGTCGCGGCCGGAGAAGCGGAACCCGCCGACCGGGCTTCGCCCGCCGCCGCCCGGCCGGAGGCCGAGATGGACGGCCCGGCCCGTGGAGGCGCCGGGCCGCAGCCCCGTTTCGCCGGGATCGGCGGCGTACGTGAGGGTGGCGCCCTCGGCGCCGGTCACGACCATGTCGGCGCGCGACCAGGTGCCAGTGGTCGTCGGGGGTGCCGGGGGACAAGGTCCGACGCCTCCTCCCTGGTCGCCTGGAGTTATCGACTCGCTACAATGAGTTATTTCCTGAGGTGGAGGCGAGGAACCTGCCTTATGGGTGCTCTTGGCCTTGCCTCACGGTCAGGGCCGTAAGGGGTCCGGGCAGGCCGGCCTTCATCAGGACCGGGCGGGACGCTAGCCGATCTTGGTGATCCGCCAGGCCTGCGCGCTCGCCGCCTTGTTGCACGGCCACTGGATGGCGGACTTGCCCTTGCGTGCCTCGCCGCGGCCGATGGCCAGGCACATCTGGGTCGCGCCGTTCATGAAGTGGTACGCCCGGAACTCGTCCTCCGGGACGCCCCTGACCCGGAACATCCGCTTCGGCTTCCAGCGCTGCGCCCACCCGCCGTTGCACGGCCACTGGATGGCGGGCCTGCCCTTGCGCGCCTCGCCGCGGCCGATGGCCAGGCACATGCCGGTCGCCATGTTGACCAGGTATCCCTCGGACGACATCACCCATCGTTGCGCCGGGCTGTGGATGCAGGGCCACTGGATGGCGGACTTGCCCTTGCGCGCCTCGCCGCGGCCGATGGCCAGGCACATGCCGGTGGCCACGTTCCTCAGCTCGACGACCGATCCGGCGGCGACCGATCCGGTGGCCGCCTGTGAGGGAGCCGCCTGTGAGGGAGCCGCCTGTGCCGGGGCCGCCAGGAGGCTGCCGGCCAGCGTGGTGCCGGCCAGAAGGGTGATCATTCTTCGCATGGGGCGCGTCCTCTCGTCGGAAGGGGGACGAGGCCGGCGCGGCGTCGTCCGTCATCAGGATCGTGGCGGCGGCGGGATTGTTCGGCACCCCTGGTCAGGCGGCGAAACAATGCCGTCGGAGGCAGGCCGGCCGGAAGGGGTGCTCCGGTCCCTGGACGGCGCGTCGCCGGCGGCTGCCATGACGCTCCGCCGCCGGCCGCCCAGGAGGAGCAGGCCGGTGACGCCGAACGTGGCGGTCACGATGAGCAGCTGCGTCCCGTAGCCGGTGGTCTGGGTGGGCAGCACCATCCCGTTGACGTGTAGGCCGGTGTGCACCCCCACCGCCATCCACAAGGCGCCGGTCCGGACTCGTGCCGCCGTGCAGGCGAAGCCGAGCGCGGTCGCCTGGAGCACGTACAGC
This sequence comes from Nonomuraea sp. NPDC050783, assembly GCF_040802095.1. Lineage (NCBI taxonomy): Bacteria > Bacillati > Actinomycetota > Actinomycetes > Streptosporangiales > Streptosporangiaceae > Nonomuraea > Nonomuraea sp. NPDC050783. The sequence continues at coordinate 304,330 of NZ_JBFAHK010000012.1, forward strand.
CCGCGCTCGACGGGGGTGTCGGCCGGGCTCTGGGAGAGGATGTGCAGGGCGCCGAAGCCCACCGAGACCACGGCCAGCACCGTCGCCGGCGCCAGCCGGGCGGAGAGTGTGTCGAACAGGTGCCCCCGCCACAGCAGCTCCTCCGGGAACGCCTGGCTGAGCAGGGCGAAGGCGATCGAGAGCGGCAGGTACGCCAGCTCCGGCGCGACCGATTCCCAGGGCTGCCAGGAGGTCACGCCGAGCGCCACCGACAGGGCGCTCGCGGCGGAGGCCGCGGCCACGCCGACGAGCGTGCCCGTCAGGAGCTGGAGCGGAGCGCGCCAGGACATGGTCAGGCCCACGCCCCGCCACGGCCGGCGGGTGAGGAAGCGGCGGATGAGATGGACCAGCCCGAGCGAGGCCAGCGTGATGCCGATCATGCCGAGGGGCCGGTACAGGGCGTGATCCTGGTCGAGCAGCAGCACCACGGGGGCGGTACCGATGATCACCTGCGCGAACGTGGCGGCGACGGTGACCGACACGGCCAGGACCGGATGGGTGGCTTTCATGACGCCACGGTAGGAAGCCGGCCGTCGCCGGGCATCGGTCCGTGGCAGGAACCTGGCATGACGTTCGTCATGGGTCTCGGGGAGGATCACGGCGGCGGCGCGGGAAGGCTAGGGTCACACCGTGTCGCCCCGCCCGATGCCCCGCCCGATGCCCCGCCCGATGTCCGGTCCGTCTGTCTCGCCCTTCCTGGCCGGGTCGCGTGGCACTGGGGCGCCGCCCCTGCTGAGCGTCGTGTTCTGGGTGGTGCTCGCGGCCACCGCGACGGCCTATCTCGCGCGGCTCGGCACCCCCGCGCCCTCCGCCGTGCAGGGCGCGCTGTTCGGCGTCAACCTGGCCCTGGTGGGCGCGTTGTGGCCGGTGCTGCCGTGGCGGCCCGCCCGCGGGTGGCGGGGGTGGGCGGGCGTGGTGTTCGTGGTGGCGACGTTGACCCTGGGCCCGGCCGGCTCGGACGAGATCCACCAGCTGCTCACCCTCATCGCCGTGGCCCACCTGGCGTTCGTCCACGGCGTGCGGACGGCCGCGCTGATCATCGGCTTCCTGTGCTGCACGGTGTTCGTCTCGGTCGTGAAGCTGTACGGGCAGGGGATCCTCGACGCCGTCGAGCAGACCGTGGCCATCGTGGTGTTCGCCGTCTTCGTCCTGGGCATGACCTCCGCTGTGCTGGAGGCACGGCGCAGGCGTGAGGAGGCGCAGCGGCTGCTGGCCCGGATCAGGGAGCTGACGGTCGCGCGGGAGCGGGCGCGGATGGGCGCGGAGATGCACGACTCCCTCGGCCACCACCTGACGGTGATCAAGATGTGCCTGGAGAACGCCGAGCGGTTCCGCGACCGGCGCCCGGAGGCCGCCTGGGACGAGGTGCGCCAGGCCAAGGACCTCACGCGCCAGGCGCTGACCGAGGCCCGGCGCTGGGTCCGGGCGTTGCGCCCGCTGGCGCTCGACGCGCATGTCGGCAGCACGGCGCTGCAGCAGCTGGCGTCCTCGTTCGACGGCACGGGTCTCGGGGTCTCCTTCGAGGTGGTGGGCGAGGAGGTGCCGCTGCACCCCGAGGTGGAGCTGGTGCTGTACCGGGTGCTGCAGGAGGGGCTGGCCAACGCGGTCCGGCACGCCGGCGCCCGCCGGGTACAGGGCCGCCTCGCCTTCCTCGGCGGCCGGGTGGTCCTGACGGTCGCCGACGACGGAGGGGGCCGCGACCGCGAGGCGCGCGGCGGCTTCGGCCTCAGCTCGCTCGCCGAGCGGGCCCGGGCGGTGGGCGGCACCCTCGTCGCGGGCGACCGCGCGGGCGGCGGGTTCGAGGTACGCGCGGAGCTGCCGGTCGGCGTGGAGGCGGACTCGTGAGCGCGGACTCGTGAGGACGGACTCGTGAGGACGGACACATGAGGACGGTGCGGGTTCTGCTGGCCGACGACCAGGAGCTCATCCGCCAGGGGCTGCGCAAGATGCTGGAGATCGAGGACGGCATCGAGGTCGTGGGCGAGGCCGCCGACGGGCACGAGGCCCTGCGGGTGGCCGGGCGGTGCCGTCCGGACGTGGCGCTGGTGGACGCGCGGATGCCGCGGATGGACGGCGTCGAGCTGATCGCCTCGTTGTCGGCCCGCCATCCGGCGGTGGCCTCCCTCGTGCTCAGCACCTTCGACGAGGACGGCTACGTCTTCGGCGCGTTGCGGGCCGGCGCCGTGGGGTACCTGCTCAAGGACTGCACCCCGGAGGAGCTGGTGGAGGCCATCCGGCGGGCGGGGCGGGGCGAGACGGTGCTGGCCTCCCCGATAGCCGCCCGGCTGGTCGCCGAGCTCCGCCGTACGGCCGCGCCGGTGCCGTACGGCGAGCCGCCGGAGCCGGAGCAACTGTCGGCCAGGGAGGCGCAGGTGGCCCGGCTGATCGGGACGGGGGCCACGAACAAGCAGATCGCCGAGCGGCTGCTCATCGCCGAGGGCACGGTCAAGAACCACGTCACGAGCCTGCTGCGCAAGTACGGGCTGCGCGATCGCACGCGGCTCGCGCTGCGCCTGCAGCAGTCCGCCCGGCCCGGACCATGACGGAGGGGCCCTGCCCGCCCGGCCCCCGCGTCACCGTACCGGGGCCGGTCTCACTCGCGCGGGGCCGTCCAGATCCGGCTGCGCAGGTCCATGCCGCGGATCACCTGCACGCGCCAGGGGTCGAGGCGGAGGACGTGCAGCTTGGGGTCGGCGGGCGAGCGCCAGAAGTTGCCGAGGTCGTAGCCGGCCCCGCGCGGGCTGGTGGCGCGGTACAGCTCCCAGACGTGGCTCTTGACCTCCGGCTCGGCGGCCCAGGTGGCCACGGCGTCGATGGCGACCGAGTTGTTGCCCGGTCTCCAGTAGGAGAAGGAGGTGTGCGGGTTGCCGGCCAGGTGGGCCGCCTTGACGGGGGTCCGGTAGGTGGCCAGCCAGCCGAGCGGCCGCCCGTCCACGCTCTCCCAGACGGGGATGAGGACGCGGGTGCGGGGGCGGTTCCTGGCATCGACGGTGACCATGGTGGCGTACCCGATGGCGCCGATGAAGGTGTTGAACTCCCGCTCGATCTCCGCGAAGGACCTCACCGTGACGGCGCTCATCGGACCGGCTCCTTCCGCAGGCCGAGGGCGCTGACGGCGGCGGCCAGGACGGCGGCGGCGATGGGCACGGCCAGGGCGGCGCGATAGCCGTCGAGCATGCCGGCCGCGGTGGCGCCGGCCGTCGTGGCGACGATGACGGCGGTGCTGGCGGCGAGCCCGAGCGCGGCGCCGAACTGGAAGGAGGTGTACAGCAGCCCGCCGGCCACCCCCTGCTCGCTCTCCGCCACGCCGTCGGTGGCGACGATGGTCAGCGGCCCGTAGGCGAGGGCGAACGCCACCCCGAGGATGATCATGGTGGGGAACATGGCGAGGTAGACGGTGTCCGCGGCGATGGGCAGGAACAGCGCGTAGGACAGCACGGCCAGGAGCAGCCCCGCCAGGATGACCTTCGCGTTGCCGAACCGGTTGACCAGCCGGGGGGTGAGGGTCGGGGCGAGGACGGCGTCCGCGCCGACGGCCAGCATGGCCAGGCTGGTCTGCAGCGAGCTCCAGCCGCGCAGCTCCTGCAGGTAGAGGACCGCGATGAACTGGAAGCCGAAGAACGCCCCGGCGAACAGCAGGCCGGCCAGGTTCGCCCGGACCAGGGGCGCCGAGCGCAGGAGGCCCAGTCGCAGGAGCGGAGCGGCGGACCTGCGCTCGATCACGACGAACAGGGCGATGAGGACGAGCCCCGCGGCGATGGTGGCGGCCGTCCAGCCGGCGCTCGTATGGGAGGCCCGCTCGACGCCGAGCACCAGCAGCATGATGGCGGCGGTGATGGTGACCGCGCCGAGCACGTCCACGTGCCGGTCGTGGGAGCGTTCGCGCGGGGTGGCGGGGATCAGCGGCACGGCCAGCACGAGGATGACCAGCGCCAGGACGGCGGGCGCGAAGAGCACCAGCCGCCAGTTCACGGCCGCCAGCAGGCCGCCGAGCACCAGCCCGAGGGAGAAGCCGCCCGCCGCGGTGCCGGAGTAGATCAGCAGCGCCTGGTTGCGCTGCGGCCCTTCCGCGAAGCCGGTGGTGATGATCGACAGTCCGGCCGGGGTCATGACCGCCGCGGCGACGCCGGCCACGAAGCGGGCGGCGATGAGCGTCCAGCCCTCGCCGGCCATGCCGCCCAGCGCCGAGACGACGAGGAAGACCGCCAGCCAGGCCAGGAACATGCGGCGGCGGCCGAACAGGTCGGCCGCCCGGCCGCCGACCAGCATGAACCCGCCGTAGCCCAGGACGTAGGCGCTGATCACCCATTGCAGCTCGCCGGTGGACAGGCCGAGGTCGGCCCGGATGGCGGGCAGCGCCACGTTGAGCATGGCGACGTTGATGCCCTCCAGGAAGATCGCCCCGCACAGGACGAACAACATCCCCCACGCCCGTGGTGTCAGGCGCAGCGAGGTAGCGGGGGATGGGACGGTGGTCGACACAGGAGCTCTCCAATGGTTCCGTTTGGTAACGAAGGAATCTTGCGTCACCGTGAAGAGCTAGGGAAGAAGGCACTTCAAAGGCACCGGGTTACCGCACGGGAACCGCCGACGACCAGGCCGGACAGCGGGTCGTACGGACCGGCCGGGGGGGCGCGGCGGAGGCGGGTGCGGGCTTCTCCGGCAGGGTGGCCATCCCGTCGGACGGTGCCGCACGGCTGGTTCTGTTTGGTAACGAAGGAATCGTGCGTCACCATTGGGAGCTATGGAAGACGGCACATCAAGGGCACCGGGCCAGTGCACGGGGACCGACGAGGACGAGGCCAGGCAGTGGGACGTCCGGGCCGACTGCGACGTGCGGCAGATCCTCGACCGCGTCGCCGACAAGTGGTCGCTGCTGGTGATCGCCCTCCTCGACCGCAGGACCATGCGCTTCTCCGAGCTGCGCCGCACCGTGGACGGCGTGAGCCAGCGCATGCTCACGGTCACCCTGCGCCACCTGGAGCGGGACGGGCTGATCAATCGGACCGTCTATCCGACGGTGCCGCCCCGGGTGGAGTACGCGCTGACCCCGCTCGGCATCTCGCTGCACGAGGTGATCAAGTCGCTGGTGCTCTGGACGGAGGACCACCAGCAGGAGATCTCCACCGCCCGCTCCGCGTACGACGTGCGGACCGCCGAGGAGGAGCACCGGCTCCAGGCGGCCGGCCACTGACACCGGGACAGCGGGGCGCCGGGGAGATCGACGGAGCGGGAGACCGCCTGACCCGTGCGGTCCGGCGGTAGCTCCTCTTCCCTGTTCCCTCAGCCCTCGCCGCGAGCGGTGAGCCAGGCACGCAGTTCCCGGCGCGCCTGGTGACGGCTGCGGCGGCGGTCCTGGCGCCGGAAGCGGTACCACTCCCGGCCCCCGCCGACGCCACCACAGTCGAACACGTAGGAGGCGGTGGCGCGCCAGTGGCAGCCGCTCGTCCGCCGGTTGACGGACGCGCTGTCGGCGGTGATCTCGTCGGGCAGCGTGCACGGCCCGAAGCGGTGATCGTGCTCGGGCACGCAGGTCACCATCGGCGCGTCGGCCATCCGCACCCACCAGGGCCGGGTCTTGTCGGTCTTGCTCATACGGTCACCTTTCGGCTCCGTGAAGCCCCGGATTGGGGCTGTCACAAGATCCGATGCACCGTGATCACCTCCGATTCCGCGTCCGACAAGCCGGCGACGAATGCGACGCTACCGCACGCCGGCCGCGGGTCCCGTCCGGACACCAGCTCGGCCACCGCGTCGCCCGCCTGCAGGCCCATCTCGGCGGCCGAGCCGAGCAGCCGGTAGGCCAGGGCGGACAGCCGGGGCCGCTGCTCCTCGAACACGCCCTCGCGCATCCGCGGTCAGGAGAGCTCCTTCCCCGGCCGCGGCACGCCCCCGCCGCCGGCTTCGAGCGGGCTGTCGGCTTCGAGCGGGCTGTCGGTTTCGAGCGGGCTGCCGGTTTCGAGCGGGCCGGCGGTTTCGAGTGGGCTGTCGGTTTCGAGCGGGTTGGCGGCGAGGCGGGCGGCGAGCCCGGCGCGGACGGACCGGGCGGCGCGGCCGTCCGGCTTCCGGGCGGCCTGGCTCTCGAAGCAGGCGGCGAACTCGGCGGCGAGGCCCAGCCGGGGATACGCCTCCAGCACCTCGGCCCGCAGGCCCGCGGGGATCTCCTCGGCCCGGCGCCCGGAGATGTCGATGCCGGTGGACAGCTCCAGCAGGTGCCCCTCGGGGTCCTCGGCCACGTCCACGGCGTCCCACATGTGGCGCACGATCACCTGCGCCACGCGCTCGCGCCGCTCGACCGGCCAGCCGGCCCCGGCCGCGAACACCCAGGCCACGTGGCCGCCCGCCTCCTCGAACGGCACCGCGTGGCTGTCGAACTCCTTCACCAGCCCGAGGTCGTGCAGCACCGCGGCCACGTACAGCAGCTCCTCGTCGAAGGCGATGCCGTGCTCGGCCCCGTACGCGGCGGCCCACAGGTAGGAGCGGACCGAGTGGTTGTACAGCGAGGGAGGGCAGTAGGCGGCGGCCACCTCGCGCGCGGCGGTGGCGGCCGGGGAGCCCGGGACGGGGATCTGGGAGAGTCTCATGACCACATTCCTACCGTACCTTCAGGAAGCCTGAAGATCAGGGTCCTGGGGCTGGCCCGCGGGCCTGCGCACGCGGGTGGTGTCGGTGTCGAGGCGGGTGCCGTCGGCGCCGGTCGGCGCGAGGGCCGGCACCGGGACGCCGTTCCTGTCGACGAGGACGGAGTGGGCCTCGCCGGGGTCGAAGGCGTGCCGCTCGCCCCATTGGCGCAGGGTGAGGATGACGGGGAAGAGGTCGCGGCCGGCGTCGGTGAGCACGTACTCCCGGCGGCGGCCCGAGGGCGCGGTGCGCTGGGCGAGGAGCCCGTGGGCGACCAGCTTGCGCAGGCGGTCGGTGAGGATGTTGCGGGCGATGCCGGTGCGCCGCTGGAACTCGTTGAACGACCGCGCCCCGTCCATCGCGTCGCGGACGACGAGCAGGCTCCACCTGTCGCCGACGAGGTCGAGCGTGCGGGCGACTGGGCACTCCGGGTCGGTCCAGCCGGGGTTCGTGCCGCGCGACATGACGCCTCCCGATCGGTTGCGGATTGAAACCATTATGCCGTACGGTCAAACGGTTGCGATTTGCTACTGATCGAGGTGAGTGCGATGGACGCGTGGCGGCGGGCGCTGCTGGCGGTGGTGTGCGGGGTGGCGGTGGCGAGCGTCTACGCCGCGCAGCCGGTGCTGGAGCCGATGGCGCGCGATCTCGGCGTGCCGGCGCGGCTCAGCGGGTGGATCGTCGCCACCGGTCAGCTCGGCTACCTGGCGGGGCTGGTGCTGCTGGTGCCGCTCGGCGACGTGGCCGACCGGCGCAGGCTCATCGCCGCCCACCTGGCGGTCACCGCGTCGGGGCTGGTCCTGGTGGCCTCGGCGCCGGTCGCGTGGGTGGCGTTCGCGGGGTTCGCGGTGGCCGGGATGTTCGCGGTCGTGGTGCAGACCGCGGTGGCCTACGCCGCGTCGGTCTCGCCGCCCGCCGAGCGCGGGCGGACCATCGGCGTGGTGACCTCGGGCGTCGTGGCCGGCATCCTGGGCGCGCGGGTCGTCACCGGCGCGCTCGCCGAGGTGTGGGGCTGGCGCGGCGTCTACGCGGTGCTCGCGGTGCTGTCCCTCGCGTTCGCGGCCCTCGTACCGGCCTTCCTGGCGCCCGAGGAGCGCCCCCGCCCGCCGGCGGGCCGGCGGAGGGTGGTGGCCGTCCCGCTCGGCGGGCTGCTCGGGCAGCGGCTCTTCCTGACGCGCGGGCTCATCGCGTTCTTCCTGTTCGCCTCGTTCGGAAGCTTGTGGAGTGGGTTGTCCCTGCCGCTGGCGGGCCCGCCCTGGCGGCTGGGCGAGAGCCAGATCGGGCTGTTCGGCCTCGCGGGGCTCGCCGGCGCGCTCGGGGCGGCCCGCGCGGGGCGGTGGGCGGACGCGGGACGCGCGAGCCGGGTCACCCGCGCCGCGCTCGCCCTGCTCGTCCTGTCGTGGGCGGCGATCGCGCAGCTACCGCGGTCGCTCTGGCTCCTCGCCGCCGGGATCGTGGTGCTCGACCTCGCCGTGCAGGCCGTCCACGTGAGCAACCAGCACCTGCTCACCGCCGCGTACCCGGAGCGCACCAGCGCCGTCATCGGCGGTTACATGGTCTTCTACTCGCTCGGCTCCGCCCTCGGCGCGGCCGCCACCACCGCCGCCTTCGCCGCCTGGGGCTGGGCGGGCTCCAGCCTCCTGGGAGCCGGGTTCGCGGCCTGCGCGCTGGCGGTCCGGGCGGCCGGCGGGCCATGCTGGGGCTCATGCGGTCGATCCATCTCGTGTCCTGCGCCGTCGTCAGCCTCCTGCTGCTCGCCCTCGTCGGCCGGCCGGGCGAGACCATGACGCGGATGGGGGACTCCTCCTATCCCTGGCGTCCGGCGGGGTGGGGGACGCCGTCGATCGACGTCGTCGGTAGAGCTTCCTTCGCGGCCGAGGTATACGGCGATGTGGCGGTGAGCTCGTGGTGGGGCCTGCGTGGCGAAGGACTGCTCGGAGAGCGGATCACGGACGGATCCACGGCCTGGCGGTACGAGAACGGCTGGACGGGGACGACCCGCTGGTCCCACCCGTCTGCCTCGTCCGCTTCCTGCCGCACAGGAGACCCCGTCCTCGGCTCGGTCCGCAGCGCGGGCGAGACCGTGCTCGTCTTCCAGGACTGCGCGGGCGCGGAGGCGAACGTCGCGCTCGGCGCCGACCGCCTGGCGTCGGTGGACGACGGCGGCGCTCTGGTCGTCCGCGGGGTCCAGGACGGGAAGGTCCTCTGGCGCGTCCCGTCGGCGGGGCTCAGGGACAACCCCTACGGGGAGGCGATGGGGGTGTCGGACGAGCTGGTGACCGTGCGATCGAGGACCGAAGTGGCCGCCTACCGGATCGCCGACGGCCGCACCGCCTGGCGCCGTGCCCTGAGCGGGGAGGGGGACGGCACCGTGCTGACGGACGGCGTGGACACCTACGTCGCCGAGGACGCGACGACGCTCGTCAAGCTCGACGCCCGCACGGGACGCGTCGTGGACCGGCACCGCTTCGAGGCCGACATCACCCCGCGATGGACGCGCGACGGCCTGGCCGGCATCGGCGTGGGCACCGGCGACGACGCGGTGGTCGGCTGACACCTCCCGGCGAGACCCCGCGCCCGGGCGTCCGGGCGTCCGGGCGTCCGGGCGTCCGGGCGCCCACACGCCCGCGCGCCCACAGGCCCGCGCGCCCACAGGCCCGCGCGCCCACAGGCCCGCGCGCCCGCGCGCCCGGGCGGCGGGTCAGGCGAGCTTGAGCAGCAGCTCGGCCAGCTCGTCCGGCATGGTGATCATGCAGTCGTGCCCCGTCTCCAGCTCCCACACCCGCGACGGGTCGCCGTTGGGCTGCGTCGCCGGGACCGGCCGCCGCTCGATGCCCTCCGGCACGGCGCCGACGCAGTGGATGTGCGCGCGCGGGATCGCCCGTGCGGCCGGATCGGCCAGCCGGACCCGCTGCTGGAAGCAGAGCACCGGCTGGTCGGACAGCATCGCCCGCAGCCAGGCCACGTCCGCCGGTTCTGTGACCCCGAACAGGCCCAGGGGCGGCGGCAGCTCGGGCATCGGCGGGATCCGCCAGCCGGTCCCGGACCCGGCGGCGCGGTCGATGAGGGCCTGCGTCACGGGCTGCACGTCCAGCGCGTTCTCGCCGTCCTCGGGGACCATCGCGTCGAGGTAGACCAGCTGGGCGACGCGGCCGGGGACGCGCTCGGCGGCCGAGGAGACGACCAGCCCGGCGTAGCTGTGGCCCACCAGGATCACGTCGGTGAGGTCCTTCTCGGTGATCAGGCCGACGACGTCGTCCACGTGCGTGTCCAGTCCCACCTCGGGGCCGAGCAGGTGCGCCCTGTCGCCGAAGCCGGTCAGTGACGGCGCGAGCACCCGGTGCCCGGCCGAGGCCAGCGGCGGGACCACCCGCTCCCAGCACTGCCCGCTGTGCCAGGCCCCGTGTACCAGCAAATATGTTGACATGTGTGACTCCTCGCTCTCGGCAGCGAGGTTCCCGCCCGCCCGCCGGCCGGGCCAGAGCCCCCGCGATCCTGGGGGTGACAGGACCAGGCACGGGCGAAGGCGCGCCGGTTACCGTGGGGACATGAGCGGGGGCATGAGCGGGGACCTGAGCGGCGCGACCAACCTTCTCGGCGACTACGTACGCGCCCGCCGGGAGCTGGTCACCCCCGAGCAGGCCGGCATCCCCTCCACGGGCGTGCGGCGGGTGCCGGGCCTGCGCCGGGAGGAGGTCGCGATGCTCGCCGGCATCAGCGCCGACTACTACCTGCGCCTGGAGCAGGGCCGCGACCGCAATCCCTCGGCACAGGTCCTCGAATCCCTCGCCCGCGTGCTGCGGCTCGACGACGACGCCACGGCCTACCTGCTGCGCCTCGGAGCCGGAGAACCCCGGCGGCGCCGGCGGCGGCCCCGTAAGGAGACCGTCCCGCCGGGCGTCGCCAAGCTCGTCGGCACGCTCGCGCTGCCCGCGTACGTGGAGGGCCGCTACTTCGACGTCCTCGCCGCCAACGCGCCGGCGACCGCCCTGTCACCGCGGCTCGCGGCGGGGCGCAACCGCCTGCGGGACGTGTTCCTCGACCCCGCCGAGCAGGCCCTCTACCCGGACTGGCGGGACGCCGCGCAGGGCATGGTCGCCGGCTTCCGCGCGTCGGTCGGCACCGACACGGACGACCCCCGGTTCATCGAGCTGGTCGGCGAGCTCTCCCTGGCCAGCCCGCTCTTCAGCCGGCTCTGGGCCCGCCACGACGTCAACACCTGCCACGGCACCCCCAAGCACCTCGACCACCCCCAGGTCGGGAGCCTGTGGCTGAACCGGGAGCGGCTGGCCGTCAGCGGCACGCCGGGCCGGACGCTCGTCGTCCTCCACCCGGACCCCGGCACCGACAGCGCCGACAAGCTGGCGCTCCTCGCGTCCGTCACGCGGGGCTGACCCCGGCCCGCCGCGAGGAGCCGCCGGCGGCCGTCCTTCCTCACAGGGACCGGGGCAGGCCGAAGTAGGGGAAGATGCTCGAGTCGCGGAACCACGTGATCGCCGAGATCCCCTCCCCGGTGGTGGTGAGCACCAGCAGCCCGTACGCCCGGGCGATCGCGGCCTCCTGGACCGGCAGGTAACACCCGAAGGCCGGTTGCCCGTTGGCGCGCGTGGGCACGGCACGCAGCGCGACGCCCCGGCGGTCCTGCGTGTACCGCAGGAAGTCGCCGATCGCGACCGGACCCTGGTACTCGTAGGGCTCGGGCGGCATGGTCAGCCACGCGTCGTCGGTCAGCAGCGAGACGATCCCGTCGATGTCCCCGGCTTCCAGGGCGTTGACGAACAGGCCCGCCAGCTCGCGCTCGCGGGGCGAGCGCGGCGCGGAAGCCCCTTCCCAGCTCGTCTCCAGGGCGCCGCGGGCCCGTTGCAGCAGCCCCTTCACCGCGGTGGGCGTGCTGTCCAGCATCTCCGCGGCCTCGCCCGGCCGGAAACCGAGGACGTCGCAGAGCACGACGGCGGCCCGCTGGCGGGGCGGCAGGCGCTGGAGCAGGACGGTGAACGCCAGGCTGACGCTCTCGCGCTCCTCGTAGCGGACCTCGGGGCCTGGGGGCGCGGTGAGCGCGTCCTCCAGCAGGCTGTCGGGGTACGGTTCGAGCCAGAGCGGCTCGCCCAGCCGCGTGGGCTCGGGCAGCCGGGCGGCCTCCTGGGGGCGGCGGGCCCGGTCACGCAGGGCGTTCAGGCTGCGGTTGGTCGCGATCCGGTACAGCCAGCCGCGCAGCGACGCGCGGCCTTCGAAGCTCTCCCGGCCGCGCCAGGCCGCGAGCAGGGTCTCCTGCACCAGGTCGTCGGCGTCGGCGAGCGAGCCGACGATGCGGTAGCAGTGCAGGCGCAGCTCCTTCCGGTAAGGCTCGATGAGCTCGGCGAACGCGTCGTCGACGCGCGGTTGGACGATGTCGGACACGAGGTGGCCCCCATCCTTCCCTGTTGTGACACCTCTTTCCCTGTTATGACACCAGCCGGCCCGCGGAAGGAACGGTCCGATCCTGGACCGGCCGGTGTCCTGATCCGGTATGAACCGAACAAGCACCTCACGATGGGTCCTCGGGCTGACGTCCGTGGCCGCGCTCCTGGTCGGGCTGGACGCGACCGTGGTGTCCACCGCCCTGACGTCCATCAGGGCCGGGCTGGGCGCCTCCGGCGAGCAGCTCGAATGGATGGTCAACGCCTACACCCTGAGTTTCGCGGTCCTCATGCTGACCGCGTCCGCGCTGGGCGACCGGTTCGGCCGCAGGCGGCTGTTCGCCGTCGGGCTGGCGGTCTTCGGCGCCGCCTCGGTGTGGTGCGCGCTCGCGCCGGACGCCGGCTGGCTGATCGCCGCCCGTGCCGTGCAGGGCGCGGGCGCGGCCGCGGTGATGCCGCTGGCGCTGGCGCTGCTGGGCGGGGCCGTCCCGCCCGAGGGGCGGGCCAGGGCTCTGGGGACGTTCACCGCGGTGGTGGGCACGTCGGTCCCGGTCGGCCCGCTGCTGGGCGGCGCGATCGCGGACGGGCTGTCCTGGCGGTGGATCTTCTGGCTGAACGTGCCGATCGTCGCGGTCCTGATCCTCGCGGTCGTGCGCCTGATGAGCGAGAGCCGTGGCGCGCGGGTCCGGATCGACGTGCCCGGCCTGCTGCTGGGCACCGGGGCGGCGTTCGCCCTGGTCTTCGGGCTGGTCAGGACGGAAGCCGTCCCGCTCGTGGCGGGCGTGGCGCTCGTCGTGGCCTTCGTGGTGGTCGAGCGGCGGCGGGCCGAGCCGATGTTGCCGATGCGCCTGTTCGCCTCCCGCGCGTTCTCCGCCGGGAACGTGGCGATCTTCCTGCTGTGGGCCTCCACCTTCGGCTCGCTCTACTACATGGCGCAGTTCCTTCAGGTCGGCCTCGGCTCCCGGCCGCTGGTGGCGGGGTTGCAGCTGATGCCGTGGGGGGCCATGACGGTCCTGGTCCCGCGGCTGGCGGGCGCGCTGATCTCCCGTTTCGGCGAGCGGCCCTTCCTCGTCGCCGGGATGGTCCTGCACGGAGGGGCCATGCTGTGGATCGCCGCCGTGGCGTCGCCGCACGGGGACTACCGGCAGCTGATCCTCCCGCTGGTGTTGTCGGGCGCGGGCGTCGCCGCCGGGATCCCCGCCACGCAGAGCGCGGTGCTCGGCGCCGTCGCCCCGGCCGACATGGGCAAGGCTTCCGGCGCCTACAGCACGCTCCGCCAGCTCGGCGGCGCGTTCGGGGTGGCCGCGCTGGTGGCGGCCTTCTCCGCCGCGGGCGGCCTCGGCACGCCGCAGCGGTTCACCGACGGCTTCACCGCCGCCCTCGTCCTGAGCGCGGTCCTGGCCGGCGGGGCGCTGATCGCCGGGTTCGTGCTGCCCGGCCGGCCGGGCGCCGCTCCGGCGCCGGTCCCGCCCCGCAACCCGCGGCCCGAGGTCGCGGATCGCGCCTAGGACCACGGACCGCGCCTAGGACCACGGATCGCGCCTAGGACCACGGATCGCCCGAGCACATCGGGACGGCGACCCGGCCGGGCCGTCCGGCCGGGCTTGGAAGAAGATCATCACCTCTGGAGGACGCACATGAGCGGATCGTCGCTCGAGGACAAGAACGCCGTGATCCCCGGCGCCGGCCACGCCGCGCCCCCGCCGGTGGAGGCCGCCACGACACACCGGGCGGACAGGTCCGGCCTGAGGGACAAGGCGGAGCTGCTGCGCGCGCTGCACGTCCCGGGCGCTCCGCTGGTGCTGCCCAACGCCTGGGACGTGGGCAGCGCCCGCGCCGTCGTCGAGGCGGGTTTCCCGGTGGTCGCGACCGCCAGCAACGCGATCGCCGCCGCCCTGGGCCACGACGACGGCGAGGGCGCCCCGATCGGGGACATGATGTTCGTCGCCCGGCGCATCGCGGCCTCCGTCGCCGTGCCGGTCACGGTGGACGCCGAGGCCGGTTACGGGATGGCCCCGGAGGAGCTGGTCCAGCTCCTGGTCGGGATCGGCGCCGCAGGCTGCAACATCGAGGACAGCGACCACGTCAACGGCGGCCTCGTCGACGTGGACGTCCGTGCCGCCTACCTCGCGCGGATGCGCGAGGCCGCCGGCCGGATCGGGGTGCCGCTGGTGGTCAACGCCCGGATCGACTCCTTCTTCCCCACCTCGCCGCTGCCCGGGGACCGCAGGCGCGCCGACGCGATCCGCAGGGCCGGGGCGTACCTGGCGGCCGGCGCCGACTGCGTGTTCCCCGCCGGAGCCGGGCCGGAGGACCTACGGGCCATCGTCGCCGAGGCGGGCGGGCCGGTGAACGCCGGTCTCGCGCTGGGACGCGGGTCGCTGGACGAGCTCCGGGCGATCGGCGTGGCCCGGGTCTCGGTGGGCCCCCAGCTGTACCGCGGCGCCCTCGACCACCTGCGTACCGCCCTCCGCCCGCTCCTCCAGGAGGTCTCCGAACCCTAGGAACGGCCTGCGAGGGGTGCCCCGCGTGGCGGGCGGCGACCACTGCCTATGATCTTCATGACCCTCCTCCGACGGAAGGACCGGAGCATGCGGATCAGCCTTCCCCGTGACGGCCTGATGGCGGTGGCGGTCCTGGACCTGCTCGCCGCCCTGTCGATGGTCGCGGGAGGAGTGACGCCCACGCCTGCGGCGGTGGTGGCCGCGGCGGTGGTCGCGCCGCTGTCCGCCCTGGGCCACCTGCACGCCTACCGGCTGTTCAGGGCCGCTCGCGAGGGCGGCGCCGCGCCGGGGGAGGCGCTGAGGACGGTCACCGACGCGCTGGTGCCGCTCCCGGTGCGCATGCTCATGAGAGCGGAGCGCACGAACCTGGCCGGCTTCGCCCTGTGGGTGAGGCGGCGCCAGGACGGGGTGCCGCCGGGCGGTACCGCCCTGGCGTACGCGAGGAGCCAGCGGCCGCTGCTGCTGATGTTGTCGTTCGCCGTGATCGTGCAGGGCGTCGCCCTGGAGGGGATGCTGGCGGTCTCGGGCGCCACGGCCGGCCTGCGTGCCGTCGTCATGGCGGCCGACGTCTACCAGCTCCTGTTCGTGCTGGCGCTCGGGGCGGCGTCCGCCACCCGGCCCCATGTCGTGACCGCGGAGGAGCTGCGCATCCGCTATGGCGCGTACGTCGACGTGCGCGTCCCGCGCGAGCTCATCGCCTCGGTCGGGGTGAGCCGCAACTACGACGCCCGCCGGGTGATCGAGATCACCGACGACCCCGCCGCCGCTCTGAGCAGCCTGAAGGGGTGAGCTACGGGGGAGGCGCGGTGCTGTCGCGGACGACGAGCTCGGTGGCCAGCTCGACGCGGCTCTGCGGCAGCGGCTCGCCCTGGGCCAGGGTCAGCAGCATCGAGGTCGCCGCGGCGGCCATCTCGGTGAGGGGCTGGCGGACGGTGGTCAGCGGGGGGATGGTCCAGCGCACCGACGGCATGTCGTCGAAGCCGACCACGCTGAGGTCGTCGGGGACGCGCAGGCCGAGCCGGCGGGCCGCGTGGTAGACACCGACGGCCTGGCCGTCGTTGGTGGCGAAGATCGCGGTCGGCCGGTCGGGCAGGCTCAGCAGCCGGTGCGCCGCGGCCTGGCCGCCCTCGATGAGGAAGTCGCCCCGGTCGATCAGCTCCGGGGCGACGGGCACGCCGGCCAGGTCGAGGGCCGTGCGGTAGCCGTCGAGCCGGGCCCGGCTGGGCAGCGCGGAGTCGGGCCCGGTGATGATGGCGATGCGGCGGTGGCCGAGCTCCAGGAGGTGGCGGGTGGCCGCGAGGCCGCCGTTCCAGTTGCCGGCGCCGACCGACGGGATGCCCCGGGCGGGGACGTCGGCCGGGTCCAGCAGGACCAGCGGGATCTCGCGGCGGGCGAGGTGCTCGTGCTGGGTCTCGGTCAGGCCGGAGAACACGGCGATCACGCCGCTCGGGCGGCGCCGCAGCACGCCCTCCAGCCAGGTGTCCGCGGCGGCGCGGTCGCGGTGCAGGTCGGCTATCCCCACCGTGAGGTCGTGCTCGCGGGCGACCCGCGCCACGCCCTTGGTGATCTCGGCCGGGTAGTCGCCTTCCAGCGCGTGGAAGACCAGCTCCACCAGGGCGGTCGGCGTGGAGCGGCGGCGCTGGCGCCGGTAGCCGTGCCTGCGGATGAGCTCCTCCACGGCGGCGCGGGTCTGGGAGGACACCTCGGAACGGCCGTTCACGACCTTGGAGACCGTCGCGGTGGAAACGCCCGCCAGCTCGGCGAGCTGCGCGATGGTGAGGGGGGACGACTCCGCGGTCATGGCGGCAGTCTAGCCACGGGACGCGGGGCGGCGGCGCGCGTGCCAGGGCGGTCGTAGGGCCCTGGGCACGTCGATGCTCCCAGACCTCGTGCCCAGGGCCCGGTTCGCCCGGTGGCCCCGGGCCCGGCCGGGAAGGAGCCGGGCCCGGGGCCACGCCGTCAGCGTCGAGATGTCAGCGCTGGGGTGTCAGCCGCTGGGGTGTCAGCGCTGGAGGGTCAGCAGGCCGGGGCGGTAGGGCAGCAGGCCGTAGTCGCCGCCGGAGCTGGGGCTGCGGCCCTGGTAGAGCAGTTGCAGGTTGCAGGGGTCGACGGTCATGGTCTGGTCGGCGCTGGTGCGGATCAGTTCGCCGTGGCTGATGTCGTTGGTCCAGGTGGCGCCGCTGTTGGCCTTGCCGGCGAAGGGGTTGGCCTCGGTGGCGGCCTGGGGGGTCCAGGAGCC